>CAVTXF010000001.1:0-117207 GCA_963738595.1 uncultured Alphaproteobacteria bacterium
TTTCTTTGGCAAACTTATTGACCTATGCGGAAATTTTGCAGGCGGATCAGCCTGAATTTCCGCTCTTGAACGTTGACCAGCAGTTTTTAGAGCACAACCCTTCCGACGCGATTGACCTTGAGAGGAACAACGCGGACTGGTTATTTACCTCAACCCTGCTATAAAGTAGAGCGGTGGTTCAGTGGATCAGAGGAGTTTGCGCATTGGCCAATACTTTGATGGAAATTGAATTGGTGCGTGCAAACTTGGATGGAGTGGTCATTGGCAAAAGCCATTCCGACTATGACAAATATCGCAAGCTATGGAATGGCATATCGGATCGACAACCAGCCGCTATTGTAAGAGCACGCAGCGTAAGCGATGTCATAAAGACCATTCAGATTGCTGGGAAGTCTGGTGCATTGATTGCAGTACGGTGTGGCGGGCATAGCCTTCCTGGTCACTCAAGTTGCGATGGTGGGGTCGTGCTTGACATGTCGCTGATCAACGACGTTGTTGTGGATTCGATCAAAGGTATCGCTGATGTGGGCGGGCGGCGCACTCCTTGCTGATCTGGATGAGGCAGGCGCTCGGGTTGGGTTGGTGACTCCCGCTGGTGTTGTTTCGCACACCGGCGTTGCAGGACTCACCCTCGGCGGTGGAATGGGCTGGTTGAGCCGACGCTTTGGTATGACGGTTGACAACCTTTTGGGTGCTGAAGTTGTCACCGCAGATGGCAGTGTGGTCTGGGCAAGCGCCGACTCTGAACCCGAATTGTTTTGGGGATTGCGTGGCGGTGGCGGTAACTTTGGTGTTGTCACCAAGTTTAGATTTCGCATGCATAATTTGGGCCCGATCGTCGTTGGATGCTGGACCTATTTGACTGCTGATTGTGAAAACGTATTGCGCGGTTTCCAAAATCTCTCGGAATCGGCTCCGCGGGAACTCACTGCAAGTTTTGCGATGATGTCAAATGAGTTGGTGGTCACCGCATGTTGGTCGGGTGCAGCTGAAGATGCAGCAAAAATGGTCTCTCCCTTCGGAAGCCTCGCTTCGGCAGTCTCTGGGTCATTTGGTGACATGGCTTACGTCGCACTTCAAAAAAGAAGCGACGAAACTGATGCATGGGGCCAGCGGCATTATTCCAAGGGTGGATTCTTGGAAAAACTGGATGATACTGCGATAAAATGCATGAAGGACGCCGTTGCGGACGCGCCGAATGACCGCTCGGACATTTATCTACTGCAGCTTGGTGGAGCAATCAGTGATGTTGATGAAAATGCCACACCTTACTCAGGGAGAACAGCCAACTACTATTGGATCGCAAATGCCATATGGGACGACCCTGCTGACGATGCGCGTTGCATTGAGTGGGGGAGAAGCTGGGCAAAGAAACTTTCTGCCATTTCCATGCAAGGCAATTATGTCAACGAGCAATCAGACATAGGCGAGGATGTTGCCAAAGGAGCTTATGGATCCGAAAAATACAGTCGGCTTGGCAAGATCAAATATCACTATGACCCCGCAAATCTTTTCCGTCTCAATCAAAACATTGAACCAAAGGCATAGGCTGGCTATAGGGCTCGCAATTCTGCTTCTGGCCCAAAGCGACAAATTGGAAGGTTGAACTTCCTGTCCGCTACGGAGCGAAAAACAGGCATAATGAGGGCGGTGTCGGTGGCGCACTGCTAAATCTCCTACTGACAGATTGTCGTGTCAGTCACCGGGGTTCCAGATCACGGAGTTGAATTTTTCGTTCTCCTGCAAAGCAAACCGACCCAGTACGGCGTGGAGTTTCTAAGCGCCGAACTCCGGGGGCGGCGAGGGCAAGACTCACATATTCCCTGTCAGAAGTCGCACCCATCAACCCCCAACCGACACTGATCTTGTTGACATGAGTCATCACGCGGGAGTCGGGTTGGGCGTCAGCTGACTTGCTCACATTGGGGATGATTGATGCATGTGCACAATTCGAAGTGCAGCAGTCAATGTATGTTCCCACCATCATCCCTGCTGAAATAAAATTGCAGACATTGGAGGTTTCCAATTGGATGGCAGCCTCAGTCCAGCACCATTCCCGGGCTCAGTGCGTTTGACCTATGGCCGTCCGTCCTCGCCTGAAACCCGTCCCCCTTCGTATTTTCCCCGCCGCTTAAGCGGCTTCCTCGCGGACGCTTGCGCTTCAAAATACTTGTGCGAACGGGTCCTCCACTGCGTTGCGGTCCTTCGGATTCAGGCTGTGGGCGGCGGCCATTTCCGGTCACGCATCGCCGGAAAATGGTTTCCGGACGAGACACCAAATGGAGACTTCCAATGACTGCAATCGGTTATGTCAGCAAACAAGATGATGGCCGCTACACCGGCTCGATCCGCACCATCTCGATCTCGGCCCAAGTCGAAATCATTCCCAATGTGAACAAGTCAGCAGACGCCCAACCCGACTACCGCGTGATGACGCAGGGCATTGAGATCGGTGCCGGCTGGACCAAGAAGGGCGAAACCTCCGGCAAGGAATATGTAAGCCTTGCACTTGCCGCCCCTGAATTCGGCCCTCGCAAACTCTACGCCAATCTGGGCCGCGCCGCAGGCCAGGACGATGACAGCCTCTACGCCATGATCTGGAATCCGACCGACTGAGCCGCCACAAGACTTGGCCCCGCATCTCTCCCATGCGGGGCCAAAGTCAATCATTTCAATGGCCCGCCACAACTGATATGAGGTAAGACGACACTTTGTATGCAACCAGAACGACTCATAGCCGCCACATTTTGACTCTAGGTCCAGATGGGTCTGAGTCGTCAGGCCAAATCCAAAATATCGCGTCAAACCAGTGTTTTGCCGCCGCTCCCTTTTGCGGTCGGTGGAGCTATTTCAATGCCCCATGCCCTGAGATCGGGGACGGCGTGGGACGGACAGATTGAAGACTATGCCTATACGCGGGAGCTTGATGGCACCGGATGGGCGTGGGAGTTCTTGCGGCGTAACGAAGACTATTGCGTGGACTTCAGGATGAATCGTGCGGGCCATCCTGTTGCCATCCGGCATGTCAGTGGCGCTACGCTTTACCGACCTCAGCGGAGATTTTTAGCTGCTGAGGTGTGGGGCTTGTCTCTATTCGCAGACCCTGAACAAATCCGCTCTTGACCAAGATATTTTCTGGCATCCGACCGTGAAAAAGCACACCGTGAAATGCCAGTCCAAGCCATCGCACGACATTGCAGCTGAGGTGTTGTCGCTTGAAAGTTTCTGTGGTCGCCGCGCTGTTTTGGTGGGACCAGGACATGAGCATATCACAATCCGCGCACCACGAATGTCAGCTGACTTGATCAATCAAAGCGGAACACTGTTATTCGGAAGCAGCAATGTGACGTTCCTCCATGAGGGCATTGGCACTGTTTCCCGCCACCATGAAACGTTGCGCATTCTTGAACGCCTGACAGAAAAAACAGCCAACGAGGATCGCGCACCTGAACCAACACACAGCAAATATCGCGACTATTTGGTCGCGCTGGACGGTCGCCTTGCAGGTCGTTCCTATCGCGACATTGCCGAAATTCTTTATGGCCCAGATCGCATCGGACCCTACTGGACTGATGACAGCCGTGGATACAAATCGAAAGTCATTCGCGCTGCCAAGTGTGGGCTCGCGCTCATGAATGGCGGCTATCGCGATCTCCTATAGGGGTGTCGAAAATGCATTTCTGATTTTCGACACTCCCGCACATCATGCATCGGCGTGACACTCCAAGCATCGAAATGAAATGCAGGAGTTACCGCAATGATCGATATTCCGAAGTCACCTTTCCTCACTGTTGATGAAGCCGCCACCTATTTGCGCCTCAAGAAACGCACCCTCGACAACATGCGCTGGATGGGCACGGGACCAAAGTTCCGCAAGCATGGCGGGCGCATCTACTACCATGAGGAAGAACTGCGGGAATGGTCACTCAACAGCCGTCGCAACTCCACATCGGAGTACTGACATGGGCATTCAACATCGTAAATTTGTGCTCGCAATATCGGCTTTGGCTGTTGCAGCGATAGCCGCGAAACCATGCATCAATCCTGTTCCGCTGGTCATTTGGAATGCGTCCAACAGTGTTCCCATTGGCTGGTATTTTGTGTCCAAACGACAACCCAACTTGGGGGAAATTGCTGTCATCCGACCACCAGAATGGGTCGAAATCTATGCGTCAGCGCGGGGTTATTTGCCATTGCAAACCCCGCTTCTGAAGCCTGTTCGCGCCATTAAAGGTTCCATTCGTTTGCCGCTTCGGACGCTATGTGTTCATCGATGGAAAACTGGTCGCAAGAGCAAAATATCTCGACACAAATCATCGCATGTTGCCTGTGTGGAAAGGCTGTCGAACACTCAAATCCGATGAGATTTTTGTGCTCGGGACAGCATCGTGATTCATTCGATAGCCGCTACTTCGGACCAGTCAATCGCACCTCAGTTCTGGGGACTGCTGTTCGTGCTGCTGATCTCTTCGAAGTGAAGTTCTGTGAAGGTTGGTGTGTGTTGGGCTCAGATTTTTTGGAGGGCAAGATAAAGGGGGGTGCACGTTTTGGAGATTTGGTCTTGCAGATCAACAGAGCAGACAGCGCCAACTGAGATCAGCACGTGCACATGGTGCTTGCATCTTCTTGAAATCGCCACAGATCATTGTCACTCTTGAATTCAGAACGCGAAGAACGATGTGCACCCTGATTGCCACTCCACATTCTTTGCGAGGTCTCCATGTCAGACTCTTTCACACCCAAGCTTGGCCGCATCGGCTGGAAGCAAGGGACACGGCTTGACCGCTACATCAACCAGGTCATGCGCGCCGCCCACTCGGCAGGCTATCAATCGAGTGGCAGGAACAGCTCGTACACGGGCAAGCGCATGGGGCGCGGCAATGCCTTTGGCACACTTGCGGCAGCGGGCTTCTATCCGGGTGGGCAACGCCGCGCCATTGTCAAAGCCAGAATATCGAAACTGAAAGCCGGTGATCTCGGAGCGGCCCGTGCGCATCTCCGCTATATCCAGCGGGATGGTGTGACACCGGAAGGCGAACCCGGCCAGCTCTATGGGCCGGAAACAGACGAAGCCAATGGCACGGCCTTCCTCGACAACTGCGAAGGCGACCGTCACCAGTTCCGGCTGATCGTGTCACCCGATGATGGGGCGGAACTTGCTGACCTCAAACCCTTCATCCGTGACTTCATGGCCAAGGTTGAAAGCGACCTTGAAACCAAGCTCGATTGGGTGGCGGTTGACCACTACAACACAGGCCATCCCCATACCCACATCATCATTCGCGGCATAGACGACACAGGCCAAGACCTCATCATGACCAAGGACTATGTGTCCCACGGCCTTCGCATGCGGGCGCGGGAACTGCTCACCATGGAACTTGGTCCTGAGGAAGAAGGCAGCATGGTCTTCAAACTGGCGCGGGAGGTTGAGGCTGACCGCTTCACACGGTTGGACCGGGCTTTGCTCAATCATACGGATGGCGGCTTTCTGGTGGTCAGTGCCATGCCACCAGAAGATCGCACTACGCATGCATCCCACATGGGCCGCCTCAAGAAGCTCCAGAACTTGGGGCTGGCTCAAGAACGACAGACGGGTGTCTGGCAGATTGCCAATGACATGGAAGCCAAGCTCCGGTCGCTGGGCCAGCGCGGCGACATCATCAAGACCATGCATCGCTCATTGCGCGAGGCAGGTATTGATCGGCCCGGTGGCAGCTTTGCCATGTTCGATACTGCAAAGCCAAACAACCGCATCGTCGGTCGTGTGGCGGGCCTTGGCCTTACCGATGAAATCAATGATCGACACTACGTCATCGTCGATGGCGTTGATGGCAAAGTTCACTATGCCGATGTCGGGCATGTGCGCCCGGAGTTTGTGCCAGACAAGGGCATGATCGTCGCCATTGAGAACAGCGCAAGTGACGGTGGCGACAAGCAACGCACCCGGCTTCGCATTCTGTCCTATCTCAATCTGGAGAAACTCGCAGGTGCAGAAGGGTGCTACGTGGCTCGATAAGGAATTGATCGGCAAGTCACCTGAACGCTTAGGTTCAGACTGGCTTCGGAAGCGAAGTCGGCACAGCAATCGCCCGCCGTCGTCAATGGCTTGTCAGCCAAGGTCTCGGCACAATGAATTCATCTGACAGCTTTCCAACCCCAACCCAGGATGCTGGAACAACTTCGGCAACGCGATCTTCGGCAAGCAGGTCAAGTTTTGGCGAAGGAGCTTGGACTATCCAACGCACAAGTGATGGAGGGTGAGCGGATCGATGGAACATTCAGTCGTTCAGTCAATCTGGCCAGCGGCAAATATGCAGTGATCCAGAAGTCGAAAGAGTTCACGCTTGTGCCGTGGCGGCCAGAGATGGAACAGTTCAGGGGAAAAACGCTTAACGGAACGGCGGGCAGTCAAGGGATCAATTGGGATTGGAACGCGGGGCGCAGTCGCGGCTTGGGGATTTCTTAGTTTCGATCGAACTTTTTAGAAACAACTTGGTTGAATTCTGAGTCAAATTTAGAGTTCCGCTTTCAACTTGAGAGCGGACAAGTCTCTAAAGGAACCGGGTTTCAGCTAAGGGCCAGAAGCTGACCTTTCAACACTCATAACATTTCCGACGGCGAACCATTGATAGCTATGCCTCAGCAAACAAGCCACCACGTAAATAGCGAAGCCCTGAATTGATTATGACCGTGACAACTTTCTTTCCTGTTCCCAGTTGACGAGCTCGCTGCAAGGCCGCCCAGACGTTTGCGCCCGATGTAATGCCACCAAAAATGCCTTCTTTGTGCGCCATATCTCTGGCAGTCTGTATGGCATCCTCATCCTTTACCGAGATGACTTGATCAATGAGATCACGTCGCAGTATCGCGGGGACAAATGACAGGCCAATTCCTTCGAGCCGATGCTTGCCACTAGTATCACCTCCTGAAATATTTCTTACATAATATGGCTCAACGGCAACAATCCTGGTTGAGGAGTTTGCCTCCTTGAGGATTTCGGCATTGCCTGAAATACAGCCGCCTCCACCGACTGCCATGACGAACTCGTCGATTTCGACTTTGATTTGTTCGATGATTTCACGCGCCATCGCATGATAGCCACGCTTGTTGTCCATGTTATTAATTTGATTGGGCCAGAAAACTCCAGGCACACCCACCAGTTCCTTTGCCCTAGCGATCATTCGGTTGACTACGTCCGCTGTCAGAACTCCGCCTTCTGCATGAACGATTTCGACGTCGGCACCAAAGGCGCGCATGGTCTGCAATTTTTCTTCTGAAAATCCATTGGAAGATACAAAGTGTGCTTTATAGCCGCGCTGAGCGCATACCATCGCCAAAGAACTTCCAGTGCTGCCGCCCGTGTACTCGACCACCTTGCCGCCTGGCATAAGCTCTCCTCGTTTCTCCGCGCCCACGATCATGGAAAGTGCCATCCGGTCTTTCATACTTCCGGTCGGGTTCGCACCTTCCCACTTTACGAACACATCTGCGAAACCTGGTTCAGTCAGCCGAGTGAGTTTGATTAGAGGCGTATTGCCGATGGATGTCATGACTAGTCTTTCGATTTAGGTTTTCAATCAGTTGGTCACTTTCATTTTTAAAGTTTGTATCAGATAGACTTTTAATTTGCAAGTTACTAAGGTGGCTGCAATTGAACCCGCATCGAAAGCCCAAAAAATGAAAGGTGAAGCTCACGAATTCAGGTCAGGGTGTTCGATCGCTCGGTCGCTTGAATTGTTTGGAGACAAGTGGACATTGCTGATCATTCGCGACCTGATCTGGCATGAAAAGCGTACATTTCAATCCTTGCAAAGTAGCGCAGAACACATTCCGACTAACCTCCTGGCGCAGAGGTTGAAAAAACTGACTGGATGGGGATTGGTAAAACGTGAGGTCTACCAGCTCAAACCAACGCGCTATACCTATCAACTGACTGAATTGGGTCAAAGCTTGGAAAGTGTGCTGTTGCAAGTTATGAGTTGGGGACATGAGCATCTTGGCGGAGGGCTTTATGATCCGCCAACTAAATTGTCCCGGCATCCTCATTGATGGCTATTCGGCAGGACCGCTCCCGCCCGGCCCAAGAAACTCAATTACTCAACAACTGAAGAAAGGCCGCTTTGGGTCATGAGCAGAAACAAGCTTCAGTAGATTCAATGACTGCTTATGCTCGAATAGCAGACCTATTGCATTTTTCTTCCCGCGTTTTCCCGCCTTTCCCAATTGAGCAAATCGGCAGTTTGCGACGATGCTTGGGGCACATTCCGGAATGTTCCGGTGTGCAATCCAAGTGGATGCAGAATGTCGCCGACCAAGAATTCTTGTTGGGCAGGGATGCCTTGTTGTTTCGATTGTGGCGGGAGGCCTTTGGGCTTCGACACAATGGACGGCGGCGATGCTGGGCAACCAGCCGCGATTGGGTGCGCCACTCACATCAATTCTCGGCCAACCAATCTATGCACCATGGCGCTTGTTTGAATGGTGGTATGCCTATGAGGCCTATGCACCGGATGTGTTCCGCAAGGCGGGGATGTTCGCGGCAGGCAGCGGAATTGCCGGAACAGTTGTCGCCATCGCTGGTTCTCTGTGGCGCGCACGGCAGAACAAGTTGGTCACGACCTATGGTTCTGCCCGTTGGGCCAACGTTGAGGAACTGAAGTCTGCCAAGCTGTTCTTCTGGGCATGGCGTGTTTCTCGGCAAGCTGGGCGAGACCTATCTCCGCCATGACGGACCCGAACATGTCCTGGCCTTTGCGCCGACACGGTCCGGCAAAGGTGTGGGTCTTGTCATCCCGACACTGCTGACCTGGCCGCATTCCACCGTCATCCACGACATCAAGGGAGAGAACTGGCAGTTGACGGCTGGCTTCCGGTCGAAGTTCTCCCATTGCCTGCTGTTCAATCCGGCTGATCCCAAAAGTGCCCGCTACAATCCTTTGCTGGAAGTGCGCAAAGGCGAATGGGAAGTCCGCGATGTCCAGAACATCGCCGACATTCTGGTTGACCCGGAAGGTGCACTCGAACGCCGGAACCATTGGGAGAAGACCAGCCACGCGCTGCTTGTGGGTGTCATCCTGCATGTCCTCTATGCCGAAGGCGAGAAGACACTGGCGCGTGTCGCATCCTTCCTGTCGGATCCATCACGCTCCATCGAACGCACTTTGCGGGTGATGATGTCCACCAATCACATGGGCACCGACAAGGAGCCGATTGTTCATCCCGTCGTGGCGTCTGTTGCCCGCGAGCTTCTGAACAAATCCGAGAACGAACGGTCTGGCGTTTTGTCGACCGCCATGAGCTTCCTGGGGCTGTACCGCGATCCAGTCGTGGCGCGGAACACCAGTTGCTGTGATTGGCGCATTGCCGATTTGATGGAAGCCAAGAAGCCACTGTCGCTGTACCTCGTCATTCCACCTGCTGACCTGTCCCGCACCAAGCCGCTGGTCCGTTTGATCCTCAATCAGATTGGACGGCGGCTGACAGAGACACTTGAAGGCGAGAAGGGCATCAACGCGCCGCAAGCTGCTGTTGATGCTGGACGAGTTTCCGGCGTTGGGGAGATTGGATTTCTTTGAGACGGCGCTGGCCTTCATGGCGGGCTATGGCATCCGGGCCTATCTCATTGCGCAATCCCTCAATCAGATCGTCAAGGCCTATGGCGAGAACAACGCCATTCTCGACAATGCCCATGTCCGCATTGCCTTTGCTGCCAATGATGAACGCACGGCGCGGCGCATCTCGGATTCACTTGGGAACAGCAACCGAACTTCGGGCGCAGCGGAACTATGCCGGCCATCGCCTCGCACCTTGGCTTGCCCATGTGATGGTGAGCCGTCAGGAGACGGCGCGCGCCTTGCTGACCCCGGGCGAAGTCATGCAGCTTCCGAATGATGAGGCCTGGTTCTTGTCTCAGGTCTGCAACCATCAAGGCGAAGAAGCTACGCTACTACGAGGATGACAATTTCAAAGGACGGATTTTGCCGCCACCTGTCTTGTCATCAGGCGAATATCGCCGACCGTCCGCCGCAAACCCGGCATGATTGGGAAGGCTTAGTGCGGAATGAAGATACACGGCTTGAGAAGCCGTGGTTTGCGCAATTGCATGGTGAAGGCAATGAAGCGGGTGGACTGACGCGCGAACCTTGGAATGAAGAGGCAACTCCGAAAGCACAAGCCGCTGGTCCGCTTGATCCTCAATCAGATTGGATAGACGTCTCACCGAGACACTGGAAGGCGAGAAGGGAACAACACGCCGCAAGCTGCTGTTGATGCTGGACGAGTTTCCGGCGTTGGGGAGACTGGATTTTTTTGAAACGGCTTTGGCCTTCATGGCGGGTTATGGCATCCGGGCCTATCTCATCGCGCAATCCTTGAATCAGATCGTCAAGGCCTATGGCGAGAACAACGCCATTCTCGACAATGCCCATGTTCGCATTGCCTTTGCCGCGAATGATGAACGAACGGCGCGGCGCATCTCGGATTCATTGGGCACAGCAACCGAGCTTCGCGCACAAAAGAACTATGCCGGTCATCGCCTGGCACCCTGGCTTGCCCATGTGATGGTGAGCCGTCAGGAGACGGCGCGACCACTGCTGACACCCGGCGAAGTGATGCAGCTTCCCAACGATGAGGCGCTGGTTCTTGTATCCGGCTTGCAACCCATCAAGGCGAAGAAGCTTCGCTACTATGAGGATGACAATTTCAAGGGGCGGATTTTGCCGCCGCCTGTGTTGTCGTCAGGTGACTATGCAGATCGTCCACCACAGACCCGGCATGACTGGGAAGGGCAAATCCGCGCTGAAGACACACGGCTTGAGAAGCCATGGTTTGCCCAATTGCATGGTGAAGGCAATGAAGCGGGTGGATTGACGCGCGAACCTTGGAATGAAGAGGCAGCACCAAAACCTGCCGATGTCGGGACACCCGATGATCTCAATATTCTGGATGATGATTTTGGTAACGCCACGGCCAACACCGATCCGATGGCACGCTCTGCGGCACAGCGCAGCTTTGGTGTCAATGATGCGGAGGGTGATGATGCCCTTCCGGTGTTCTGAGGGGGCGATATGAGCAGATTCCGCCTCACCAGCCTATGTCTCCGACATGCGTCGCCGAACGATTGGCCATGGCTTCGAAGCGCAAGGGCTTCAACCGCTCCAAGATTGTCGACCGGGCGCTTGACCGCTTTCTGGCAGGCGATGGCAGTCAGGGCAATGACATGTCCTTGCAGCGCCGCCTCGACAACATGTCCAAGCAGCAAGCCAGAACAGAACGCAACATCGCCGTGCTTCTGGAAACGCTGGGGCTGTTTGTCCGCTACTACCTCACAGTGACACCGCCACTGCCGAAGTCAGAGCAGGATCCGGCCCGCAGTCTTGGCAATCAGCGTTTTGAAGTCTTCGTCGCCCAAATCGGCAAGCGGCTTGCGGCGGGTCAAAGCACGGTGCGCGATGTCATGGAACGTGTGGCCGCCAACGATCCCGACCTCTTCGCCCGTGATCTCGATGAACAGAGTCCCGATGGCTTCGTCATTCACCAACATTCGCAGCAAAACCAAACTCTCAGTCACCAACACCTTCTTCGCCCAGACCTGCGGGACCTGGGCGTGGGGGAGAAGCCCCGGCGCAACGAGGACACAACACTGCGTCCCGTCCTCCTGACGTTGCGCCGGGTGCTTCGTCTCCCGTTTCGGGAGATGACCATGGATAAGACCGTCACCTCCTTTGGCGAAGAAGCCCTGGCCCGCCGCAAGGCCATGCTGAAGACCGCTTTTGGTCCGGTGATCGCGGAAGCCTTGGCCGATCCCCAAGTCGTCGAAGTCATGGTCAATCCCGATGGCAGGCTGTGGCTGGATCGTCTGGATACAGGCCGTGCTGATTCCGGCACCGTGCTGCAATGGTCGGAAGTCGAACGCATCATCCGGCTTGTGGCCAGCCACATCCGGCTGGAAGTGCATGAACGCTCGCCCATTGTCAGTGCCGAACTGCCGGAGACAGGCGAGCGCTTTGAAGGCCTCATTCCGCCTGTGGCAGCAGCCCCATGCTTCTCGATCCGCAAGCCCGCCAAGCTGGTGCATCGCCTTGATGACTATGTCGAACAATCCATCATGCCGCCGCAAGTGGCGGCATGGCTGAAGGAAGCGGTTCTCGCCAAGGGCAATATCGTTGTTGTCGGTGGCACCAGTTCCGGCAAGACCACCTTGGTCAATGCATTGCTGGCGGAAGTCGCCACCACCAATGACCGCGTGGTGATTCTTGAAGACACGCGCGAACTCAATTGTGCCGCCGAGGATTGCGTCAAGCTCCGCACCAAGCCCGGTGTCGTGTCACTGGCTGATCTTGTGCGTTCAACCCTTCGCTTGCGCCCTGACCGCATCATCGTCGGTGAAGTGCGGGGAGCCGAAGCCCTCGACATGTTGAAGGCCTGGAACACCGGCCATCCCGGTGGCTTGGCCACGGTGCATGCCAATTCGGCGCGGGGTGCGCTCTACCGCATTGAGCAACTGGTGCAGGAAGCCACTGTCACCGTTCCCCGCCGTCTGATTGCCGAAGCCATCGACATCCTTGTCTTCCTTGAAGGACGGGGATCAGGCCGCAAGGTCACCGAAGTCGCCAAGGTCGAAGGCCTCGATCCCGACGGCGACTACCACCTCACATCGATTTTCTCGAGCCAACATCCAACCCCCATGAGGAGTATTCCATGACGTCCATTCGCAATCTTGTTCTCGCCAGCACAGCCTTCGTTGTCGTGCAATCAAGTTCCGCTTTCGCTGCCGGTTCCGGCATGCCTTGGGAAGCACCACTCACTCAAGTTCTGGAATCCATCGAAGGGCCGGTGGCCCGCATCGTCGCTGTCATCATCATTATCATCACAGGGCTGTCATTGGCCTTTGGCGACACATCGGGCGGCTTCCGGCGTCTGGTGCAGATCATCTTTGGTCTCTCCATTGCCTTTGCCGCGACATCCTTCTTCCTCGCCTTCTTCTCCTTTGGCGGCGGCGCATTGGTCTGACCCAACAACAATTGAAGAAGGCCACAGCCTCATGTCCCACTCCCATCTCCCCGGCTTTGAAGTTCCGCTCTATCGGGCGCTGACTGATCCCATTCTTTTGGGTGGCGCTCCCCGTGGCATCGCCATTCTCAATGGCACGCTTGGCAGCGGCCTTGGGGCTGGGTCTCAGGCTCTGGATCGTCGGTCTCATTGTCTGGGTGGTGGGACATGCCATTGCGGCGGCAGCGGCGCGGAAAGACGTGCAGTTCGCGGAAGTGATCTCCCGCCATGCCCGACATCCGGGGAGTCTGTCATGCTGAACCTCACGGAATACGCCAAGAAGCCCAAACTTCTTGCCGACTATCTGCCTTGGGGTTTTCTGGTGGGGCCGGGCATTGTCCTCAACAAGGATGGCAGCTTCCTGCGGCTGGCCAAGTATCGCGGTCCCGATCTTGAAAGTGCGACGGAAGCCGAACTCATTGGCGTCACCGCCCGCATCAACAATGTGCTGAAGCGGTTTGGCTCCGGTTGGGCCTTGTTCTTTGAGGCGCGACGGTACAGAGGCGTCCCACTATCCGATGTCCAATTTCCCGGACCCGGTTTCGTTGCTGGTGGATGAAGAACGCCGCAAGAGTTTCGAGACGGAAGGCGGGCATTTTGAAAGTGGCTATGTGCTTTCATTTTGTTGGCTGCCACCCGCCGAGACCCAGGACAAGGCCGGGGCCTATTTGATTGAACGTGGTGATGATGCGCGGGGCACTTCAGATTCACGTGGTTTTGAATGGCGGGATTATTTTGTGGCCGAGACAGATCGTGCGCTTGATCTGCTGTCCAATATTCTGCCGGAGATCAGCTTCCTTTCCGATGAAGAGACACTGACGCATTTGCATTCCTGTGTTTCGACAAAGGATCATCCGGTTTCGGTTCCTGCCATTCCGGCCTATCTCGATGCATTGCTGGCCGACACGCCCTTCACAGGCGGCATGGCACCGAAGCTGGGGGATCAACATCTCCGGACGATTACGGTCTTGGGCATGCCGGGGACGACAACGCCAGGATTGCTCGATGAGTTGAATGATCTGGCCATTGGCTATCGCTGGGTCACCCGCTGGATTGCCCTGGACCGACCCGAAGCCCAAAAACTTCTGACCCGCAAGCGCCGGCAATGGTTCGCCAAGCGCAAATCCGTGACCGCCATTTTGCGCGAAGTGCTGTTCAATCAGGAAACAGCATTGCTCGATACCGATGCCTCAACCAAAGCCGCCGAGACCAATGAGGCTTTGGAGGATTTGGGATCAGGCGATGTGGCCTTTGGCTATGTCACCACGACGATCACGGTTTCTGCTGAAGATGAGACGGAAGCCGACGAGGCGTTGCGGCAGGTCGAACGTGTGGTGAATGCCCGTGGCTTTGTCACGATACGCGAGAGCTTCAATGCGGTTGAGGCGTGGCTTGGGGTCATTGCCCGGCAATCCTTACGCCAATGTCCGGCAGCCGATTATTCACACGCTGAACCTCGCCCATATCATGCCGATCTCAAGTGTCTGGGCTGGCCCGCATTGGAATGATCATCTCGATCAGCCGCCACTGCTCTATGCGGCAACGCGGGGGTCCACGCCGTTCCGGCTCAATCTGCATGTGGGTGATGTCGGTCACACCATGATTGTCGGTCCCACAGGTGCGGGCAAGTCGGTGTTGCTGGCCATGCTTGCCTTGCAGTTCCGGCGCTATGAGCAGTCCCAAGTCTTCATCTTCGACAAGGGTCGTTCGGCCCGTGCCGCTGCCTTGATGATGGGTGGCGTTGCGCTTGATCTCAGCATCGGCTCCGGCCTTGCCTTCCAGCCCTTGAGCGATATCGACAATCCCGCCACCCGCGCCTTTGCCCGTGACTGGGTGCTGGCATTGATTGCCCATGAGGGCATTGCCACGGACCCTTCAATCAAGGATCAGGTCTGGACCGCACTCAACAGTCTGGCGTCTGCCCCCAAGGTGGAACGCACGCTGACAGGTCTGTCATTGCTGCTGCAATCCAATCAGCTGCGCCAGGCCTTGTTGCCCTACACGCTGGAAGGGCCTTGGGGCAGTTTGCTCGATGGCAAGGATGATCGGTCTGTCCTTTGCCGATGTCATGCATTTCGAGTTGGAAGGCTTGATGGAGACCAAGGGTCTGGTGCTGCCAGTCCTCACCTATCTGTTTCACCGGTTGGAAGCGCGCTTCGATGGCAGGCCGACTTTGCTGGTTCTGGATGAGGCCTGGCTGTTTCTGGATTCGCCCTTGTTTGCCACCCGCATCCGCGAATGGCTGAAGACCTTGCGCAAGAAGAATGTCGCCGTGGTCTTTGCCACGCAGTCGCTGGCCGACATCGCAACCAGTTCAATCGCACCCGCCATCATCGAAAGCTGCCCCACCCGCATCTACTTGCCCAATGACCGCGCCATCGAAACGCAGATCAGGGAGATTTACGAGCGCTTCGGTCTCAATCCCCGGCAGGTCGAGATCATTGCGAGGGCGACACCGAAGCAGGACTATTACGCCCAGACCGCGCGCGGCAACCGGCTGTTCGAACTTGATCTCGGACCCTTGGCGCTTGCCATCTGTTCGGCCTCCACATTGGCCGACCACAAGTTGATGGACCAGTTGCAGAGGGAGCATGACGAGGTCGGTTTCGTCATCGCCTTTCTCAGGGCCAAGGGCTTCGAGGCGGAAGCCGAGATGATTGAACGCGCCACGCAAGATCATCAGCTGCGGCCAACGCGCAAAACATCACAACAGATTCAGGAAGACAGGGACGACGCAAACCCCAGTACAGGAGTACACCCATGACACTTACAAAAACCAAGAAGATCCATCTGGTGCTCGCCGCCAGTCTGGCATTGGCCACAGGCATCACGGCAAGCACGTTTCTGGCCAAGCCCGCCCAGGCCATCACCGTCTTTGATCCCTGGAACTACAAGGAGAACCTGCTGACGGCCATCCGCAGTCTGGAAGAGATCAACAATCAGGTGAAGCAGCTCACCAATGAAGCCCAGATGCTGATGAAGATGGACCTCAATCTCGAACAGCTGGGATCATCGGTGGCAGGCGATCTCGAATCCTCCATGGGCGAGATCAAGGCGCTGCTGGATCAGGCCAATGGCCTGGCGCTTTCCGTCTCGGAAACCGACGCCAAGCTCAAGGACCTGTTTCCGGATGATTATGCCAAGGCCCTGACCAATGACGAAAGCCTTCAACAGGCCAAGTCCCGCTGGACCGAAACGCTGTCGGCCTTCAAGCGCAGCATGAGCCTTGAAGCCAAGGTCGTCGAAAACACCACAGAAGATGGCGATGTGCTTGGCTGACCTTCTTGTCCAAGTCTTCAACCGCCGTGGGCAATCTGCAAGTGCAGCAGGCGGGCAATGAACTTGTGGGCCTCAGCGTCAAGCAGCAGCTGCAATTGCAGAACATGCTGGCCGCTGATCAACGGGCACAAAGCCTGGAGAAGGCCCGCAATCTCGCGTCACAGGAAGAAGCACGGCTGCGGTTCAAGACCTTCGCCGGGGATGGCCAAGCCTACACGCCCTAGCCTGTCAGCTCAACGCTGACTATCGAACGCCACCACAACAGAACACATGTGCTGCAACACATGTGACGGATGAGCTGTCACCAAAGCGAGCATGCGAATGCGAGCGGATGAGCTGTTGCACATGAATGACCTCAATATCATCGATACCTTTACCCAGACCTTCGTCACTTACATTGATTCAGGCTTCGGGCTGTTGACACCGGATGTCAGTTTTCTGACGTCAACGCTTGTCGCCATCGATGTGATCCTCGCAGGCCTGTTCTGGTCGATGTCCCATGAGGACAATGTCATCGGGCAGCTCATCCGCAAAATTCTCTATGTCGGGTTCTTCGCGCTGCTGCTCAACAACTTCGCGTCACTCTCGACGATCATTTTCAATTCCTTCGCCAGTCTGGGACTGAAGGCCTCAGGTGCCACGCTGACAGCCACCGACCTGATGCGTCCGGGCTTTGTGGCGGGCACCGGCTTCACGGCGTCGCAGCCGCTGCTCGATCAGGCGGGAAGCCTCATGGGCTTCACCAGCTTCTTCGACAATGTCGTGACCATCGTTGTGTTGCTGCTGGCCTGGATCATCGTGCTGCTCGCCTTCTTCGTGTTGTCGGTGCAGCTCTTCATCACCATCATCGAGTTCAAGCTGACGACACTCGCAGGGTTCATCCTGGTGCCCTTCGCGCTGTTCGGCAAAACCTCATTCCTCGCCGAACGCGTCCTCGGCAATGTCATGACCTCCGGCATCAAGCTCATGGTCCTGGCCATCGTTGTGGGCGTTGGTTCCACCTTGTTTGGCACCATCACGGCAGCACCCACAGGTGACATCACGCTGGAACAGGCGGCAGCTCATATTCTTGCCGCCATCGCCGTCTTCGGTCTCGCCATCTTTGCGCCCGGCATTGCAGCGGGATTGATTTCTGGGGCACCGCAATTGGGAGCGGGTGCTGCTGTTGGCACAGCCGCAGGACTTGCCGCAGCCGGTGTGGCAGGTGCTGCCGGTGCCGGTGCCTTGGCACGGGCAGGGATTTCAGGTGCAGGACGCGCCGTCACATCGGCCGCCTCGCTTTCAGGTGCGGCACAGGCAGGTTTCAAGCAGGGCGGCATGGGTGGAGCCCTGCAAGCCACTGTCGGTCAACCCATGAAGGATGCGGCTTCAAAGGCATCGGCTCCGATGAAGGACGCTTATCGCGAAGGCTCTGCCTACGGCTTCAAGGCGGCAGGCGGTTCCGGCTCTTCCATCTCCATCAGGTGGCGGCAAAGGCAAATCCAGTGGCGGTGGCAGCGAACCTGATTGGGCCAAGCGCATTCGTCGCCGCGATCAGATGACCCGTGCCGGCACCGTCGCCAGCCAATCCATCCGCGAAGGCGACCGGGGTGCTTCCAATGAAGGCCCCGACCTCAATCCCGACAACTGACAAGGAATTTCCCCATGCTCTTCAAACGCTCCCATTTGCACTACGGCCAGACCGAAGCTCCGGTCACACCCTACCAGAAAGCCGCCCAGGTCTGGGATGAGCGGCTTGGGTTCGGCCCGCGTGCAGGCGCGGAACTGGCGGCTTCTGGCCTTTGGCTGTCTGGGACTGGTTGGAGGCTTGAGCCTGCAACTCGCCGTGCTCTCCACCACATCACGCGTCACACCCTATGTGGTGGAAGTGGAGCGGGGTGGTGCCATTCGGGCTGTGGCACCCGCTGTTGAAAGTTACGAACCCTCAGACGCCCAGATCGCGGCAGAACTCGCCCGCTTCATCGAACATGTGCGCGGCGTGTCGATTGATCCCGTTGTGGTGAAGCAAAGCTGGCTCAAGGCCTATGACTATGCCACCGACCGCGCCGCCCAGACGCTCAATGACTATGCCCGCGAGAATGATCCCTTCGCCAAGATCGGGCAGCGCTCGGTGTCTGTCGAGATCACCAGTGTGGTCAGGGCCTCGCCCACATCCTTCCAGCTGCGATGGCGCGAGAAGGCCTTTGAGAATGGTTCACTTGCGGGAACGCAATCCTTCACGGGCGTCCTGACCATTGTGTCGAAGCCACCCCGTGATGCGGCAACACTCCGGGCCAATCCGCTCGGCATCTATGTGAATGCCATCAACTGGTCGCGCGAACTTGAATCAGCACCAGCACCCAAATCCCCCACCACCCGATGAACCCAGGAGTTGCCCCATGAAGTATCTGCTTTTGACTGTTTCGCTTGTTGCCCTCTCAGCCTGCGCCAGCAAGGCCACCATGAACACTTTCGCCGATGAACCCTTCGTCGAAGCCAAGGTCATCGATGAACCCGATGCGCCTGTGGAGATTGTCGAGACGGTAAAGCCGCTGCCATTGCCGGGACAGCTGAAGAAGCTGCCGGGCAAAGGCAAGAAGGCAATTGAAGAGATCGACGATCCCCTGATGCGGGTTGATGAAGCCAATCTCGCGGCCACCAAGGAACCGGTGAAGGCAGGCTATGTCAATGCCATCCAGGTCTATCCCTACAGTTCAGGGGCACTGTATCGGCTGTATTCAGCCGTCAATCAGGTCAGTGATGTGGCCTTGCAGCCGGGCGAGAAGCTGGTCTCGGTTTCGACAGGCGATACCGTCCGCTGGATTGTTGGCGACACCACAAGTGGCGAGGGTGCTGTCCAACAGGTGCATATTCTGGTGAAGCCCATTGCGGCTGATCTCAAGACCAACCTTGTGATCACCACGGAACGCCGCACCTATCACCTTGAACTGGAATCCACCGAGACGACCTACATGTCGTCATTGTCCTGGACCTATCCGGCAGACGATCTCATTGCCATCCGCAAGAAGAATGACGGTCTTGCAGGCATTGATACCATTGCCATGGAGGGTGCCCAGAGCTTCGACAATCTGAACTTCCGCTACAGGATTGTGGGCGATGCTGCCTTTGCACCGGCCCGTGTCTTTGATGATGGCGCAAAAGTCTATATCCAGTTCCCGTCATCCCTGCCGCAGGGCGAAGCACCGCCACTGTTTGTGCAAGGGTCCAACGGCAAGCCCGCCCTCGTCAATTACCGGGTCAAGGGCAACACCTATATCGTTGATCGGCTCTTTGCCGTGGCGGAACTGCGTCTCGGCACCAAGCCGCAAGCGGTGGTGAAGATTTATCGCACCGACGCTGTCCAACCCAAGCGCCGCTTCCTGTTCTCACGCAATGGGGACAAGTGATGTCAGAACACTCAAACCAAAATGCGGACAAGCGCACTCCGCCCGATGATATCGAACTGCGGGTCAGACCAAGGCCCGTCCGCCGCATCAATCGCAAGGTCTTGATGGGCGGAACGGCGCTGCTCTCGCTTGTGTTGTTTGGCGCCGTGCTGGTGGCGCTTGATCCCCCGGATTTTCGGGGTGGGCAACAGGTGCAGGAACTTTACAACACCGACCGGAAGCCCGTGGCCGATGGGCTGGCGGGATTGCCATCGACCTATGACGCCATCCCCAAGCTCGGGCCACCCTTGCCCGGCGACATTGGTGACGCCTTGCACAAGGTTGATACCAATGCGCCACCGGAACTGCCGATTGGTGACAAGCCGTTTCAGCCGGACCCCGAAGCTGACATTGCCAGGGCTGATCGCATTCGGCTGGCACGCTTGGCCCAGCAGGGGCGGGAGTCCAAGCTGTTCTATTCGGTTGCAACGGCAAGCAAGGTCGGAGACGCAAACAAGGAGGAAGGGACTGCCGCACCAGGCACAGCCATCACCCTTTGCCGCCCTCGGGCAACTTGATGCGCTTGCAGGGTCAAGGACAACCGGCACTGCAGACAGCCCAGGACAAGAAGCTCGCCTTCCTGAATGCCAAACCTGATGGCTCGATTTACAATGAACACAGCTTGCAGAAGCCCGTATCGCCCTTCACCTTGATGGCGGGGTCGATCATTCCAGCCAGCCTTGTCACAGGCCTCAACTCTGATCTTCCGGGCTTTGTCATCGGGCAGGTGACGGAGAATGTCTATGACACGGTGACAGGCCGCCATCTGCTGGTTCCGCAAGGCACCAAGATCATCGGCAAGTATGACAGTGTCGTCGCCTTCGGCCAGAAGCGGGCCCTTGTCATCTGGCAGCGCCTGATCCGTCCCGATGGCTCGTCACTGGTGATCGACAATCTGCCCGCCACCGATGAGGGCGGTTATGCCGGGCTTGAAGACAAGGTCGACTATCACACTTGGGCTTTGTTGAAGGGCATTGCCCTTGCGACCTTGCTGGGCGTGGGGACTGAAGTGTCGATTGGCAACAGCGAGAACGACATCATCTCAGCCATCCGCCAATCCGCCCAGGAGAACACCAATCAGGCGGGGCAGCAGTTTGTGCAGCGGCAACTGGATGTGCAGCCAACCCTCACGGTGCGTCCCGGCTGGCCGCTCAGGATCATTGTGCACAAGGATTTGATCCTCGAACCATATCCCACAAATTCCAAGGAGATAGCCATGCTGAAGCTCCAGCCCTTGCCGGACCGCGTGCCGGTCAAACTCACCGTCACGCTGCCGCCAGACTTGAAGAAGGCGCTTGATGACTATGCCGCCCTCTATGCCCGCACCTATGGCGCGGAAGAGCCCGTGGCGGAACTGGTGCCCTTTATGTTGGACAGTTTTCTGAAGGCCGATGCGGGGTTCAGGAAGGGGCGGAAGGAACTTGAAGCCGAGCCGATGGCATTGCCGCTGGTCACCAAGAAGGCAAAGCGCGGCCGAGCTGTCTGAGAACTACAAATGAGGAGGCTGGATCATGACAGTGATTGGTCATTTTGTGCCGGACACCGATGGCTATGTCGGTTCCATTCGCACACTCACACTGCATGCCAAGCTGCGGCTTGTCGCCATCGACAACAAGACGAAAGAGGATGGGCCGGATTTTCGGATTCTGTTTGGCATGCAGGAAGTGGGTGCGGCCTGGAAGGCCAAGACCCATGAGGCAGAGCCGCGGGATTATCTCAGTGCCACGATTGACGATCCGGCGTTTCCGGAGCCTTTGCGTGGGGCAATGTTTGAGGACAACGGCAAGCTCAGCTTTGTCTGGCGCAGGAAAAGTTAGCCTTTCTGTTCCGGGAGGGACAGAATTGTTTGGTCAACAAGCGCAAGTGCTTTTTCCAGTTTGTTTCTGAGAACAGCCAGCTGTTCTTTTAGGTCTGCCTCATCCTCCAGCATGTCGGGCACGAGGCTTTGCGTAATCAACTCATCAAGTCCCATGCTCACAAGTCGCCGTGGAGGCTCTTCGCCACCATATACCTCAAGGAAGCCGCTTGGTGACATCGTGATCTGCCATTCCTGTTTATCAGCCTTCAATGCATGCGCAATTTTCTCTGGCAGCCTAAAAGTCATTATCGTCGTGCCGACTAAATCGCGGAGGTGCAATTCAATAACTTTCCCTGAACCTTTCCCAGTGGGGCGGACCAATTCAAGACATAGATGATCGAAGGACACTAACGGGCGACTGATCACGCTGGCAAAACTCCCAATTATCTACTTTTAAGATAATCTGGAATTCAGATTATCTCAATTGCCCATTAAATCACGGCGGGCACATTGGGAAAGACGCTTCAATCTGCGAGACATAAGGCTTTGATCGAATTGCTGATCGCAAAACGAGAGGCAGCGGGCTTGACGCAGGCGGTACTCGCGAAACGCTTAGGCGAATACCAGTCTTTTGTTGCTAGGCTTGAAAGTGGCCAGAGAAGAGTCGACGTTGTCGAGTTCCTGAAGATGGCTGACGTTCTTGGTTTTGATTCTGCCAAAGCGATTATAAACTTGAAGAAAATCTAGCGGCCTAACTTCACTAGCCAAGATCGGTTTCCATCGACCCAACTTCATTTAAAATCTAATGGCACGTCTGTGACATCAGACTTCGATTGGGTAGATGAAGCGCTGGCTAGAACCCCATCAAATAGATCGATCGTTTGATCGTCTCGTTTTCGAGAAAGATGGTTTCCCCGAGTGAAGCAGGGGTGTTTAACTCTTCTCAAGCCAGTAGTGCTCTCGAAATGTCCCCAGCCGCCGTTTTGCATCTGAATGCTAAAGATTTTTGCTCCACAATGTGGGCACTTGGAACCTTCCGAACCTCGAGATTCAGCTGCGCGAACCAATCGCGCCCAAGTATCCCGAACGAGAACAATTCGGCCCGAAGGCAATCTACGGTCATGGCCCCGCCGCCTTACCCAATTCGAGTCCATTTACGTGATTCCTCTCGTGTCGATCGAGCTACCTGTCATAGTTTTCCGTACGTAAAAGCCGTTCGGAATGGCCTCCTGCACTAAGGGCACATGCGAAATCAGGCCAACTGCCCGGCTTTTCTTTACAAGAGAACCTAAGGCATGGAGCACCTGGTCCAGTGTACCGGATTCATTTTCTGTATCGAGACTGCCAAAACCTTCATCGATGAAAACGGTATCAAGGCAAATCTTGCCACTGGTGCTTTCAACGACGTCAGCCAAACCCAGGGCCAGCGCCAAGGCAAAGATGAAGGTCTCGCCACCGGACAGGGTCGACGTGGCCGGCTCTTACCCGTGTAAGCGTCAAAGGCCTGAATACCCAAGCCCCTGCGCCCATTTCCTGCGCCTTCGATGTCGCGCTCCAAACGGTAGCGATTTGACGTCATCGGCATCAGGCGTAGGTTTGCCGCTTCCAGAGCTTGTCAAACATTGCGCCGATGGCGAAAGTTTCGAGATCAAGCCGCAACGGATTGGTTCCAGAACAGAGCGCAGCCATATTGCGCAGTGGGCCGGACTTGGCTTCCCCCTCATCGAGGACGCTGCAAGGTCTCTCTCAATTTGTTGAAAAGGTCAATGAGACGCTTCAAACGCTCTTTTGCTCCGAAACGAATGCTCCATCGCCTGTTTATGGCTGGCATCAGCTGTCACCAGCTGTGCTGTTCCAGCGACAACATCGGGCCGTATCATGCCGTTGATTTGTGAACTTGCGTTGGTTGCAGCATCCTGAGCAATTTTGAGGTCAAACTTATAGTCATCCACTTTTTTCTGGTCGACCACAATTGAGGCAATGGCAGGTTTCAAAGCTTGGTAGTCGGGTTCGGCTATTCCAATTGCGGCCAGCCGGTCGTGGAATGACTTGTAGCATTCTTCCTGCCGCTGCAATGCAGCCGTTGACTGCGCGCGCCACACCTTCAGCTTCGGCCATTGCTCCTACAGCTACGAGCTTAGCTTCTCCATCTGCCTTTTGCGCGGCGGTTAGCGCATTTTGACGCTGATTTAGTTCAGCCTGCGCTTTCCGCAGAGCGGCTTCCAGAGCTCCCGCGACGCGGAGATCTTCAGGGACACCAGAAATGGCTTGTTGGTATTGGGCAGAGGCCCCTGAAGTTTTCTTGTTTGGCTTCGGCAAGTGCACCTTGTTTTTCGGCAAGGTTCCGATTTTCAATGTCGAGTTTCAAACTCAGATCATCATATTCGTTCTGGGCCACGAGTGGATCATCACTGACGATGATTTTATCATGGACTCTTTTGCGTCTGCTGTGACTTCGCCACGAATTCCGTCGGCAGGCTTTTCGGGCTTCTCAAGGCTGGAAAATTGCGACTCGCGCTCGGCCAGTGCGCCTTGTGCTTTCGTCAATTTCTGAGCTGCTGCTTCCGTTTTCGCTTTGGCTGCGTCCATTGCACTCTTGGCGGACCTGAATGCGGGGTCGAGACCCTCGTTTTCGATTTTGCCTGTTGCCGGAGCGGGTGGGCAGTTGAACCGCAGACTGGGCAGGGCTTTCCGTCCAGTGAGTTTGTGAGCAAGATGCAGTGCCTGGACGGCTGAGAGTTTTCGTTCAGCTTCATCAAACATTTGACTTGCAGCTCGTTCAGCGCCGACATGAATTTCGGAAATCTGCCAGGAGGTTTTCAACGTCAAGGTTTGCTTCAACAATGCCAATTTTGGGCATTCTCAAACGCCTGGGCAATTTTCAGTGAAGTTATTCAGTTCGCTGAGTTTGCGGCCGTCAGTTCCTTGCGGCTCTCGGTGGCTTTAACGGCATCTTCCAATTGGGCTCTTCTTGGTGCGCAGCTTATCCTGAAAGTCAGCCAATGAATTCTGTGCAGAATTCAGTTGCCAAGAGCCGATTTCTCGATTGCTTGGGCGCCTCGAGCGCGACACGCAGTCCCGCAGCTGTCTTGATAGTTTCCTGTATGGTTGGTTAGGGCTAAAAGACTTGTTCATCAGGGCTTGGAGTTCGCCAGAACGGCTCTTCTTCCTTGGTAAAGCTTCGGCTGCCTGTCGTGCAGTTTGTTTCGCGTTTCTGCCTTATTGCGCGCCGCATCCATTTTCTTGCGTGCTTCGGCCAAGTCCCGCGCCGCCCGAATTGCAGCATCCTCCACATCCTTCAATGATTGGGCCTTCTGCGGCTTTGGCAACACGCTTTTCCAACGCGGCCATTTCTTCGCCCTTGGAATTCAATTCCATGAGCTTGTTGTTCGCCGTTTCGGCATTGCTGAACTTGGCATCTAGGTCTCGGGCTGCAGCAAGCTGCTGCTGGGTTTCGTCCCAAACTTGGTTGGCCGCCAATTCAGCATCAGCCAGAGTTGCCACCTGGGTATTCGCAATCCTGAATACCCGACGTCAAAGCGTCAGTGCTTTCAAAGCCTTCGTCCTTCAATTGTCGTGTGCAAAATTCCCGCTCTTGCTTGATTGCGTTTTCAGCCGCATCGGCCTCAGCTTTCAGTTTTTCAGTCAGCCTGCGATAAAGTGAGACATCAAATAGCTCGCGCAGAATACTAACGCGGTCCTTGGTTTTTGATGTCAGGAATGTCTCGAACTTGCCCTGTGGCAACAGCACAATCTGGCGGAACTGTTCAGATTTGTAGCCGAGTACCCCACATATGGCTTCGTCAACAACGCCGACCTTTTTCTCGGCGATCATCTTGCCACGGTTGTCTGCCTTGATATCTTCCAGCTGCATGCCGGTTGCATCAAAGAAATAGGCTTCATGGGGGAGCCTTGTTTCGCCAGAACCAATCTTCTTGGGTCGCATTTGATCTGGCTGGCGCAGGATCACGTAGCGGCGGTCCGCCAAATCAAAAACAAACTCAACCTCAGTTGTCGTAGCGGCTTCAGCATGATCTGAACGAAGCGTTGTTGGCTCCTGATCGGCATTTGCCGGCTTTCCAAAAAGAGCAAAAGTCATAGCGCTGAATACTGAGGATTTGCCCGACCCAGTCTTACCGTAAATTCCAAACAGCCCTGATTTTATGGCATCGCGGAAATCGACGACTTCACGGCCCGGGTAAGGGCCAAATGCCTGAATTGTGAGACGCAATGGCTTCATTGTGCGGCATCCCCAGTTTGAATGTGCTGTATTGCTGCTGCGGCTACCGCAGTCTCACCATCTTTGCTGGCGTCGCTACCTACCAGAGACAAAAAGCTCCCAATCACTTCCATAGGCGTCGCTGCCTTTGCGGCAGACTGCGGATGTGCGAGGTTCGCCGCCTCCCGTTCATCGCGCGCGTAGGTCAATTCGCAAGCGTTAGGAAATACCTCGCGCAGCCGCTTCATAGCATCAATGACTGGCACTTCGTCTGTCAGGACAGCTTTGACAAAATCCTGAGTCGGTTCTGCCAGCACCAGCTCGGCATGCTTTCCTTTAATGACACGCACGCCTCGCACGGGCTTGAATGGGATCGTCTCGATGGCTGTCGAACCTTCGCCATCAAGCTCCACCAGCAGCATGGATTTAGGCTGTTCTGCCTCATCAAAACCAAAGGCCAATGGTGACCCTGAATAACGAATATGGTTTTTGCCAATGGCTTGGGGTCGATGGAGGTGGCCTAGTGCCACATAATGAACACCGTCAAAGATTTCGGCGTCTACGGTTTCAATTCCGCCTGCGCGGGTGAGTGACCGTTCGCCTTCGCTGACGGATGCGCCTGTCACAAAGGCATGCGCGACTACTACCCATCTCGAACCGTCAGGCACATTCTGCCGGGCTGCAGCGATTTGGGCCTTTATGACTTCTTCTGGCGTACTGAGCGCGGGGTCGCCAAAATACTCCTGAGCCGCATATTCGTAGCAAAATGGCAAGGCTGAGAAAGCAATGACGCCTTCCTCGTCGTGCAGGAGCAAAGGCTCCTCATTGGGGAGGCAACACCCCGAATGAGGAGGCGCTTCCTGTCGGCCACCACTGACATCGAGTTTATCCGGTCGCCGGAATCATGGTTGCCTGCAATCAGCACCACGATAGCCTTGGTCTCCGCGATCACCTTGGACAGAAAACTGTTGAACTGCTGAATGGCTGTTTGGGGCGGAGATGCTCGGTCAAAAATGTCACCCGCTATCACCAGGGCATCGGCCCGCTTGTCCACAACTGCAGCAAGGATTTGGGAGAGAACAGCTTCGAAGTCCTCCTCAAGGGAAATGCCGCCAAATTGCCGTCCAAGGTGAAGGTCTGCGGTGTGAATGAACTTCATCATTTATCCATGCAATTATTATACATATAATATTTGCATGGACATTGTGAGGTGAGTCAAACTAAATTCTGAATCCCATGAAGCTTAATGACCTGAAATATGCCCAGCGGGAAAGACTGATCTTCCTTGACCACTGTTTTACCTGGCGTGGCCTTGCCAATCGGCGGGATTTGATCGAGCGTTTTGGGATTTCAAACGCGCAGGCAGCATTGGATTTCAAGCTCTATTTGGAGCATGTGGCAGGGCCGGTTCCGCAGTACGACACCGTTCAAAAGACCTATCTTGCCCAACCCCACCATCAGTCCTTTTCCCTACCGCACTACAAAATGCTTCAAATCTGTGCTGAGCTCTCCCGAACTTGACCCTCTGACCTGTTGCCCGGGCCGATGCGTTCAGCCAACCCAAGGACTGTTGCAAAGCTCTACCGTGCCATAAAGGGCAGGCTTGCAATTCACCTGCAGTACACATCAATGATCACCGGCTCTGACAAGGGCAATGGATTGCGCCGACTGCATTTTCGTCAGATGGAGAGGCCGTTCATATTCGGGGCTTCAGTTTCAAGCATCGTGAGTACCGGGACTATTTGCCCATCCGAATCAGCGACAGAAGCACATTTGAAACACGTCCTCTTGAAGAACCACTGCCATTCGATACCGACTGGCATACCAAAGCACTCAATTTGGCTCCGCCCCAAATCCGATCTTTCCAGATGAACAGGCGGAAACAGTTAGGCGCGAGTTCGGCTTTCAAGGTGATTATCTCTGCATTGAAACGCGAAAAGCACTTGAGTTTTATGTGGATCGCCGATGGGGGCTCAATCTCAAAGGCGCAAGATTTGAGCGAGTTAAAACTGAGTATGAGGAATTGAAATAATCACATTCCTGCAGCAAAAACCGTTTAGTCGCTTATGAGCACCTTAACCCTTTAAGAAGATTGGCTTCGCAATAGATAATTAGCCATCGTCTATCACCTTCGACCGGGAATTGACGCGAGCCAAAATTTGGCCTTCTATCCTATGGTTGTAAAGGAGGACAAAATTTTGGGGGATAGTGAAGTTCAGGCAAGTTCAGAGGTTGAAGGTCCGTCATGTAAGGCCACCATAACCGTCACTTTGGCCCCAAAAATTACTTTTGCTTCGCATCAAAATGACGTTCCAGCAATCCTTGATCTGTCAGTGGAGAACGTATCCGGAATAGACCTTGAGAACCTAACACTTTCCCTTTCGTCAGAACCTCCTATTCTGGGATCACGCTCATGGAATTTCGATCGCATAACGGCGGGATCGAAGCTCCGGCCTCGGGATTCTCAGCCTCGACTGCCGGCGGGCTTCCACATGCACTCACAGATAGGGTTCGTGCGGACGTTCGTCTCGTCCTAAAACAAGGGGAGACCACTATTGCTGAAACACGTCAGAGCGTTGAAGCACTGGCGCGAAACGAGTGGGGTGGTGCCAAATACATGCCAGAGCTTTTGGCTGCTTTCGTCGCTCCAAATGATCCGTCAGTTCAACATCTGCTGAAAGAAACCTCAGAGCTGCTTGCAGCGTCAGGAAAATCAAGTACGCTTGAAGGATATCAAAAGAAATCCAGAACTCGAGTTTGGGAGATACTAGCTGGAGTTTGGGCTGCGGTAAGTGCGCGACATATTACTTACGCCGTACCTCCAGCCAGCTTTGAATCAACTGGTCAGAAAATTCGTCTACCATCTGTGATAGCGACTACAGGGCTTGCAACATGCCTAGACACTGCCTTGCTTTTCGCTGCTGCGTTTGAACAGGCTGGCTTGCATCCGGTTATAGTTTTCATCAAAGGCCATGCAATTGTCGGAGCATGGCTCCAGCCACTGTATTTCCCAAATTTGACTGTCGAGGAGCCTATTTTCGTCAGAAAGGCAATTGCCCTAAAAGACCTTGTTGTTTTTGAAACAACCATGGCAAATTCAGATCACCCAGTACCGTTTACTAAAGCAATTGCGGAGGGAACTCGTCTTCTATCAGAAGAAAATGAAGACGAGTTTGTCTATGCCATAGACATCAAGCAGGCTCGCCGCCGTGGGATACAGCCGCTCTCCACTTTTACGGAGCATAACCAAGAAGCGCCGCGGCCAGGTCAGCCGCGAATCGGTTCCGCCATTGGATCAAGCGCCAGACTTACCTCCATTCGATCCGAATGAAGAGACGAGTGCAACAGATGCTACACCCGAACAAAGAGTAGGCATTTGGTGTCGGAGTTTGCTTGATCTTTCCAAACGCAATCGTTTGCTGAATGCAAAACCATCAGCAACAATGTTGCCCATATTTTGTCCTGACCCTGGCGCGCTCGAAGATAGAATTGCAGAGGGCGTGAAGATTAGGATCATCACACCACCAGTTCGACGCAACTCTGCTGGAGAAGCAGATGAATCGCTCTATAGGCTGAGAACTGGGGACGATTGGTCAGAACAGATTGCCCTTGAGGCACTCAACCGAAAAGAAATTGTCGCAAAGGTGGACGAGAAAGCTGTGGAGCGCGGCTGCATCGAGCTCTTCCGGAAAGCTAAAGCAGACTTCGAAGAGGGTGGGAGCAATACTCTTTTTCTGGTTATGGGGGTACTTCAATGGTCTCCCACAGGTGAAACAGATAAAAAATACAGCGCACCGATGATTATGGTGCCAGTAAAACTTGAGCGAACAAGTGCTCGTTCAAAGCCTTATCTCATCAAGCATGAAGACGAAGCGGTCTTCAACATGACGCTTCTTGAAATGCTGCGCCAAGACTTTGCAATAGATTTGCCGGAATTGTCAGGAGAATTACCTAAAGATGCGAGTGGCGTTGACGTAAAGGGCATATTTGAAACTCTTCGCCGAAAAGTGCGAGATGTTCCGGATTTTGAGGTTGTAGAAGATGTTCTTTTGGGAACGTTCTCTTTCGCGAAGTATCTAATGTGGAAGGACCTCAAAGATCGCACCGAGACGCTTAAACAAAGTCCGTTTGTCCGTCATTTAGTTGATAACCCAGAGAACCATATCAAGGAGGGGCAGAATTTCTCGATCCGCGTGAACTCGATAAGAAAATTGGAACCTTCTGCGGTTTTCGCTCCTCTCAATGCCGATTCCAGTCAGATTTCTGCCATCTATGCTTCCGGTGTGAAGGGAGACTTCGTTCTTGAAGGTCCACCGGGTACTGGCAAGTCAGAGACCATTGGCAACATTATTGCGCATAATCTTGCTCTCGGACGGAAAGTCCTTTTTGTTTCCGAGAAAATGGAAGCACTGAACGTTGTGCATGAGAGACTTCGTGGAGCTGGTCTTGGCGATTTCTGCCTGGAACTGCATTCCGCAAAGTCCAGTAAGAAGAATGTTATTGAGCAACTCTCAAATTCTTGGTCGCGACGTGGGGAGCAAACCGACTCGGAATGGAAAGACATAGCAGGTCAACTTTTGGCCGCTCGTGATAGTTTGAATGATATCGTAAACGCGCTTCACAAACCCGGACCAGCTGGAATCAGTGTTCGCGATGCTATCGGACGTGCGTTACGATTTGGAAACATTCACAGACTAGCGCTTGATTGGCCACAGCAGTTTGGCCCCGCTGGGCGCGCGGCTTCAGCACAAGCATTTGATGCATTGCTCGCTTGCGCCAAGAAGCTCGGCCTCCGCTTTAGTCAGTTGAAGTCCGAAGATTTGGAATCTCTGAAAGAAGTCAATCAGTCGGAATGGACTTTTGGATGGCAATCCAACATTGTCGGCTCCGCCCGTAAGGTTGCAGCAGTTGCGGAGGAGTTACTTTTGGCTCGTGCCAGCCTTATCTCTGGGCTTGGACTAGATAGTGTCCTTGCAACGGTCGACGAAGCTTGTGTGCTTGAGGAATTGACAAAATCTTTCCCTCATTGCGAACGCTTAGACCTCGGGTTTGTGCTAACGGTGCAGGGACGCGATACTTTAGAACGTTTGACGCAGTTGGAGGCACTGCTCAAGGAGTATCAGCAATTACGAAATAGCCTTTCGATCAATGTCCCGGACGAAAAAGTTGTAGGCCAGCCGATTGCTCAATGGCTGGAAGAAAAGCGACAAGCCGAAGGCCGCTCTTGGCCTTTACGTGGAATGGCACTCAAAAAATTGCGGAGTGCAATTTTTTTGGCCTATGGCTTAACCACAACCACGGATGTCGGTCCAGAGACAGACTTAGTGCGTTTGCAGGAACTCGCCAGCATCCAACAGAAGATTTCAACACTTGCATTAGATCTTCCGAAAGGCACCTTCTGGCAAGGCTTGCACACTGATCCAGCACAGCTAGCGCAAGATATTGCCGCAGCACAGCAATTCCGTGCTGCAGTTCAGGCGCTTGCCAATACTGGTCGCGATATTATTGCTCTAAGAGCTCAACTTACACGAAGTCTTTGCGACGGTCGGGACATGCTTGAACGAGGCGGGCAAATTGACATCGCAGTTCAACGGTTTGAAAGAGCGCTCAACACATTTGGCGAAACACTTGCTGACTATTACGCGTTTGCCGGGAGAACAGACGTGCCGATTGGATCTGCTGATATTGCACAAATATCAACACGAGCAAATGCATTGATCGCGAGTGAGACGAGGCTAAATCCGTGGAGTTCTTGGGTTGCTTCAAGGGAAGAAGCAAGGTCCCTCGGCTTGGGGAACCTGGTCACTGCACTTGAGGAACGCCTCGTAAGCCATGAGGATGCAGTAGATGCTTTTCGTACTGCATATTGCAAGTGGGTGGTGCCTGAGTTGATTGACGGCATAAGTGAGTTGACCAAATTCTCCGGCGTTGAGCACGGCGAGATCATTAAGAGTTTCAGGCAACTGGATAGTAAACTGAGCGGCCTAACGGCTGGGTATATTCGTGCCAAGTTGTCAGCGACGGTACCTTCTCGCAATCAAATTCAGACAGATCCCGGATTTGGCGTGTTGTCGCGACAGATACAGGCACAACATAAGGCTTTGCCAGTCAGGCAACTTGTTAGTCAGATGGGGGAGTCTCTTACGAGAACTCGTCCCATGCTTGCTCATGAGTCCGTTGTCTGTAGCGCAGTTTCTCCCAGCAGAACTGGCGATGTTCGATCTCGTTGTATTTGACGAAGCCAGCCAAATTACAGTTCCCGATGCTATAGGGGCAATTGCGAGAGGCAATAGGTCAATCGTAGTGGGTGACCCAAAGCAGATGCCTCCCACAAGGTTTTTCGAAAGGGGCGCGGCGGTTGCGTTTGAAGATGATGGTGACGATCTCGAAGATCTGGAAAGCATTCTCGATGAAGCGTTGGCAGCAAGAATTCCTCTTCATCGGTTGACTGGCCATTATCGAAGCCGCCATGAGAGTCTCATAGCTTACTCAAATCACACGTACTACAAGGGCGAACTAATCACATATCCCTGTGCCGATACTCGAGAAAGCGCAGTTGCGTTGAGATATGTGAATGGGACATATGCGAAGGGCAAGTCCCGTACAAATCCCATCGAAGCAAAAGCTGTTGCTTCGGCCGTCATTGACCATCTTTCGGACAGTACAAAGAACCATTTATCAATTGGCGTGGTGACGCTCAATACAGAGCAACAGAGAGAGATTGAAAATCTGTTGGACGAACAACGGCGCAGTCGTCCGGAGCTTGAAAGGTTTTTTGGCGGTGAAAACAGATACCCAGTATTCATAAAAAATCTGGAGACAGTGCAAGGGGATCAACGTGACGTGATCATGATCTCCATTTGTTATGGTCCGAGTGAGCCCGGAGCCGCAACAATGTCTATGAATTTTGGACCTCTTAATCGCAAAGGTGGAGAGCGTCGCTTAAACGTTGCCATCACGAGGGCAACCAGCGACGTTGTTGTTTTCTGCAGCTTTAATCCCGCGATGATCGATCTAACTCGCACTCAAGCCACTGCGGTAAAAGATCTCAAGCATTATTTGGAATTTGCTGAGAAGGGTCCATCTGCTCTCGGTTCTGCAGTGAAATCAATTGGTGAAGACAATCAGTATGATTCAGATTTTGAAATGGCGGTCGCCGAAGGGCTGCGCCGATTGGGCTGGGTCGTTAGAACTCAAATTGGTGTTTCAAAATTCAGAATTGATTTGGGTGTCGTTCATCCTGATTTTCCAGGAAGATTTCTTGCTGGCGTAGAGTGTGATGGTGCAACATATCACCGATCGCCCACTGCTCGAGATCGAGACCGCGTTCGCCATATCGTTCTAGAAAGGCTGGGTTGGAAGCTTGTCCGAATTTGGTCGACAGAGTGGTTCCTTGATTCCCAGTCGAGACTCTCGAAATTGAATGACGATTTAAACGCTTTGCTGGAGCTCGACCGCAGCCTTGAAATTCGAACGAGCACAGCAAGAAGCTGAGCGGAAAGCCGCAAGTTTGGCAGAAAGCGCGTTCCATGATGAATTGAATGATGATCTTGAAGAAACAACGGCTACTGGTACTGATGTGGAAATGGTGCCAAGTTCTCCAGTTCAGAAGCTAACCAATGGTGGCGAAGTTGGAGAGAGCCACAAAAAGAAGCAAAGCGATCAAAGTGCTCCGGTACTTAATGGCGACCGATTCTACGACAGTGACTATCTGTCGGAAATAAAGCGCATGGCAGAAATGATCATCATTCAAGAGGGTCCTGTAACCTTCAAACGTATCAGTGACCTTATTGCGAGGGACCACGGATTTCAAAGAACCGGCCGTCAAATTTCGTCAAGAGTCTGGGCTGCTATGAAATCCATCAAGAATCGCGTGAGGACCAGCGACGATCATGAAGTCTATTGGCCAAATAACGAGACGCCCTCTCCCGTGCTGGAGTTCAGGGGACTCGAGATTGCGGGTCGAGTTCGTGGTTGGAAAGAAGTTCCGTTGCCGGAGAGGTTGGGCCTGGTAAAGAAGATTTCTGCCTCTTCACCTTTCGACCTTGCGAGAGCGGTTGCCGACGCAATTGGATATGAACGCCTCACCGAAACTTTTCGTGAGGAGATTCGCGAGTTGCAGATTTTACTTAAGAATCTAGTTTGATCTGGCTTACTATTCGAACCAAGTTGCAAGGCAATAAGCTCTTTGCACATCGAGCATACATGTGCTCATGCTATGATTGACGAGACACTTCGCTCTTACGCGGATCGGGAATTCATTTAGAATTGCATGAAGCAAAACAATCCACTTCAGCGCCGTAGTACTTGAGTTGGTCTGAGACTTGGGGAGATATCTTGGAATAGGCGAAATACAAGAGGGACAGTCCTCTGATAACGTTGAATGGCATTTGGCGCGGCCATCGAAATGTTTGTCCACAAGAAATTACAATGCTCAAAAACTGCACTGGTTTTCCCGTTCCGCCGTGCCCCAGCTGTGCCCCAGCGGCTATGCAGCACTATCACCAAAAGGAAAGCCCTCGAAATCGGGTTGCGATTTCAAGGGCTTGTTGGTTGCGGGAGCCAGATTTGAACTGACGACCTTCAGGTTATGAGCCTGACGAGCCGCAAGTCTTCTGCTCCACGGTATTCCCAAACCACCCAAATCGGCAATTGGTGAAGCGGGGAAAAAGTGTGAATTCTCGGTGGTTGAGAAAAGGATAGTGGCGGATGCACCCCGTGTCTTGTGTTTCAATTTTGAAATTCGGGATTTATGCCTCTGTATCAGGGACAATACGAAATACCTGCCCGTTGCTGGGATTTCGGTAAAAATCGACTCTTGTGCCATCCCAGTGATAATCGAGGTGTCGGCCTTGAACGGCGTTTGTCGCAAGATCGGGGTAAAACAAACCAACGCATTCACCACCTTTATGGCGCGCGCTTGGATAGACAAGTCCGTCCGATCCTGCGGATCGCAATTGCGCAGCCAAGACTTGGGAGGTCGCGTAACTGTATGGATCAAGCGCTTGCAACTGATCAGCATCGGGCTTGCGCAGATCATGCAGGCGCGCATCGATGTTCATAACAATCTCTCTGAATTGCGATGTCCATCCCGGTGCCTCATTCGTCCGCGCCATAAAGTGCTGGTGATGATGGATGGTTTCCAGAAGTGCGACTTCGAAAACATTTCCAGCGTAGAGAACGCCAAAACTGCCATCGCTAAACCGACTTTTACGATCGGGGCTCACATGGCAAAATGGGGCCATGAGATAGGTGGAACCACGACCACCAACGCGACGGCCCTCGGGAACAAGCTCTAAGTTGCCGATGTTTTCCATAAGCCGGGGATTGGTCTTTTGTTCAGCCGATATAAGTAACGGCCAGTCCGCTGGATCAGCAATATCCTCAAAAAGATCAATCGGAGGATGGATGCTGCGAATGATCCGAACCGCAGCTTCCCATTTGACTGTTGAAACGGGCAGGGCGGTAGAATCGATCACCAGCCACCGCGCTCCGCATCAAGATAACGCCGCACGCGCATCAAGTCGGTAAGTTCACCGCCCAACATTATGTCCAACGCTGAAGAGCCGCGAAAAGCATCATTGGGCGCTTTGATCCAGCGATAAGAACGCTCAGGCTCACGGAACATGTAGCGCAAGGCTTTGTGAATCCCCATGAGGTTTGAAAGACGCGCTTTTCCGTCACGGTCAATTCTGCCCTGTTCTCCCGTCTTCCACCGACGATACGATCGCACAGGCACGTCTAACAGGATTGCGGCCTGATCATCAGTGATGTCCCATTTGGTAAACATCATAACGACTGCGCGAAACATCGCCGCCGCCTCGGCACCGGTAATTGGTGTGGGGTGGAACTCTTGCGGAGCAGTATCAACTTGCAATAGGGCTGTCATATCTAGATCCTCAATATGGCCGCATATATACTAAAAACTGCCAAATGGCAATGTTATTTTATAAGCGTCAAATTAAGCAAAATTCACGAGGCCTCTTTGGTTTGCGGAAGCATTTCGGCCAGTGCTTCCGGCATCATCGATGACGTTGCGAAACCTTTAGCTTTTTCTTTTGGATGCAACGACTCCGGTCGAAGATTTGTGTATCTCCTGAGCATCTTCCAATCTTTGTGTCCGGTAACAAGTGCCACGCGTTCGATGGTTAGACCTGCCTCAAAGAGGCGGCTGGTTGCTTCATGACGGAGGTCATGGAAGTGCAGATCGTGGATTTTCAAGTCTCTGCAAGCGCGCCGAAATGCGGTTCCAACCGATTTGTGGTGGTGTGGAAATACGCGGCCAAATCCGTTGGTCACAATTCTCTGCTCAAGCAATACCTCCCAAGCGTCGTAACCGGTTAAGCTCAACATCGGGACTCGCTGGTGATTGCCGTCTTTGCGACGAGGATCTTTCCGGTTCCGCACTGTCACCAACCGTTGTTGGATATCCACGTCAGCTCCATTCAAATTTGCAAATTTCTTCTTGTCGCATCGCTGTGGCAACGGCAAATCGAATGACCCTCGACATCGGGATCAATTGCCGTGGATTAGAACTGAAATAAGTGTTCAGCCGATCAAGTTCATTTTGCGTAGGTCGCCGATCTCTTTCAATACCTTTGCCCACCAGTCCAAGCCTGCTGAGAGCGACTCGAGCGAGTTTGACTTCTTCCGGAAAAACTTCAATGCCGTGCACGGCAGCGGCATGTGTGAGCAGGGTACCAATAAATGAAAAATCGATTGCCAGTGTTGCTGGACCGGCACCTCCCTTTGCACGTGTCTTTCCATATTCAATGAGTTTGTTGCGCTTCATGTCGTGAATGCGCATGTCCCCTATTGAAACCCGAAGAGCTTCAAGTACGGCTGCCTTTGATCGCCGGATAGGCTTGCCCACTTCTTGATGGTCCATGATATGAAGATCTATAATTTTGGCAAACGTACGAACACTTTTTGGGTCCGGAGAATTCGGCAGAACACCGCGATCAATGTTGCGTTCGATTTCTAGTCCCCATTCCTCCGCGTCCTTTTTGCGAAGGAAGGTTCCAGTAAGATATTTTCCCTTGCGGCGCACTTGAGCACGCCAACTTCCAGAAGGGAGCTTGACGATTGCGGCCATTCGTGTGCACTCCTATTTTCGTGTGCAAATCATGTGCAGTGAGCAGAGCGTAACCCGTGTACAAACCGTGAAAACGTGTGCAAAATTTGCACACATGTTCTCTGTTTAGTCCACTGTAATATAAGAGCAAACTATTGAATTACAAGGATAAAATATTCGCCGTTGCGCCCATGATGGACTGGTCGGACCGGCATTGCCGGTTCTTCCACCGTCAGATGACGCGGCATGCGTTTTTGTACACCGAGATGGTGACAGCGCGTGCCATCAAGCACGGCATCCGGCAGAAACTCTTGAGTTTCGATGAGCGTGAACAGCCCGTGGCATTGCAATTGGGGGGCAGTGAGCCAGATGTCCTGGCCGAAGCCGCCCGAGCAGGTGAGGATTGGGGTTACCGCGAAATCAACCTCAATGTCGGGTGCCCGTCAGACCGCGTGCAGGGTGGCAATTTTGGCGCTTGCTTGATGGCGGAGCCGAAACTCGTTGCCGAATGTGTTGCCGCCATGCGCAATGCGGTACGCGTGCCCGTGACAGTAAAATGCCGTATCGGCATTGATGACCAGGACGAAGACGCCGACTTGCAGAACTTTGTCGAAACCGTCGCCGCAACCGGCTGCACCACGTTCATAGTCCATGCGCGCAAGGCCTGGCTCAAGGGACTTTCGCCAAAGGAAAATCGCGAAATCCCGCCTCTCAATTATGATCGTGTGTACCGGCTGAAACAGTCACTCCCGAACCTCACGATCATCCTCAACGGTGGTCTCGAAAGTGTTGGCCACGCCATTTCAAAGATCAACAATCTGGACGGCGTCATGCTCGGTCGCGCGGCCTACCACACGCCATGGACACTGGCTGATACCGACCCGCAATTTCTGCGGACTCCCTGCGCCTGTTGCAACACGCCGCGACACAGTTGCGCTGTTGGCCGACTACATCCCGCGTTATCTCAGCATTGGCGAACCACTGCACCACATCACCCGACACATGTTGGGGCTTTATCACGGGCAACCGGGGGGCCGCATCTGGCGGCAGATATTGTCGACTGAAGGCTGTAAACGTGGAGCAGGTGTCGACGTGCTTCACAGGGCGGTCGATGCTGTGGAAACGGCACATGCAAGGCTGGCGGCAGAATGATCAGTTGCGCTTGAGAAAAGCGATCATCCCCTGGGCCGCAGCGTATCCTGTCGCAAGACTTGCTTGCAGCAAATAGCCGCCAGTCGGCGCGTCCCAATCCAGCATTTCGCCTGCGACGAAGACTCCCGGTTTCTTGTGTAGTTGAAACCCTGCGTCGATTTCTTCCCAGTCCACCCCGCCTGCTGAAGATATCGCGCGGTCCATCCCTGCCGAACCTTCGAGCCGCAGCTGAACCCGCTTGGGACATTCTGCTTTCGTCTCGTGCATCAGGGAAATCGCGGTGTCCGCGATCCCGAAGGCCTTGCGCAGAAAATTCGACAACGTATCCTTCTTGCGTCTTTGTGCGTATCGTTCGGCAACAACTTCGAATGAAAGGTCTGGCCGCAAGTCAATTTCGATTGTGGCATTGGCATTGCCACGCAGCGAGCGCGACAAGGCGTAGATCGCTCCACCTTCAATGCCATCGCGCGAGATCATGACTTCACCGCGCACGACGTGTCCTGCGTGTTTGAGTGCAACATTCTTGATCGGCTTGCCCGCGCATTTCGCAGCAAAATGTTCAGTCCAGCGCACCAATTGCCGCCCATTGGAGGGTGAAAATGGCGCGACGCGAATGCCAGCAGTTTCAAATGCCGTGACCCAGGCTGCGTTGGAACCAAGCTGCGGCCAACTCGCGCCACCGAACGCCAAAATGGCTGGCCCCGCATCAAATCCCGGCCACGGAGAATTGAGATGCAAGCGCACACCGCGCTCACCAAGCTGTCGCAACCACGCCCGGAGCAGGGGCGATGCTTTCAGCGGTTTGGGAAATACCCGTCCGGAGGTTCCCACAAATGTTTCGATATCAAGCGTATGACACCACGCGCGCAAGGCTTCTGGCGGAAACATTTTGATTGCTGGTTCAAGGTTCGCCCGCGAATTTCCATAGCGCCCGAGCAACTGTTCGAGCGGTTCGGAATGCGTGAGGTTCAAACCGCCCCGACCCGCGAGCAGGAATTTCCGCGCCGGCCGCGCCATGTGGTCATGCAGGTCAACCGAAAGTCCCTGGCGCGAAAGGACATCTGCCGCCATCAACCCGGCGGGACCAGCGCCATAAATGGAAACTGAACTCATGGGCCGGTCTGTCCCAGTCGTCCTCGCCTGCCACCGCGTCGCGTTTTGCGCTGCGTGAGAGTGGCGACACGTTCCGGCAGGGCTTCCATGACATCCCGGCGATCAGCTGGTGTCAGCCCAAGCCAGGCGGCAATTTCGCCGCGCGTGCGTCCGCAGCCAATGCAGAATCCGGTTTCCGGTTCGACGACGCACACCTTGATGCAGGGCGTCTCGATGTCGGCAATGTGCAAATCGTCCATTACGGGTATATCAACTCGCTTGAAGGACGTTTGTCAGTCGCGGGCGACACCTGATGTCTGTTGCGCGCCAAATGGCCTAGTTCTTCAGCTTGAGAACGCCGTCTTCGATGCTGAAACCCTGCAGCCGCGACAGATAGCTCATGCCGAGCAGTGTCACGCCAAGCGCGCCCTCTGGCATTACCAGACCCCGGACATCGTTCACTTTCACGCCATTGATCTCAACCTTGCGCAACGTGACTTCCGCAGCCTTGATCACGCCGTTCGCCGTTGAAACAGGGATATTGTAGTTCAGATTGCGCGGATGCAGCCCGGCGCGATCCGCATCGCCATAGGGAAGCGCTACGGCCGAGGCACCGGTGTCGACCACAACCGTGATGCTGCTGCCGTTGATTTCTGCCTTGGCATAAAAATGGCCGTCGTCCTTGGCCTTCAGCTCGGTAGCGACATAGAGACCCAAGGCAGGAGTCTCCGGTGCAGCGTAAAGCCCCGGCATCCCGGCGCTCGACAGGTACAACACGGACAACGCAACAACTTTGGACAAACGCGAACGCATGAGCTTACTCCGAACACACGTTAAGAGCCTAGCCCGCCGCAGATGAACGTTGCCTTAAGCTTTGCCGCAAAATTCAGGTTAATGAAGTGTTGTTATCGTACCATTGATGCAAATACCGCGAGCATCGCGACTTCGGCCAGCACCTGTACAGCGCCACAGACATCGCCGGTCTGTCCGTCAATCATCCGGATCGCCAAATATCTCAACGATGCTGCAACGCCCACGGCCGCTGCTACGGCAAACAGTGCCGCATCGGCACGGAACATGAAGCCGGCCACAACAGCGATGGCAATTGCCATCAGAAGCGCAACCAACGCCGTGGGCCGGTCAGGGCGGCCAGCCATTTGCGATAGCCCATCAGCCCGTGCATGGCGGGTGGAAAACATCAGGTCCACCATCAACGCCCGCGAGAAGGCTCCGGCAGTTGCTGTCAGGATGAGCACACTCACCAGGGGCAGGCGCAGCAGTTCGGCATAACACAACAGCTTGAGTCCAATGACAGTGATCAGCGCCAGCGTACCATAGCTGCCGATGCGGCTGTCGCGCATGATGTCGAGCCGTTCCTGTCGGTCCTTGCCGCCGCCAAAGCCATCGGCAACATCAGCAAGCCCGTCTTCATGCAGCGCGCCGGTGATCAACAATCCTGCAATGACGGCGATTGCCGCAGCAATATGTGCTGGTGTACCAATCCACTGGAGGAAATAAAGCAACCCGCCGACAGCGCCGCCGATCAGGGCACCCGCAAAGGGAAACAGGCTCATGCCATCGGTAAGTCGCATGCGCCCTGCTGTGCGGCTGAAAGGCACAGGCAAGCGGGTCAAAAACGTCAGGCTCATGATGAGCTGGCGAAAGGGTTCAAGTGGATGGAAGCCGTTGGCCATGGGTATGATGTCGTTATGCGCATTGACCAGATAGCGCAGTTGGGCGCAATAGCCAGTCTTTTCCAATCAAGGCAATCATGACAAAATCCGGTCTCCCGTTCGACGATATTCGTGATCTTCTGCGTAGTCTTCCACAGCCCGACGAGCAAGCCGCAAGCGCCGCCCGCGACCATGACAAGGAACTGACCAAGCCGCCGGGCTCGCTCGGCAAGCTTGAAACCATCGCTGCATGGGTGGCCGCTTGGCAAGGCCACTATCCGCCGCAGATCAAGCGCCCCGTCGTCGCTGTATTTGCTGGCAATCACGGCGTGGTGGCCCAGGGCGTGGCAGCCTATCCGCAAGCCGTGACTGCACAGATGGTGGCCAATTTTCAGTCTGGTGGCGCAGCCGTCAACCAGATCTGCAAGACATTTGATCTCGGCCTCAAGGTGTTCGAACTCGCCCTCGAGAATCCGACTGCCGACATCACCCAGGATGCCGCCTTGAGCGAACGCGACTGTGCCGCGACCATGGCCTATGGCATGGAAGCAATTGCCGAAGGTTGCGATCTTCTCTGCATCGGCGAGATGGGCATCGGCAACACCACGATTGCCGCAGCTCTTTGCAACGGACTGTTCGGCGGTGACGCGAAGGACTGGGTCGGACCTGGCACCGGCGTTGATGCCGAAGGCCTGAAGCGCAAGCAATCGGCTGTCTCCCGCGCCGTAGATTTTCACCGCGCACATTTGGCCGATCCGCTGGAAGTACTGCGCCGCCTCGGTGGCCGCGAACTCGCCGCCATGGCAGGTGCAATCCTCGCCGCCCGTATCAACCGGGTACCGGTGCTGATCGATGGTTTCGTCGCTTCCGCCGCCGCCGCAGTGCTGTTCAAGGCGAACACGGCAGCTCTTGATCACTGCATCTTCGCGCATCTGTCAGCCGAACCAGCACATGTCAGATTGCTGCGGGAGTTTGGCAAGGAGCCACTGTTGAACCTGGGGATGCGTTTGGGAGAAGGCTCCGGCGCTGCACTGGCAGCAGGCATCGTCAAAGCCGCCGTGAACCTTCACAACAACATGGCAACATTCGAGAGTGCGGGAGTGAGTGACAAGGGATGACGGCAAACTGCATCACTTATTCCGTACACTGATGATATTGCATGGCCCCGCCTCCTTCGCTGGCTGGCCGGGTTATTCCCGGACCTTGACGCAAGACCTTCGACAAGAAGGGTGCGGAGGGCACCTTTCAGCGCGTGCCACTGTTCTTTAGAGTGGCTATTTGGAAAGACTCGGTGCGAGTTTTACTGATGGAAGGCACCCGCCCCCAACTCCGTGCTACTCCACCAACGCCGCCCTCAACTTCTCCCAGCTCGCTTTGTCAGGTGCTGCAATGACCCCGCCCGAATGGCGCGTCGCGGAATAGGGCGTGCCGTCGAAGCAGGCTGAATAGCCTCCGGCTTCGGCGTGGATCAGAAGCCCTGCAGCGTGGTCCCAAGGCATGAGTTTCCAGTAGTGTGCGAAGTGGCAGTGGCCGGCGCAAATGAGGCGGTATTCATGCGCGGCACAGCGATAGGCGAAAGTGGCTTTCGCTTGCGCCACGCGCGTCGCCGTTTGTGAACGTGCGGGCTCGTCCATCAGATACCACGATGAAATGCCGAGCATCTCTGAAACTGGGGCAGGCGCACTCGCTTTCAATGGTCGCAGCACACCACCTGGCGCGTGTTGAAATGCACCGCTGCCTTTCTCCGCAATGAACCAGTCTTTCACCACCGGATCATAAATCATCCCTGCAATCGTCGCGCCGTTGCGCACCACCGCGCACAACACGCCAAACAGCGGAACACCCCAGGCGAAATTACTTGTACCGTCCACCGGATCAATGATGACCGCAAGATCGGCGTCGGCAATTTTCCCGAGCAGCGAATGGTCCCGCGCCACCAATTCTTCGCCGACAAAGAGTGCTCCAGAAAACGCCTTGGCGACAGCATCGCGAATGCGCCATTCCGCCTGTTCATCGGCATCCGTCACCAGATCAATCGCTGAAGATTTCTGCCGGAAATCCGCTGGGTCGATTTTGCGAAAGCGCGGCATGATTTCAGTCTCCGCCGCGTCGGCGATGATCTCTTGCAGGGTAGCGATATTTTCGGATGTGAAAGTCATGAAGCCTCTATCCGGTATTTCCACAGCACCGGTCAAGCATGTTGCAGTGGCGGCCCCCGCTGACTAGAACCACCCTATGCCGCTTCACCTTCTCAAACTGTCCGTCGGTTCAGACGGCATCGAAAGCTTTGACCGCTGGATCAAGGACGTGAAAGCGGGCCGCGACACCATGGACCATACGACCCGTTCATCGCCGAAACGCCACGCGGAAATCCTTCCCATTGGTTCACCTGGGGGTTCGCTCTATTGGATCGTCAAGGGCGCCATCCTGCTGCGCACGCCCATCGAAAAATTCGAAGCAGTGCGCGGTGACGATGGCATCGAACGCTGCCGCATCGTCTTCAAGCCGGAATATGTGATTGTCAGGCCAACGCCACGCCGTGCCTTTCAGGGCTGGCGCTATCTCGCAGAAAGCGACGCGCCACCTGATATGCCGAAAAATTCCGGCCTCTCCGACATGCCCAGCAAGATGCGCAAGGACTTGGCCGAGTTGGGGTTGTTGTAGCGACTGCTCAACCCGTCAGCTTGATCAACTTCCGCTGCGTATCCGTCGTCACACCAGGTGCAGCCAGCACACCGGCGCGCGGCCCCGAGAGCACGCGTTCGGACGGGAATGTGCAGATGACGGTGGCACCATTGGGCGGTTCGCTGTCGATGCTCAGATGTCCGCTGTGCAATTCCATCAGCCCACGGACGATAGCGAGGCCAAGCCCCGCACCATCAATCGCTTTCTTGGTGGCATTGCTGCCGCGCGAGAAGGCGGCAAGCGCCTGTTCGATTTCATGCGGCGGAATGCCGGGACCGTTGTCGCGCACCACGAAGCTCAACCCACCGGATGCAGTCATGACCGCTGTCAATTCGATGAGCCCGCCATCGGGCGTGAACTTGATCGCATTGTTGAGCAGGTTGATGGCAATCTGGTTGAGTGAACGCCGGTCTGCCATGATCTTCGGCAGCTTTGGATCGATATTGAGACGCACCTTCGTCGTCTTCGCTTCGGCGCGCATGGCCAGGAGGTTCATCGCTTCGACGCCGACGTCATGCAAGTTCACCGGTTCTTCGTGCAGTTCGCTGCGACCGGCCTCGATGCGCGACAGGTCGAGAATGTCGTTAATGAGATCGAGCAGGTGCCGACCTGAGTGATGGATGTCGCCAGCATATGACTTGTAGGAGTCATTGCGCAGGGGGCCGAGAATTTCACGCTGCAGGATTTCCGAGAAACCCAGAATGGCATTGAGCGGAGTGCGCAATTCGTGGCTCATATTGGCGAGAAATGCCGATTTTGCCAGATTGGCTTCCTCAGCCTTGCGCCGTTCGCGGTCGGCGATGTCGCGCTCAAGCTTGAGTTCGTCAATCAGGCCATCCTTTTCGATACGATAGCGCAGCATGCCCTTCATCGTGTCTTGCAGCTGGCGTGAAATGAACAGCAGAAACAGTTCCAGAGCGATGACCAAAATGGCAAGCGACGTCATCACCGTGCCACCTTCTGCAAGGCAGCGCGCAACAAGGCCGAGCGACGTGACGCCGGTGCCGGCAATCAGCACCGGCATGAAATTGCTCACCACCATGAAGCGGACAACGGTGACAAGAAGAATTGTTGCGATGAGAAACGCGGCATCGGCACCGCTGGCCGTTGGCCAGAACATGAACAAGGTCGAAACCCAGCACATCGCCTGCAACAACTCGGACGCCGAAATGTTGCCGATCCACTGCGCCTGCGATTCAGGGGCAGGATCAACTTTCATATAGAGGTGACACAGCACAAGCTGGATTGCGTGGGTGCCAAGCGCACAGATCAGCCAGCTCATCACAATGAACGGTTCTGACCAGACAAGCGCCGTCATGGCAATCGCAACCGAGAGCAGCGGCATGATCGGGGCGAGGTTGATCTGCCCTTGAACAAAGTTCCGCAGCATTTCACTTTGCCACGGTTCGTATTTGTCTATTTTCATGTCCGTTTTGCGGTTTCTGAAATCCGCACCTTGTGCCGCTTCGAAAATCATCACAGTTCCCCCGTGAATTTTCACGCTTAGCAAAGGTCCGCTAATGCAAGCTGTGCGCAGAATGTAAAAATTGATGCAAGGCCCGCACTCGTGTATCCTGCTGCATTGCAACACGGATTGATCATGACCAGTTTGACCAAGGAAGACATTCTCGCGGAACTCAAGCGTTTCGCTTCACCTGACGGGCGCGGCAATATTGTATCAGCGGGAATCGTGGCTGATGCCATCGTCGCTGGTGGCCGCGTGACAGTCGTTCTTAACGCCGATCCCAAGCACATCAACTCCATGAATCAGTTGCAGAAAGTAGTGGAAGGTGCCGTCGCCAAATTGCCCGGTGTGGAGAAGGCGGTTGTGGTTCTGACCGCCGAGCGCCAGCAAAATTCCCAACCTCAACCCCATGCCCAACCCAAGGCAACCAGGGCCCTAGCAGTCGACGGTGTCAAGTATCTTCTCGCTGTCGCATCAGGCAAGGGCGGTGTCGGCAAGTCGACCACCGCCATTAACCTTGCTCTTGGATTGAAGGCCAACGGCCACAGCGTGGCAGTGATTGACGCCGATGTTTACGGCCCATCCATGCCGCGACTCTTCGGCCTGACAGGACGCCCGGAAGCTGCCGACGCTGAAGGCAAGAAGATGAAACCCATGCAGCGCTTCGGCGTTGAAGTGGCGTCAATCGGCTTTCTCGTGGATGAAGAAACCGCCATGATCTGGCGCGGACCCATGGTCATGTCGGCCATCACCCAATTGATCCGCGATGTGCAATGGTCGCCAGCCGATGTCATGGTATTCGACCTGCCGCCGGGAACCGGAGACGCGCAACTGACGCTCGCCCAGCAGACGGCAATGTCGGGAGCTGTGATCGTTTCAACGCCGCAGGACCTTGCATTGATCGATGCCCGCAAGGCCATCACCATGTTCAACAAGGTCAATGTCCCGATCATCGGCCTCGTCGAAAACATGAGTTACTTCACTTGCACAAAATGCGGCGAGCGCCACGATATATTTGGTCACGGCGGGGCCGAGGCCGAGGCACTCCGCAAGGATATTCCGTTTCTGGGAGCAGTGCCGCTCGACCTCGAACTGCGGCAACGCTCCGACAGTGGCGAGCCCATTGTCGCTGCAAGGCCCGATGCTGAACACAGCAAGATATATCGCCAGATGGCGGCCCAAATTTGGGATACATTGGAGGCACAAGGTGCCTCGAAAGGCCCCCGAATAGTTTTTGAATAGTTTATGAGCAGGGCGATAAAGGGCCTTCCTCGCCATTTCAGGAAATGTTAACCAATAGCCGTGACTTGTGGGGGAACCGGGGTCTCTGGTGTGTTTGATTCTTTTGGAAGGTATTTTGCATGTCGAAAATCATGACCATTGCAGGCATCGTTCTGTTGGGCCTTGGGCTGGCATTGGGCATCGTTGGTGTTGTGTCGCCGCAAAGACTGGGCGCGATGTTTCTGAGCCTTGATACGGCAGCGATTCTGTTTGTCGGCGGCATATTGAGCCTCGGACTGGGCGGTGTGATCTCGGCACTCGGAAATGCAGCACCTGCTGTCGCCAGACCGATCACCATGCCCGAACAGGCTCCGCTTGCCGGATCCCGCGCCCGCATGGAAGATGCCATAAAGGCCGCGACCGCTCAGACTGCCAAGGACCAGCCAGCAACACTTCCCGTATTCCCGGATTTGCGGGGAGCAAAAACAGCAACCATAGCAGCAGGCACAGCCGCCGCTTCGATCGCAATCGATGCAGCATCCAATGCCATCGAAATCGGCGAACAGTCGATACCTGACACATCTATTGTGCCTTCGCCATCAGTTGCAGATACAATCAATGCCTTGGAACGCGCCAAGTCGGACATGCGCGCAGCCTTCGGCGGCAACAGCGGTCCTACAAGTCCGGTAACGGCCCTGAAGCCCGCCACCCCGCCAATTCCGTCCGTCGCAATTCCACCGCCGCATGATGAACCGGAAGACGAAGAGGTAGCAGTTGCCGAGGAAACTGCACCCGAAGCTTCGACCGGCGAGCTCTACGTCATCGAAGAGCGCACCATCCGCGGTCGTCCGGCTCGCATTCTCTCAGATGGAACTGTCGAAGCCGAAACCGATGAAGGCTGGATGCGTTTCGAAAACCTCGAACACCTGAATGAGTATCTGGACGGGTAGTGAGCCCCTAAATCTTCGTCATGCTGAAGGTAAAGCTGCCGTCCTGAAATTTGCCGACGCCTTCCATGCTGGATTTCCCGCGGGCGACGGTTGCGTGCTCAATTGAATGCACAACCGTCCCAAGCCGGAAGCTTCCTGTGAACGTGCAATATGGTCCCGAATTCAAGGTCAATTTGCCCCTTGTCAGGACGGTAGCTTCACCTGAGGATGTGGTGCAGGTTGATCTGCCCACAGTCCCCGCACTGTTTATGATGAGGCGGCATGATACCCAGCCCCCGCTGTTATTGAATGAATAGGCCTGCCATACGCCGCCAACAGTATTTTGCAGGCAACTGGCCTGTGCACCAACTGACATGCCGAGTATGGATAGGGCGGCAACTGCTGTGGATACTGGTTTCATTTCAATCTCCTTTTCGGACTTTTTGCAGTACCGAGAGTAGTTCCGCAAGGGATATTCAATCGGGCAATGTGGACGCCAAGTTGATTCAAATTGCAATGCCGCGCATTTAGCGGATGTCCAGAACCGTCGTCCTCGCCATGCGCAGGACATCGCTGGCAACTGATCCCTTGAACAGGCGCTGCAGCCTGCTGCGGCCTTCATCAGTCACCGCAATCACGCGGTAAAGCGACCCGGTTTCCACAATTTCTTCGGCAGTCTTGCCCACCAAGGTCTTGGTGTATTCGACATCAATCTTCATGGCTTTCAGAAGTGCCGCTGCGTTTTGCACCGCTTCTTCGGCGGCAGGCCGGGATGCTTCATCAGGAGCAACGGAAAACAGGGTAATGGGTTCGCCCACGACATGCGCCAGCACGGAAGCGCGCCGCACAGCCTGCATCGACCGCGAACTGCCGTCGGTGCAAATCAGGAACCCCTTCTTGTCACCTGGCTCGCGTGCCACCATGACGGACGACGGCGCAACAGTTGTCACGGTCTGCACGACGCCCGCACCGAAAAAAGCCTGGAACTCGCTTTTCCATCTCACTGGCTCGCCCATGATGATCAGGTTGTAGGGTCCAAGTTCATACTGGTCGAGAATGCCATTGGCCACATCCGGCGCGATCTTGAGCTTGAGCACCACGTTCAACCCCTCAGGGCTGTGATACTCAACTTTAGTATCGCCCGCTGCATCGCCCCAGGCAGACTTGCTGGTGCCTTCATGCTCCCAGCTTGCAGCGTCGATGCCCACTTCCTTGAGCACTTCCAGAGCCCGTTTGAGATACTTGACGCCGGGCAATTCAAACCCAGTGTCCATCATGTTCTGCCGTGCCAGCCTAACCTGCAATCCGCCGGAATGCAGGCCTTGGTCGATAGCCCGGACATAGACAACGATGATGTCACACTCGTTTGTGGCAGCAAGCCATGCCGCAGTGCGCACGCTGACCAGACTTTCCTCTGTTCCGTCAATGCAGGCCAGAATGCGAAACCGCGTACGCCGCTGCTGGCGCAGGTGAGACAGTGTCTTCTTGACGGCCTTCTCCTGTCGGTCGGAGAGCTTGGTGCGTTTCAGGAACTTCAGCATGGCTTGATTATGCCCGCCCTAAGCCATGGGTGCAATCATTGGCCAATAATAGGTCGCAAACAGCACAATGAGCAAAAGTGCAATAATCGTCATGCGCAAACCTGATTTGAGGAAGTCAGACCCCTTGAGATATCCTGACGCGTAGATGATGGCGAAGGCCGGCTGCGCCGCCGCAGAAAGATAGCCAAGTGCCGATGAAGTGGCTGTGACAAACCCGACAACCAGCGGATCGCTGCCAGTGACAGAGGCAATGTTGAGCATCACCGGCCCCATGACGGCAACGGCCGCACCGGCTGTCATCGTATTGGTGACAAAGGCGGTAAGGACGGCAAGTGAGGCGTAAAGGCCTGCTCCCGTATCCCCGCCAAACGGCTTGACAGCATTGAGGAACGAAGTGGCCAGCCACTCCGCAGCGCCGGTTTCCTTCATTTCTACGCCCAGCGATATTGCCGCAGCATAGAGCAAGACAACGCCCCAGTTGACGCCACTGTTGATGTCTTCCCACCGCACCAGCCCGGCCACCAAGAAGGCAATGGCACCAGTAAGCGCGACAATGCCTAGTCCCAGTGATCTGGAGAAAACCACCCAGCCAATGATGGTGAGAACAAACAAGATGATGGCCGACCACCCCTTGCCGCCAAGCGGACCGTCCATTTCAACCTGCGTCCGCAAACGGGCAACCGCGCGTGACAGGTCGGTATATTCAGGGCGGAAAGTCCAATAAAGCAGGATCGGAACAATCGGCAATTGGATCAGGAACAATGGGTAGGCATAGAGCATCCAGGTCAGGTAATCGACCAGATAGCGCTGCGTCTCTGGTCCCATCGGATCATAAAAGAATTCGCGCCAATAACCGATCATGATGGCATTGCGGGCACCTCCTGATGGCGTGCCGATACCGGCAATGGCGCAGCCATAGGAGATCGACAGTAACAGCACAGCGGCAAGATTGCGGACTTTCGCCGGTTCGTTGGAGGTGAGACTGATCAGCGACACGCCAACTGGCAGCATCATCGCTGCAACGGTGTGTTCACCGATAAACGAGGCAAGCACACCACACACAGCGGTGATGCCAAAGCTGATCCAGAACACACTTGTACCCGTGACGCGCACGATGGCCAACGCAATCCGCTTGTCGAGCTTCTGCTTCACCACCGCCACCGCCAGCATGAGCGAACCCATGATGAAAAGTACTGAATCCGTCATCAGGCTGCGGGCGACTGTTGTCGAATCGAGTTTGAGCAGCACCACTTGGCCGACCACAATCATCAGCGCCACCGAGGGCAGGGGCACAGGCTCGGTAATGAACAACATGGTCGCCATCAGCGACATCACCATGACCACTTGCCCTTCCGCCGATAGGCCGGAAGGTGTTGGCAACGACATCAGGATAAAGCCCAGCACCATAGTGACGATGAACCAGCGCCGCCGCCACAACAGCCCGAGGTCGACATTGGAAAGGATTTGCCGAGTCCGCTGGTAGCCGATCCGCCGGAAACGGCTGAATCCAACCGTCGGCTCATGCGCCTGCAGGCTGTCGCGCGAAAGCACAAAATTGGGTGCAGCCTGGTTGGTCATCTTGTCCTTGCGTCCGGCAATTGCGGAATGCCGTAGATTGCGGCTAAGTTATGAGCCAAATTAAGGAAAGAATCTTGCCAGACTCCAAACGCATGCCCAATCTTGATCAGCTTCTTTCGCAAGTCGACAAAAATCTTGACCCCAGCTTGCGCCGCCTGTTTGCGTTTTTGCGAATTCCGAGTATTGGCACCGATCCGAAGCATAGGGCCAATTGCCGCAAGGCAGCTGAATGGCTGGTGAACGACCTGAAATCGATGGGACTGGATGCAGCCTCTCACGAAACCACTGGCCAGCCTGTGGTCATCGCCAAATACCAGCCTCGGCGCGTTAGCCGCCATACTCCGCACATCCTGTTTTATGGCCATTACGACGTGCAGCCGTCCGAGCCTGACAATCTTTGGAAGACACCACCATACGCCCCGCAGATTCGCAAAGGACCGAGTGGCCGCGACGCCATTTATGCACGAGGAGCCGCCGACGATAAGGGCCAGCTCATGACCTTTATCGAAGCCAGCCGCGTCTGGTTGAAAGCCCACAAGTCGCTCCCGTTCCGACTGACGATCCTGATTGAAGGCGATGAGGAGGGTGATTTCAGCCACCTTGATCGTTTTGTCGCCGCCAACAAGAAACTGCTGAAATCCGATGTCGCATTCATCTGCGATACCAACCTGTGGGACGCCAGGACACCAAGCATCACTACAATGCTACGCGGCTGCATCTTCGAAGAAGTCTTTATCCACGGGCCCCGCATTGACCTGCATTCCGGCTATTATGGTGGCCCTGCCATCAACCCGATCAAGGCACTGTCGCGAATCATCGCAGCTCTCCACGACAAGAATGGCCGCGTAACCATTCCGGGCTTCTATGACGGAGTGAAGCCACTCTCTGCCGCCGACAGAAAGTGGCTGAAATCAATGCCATTCAATGAAAAGGCCTATATGCGAGCTGCCGGCCTCAAACACGCAGCCGGCGAAAAAGGCTATAGCATTCTCGAACAGAACTGGATGCGGCCGACCTGCGAGGTCAATGGCATCAATGGCGGTTATACCCAACCCGGGGCCAAAACCGTGCTGCCAGCGCAAGCCTCGGCCAAATTCACTTTTCGTCTGGTTGAAGGCCAGGACCCGGCGGCGATCAAGCGCAGCTTCCACACATTCGTCCGCGCCAATCTCGCCGCTGATTGCAAGGCAAGCTTCGACAGCAAGCCGGAAACGTCAATCGGCATTCGTGTCGCTGCGGACAGCCCGTGGATTGACATGGCGAAGGACGTTCTGACAAAGGAATGGGGCAGGGCACCTGTCATAGCTGGCGATGGCGCATCCATTCCCGTTGTCCAAAGCTTCAAGACCCATCTCGGTATAGACTCGCTTCTCGTGGGCTTCGGTCTCGAAGATGATGCGGTCCACAGCCCCAATGAAAAGTATGATTTAAGATCTTTCCACAAGGGCACCAGATCATGGGCGCGCATGTTTGCCGCCGTTGCAGAGAGGAATTCCAAATGAACACTGAAGCCGCACTTGCAGCCGCTGATGCGGGACTGGACAAAAGCATCGACAGGCTCTTCGAACTCTGCCGTATCCCCTCAATCTCGACTGACCCGGCCCACAGCCCCGATTGCCGCAAGGCCGCGGATTGGGTGGTCAAGGAACTCAGCGCACTGGGTTTCAAGGCCGAAGCCCGCAAAACGCCGGGCCAGCCCATGGTCGTGGCGCATTACACGCCAAAAAACGCCAAGCCCAACGCGCCACATGCATTGTTCTATGGTCACTACGATGTGCAACCCGTCGATCCCCTGAACCTGTGGAACACCAAGCCGTTTGAACCAGCGCGCGTCAAGGGCACCGATGGCGTCGAACGCCTCTATGGCCGAGGCACCGCCGACGACAAAGGCCAGTTCATGACCTTCATCGAAGCCGCCCGCGCCTGGATCAAGACCAACGGCGAATTGCCGGTGCGCGCCACATTCCTCATCGAGGGTGAGGAAGAGTCAGGCTCGCCCTCGCTGATCCCCTTCATGAAAGCCAACAAGAAAGAACTGTCCTGCGATATAGCTTTCGTCTGCGACACCAACATGTGGAATGAAAAAAACCCCGCCATCACCACCAGACTGCGCGGCCTCGTGCATGAAGAAATCACCATCACCGGGCCTTCAATTGACCTGCATTCCGGCATGTATGGCGGCCCCGCCACCAACCCGATCAAGGTGCTGGCCCGTCTCATCGCCAACATGCATGACAAGAATGGCAAGGTCACCATTCCGGGGTTTTATGTGGGCGTTTCCGACTTGCCACAGGCGACGAAGAAACAGTGGCAAGCCCTTAAATTTTCAGAAGAAAAATTCATGGGCGGCGTCGGCCTGAAAACCCCTGCTGGCGAAAAGGGCAAGTCTGTTCTCGAGCAAATCTGGGCCCGGCCAACAGCTGAAGTGAATGGCATCTGGGGCGGTTATACTGGCGCTGGCCAAAAGACCGTCATCCCGTCACAGGCCCACGCCAAACTTACCTTCCGCCTCGTCGGCAAACAGAATCCCGAGAAAATTTTGAAGGCCTTCCAGACCTGGGCCAAAAAGCAGATGCCAAAGGATGCAAAGATCACCTTCTCCGGCCACGGCGGCGGTGCGCCTGCTTCAGTCATTCCGGAGAGCAACCCTTTCATCAAGAAGTCCGCAGCCGCCCTGAAGCAGGAATGGCAGCGCGACGCGGCACTGGTGGGCAGCGGCGGCTCCATCCCGATTGTCCGCAGCTTCAAGGACATTCTCGGCATGGACTCGGTTCTGGTGGGCTTCGGCCTCAACGACGACGCCATCCACAGCCCCAACGAAAAGTACAACCTCTCCAGCTTCCACGGCGGCATCAGGAGCTGGATAAGGATCATGGCTGCCTTGGCGGAGTAATGGTCGCTATTGGGCCATCCACTGAGAAAGACCGGGCCTAAATCGTGAACGAGTTGCAAATGAGGTTTCCGCATGACTGATGTTCCGACAGCACCAACAGGCCGCCGCGCTCGTGGTGGTGCCGACGCCCGCCGCGCTGCGCGCACCAACACGGCTGTCAAACACAGTGGTTTCATCCGCCGCAAGACGAAGCTTTATGAACCCTATTCGGATGATCAGCTGGAGCTGATCGAGAACAATGCGGAAACCGTATTGCAGGAAACCGGCATTGATTTTTATGAGGACGAAGAAGCGGTACAGATGTGGAAAGACGCCGGTGCCGACATCAAGGTATCGGCATCTGACCCGCGCCGCTTCCGGGTGCGGTTTCCCAAGGGATTGGTCCGTTCACTGATTAAAACCGCGCCACGCGAATATGTGCAGCACGCACGCAATCCCGCCAACAACGTCACAATCGGTGGCAACAACATGGTGTTTGCGCCGGTTTACGGCCCTCCCTTTATCCGCAATCTCGATGAAGGCCGCCGCTATGCCACCATCGAGGATTTTCGCAATATTGTGAAGCTGGTTTACATGCTGCCGAGCCTGCACCATTCGGGCGGCACCGTGTGCGAGCCCGTCGATATTCCGGTGGCCAAGCGCCATCTGGATATGATCTACAGCCACATCAAATATTCCGACAAACCCTTCATGGCGTCAGTCACGGCAGGCGAACGCTCGGCTGACTCGGTTGCCATGGCCGAAATCCTTTTCGGCAAGGAATTCGTCGATCAGAACTGCGTGATGACCTCGCTCATCAACGCCAACTCGCCAATGGTATGGGATGGCGTCATGCTCGGCGCATTGAAAGTTCTGGCCCGCGCCAATCAGGCTACCGTCATATCGCCCTTCATCGTGGCGGGTGCCATGTCGCCAACCACGACAGTTGGCACGCTCACGCAAATTCTCGCGGAAGCCTCAGTCGGTATTGCTTTCACGCAACTCTGCCGCCCCGGTGCCCCAGTGGTCTTCGGGACATTTGCCGCATCCATGTCGATGCAGTCAGGTGCGCCGACATTCGGAACGCCCGAACCTGCTCACGTCACCTTTGGTGCAGCCCAACTCGCGCGCCGCATGGGCGTGCCTTTCCGCTCCGGCGGTGGTCTTTGCGGGTCCAAGGTGCCAGATGCACAAGCAGCCTACGAAAGCTCGAACACGCTGTGGTCCACCATGCTGTCGGGCGTGAATTTCTGCCTGCACGCGGCAGGCTGGCTCGAAGGTGGCCTGTCATCGGGCTATGAAAAACTCATCATGGATGCCGACCAGCTTTCGATGTTCCAGAAATTTGCCGAAGGCGTGGATTTCTCCGAGAACGGACAAGCGATGGACGCCATTCGCGAAGTGGGACCAGGCGCGCACTATCTCGGTTGCACCCACACACAGAATAATTTCGAAACAGCATTCTGGCGCTCAGGCTTGGCCGACAACAACTCCTTCGAACAATGGCGCGACGATGGCGAAAAAGACATCGTGGCGCGCGCCAACACAAAATGGAAACAGTTGTTGCGTGAATACGAAGCACCGGCCCTTGATCCGGCAATTGATGAAGCGCTGCTGGCCTTCATGGCCAAGCGCAAGGAAGTGCTCCCGGATAGCGTGAGCTGAAAGTCAGCTAAGCCTGACTTCCGCGCGAAACGACAAGCGCCACAGCAGCATTTTTCCTGCTGTCCGCCCACGTATAATAGCCCACGCCCGCCAGCACCAACGCCGAGCCGAGCGCGTCGGCAACCGTAAACGGCTCGCCCAAGATCCAAACTGCGAGAGCAATTGTCACGATGGGCGACAAGGTCGATATCATCGCCACGGCCTGCGCCGAAATGCGCGCCAACCCGCCATTGATGCAGAAGATTGGCAGCACGGTTGCGAAGATAGCACAACCCAGGCTGAGCCACAGAAAGTGTGGTGAAGCGCCAAAGTTGCCATCGATCAGCGCATGCACCAGCACGGCGCTGAACCCGCCAGCCAACATTGAAACAGTGGTGAAATAAATTGACCCCATGACCTTGATCAATCCCTTGGCCATCAACTGGTTCACCGCAAACGTCATGGCACAACCCAGGACCAGCGCAGTGCCGATCACGGTGTTCAATCCGCCTTCCGGCAAATCAATGCCAAAGACGATGGCCAATCCCAAATAGGTGATGACACAGGCAATGATGCCATAGCGCGTCAGGCTTTGCCCGAAATAGGCAGCACCAAATAGCATGACAAACAGCGGATAGGTGAACAGCACGAGCCGCTCAAGCTGCGCCGAAATGAATTCCAGCCCCTTGAAATCAAGATAGGATGACAAGCCGTAACCAATCATGCCGGTCAGGGCCGCCATGAGCAGGGTGCGTCGATCCGGCATGGCCGCACCCTGGCTGCGCCGCGACTGCAGCGCCCACAAGCCAATCACCACGAAGAACGGCGTCGAAAAAATCATCCGCCACGCCAGCATCAGGGTGGCATTGACCTCCTCGCGGAAGGCCAGTTTGATGAATATGGCTTTCGTCGAAAACAGCGTTGCACCCAGCGCGGTCAGGACATAGCCCAGCATTTTCGGATTTGCCGACATGCCAATGCGCTAGCACGTTTCAGAATGATTTGTCGCCGCATGGCTTGTGTGCGTGGAATGCAAGACAGCTCAATGCCTGCTCACATCACGTCGTGCCCGGTCCGGTTATTTCCTTGATCAGTTTGCGCACCATGGCCGCGCCAAAATCATCATAGCTCGACGCTTGTATGACGAAATTGCCGTGGCCACCGACGATCTGTCTTTCGGCATAGATCGCCAGTTCCGGGAATTCATTGGCAATTGCAAGTGCATTGATGGTGACACCATCAGCCACCACGGAATCCCGCACTTCTGAAACCCGCGGTCCATTGTTGTTGCGACCATCTGTCGATACATCAATGACGCGGCGGGTGGCGGCGGGTGCGGATGAAAATTGCCTGTGCCCGAAACGTAACGCAGTTGAAATGGAAGTCCCACCCTCAGGAATATTGCGTCCCATGTCTTGCAGTGCCTGTCCGGCCGCCATCGCTTCGGTCGCGTCGGAAATCACCGTCCACGGCAAGATGGTTTTCTGGTATTGGCCGTCCGACCATTGGAAAGCAGTGACAGCGATGCGTTGCTTTGGCCCGCGCAAGATTGCGTCGATCACGGCATCGTCTTGCAAAGCCTGTCCCAAACCTTGCATCTGCAAACGGAATTCTGTGGCGTCCACACTGAATGAACAATCAATCGCCATTACCAGCGCGAGATCGACACCATCATCTTCCGGCACGGCTTGCTGCGGCAACAGCAATACGCTGGCCAATGCGGCACCAAAAGCAAATGTCTCGCCCGGATCGCCATGGCATCCAGCATACACATTCTGTAGCTGATTGCGAGGCGTCAGATGTGCAGCGCGACAGTCTCTGAAGCCTTGGCTGCTATGCCCGCATTGATCTCGATGATCGCTTTCACCGGTAGATGATCAGACGCAAGTTGCGCAAGCGGGCTCGCATGCGCTTCAAGATCATGCACCGTGATATTGGCTGAGACCAGGATACGGTCGAGTGACCACAACGGAAATGCCGCAGGGAAACTGGCGACCTGCCGGTCCATTGGCCCGAAATGTGGATCAAACATGGTAAGCGCTGAACGCCTGCCAAGTCGCCATTCGTTCATGTCGCCAAGCACGATCACCGGATGGCCATCCGCTGGCTGAGCTGCTTCAATGATCATTGTAACCTGTTGGGTGCGCGAACGCCGCAACAAGCCCAGATGTGCCGCAATCACCCGCAGCGAGCCCTTGGCAAGCGTCAGGTCAACGACAACAGCACCACGCGGTTCCAGCCCGGGCAGATCGAGCCGCGACACTTTTCCGACAACGCCCTCGCGATAGAGAATGACATTGCCATGCCAGCCATGGCTAGCCGCTTTCGAACCAATCGCGGGCAACGCACGATAGCCTGAAACATCATGCAGCTTCTTGAGATCAAGCACACCGGCGCGCGTACCAAAACGCATGTCGGCTTCTTGCAGTGCCACAATGTCGGCATCAAGCTCCAGCAGCACATCGGCAACACGCTTGGGATCAAACACGCCATCCGACCCAACGCATTTGTGAACATTATACGATGCAACAGAAATGCAGCTCGCATTGCTCTTGGCGGTCGGACGCTTCGGTTTGCTGGCCGAACGCGCGCGCGCCAGAATTTCACGAAAGCGATGCGACAAAGCCTGCTTGCGCTTGATCTGCTGGTGGGTGCCGTCTTGCATGAAGTTGGTTCGAACCTTGACGCCGATTATGGCAGCAATTTTGGCGGTTGCGTATTAAAATAGCTTTATCTCAACCGCTGCAAAAACACAAAATCGTCAACAAACTTGCGTCCTGGATCCCAGTATTAACCCTAAACGATCCCCGATGAGGAACCTGCAACCGCCGGTCTTTCCTGGGTTTTTTGGGCGCGATAGCCGGAGGCACGGTATGTTTCGATGGGTGCAATGGCGCCTCCCTGCCGCATCCGCGCTTCTGCAAGGATTGGTGAAACATCCGTTACGAATGCCTGCTTCAGCAAGCGGTGTGCAGCCATCACATCATTGCCGTCCTGCGCCGCGGCAAGTGCCTTGCGATCAACCAGCGACGCCTGCACATAACAGCGGAGGATTTCTGTGGCCGACGATATCAGGCTTTCGATCGGATCAGTCACATTATGCGACTGGTCAATCATGTATGCCGGATTGAAGTCTTTCACCTTGCGATGCTCTGCATCGACGAGTTCATTGAACACAAGGAACAGGCGGAACGGATCAATGGCACCCGAATCCAGGTCGTCATCTCCATATTTTGAATCATTGAAGTGGAACCCGGCCAGCTTTCCGGCATGAACAAGCCGCGCCACGATCTGCTCGATATTTGTGTTCGGTGCATGATGTCCAAGGTCAACCAGACACTTGGCTTTGGGCCCCAATTCCTGCGCAGCAAGCATCGAAGAACCCCAGTCGCCGATCACGGTGGAGTAAAAGGCTGGCTCATACATCTTGTGTTCAAGGAACATTAGCCAGTCCTTGGGCAACGCTGAATAGATCTGAGACATTGCTTCCAGATAATTCTCCAAGCTCTTGGAAAGATTCTGTTGTCCAGGAAAATTCGTGCCGTCCGCGATCCACACTGTAATCGCTGTCGACCCCAATTTCCGGCCGATTTCGATACATTCCAGATTGTGCTCGACAGCCTGTTGCCGCGTCGGCTTTTGCGCATGTGCCAGTGAACCAAATTTGTAGGACAGCGTTTGGTCTTTCTGGTCCTGGAACGTATTCGAGTTCACCGCATCAAAGCCAAGCGCATATTGTGCAGCTTCCTGGCGCAACGCGTTGTAGTCGGAGACCTTGTCCCACGGAAAATGCGGACTCACATTCTGCGTTGTGCGGGTGAGCTGGTTGATCACGCCGCAATCTTCCAGCTTGTCGTGAATGTCTCGCGGTTCGCCCGGCCCCGGAAACCGCGCAAAACGCGTGCCTCCCGTGCCAACGCCCCAGGTCGGAACAGCAACGGAGTAATCCATCGCCCGTTTCGTCATTATGTCGATGGAAACACCACGCCGCTCCAGTTGCCGCCCCAGAGATGCATAGTCGTCCTCATGTGCCGCTGTGGACTTGGCATTTTCGGTGGAAATGAAATCATCGCTGATTGAAAATGTCATGTTGTCCTACCTCGTAAACGATGCCAGATGCCCCGCATCAACATTCAAGATATTTCCGGTCGACTTGTTCGATGCATCAGACGCGAACCAGTAAACAGCTTCGGCAATATCCTCAGGATACACCGAGCGCTGCAACAACGACCGCTTGCGATAGTGATCATCAAGTTCTTCCGGCTTGATCCCCAGACTGTCAGCCCGGCTCTTGCGGTAATTCTCCGACATGATCTTCGAGCCGCGCAAAACTGCATCGGGATTGACGGTATTGACGCGAATGCCGAATGGTGCGCCTTCTGCCGCCAGCACGCGCGCCAGATGGATTTCTGCAGCCTTCATCGCGCCATAAGCCGATGTTCCTGGCGAGGCCACCATGCCGTTTTTTGATGCTATGTAGACCATCGATCCGCAATTGTTTTGCCGCTTGAGAATGCGAAAACCCTCGCGGCCCACCAGGAAGTAACCAGTGCCGAGAATGGCCATCTGCTTGTTCCAGGTCTCAAGCGAAGTCTCGTCGGCGGGCGAGGGGATGGCGATGCCGGCATTGTTCACCACAATGTCGAGCCCGCCGAAATGCAGAACCGTATTGTCAAAACCCTTGATGACAGCCTCTTCCTTCGTCACGTCCATGTTGACGGTGAACACATTGTCGCGGCCATATGTCTTGGCAAGGCCGGCACTCACATCATTCATGCTGTCATCATTGATGTCTGCAATCGTCACACAGGCACCTTCCGAAAGCAGCTTTTCTGCAATTGCCAGTCCGATGCCGCTAGCCCCACCCGTCACCAGGGCAACGCGCCCCTGCAATGATTTCGGTTTGGGCATGCGCGCCAGTTTCGCTTCCTCCAGCAGCCAGTACTCAATGTTGAAGGCTTCCTGCTCCGGCAGGCCCTGATACGTTGATACACCGGCAGCACCACGCATCACATTGATCGCATTCACATAGAATTCAGAAGCAATCCGCGCCGTGGCCTTGTCTTTCGCAAACGACAGCATGCCGACTTGTGGCACCAGATAGATCACCGCATTTGCATCGCGCATCGCTGGCGAATTGGCATGTTTGCAGCGGTCATAATAGGCCGCGTAGTCCAAGCGATATTGTCCCAGCAAGGCATCGAGCGCCGCAGCATCCGCGTCATGCGGCACGATCAGCGGCTTGATCTTGGTGCGCAGGAAATGATCCGGGCAGGAAGTGCCAAGCGGCGCAAGCTCTGCCATCTGTTTGGAATTGACGAATGCGAGAACTTCCGGCGCGTCAGTGAAATGCCCGGCCTTCATTTCCACTTTCGAAATCCGTCCGCGTATTTCCGGCATCAGACGGGTGGCCGCTTTCAGCCGCTCCGTTTCACTGAGTGATTTGACGGCTTCACCCTTGAAGGCAGGCTTCTTCGCCGTCTTGTCGAGCCAAGTCGCTGCCTTGTTGATGATGCGCAGAGTCGTGTCATAACTTTCCTTGGCCGTCTTGCCCCAGGTGAACAGGCCGTGTGATCCGAGCACCACGCCAACCAATGCAGGATTCTTTGCCGCCATGTCACCAAGCTTGATGCCGAGATCAATGCCAGGCCGCTGCCATGGCAAATATCCCATCTCGTCGCCAAACACTTCGCGCGTGAGCTTCGCGGAATCCCTTGCTGCGGCAATCGCGATCACCGCATCGGAATGCACATGGTCAACATGCGGCCACGGCACATACCCATGCAGGCACGTATCAATGGACGGCGCGCGTGAATTGAGGTTGAAGATGCAATGATTAAGCGCATGCACCATGGCGTCTTCCTGGTCGAGACTCTTGTACAGCCCCTTCAGGGATAAAAGCTTGTCCATGTAGAGCGTTGCAAAGCCATCCAGCTTCATCGAGCCAATGTCGCCACCCGAACCCTTGACCCACAATACACTCACATCTGCGCCCGTCAGTGGATCCTTGTGCGTGACTTTCGCAGATGTATTGCCACCACCGAAATTGGTGATCCGCAGATCGGCACCCAACAAGTTTGAGCGGTAAAGCAGAAGGCCAGGCTCATCGAGCGACTTGGCACGGGCATCGTCCCAAAGGGACGCGAGAAGGAGCGGGTTTGTCATGGGGGCGTCCTGTAAAAATTAATTCACGCCCGTCCACATAATCGGACGGGCGTGTTTTTGAGGTAGTTGAGCTATGCAAACATAGCCTGTATCAGAAGTCGAATTGGTCGATGTTTTCCTTGCTGAAAGTATATGGCGCACCGAGGAGAATTTCGGAGCCATTGATCACTTGCAATTCACCCAGCTTGCCTGCCTTGACTGATGTCGCACCTGGCTTCAACGTGCCATCGGCGGCGGCGCGGAGAACATGCATGGCAGCGTACCCCAGATCAACCGGATTCCACAGCACCACAGACTTGACGCAGTCGCTCTTGACGTAGGGCTTCATGGCATTTGGTGTGGCGAGGCCAACTACAGCGACCTTGCCGCAGAGCTTGGCTTGCGTCACGGCTTCGGCTGATGCTGGTGTGGCAACCGACGTCATGCCGAAAATGCCTTTCAACTCTGGACCATACTTGTTGATCAGGGTCGTTGCCTGGTTGAAGCTCAGTGTGTTGTCTTCTTGCGCTTCAACCGTTTCAAGCCATTTCATTTTTGGATGGCAGGCTGCTGCATAAGCACCCATTTCGGCAATCCAGCGGGCCTGGTTAGGTGTGGTGAAGGTCGAAGTGACAATGGCAAATGCGCCATCTTCGCCGATTTCCTTCGCCATGTTGTCGACAAGCCCTTTGGCGATGCCATTGAATTGCGCCTGGTTGACGAACCACTGCCGCGCATCAGGCGTTGAGTTGGCATCATAGCCAACGACGTTGATGCCTTTCGACAATGCCTTCTTCAACACTGGCGCAATGGCAACCGGATCATTTGCGGCAAACAGAATGCCGTCAACACCAGACGTGATATAGTTGTCGATGAACGTGATCTGCTCATCGATATTGGCCTTGGTCGGACCGTCAGTTTTCGCATCGACATTGCCAAGTTCGGCAGCCGCATCAAGAATGCCCTTCGTCGTCGCAGCAAAATAGCCGATGCCGATCAGCTTCGGAATATCGACAACGGTGATCTTCTTGCCAGCGCGGTCTGGTGCGCCGGTTGGCTCGGCACCATCATATGGCTTGGCGGCCATTGTTGCGGGTGTGGCATCACATGCGAGGGGGCTGGTTGCCTGGTCATCGCCGCCGGTCCAGGCCGACTGTGCGAATGCAGTGCTGCTCATCAGGCCAATGCCCATCAGCAAGCTCAAGGTGAACTTTTTCATTTCGTTTCCTCCTGTTCATCACCGGACCGGGGGGTTGCAAAGGCGGATGCAGTCCGGATTGATGAAAATGTTTTAACCGCCTTTGTTTCTGTCAAAAATGGCACTGGCGAGGATTGCGCCGATCAACACGACGCCAATGACAACAATAGTACCGTCACCTTTTACGCCTGACAAGGAAAGACCGTTTTTGAGGGCCTGGATCAGGATGAGCCCCAAAACCGTGCCAATGATCGTGCCCTTGCCACCGAATATGCTCGTACCGCCGAGAACCACGGCGGTGATCGCATCAAGCTCCAGTCCGGTGCCCATGTCCGAGCGCGTGGTCGTGACCCGCGACACGAAGACAACCGCAGCTACCGCTGCCAGGAAACCGGCAGAACCATAAATCCACAATTTTGTGGCATTTACGCGAATACCCGAAAAATGCGACGCCGTTTCATTGGCACCGATGGCATAGGTGGCGCGCCCAAAAGGCGTGTAGGTCAAGATGATTGCAGCAATGATTGCTACGGCAACCAGCAACCAGAGCTGCACCGGTACACCCATGACTTCGCCTTGGCCGAAAAAGAAGAACCACTCGGGATAACCGCGTACCGACCGCGCCTCGCTGATGCCTTCCGCCAATCCACGATAAAGCGCCAGCGTGGCGAGGGTGGCAATCAATGGCGGAACCCTGAATCGCGTGATGATCAGTCCGTTCACAAAACCCGCAAATGTTCCACAGGCAACAGCAAGAACCATGGCAGCAGGCAGGGGAAGCCCTACGTTTTTCCAGAACACACCCAACAATATGGCGGTAAGGCCGAGGATGGACCCAACTGATAGGTCAATGCCGCCTGTTATGATCACAAATGTCATGGCGAGAGCCACAAGTCCCACTTCGGCCATCAGGCGACCCTGGTTCAGGAGGTTGTCAGCCGTGAAAAACTTGTCCGATTGCATGGCGAGAACAATCAGCGCCAGCACTGTCAGCACCGCCAGGATTGTCTCGTGGCGTATGAAGCGGGAGAGGCTCATGTGGCGCGCCTCCGCCGGATCATGTCGGCAAGAACTGTTGCAAGGATCATCAGGCCCAGAACCGAGCGCAGCCAATAGGCCGAGACATTGAGAAAGATGAGGGCCGATCCAATGGCTGCAAACAGGATGGCGGCAAATGTTGAACCCACCACGGTGCCCGTGCCCCCCAGAATGGAAACCCCGCCGATGACGGATGCAGTGATGACCGTGAGTTCGAGGTTCGGCGGCACCGTCGACTGGATCACTTGCAACTGGGTCGCAAACAGCAGCCCGGCAATTCCCGCAAACAGGCCATGCAAAGCAAAAACCTTGACCACTGTCATTTCGGGATCAAGTCCCGCGGCCCGCGCCGCTTCCATATTGCCACCGACAGCATATATGGCGCGGCCAAAATTCGTGTTGCGCATGAAATATGCTGCCGCAAGCGTCAGGATCACCATGAAATAGACAGGCGATGCAATGCCGAAAAAGCGCCACTGGGCGATCATGAAGTCGGGCGGCAGGTCGGTAATCCAAGCCCCACCCGTGGCGCTGATCAGTCCACCTTTCAGAATGGACAACATGCCAAGTGTCACAACAATTGACGGTATGCGCATATAGGCAACCAGTGCGCCGACACTTGCATTCACGACAACCGAAAACAGCACCGGCACCGACCACGCGATCCATGGCGGATATCCCGAGACCGCAAGTGTGCCGGCAATCGTGGCGATGACACCAATCATCGACCCAACAGACACATCAATGTGCCCCGACATGATCACCATCGACATGCCGATGGCGGCAACTGCGATATAGGCATTGCCCGCAAAGATCGAATTCATGTTCGTGTCGGAAAGGAAACGCGGATTGTAGCTTCCGACGATCACGAACAGCAACGCGATGGCGAGCAGCACGACAATTTCCTGCCCGTAATTGCCAACAAACCGACGCAACCATGATCGTTGCAAACCTGTGCGAGGCAATGTGACATCGCTCATGCGGCAGTCCTCGCGGTTTTTGTCATGGCATGGCCTACCGCTTCCGCCGACACTTCGCCTTCTTCGAACGAAGCAATGATCTGTCCGCCATTCATCACGACCACACGGTCACTCATGCCCAGCACTTCCGGAAGTTCGCTGGAAATCATCAGAATGGCCATACCTTCACCGGCAAGCTTGCGCATCAGCAAGTGTATTTCAGCCTTGGCACCCACGTCGATGCCGCGCGTCGGCTCGTCCACGATCAGGATTTTGGGCGTTCCCGCCAGCCATTTCCCAAGTACCACTTTCTGCTGGTTTCCGCCGGAAAGTTCACGCACAATCTGGTGGGGTCCGCGCGCCTTCACTCCAAACCGCGTCATGGCGTTCTGCGCTTCACTCAGAACTTTTCTGTCATCGACAAACCAACCACGCATCAGCCGCTTGAGATTGGCCAGCGCAATATTCTCCGAAATTGTCTGGCTCCGGATCAGTCCCTGCTGGCCGCGATCTTCCGGCACATAGGCGATGCCAAGGTCACGCGCGGCTTCCGGACTGGCAATGCTGACCGGTTTTCCTTCCAGCAAGACATCTCCCGATGTGGCAGGTGTGATGCCGAAAATGGTGAGTGCTGTTTCCGTGCGCCCGGACCCCACGAGACCCGCAATGCCCAATATTTCGCCACGCCGCAGCGTGAAGGATATTTCGCGGATGACATTGCGATAGGAGACATTGCGAAGTTCCAACGCAATATCGCCGCTCGTTCCGATGCGCGCCGGATAAAGCCGATCAAGCGGACGGCCCACCATCATCGAAACCAGAGCTCCCCTCGCTCACTTCTCCAATAGGCTTGGTTGCCACGTGCTTGCCGTCGCGCAACACTGTCACTCGGTCGGCCAGCGCAAATATCTCCGGAAGCTTGTGGCTCACATATATAATGCCCACGCCGCGCGCCTTCAGCCGCCGCACGATCTCCATGAGCCGCTGCACGTCAGCCTCTGCAAGTGCGGCAGTCGGCTCATCCATGATCACCACGCGCGCATTCTGTGCGAGCGCCCGCGCGATCTCGACGCGCTGCCGGTTGGCAACCGAAAGTGTCGCAACGCGCACATCTATATCGAGATCATGGCTGTCGAGCTCATCCAGAAGCTCGCGAGAGCGGCGGCGCATCACAGGCCAGTCAAGACCGCCCCAGGAAACACGCGGTGCCTGGCCAAGAAAGATGTTTTCTGCAACCGTCAATTCGGGAAACAGCAGCAATTCCTGGTGCACCGTCGCGATGCCTGCATCATGCGCACTGCGCGGCGTGCTGAAACTGACCGGCTGACCGCGCACGAAAATGCGCCCCTCATCAGGCTTGTGCAGCCCGGCAATGATTTTGATCAGCGTTGACTTGCCCGCACCGTTTTCGCCGAGCAAGGCATGAACTTCACCAGGCATCAAATCAAAATTGATGCCGTCCAGTACTTTCAATCCGGCAAACGCTTTTGAAACGCCTTCCAGCGCAACTGCTGTCGAACCATTTTCAGGAAATTGCGTGTCCAAGCGTACCTCAGGCACAAATGGTTAAGCGGTGAAGTCCGGATGGTCAATCACTAATACTTCACCCTGCATGTCAGCCAGTCACACGCCAGATGACATCACCCACATCATCGGCAACAAGTATGCCGCCCCCCGGCGCCAGCGCCACTCCGACCGGGCGACCATAAGAATACTGCTCATCTGGCGAAAGAAAACCGGAGAGGATGTCGCGCGGCGGACCCGAAGGTTTGCCATTTTCAAACGGCACGAACACCACACGGTAGCCCGACAATGTGCTGCGGTTCCATGAGCCATGCTGGCCGATTGCCATCCCTTCTTCGAAACCGGGAAGTGCACCCTTCGGCAACCAGCACAGGCCGAGCGAAGCCGTATGTCCGCCGAGCGCGTAGTCCGGGCGGATGGCCTTGGCGACAAGTGCAGCATCCTGTGGCACGCGTGCATCTACCGTCTGGCCCCAGTAACAATAGGGCCAGCCATAAAATCCGCCATCAACAACACGCGTCAGATAATCTGGTGGAGTTTCATCGCCGATGCCATCGCGTTCATTGACCACAGTCCACAAAGCGCCAGTAGATGGTTCCCACGCAAGGCCCACAGGATTGCGCAGCCCGCTGGCAAACATGCGCGAAGCACCGCTCTTGAGATCGACCTCGTAGATGCAGGCGCGACCTTTTTCGGCCTCCATCCCATTATCGCCAATATTGGATTGCGAGCCGACGCCGACATAAATTTTGCTTCGGTCCGGGCTGAGCAGAAGACTGCGCGTCCAGTGCCCACCTGGTTTGAAGCCGGCGAGCTTGCGTCCAGTCCCTGAAAGTGCAGTTGCATCACGCGAGTAGTCGAAGGCGAGCAGTGCATCGGTATTGCACAAGTAAAACGTGTCACCCAGCAGCGCCATGCCAAAAGGCTGGTTTTGCTTTTCAATAAACGTGAAGCGCTGTTCAGCCACACCATCACCATCGCGGTCACGCAGCAATGTGATGCGGTTCGGGCTTTCGCCAAGGGCCGCAGCACGGCGCATGGTGCTTTGCATGGCGAAATCAAAGATCGATGTAACCCCGCCTGCCACCGACAATGCTTCCGCCACAGCCACATCGCCATTGGGCAAAACCTCGATCCAGCGCGGATGTTTCAGGCCCGCAGCAAAGGCATTTACCTTGAGGCCGGGTGCTGCCGTTGGAACATGCCCGGACGCCCAGCCCTTGGCGGTCGGCATTTTCAGTGTCGGTAAAGCACCTTGCGGACGCGCATCCGGAATGTTTGGCGCACCACCAACGGCTTGCGGGGCAGCAGACGTGGTACTCCTCCGCCAGACAATCAGCAGTGCGCCAATAACGGCGACAAGACGGGCGAAGAGGGAAGTCAAAATCATGGGAGCCTCATGGGAATGAGGGCGGAGATATAGGAGGAGCGCCGCAGAAACGCCAGCACCGCTTGCGTGCGGCGTTTCTCCCAAACCCCAACTCAATCGTGGTCGGAAAGGCTCTCGATAATGTCGTTGTTCCGCCGCGTTGCCGCTTCAAACCGGTCTTCAAACCCGGCAATATTCTTCTTCGGTTCCTGATAATAGGCAGTGAATTTCATCGCATGGAGGAATGTCTTGTTCCAGAATCGGCCCCAAAACTTCATCGGCCGGTCAAAGTCAAACAGCAGGATCACACGTTCTTCATCAGTGTTGTTGAACACTTCATGGTCATAAGTGTCGTCAAACACAAAAATTTCGCCCGGCTGCCAAACCTGGATCTTGTCATCAACGCGCATGAAACAGTTTTTTGAATCTTTCGGAATGATGAGCCCGAGATGCGCGCGCAGAATGCCCTTGGTCACGCCAAGATGCGCCGGAATGTGATAGTTCGGCCCAAGAATTGAAAACCATGCGCTTTGCAGGTTCGGAACTTTGTCGAGGAGTTCTGCGGTAACCGGCGCCTGCTTGCAGTTCTTGTTGAGGCGTGTGCCAAACCCGTAGAGGATGAACGTACGCCAGTTGTTCCCCGTTGATATGCGCCACTGGTCCTTCGACACATCGTGGAACAGGGGAATGGCTTCGCGATGTTTGAGGATTTCGCGTACTTCAGCCTGGATCGCAGGCGAATTTTTCACGAAATCCTGCAGAAATGGAAATAGATTGTTATCAAGCACCGGCGCGTTCGGCACAGTGGATTGGCTCGCTAGAACCTTGGCAAGGCCGCGCGTGACGCGGCGGCCAAACCTCTTGACGGTGCGCCTGCGCTTCGCTTTGAAGCGCTGACCAAAAGTTTGCGGAGTTACTTGAGTTGCATCTGCCATGATCGCGAATTAAACTGATTCAGTTAACACTTTCAATTCTAATCCGGTGTCAAACGCCGGAACACTGGCAAAATCAAGGCGCAATTTGGCGCATGATTCACAAGGCGGAATTCTCTGATGTGGGTGCGAACGCAACTGAAGATCGGTTGGAATGACCTTGTGTCATCCGTGCTTGCCGCCGCCCGCAAGCTTGACCGTGAAAAGGAAGCAGAGCGCGCCGAAACCTATTTCACCGGCCAACGCGACTGCCTTGCAACTTATTCTGTGCGTTCAGGTTTTGACACAATGTTGCAGGCGCTGAACCTGCAGCCTGGGGACGAGGTTCTGTTTTCGGCACTTAATGTCCGGGCCATGATCAAGGTCGTGAACCAGCTTGGGCTGGTCCCGGTACCAATTGATCTCGATTTGCAAACCATGGCCCCCCGGCTGGATCTCATGGTGAAAGCCATGACGCCGCGTTCAAAAGTCTTTGTCGCGGCCCACCTGTTTGGCAGCCGCGTCGATCTGGAACCGGCCTTTACCTTGGCAAAGTCCAGAAATATGACGGTTGTAGAGGACTGCGCCCAGGCCTTCAACGGTCGCGCCTATCTCGGTTCTCACCTGGCAGATGTGGTGCTGTATTCCTTCGGCCCGATCAAGACGGCAACGGCTTTGGGCGGCGGACTGTTGCGCGTGCGAGATGTCGGGCTGCTCCACAAGATGCGCGAAATCCAGTCGCATTACCGCATACAAACCAACCGCCAGCACCTGAAGCGCGTCTTCAAATTCATGCTTCTGAAGGCCGCAACTTCGCCCACCGGCCTCGGAGCGATCTACAAATTCTATAAGCGCCGCGGCAAGGATTACGAAGATTCTCTCGCCAACAAGGTCCGCGATGTGGCACCGTTGCTGACGGTGGACAAGATGCGCATGCAGTGCTCGGCCCTGCTGCTCTGGATGATGAACCGCAGGCTGTATAACTACACAGAAGACGATGTGCAGAACCGCCAGAAAAAGGGCGAATACCTGACAAGCCTGCTCAACGGTGCCACGAGACTGCCGGGCCAGAAAAACCGGCACCACGATTACTGGGTCTATCCCATCCTTCATGCAGAGCCGAAAGTCTTGATCGCCGCGTTGCGTGAAAAGGGCTTTGACGCTGCCGATCTGCCGCGCTCGCAACACATTGCGGCCCCGGTAGATCGCCCGCAACTGGAACCACAAACCGCAGCGCTGGTAATGCGCGATATTGTCATCGTGCCATGCTACGCCGACATGCCGGAATCCGAATTGCGCCGCCAGTCGGACATCATCAATGCAATCGTGAAGCCAAAGGTAAAAGCAGGGTGATCCAGTGAAACGCGTCATTGTCATCGGTTCCGGCATCATCGGCGCTTCCATTGCGTGGCGCCTCACAAAGGAAGGTGCGCACGTAACCGTGTTGGATGCACAAGAAGCGCCAGGAGGCATTGCAACCGCTGGCTCCTGGGCCTGGATCAACGCCAGCTGGGGCAATGACCGGGAATATGTTGCCCTGCGCATGCGCGCAATGGTGGGCTGGCGCGAATACGACAAGGAAATTCCGGGGTTGTCGGTCAATTGGTGCGGGTCCTTGCTATGGGACTTGCCGGAAGAAAAACTGATGGCCTATGCAGTGGAGCACCAGTCCTGGGGCTATCCGCTGCGCCTTGTGAAGGGCGGCGAGATTGCGAAACTGGAACCTTCGTTGCGCGCGCCACCACAACTCGCAGTCCATGCGGCGCTCGAAGGTTCACTTGAACCTGTCCATGCCGCAACCCAGCTTTTGGCCGCAGCGCACCAGGCTGGCGCCGACGTTGTGTCAAAGGCACGCGTCAAGTTTTTAGATGAGGAAAAAGGCCGTATCGTTGGTGTTACCACCCATGAGGGAAGTCTCTCCGCCGATGAAGTTATTGTGGCTGCTGGCCTGGGTTCTCCCGCTTTGCTCGCATCAGTGGGTTTGAAGCTCACTCTTGAAAGTCCGCCGGGCTTACTGGTTCACACCGAGCCGCTTCCCGAAATCCTGAATGGTATCGTATTGTCGCCAAAGCTGCATGTCCGCCAGACTCCCGACGGCCGATTGATTGCAGGTTCGGACTTCAACGGAGTCAGTCCCGGAGAAGATCCTAACGAAATGGCCATTGCGATGCTGTCTGACATCAAAGCACTGTTGAAATCGGATCGGGAAACAGTGCTCGACAAATTCACTGTCACCAACCGCCCGGCCTTGCCTGATGGCATTCCCGCAATCGGACGACCCAGGGAAATGCCAGGGCTTTATCTCGCGGTAACTCATTCGGGGGTGACACTGGCACCGGTCATTGGTGAAATAGTTGCCAATGAAATTTTGCGCGGCGACCGTGATGGCTCCCACGTGCGCTACCATCCCGACAGGCACATCACGTAATGAAAATCACGTCCTGGAACGATGCCCCCGCAACCGACCTGCGCGCCATCCGCGCAGTCCTGACCGATATCGACGACACGCTCACCAATCACGGCAAGTTGCCGGCCCAAGCATATGAAGCGATTCATGAATTGTCCGCTGCGGGAATTGCGGTCATCGCTGTCACTGGCAGGCCTGCCGGGTGGTGCGATCACATTGCACGCATGTGGCCCGTCGCTGCCGTCGTAGGAGAAAACGGCGCATTCTATTTCCGCTACGATGAGGCAGAAAAACGTATGCATCGCGTCTACGCGCAGTCTGCAAATGACCGCAACGCCTCCCAGAAAAAACTCCATCAAATAGCGCGTGATGTTCTGGTTAAATATTCCGGCACCGCCATTGCTTCTGATCAGGCCTATCGTGAAATCGATGTCGCCATAGACTTCTGTGAAGACGTACCGCCTTTGCCACTTTCAACGGCACAAGCCATCGCCGAGGAATTTGCAATTCAAGGCGCAACAGCCAAGGTCAGTTCGATCCATGTCAACGCGTGGTTCGGTGATCACGACAAGCTGTCAATGAGCTTGAAACTCCTGCACGACCTTTACGCGATGACGCCCGAACAGGCGAAACGCGCGGTCGCCTATTCCGGCGACTCGCCCAATGACTCGCCGATGTTCGGCTATTTCCCTTTGTCCATCGCGGTCGCCAATGCTGCACCGCTTTTGTCGCTGATGCCGGCACTTCCGGCCTATATTACCACAGAAGAAGGGGGCTACGGGTTCGCCCAGATCGCCAAGCGCCTGCTGGAAAACCACAAGGTGATTTGATTGTGATCGCCCCAATGCCTAAGTCAGGCGCATGGACCTCGTAACCTGGCTCGCATCTTGGAAGGGCGGCATTATCGCTGCACTTTTCATCACATTTTTTGTACTGGAACGGCTGCGTCCCGTTTCGGCAAGTATCGGTGGCTGGCCGCGAGTGGCAAAAAACCTAGGGGTCGCGTCATTGAATTTCGTGGCCTCACCATTGATTGTAATTCCGGTCACGGCCTTTGCCGTAAGCCACGCACCCGCCTGGCGACCCGAAATCTGGTCGGGTGTACCGGGATTGGTGCTCGATCTTCTGATACTCGACTGCTGGATTTATTGGTGGCACCGCACCAACCACGCAATTCCGTTTCTGTGGCGCTGGCACCAGGTGCACCATCTGGATGACACGCTCGATACCACCTCGGCCGTCCGGTTCCACGTCGGCGAAGTCATACTTTCCTCGCTGGTCCGCGCCGCCATCATCCTTGTCCTGGGAATTCCGCTGCTGACAGTCGTCGTTTTCGAGATTCTGGTCACCTCAGCCTCAATCTTCCAGCACTCCAATCTCCGCCTGCCGCCAAGGCTGGAAAGGGCTTTATCGAGGATCATCGTCACACCTTCAATCCACTGGATCCACCACCACGCCATCCGGCGCGACACGGATTCCAGTTATTCCAACATTCTGTCTGTGTGGGATCGACTGTTCGGCACATCGAGCGCCACAATCCGTACGGCGGACTTGCCCATTGGACTCGAAGGTCAGCGCGACTTGCCACTTGCACAATTGCTCACCAAGCCGCTCGTCTGACGGCCCCGAAAAAGTCGCAATGGCGCCATGCAAGTTGTTGAATTAATACATTTTTAATGATTTCGACTTGTTACATTCTGAAATACCAATTGATTTTCGAACTTGTGCGCCGCGGTATAGTTAAGACCCTATGAGTTTTGTAACAGCGCAAGCTGTAGAGGGCGGGGTTGGTATGGCGGGATTGGCGGCACAGCTTGACGCTCCGGAAATTGCGCAACCAGCGCGTACCCCGCGGCGTAACGAACACATGCCCCAACGCCTGGCGGACTTCGAGACCATAGCAGAAGGCCTCGACTATGCTGCCCAAGGTGATACGGGCTTCAATTTCTATTCCAGCCGTGGTGTTCTCGACAAGGTACTTCCCTACCGCGTGCTCCGTAAACTTGCGCGCTCCAGCGCCCGCAAACTCCTTAACTCCGGCCTTAAGCCAGGCGACCGCGTCGGCATAGTTGCCGAAACCGGCGCTGACTTCATGTCCGTCTTTTTCGGCTGCCAATATGCTGGCCTCATTCCATGCCCGGTTCCCTATTCGATGCACATTGGCGGCAAGGAAGCCTATGTCACGCGTGTTGCCGGAATGCTGAGCGCCGCTGCGGCAATTGCCGTGGTCACCACAGCTGAAATGGAACCGGCCATGCGCGAGGCCGCAGATCTTGCCGGCACCGCTATCGTCATCTCGCATGCCACGCTCAACGAGACAGACGAAACATTGCAGCCTTTGCCGGGCTTCACAAGCGACGACGTTGCCTACATTCAGTACTCCTCCGGCTCCACCTCTGATCCCAAGGGCGTGCTCATCACCCAGCGTTCCATCATGGCCAATGCGCGTGGGATTTTGCGCGATGGCCTGGGTATCACAAAGAAGGACCGCGCCTTCTCGTGGTTGCCGTTGTATCACGACATGGGCCTTGTCGGCTTCTGCCTGTCGCCGATGCTGGGACAAGTCACCGTTGACTATCTCTCAACCACGGCATTCGCTCGCCGCCCGGCTTTGTGGCTGAAGTTGATGTCGCAAAACAAGTCCACAGTCTGTTTTTCTCCGACCTTTGGCTATGATCTCGCAGCCAAGCGCATCAAGGGTGATTTGACGGATATCGATCTGTCAGCCATCCGGATTGCTGGCATTGGCGGCGATATGATCCGTGCCGACGTGTTGCAGCAGTTTGCCAGCGTCACCAAGCCTGCCGGTTTTAACTCCAATGTTTTCCTCCCAAGCTACGGCATGGCAGAATCGACGCTGGCAATCTCTTTCAGCAAGATTGGCGAGCCGCTTCGGATCGACTCCGTATCGCGCCACGCCTGCAAGGTTCTCGGCAAGGCACAACCCGCTGCCGCAAATTCACCAGCCGACCAGGTGCGCGGTTTTGTTGTTTGCGGAAAAGCATTGCCGGGCCACAGCCTTGAAGTTCGAGGCGAAAATGGTGACTTGCTGCCAGACCGTGAAATTGGTCGTATTTTCGCCAAGGGCCCAAGCCTGATGGCGGGCTATTATAACAATCAGGAAGCAACTCAATCGGTCCTCGGCGATGATGGCAGTCTCGACACCGGTGACATGGGCTACATGCTCGACGGTCGTGTGGTCATCACAGGCCGCGCCAAGGATCTCATCCTGCACAATGGCCGCAATATCTGGCCGCAGGATATAGAGTGGGCAGCAGAAAAGCTTCCCGGTCTGAAATCTGGCGATGTCGCTGCCTTCGCAATTGAAAACGAAGTCGGCGAGGATGATGTTGTGGTTTTGGTGGAATGCCGCGCCAACGACAATGTCGAACGCGTTGAGCTCCGCCGCAATGTCGGCAAAATCGTTCATCAAAGCGCAGGTGTCGACTGCCGTATTGTGCTCGTGCCACCGCGCAGCCTGCCATTCACATCGTCTGGAAAACTTTCCCGCGCTTCGGCCCGGCAAAAATTTGTCGAAGGCGAAATCGCCGACATCGCTGCGCTGGAAATAACGGGCTTTATGATCGCAGCCCAGTAACGCAGCCCCTTTTTAACCTGAAACAAAGTTTATCGGAGTGCAATGACGTCATCGCAACCCATAGCATTGCCCATCGCACTGACCGGAGCCACAGGCTTTGTGGGCAATGCCGTCTTGTCGCAATGCTTGGGAGCAGGGCACGAGGTTCGGGCGCTGGTGCGCAACCTCGCCAAGCCCGAAGCAAAAAACCTCACTTTGGTCAAAGGCAATCTTTCCGACCGCGCCGCCTTGGCACATCTCGTGATGGAGTGCGACGCGGTCATCCACATTGCTGGTGCCATTCAGGCAAGCAGCCGTGATGAATTTCTCACGGTCAATCGCGATGGCACCAGCGCAATGCTGGAAGCCGCGAGCAATGCGGGCGTAAGGCAATTCGTGCACGTGTCGTCACTTGCGGCACGTGAGCCTGGCCTCTCGGAATATGCCGAAAGCAAATTCCTCGCCGAAGAAGTTCTCCGCGCCTACCGCGGCAAGATGAAGATCACCATCCTGCGGCCCTCGGCAGTCTATGGGCCGGGCGACAAGGCAACCTTGCCGCTGATCAAATCACTGTTGATGCCTGTGGCGGTCGTCCCGGGACACAAGGCAAACCGCTTTTCCCTCGTGCACGTCACCGACTTCGCAGCGGTCTGTCTCGCTGCTGCACGCGCGCAAAATGCCGGCTTGCTGGAGATCGACGACGCAGCCGGGGGCCACACCTGGTCCGATCTGGCTTCAGTCACGCGCCAGAACTTTTCCGCACCACGTGCGCTGATTCACTTGCCGCGCTCCGCAGCGTCTGTCCTTGCATCAATGGGAGCTTTGGCGGGCCGCATGAGCGGCAAACCGCCCATGTTGAGCCACGGCAAGGTGAACGAACTTTATCACCAGGACTGGGTAACGACCGGCCCCGGCTGGCCGCGTGCCAACCCGGTGAAGCTGGAAGCTGGCCTCCCACAAACCATCCAGTGGTATCGCGAACACGGGTGGCTTTCACGACGACCCGCAAGGTCAATATCCAAATCACAATCGACTGTACGAACATGATAACAGAAACCGAGATCATAAACGAAATCTGCAGGCTCCTCGGTCCTTTCAACACCGATGGAAAAATCATCGTTGCAGAAACCGATATTCCAGCAGAGCTGAATATCGACTCCGTCGGCGTCATGGATTTCATCATGGAAGTGGAGGACCACTTCGACATCGAAATTCCGCTCAATGTAGTGGCAGAAACGCGCACCGTGGCCGACCTCGCACAAGTGGTCAGCAAGCGCGTCAAGGACAAGGCTTGATCATGGACCTTTTGGAAAAGCACCGCCACATTGCCGATCGGCATCAACGCATGATGGAAGCGGGCGTCGACGCCGTGGGCCTGACCAATGATCGTATTCTGTCGCCAACCCGCGCCGTGATCGGCAACAAGGAAGTGATCCTTGCAGGCACTAACAACTACATGGGCATCACCTTCGACGAAAGCTCGATCAAGGCAGGAAAGCGCGCACTTGAGGAGTTCGGAACCGGTACCACCGGTTCCCGTATCGCCAATGGCAGCTATGCCATGCATGGCGAACTTGAAAAGAACCTGGCCGCCTATCTGGGCCGCAAGCATTGCATCGTCTTCACCACTGGCTATCAGGCAAACCTCGGTATTTTGTCTGGCCTCGCGGGTCCCAAGGACACGATCTACCTCGATGCTGACTCGCATTCATCGATTTACGACGGCTGCACCCTGTCCGGCGCCAAGCTCGTGCGCTTCCGTCACAACGACGCGACCGATCTCGACAAACGCATCGCACGCGGCGATGCCGGCGAAGGCGGAAAGCTTGTCGTTATCGAGGGCATTTACTCAATGATCGGCGACCGCGCACCCATGGCCGATTTTGTTGAAGTGAAGAAGAAGCACGGCTTTCAACTGCTCGTCGACGAGGCGCATTCTTTTGGCGTGCTCGGCGCCAATGGCCGGGGTCTCGCCGAAGAAGCAGGCCTCGAAGACGAAGCAGATTTCGTAGTTGGCACATTCTCGAAAAGCCTGGGTTCCATCGGGGGCTTTGGCGCGGGCAATCATCCGCTGTTTGAAACCCTGCGCTATGCCATGCGGCCCTACATGTTCACCGCCTCATCCTCGCCAGCAACGATTGCAACGTCATTGGCTGCATTGCAGGTCATGGCCCGCGAACCGGAACGCCGCGACCGCTTGCGCAAGAATTCGCAAAAGCTCTTCGACGGCTTCAGGGCGCTGGGCCTTGAGACCGGTTGCGATGTCTCAAGTCCCGTTGTCTCGGTCAAGATGCCGGATGAACCAACAACCATCATGCGCTGGAATGCACTGCTGCGCGAAGGTGTCTACGTGAACATCGCGCTGCCACCGGGCACACCAAACCGCTTGTGCCTGTTGCGCTGCTCCGTATCAGCGGGCCACACTGACCAGGAAATCGACACCATCATCGCGGCATTCTCGCACGTCGTAACAGGCGATATGGCGCTTACCTGATAACTCTTTTTCGCAAGAGTCGCGGCAACAAGCCAATGCCAGCAACAATGGGATGCTTGCGTTGCCAGTTTTTCAGCTCAATGCGCTCACCCGTATGTCGTTCGATTTTCCATACAGCATAATCCGCTCCACCCTGAAAGGTAAACGCTGCCTTGCACAGTCGAAACACAGTAAGGACCTTGCCTTCAAACCTCGCCAGCTTCCAGTTCATCGGAACCGGACTGACACCTGAAGCCGCCTGCGCGGCTGCCAGATAATAGTCGCGATTACGGTCTACGATTTCACTGGCGCGGTTGCCGCTCTCTGGCCTGATTTCAGTGCGGTAGGTCTCGCTATAAAGCGCCTTCCACTGTGACAATGGACTGCCATTCGGTACCAATGCCTTCGCCCGCGCATAAGCGGATCGTACGGCTTGGGCAACAAGTTCAACGGCTCGTATCCTCGCAAGACTGTCGCGCGCATAAGCCAGAACACAAGGTTGCGAAAACCGCGCCCAGAAGTAAGGGCTCCGGGTTTCGCGCGCAACGAAATCAGCAAAGGCCTGAGCTGTCACCACCGTGCATTTGCAATGCAGCATGCCACCCTGATAGGGCGCTTGCACAAAATAGACATTTGGCGGAAGGAGATTGCCAAAAAATCGACCCGCTGATGATGGCGAAACGCCACGCCTGCTGCTGACAACGGCATAAACATCAACCAGCGTTTCATGAATTGGCACGCCCCGCAGGGTTGAACCATAGACGAGCAGCGACTCGGTTTCCGGAAATTGCCTCAGCACTTCGCCACAAATCACATCGACCTCGCCAGGCAAGGACGCTTGCAACATGTGGTCGACGAGAGCAGTTACCGTATCCATAATCCCCAATGCCCCGAAAGATTCACGCCAGTATATAGTCGACGAGTGGCCCCGGTGTGATGCGAAGTTCCGCGCCATCGAAGAATTCGCCATCGACCACAAATGGCGACGAGCTTCGAAAATATATGGTTCGTCCAGAAGTGCTGTGCGCGACATCTGGCATGCGCCGCGTTTCGCTGCCAAACATCATGGGAATGGTCCAGCGCATTAGGCTTGGAACGGGAAACCCGAGTGACGTGCAACGAATATCTGCTGTCTTGCCGCCCCAAAATGGCCGCGAGCCAAGAATCAATTTTTCCAGTGTCGTGCACAACGCCAGTAGCTGTGGGCCTTCAGAAAGCACCTCACCGTCAACGGAAAGGAAAATCTCATGCGGCTGGTCAAAACGTGATGGATCGCTCTGTGCTTGCCCGCCAACGGCGGCGCGGAGCAGGGCAACGCCCAGCGTGGCACCAGCGGCCCAGCTGCCGTGAATGCCTTTGTCGTTGAGCATGACTTGGCAATACCTTGTCGCAACGGCAATCGCCCCCGCGCCCAGGAACATGCCATGCCGAATTTTGCCGTCGGAAGCTCCGCTGATCCGCAAACTTGCGCGTTTTACCGATGATCTGGGCTCAGGGTGTGCAATGAAAGCAGCCTGCGCATTGAGCGATCGCGACCGAAAGCCGATATCAGCCGCAGTCATGTTCGTCGTGCCATGGGGCAAAAGGCACAAACCGGGATACGTGCTCGGCCTGAATTTTTCCGCCAGCAATGTTTGAATGTGCTGGATTGTTCCATCTCCAGAACTGATACAGATGAGATCAATACCGCTCGCACAGAAACGGCCAAGTGCTTCTTCAATCTGTTCAAACGACTCGATCACGACAGTTTCCGCCGTGCTGGACCGGTTCAATCGTTCTGCCAAGGCAAGACCCTTGCCGTTTCCCCGGCCCGCCTTCGGGTTGATGATGACGCCAACGCGATTCAATTCTGCTCCATCCAGGATTTGAGCGGCGCGCCGTTCCGCGAAACCGCTTGCAGTGCCTGCACCAGTTGAATGCCGTGCAACACGAGGCAGATCACAGTCCAGACGGCAACAGCCACAATTCCCCAGTCAGGAAGTTGCAAGACAGTGAAGAAACTCAGGATCACAAGATTGGGATTGCGCCGCGCGGTGACCTTCCGGAACAATGTATCAATCGGTCGCCAGATGTGAATGACGAGTCCGAGCCACTTGATGGCAATGCCTTCCATGATCCGCTGCAGTATATAGCCACCAAAAATCACCACAAGAATCCAGATGACCTTGTCGTGCGGCCACACGATGTTCCATGCTGAAAGCCCGAAAACCCACGCCAGATACCAGAAGGGCGGATGCACCAGATCAATGCCGTGATCAAAGATGTCGCCCCAGAAACTGGATGTCAGCGTTGTCCGTGCCAGTTTCCCGTCAACCGTGTCGAGAAATGTCATGAACCAGGCAAACAGTAAGCCGACTGTGTAATGCCCATGCAGGAACAGGTAGAACGCAACCAGCATGGAAATCGCGCCCACTGTCGTGACTGCATTGGGTGTTATACCTCTCGCTGCAAGCCACCGCGTTACATGAAATGCGGGAACCGGCCATACATGTTTGGTCACAAGGTCCGTCGCACCCTTATAGGTGCTCATGAACATGTCCCATTCAACCGCACCAACATTGCTGTCGGTGATGCGCAACGCGAATGGTGTTTCGCGCTTCACCAGAGATTTCTTGAAACTTACCTGCAAGTCATCAGGCGAACGCACCACAAACTTCCCGCCATCTGCTGAAGCTTTGCCATCGAGCACGTCGAGAATTTGCGGCAGGTCTGACGCGCGCACATTCGCCGCCAGAGCCTGTCCCGATGAAACAAGAATGAAGTTCGGCCGCTTGACAAGAGCAGGCGTCAGCGCCCCGTCAAACACAGCATCCGCGCGGATCACCACAAGCGGCCCTTGATAGAGATGCGCTTGCGCCAGCGAAACTTCCTGCGTCACACCTTCGCGCGCCAACAGCTTTCGTGTTCTCTCTGCAGCCGTCATGCCCCACAACCGCGTGCTGTGACTGCCAACAAAACAAAATGCTGCGGTATAGGACTTGGTCTCAACAACAGGTGCTGGAGTGGTGCTTGTTTCAGCAGGGGGCGCCTCAGCAACAGGATCACCTTTGCGCTTGCGCATCTTCACGCTCTTCCTGGATTTTACAGATTTGGCCAATTCCGCTCGCCTTTTTGACTATTTCGCTGCCAGTCGCTCCGCGCGAAGCAGGAGGAGAATAGCCAGTGAGCCAAATGCCATGTTTGGCGCCCATGATGCAAGCCATGGTGGCACAAATCCCAGCACGCCAAGCGACAGGAAAATTCCGTCAAAAATGAAATACAAGAATCCCAGCCCAACACCGGCGGCAAATAACGCGCCAAGGCCGCCACCGCGTCGAAAGCTTGCGGCGAACGGCAGGCACAACGCAACAATCACGAAAGCCGTCGCCAACGACGATAGCCGCTTGTGCCACCAGGTTTCATAGACATAGCCAGGGCGTATCCCGAAGCCGTTGTTCGAGATAAAATATTGCAATTCATCGATCCCCATTTCTTCTGGATCACCAGAGCGCAATCCGGCAGCTGCAGGCCTCGCAAGCCCGTCATACTTGTATTCGGTCATCGCCTGCGGCGGTTCACCCGAAACACCAAACCGGACAACATTCTTGAGCAGCCATCCACCATCGGTTTTCTCGCCTGATTTTGCCGAAATCTGTTCAAGCAGCAAACCTTCTTTGTCACGGCGGAACACCAGCACGTCGTGCAACTGGCTGGAATCAGCGGTAGCCTGTTTGGCGCGGATGACATCAAGCCCGTTACGCAACCAGATGGGATCGTTTTCGCCGATGGTCAGCTGCTTTTTCCCGTAATCCGCAATGGCCCAGTCTCGCAAGATCGGCGCAGCATATGGGACGCCGCGATCAAGCAGGAGAAAGTTCAGTACACCTCCTGCGATGATGACAGGGAGAAGCATCACTACCACGCGCACCGGAGAAATGCCGACAGACCAGATTGCCACGGTCTCGTTGCGCTGGCTGAGCCCCGTCAGGGTCAGCAGCAATGCAAGAAGCAGGCTCATGGGCAGGAATGTCGCCAGTGTCGCAGGCAACCGCATGGCGAGGTAGTGCAGCATGATTTGCGGCTTGCCCGGCTCCAGCGCAATGATCTCATTGGCATAGGTAACCAGTTCCAGTGTCAGGACGAAAAGCGAAATACCAATCAAAATGGCAACGAACCGGACCAGGACCATCTTGATAATCATGCGCGACAGGATCGACATGGTTACATGGAGCCTTTGTCAGCCGGACGAATTCTAGACCAGGCTGATGCAACAGCATCGTTGATCACGCCCAGCCAGTTTTCACCGGACGAGCCCTGAATGTAGAATGCGGCCCGATGAAATCTCCACAGTGAAAATGCCGTGAGACAGGCAACAGGCAGCCAAAGCGTCAGCCACGGCGATACACCGTTGGACTTGGTGGCCACCGCACCTTGTTCGACAATCTCGTGAAACGCCACAACGAGCACAAGTGCAATTCCGATGCGATAGCCACGAAAACTCCGCGCCCGCCCGGTAGCAAACGGCAAGGCAAGGAAAGGAAGGATTGGCAGAATGAACATGCTGACCAGGCGGTGATGAAATTCCGACCTCACGGCTCGTTCAGGAATGGCAGGTGATCCCGCAATGCGGCCTTGCAGCAACTCCCGCAAGGTAAGCTCGCGCTCATCTGCGCCTCGGCTGCGAAAAAAACTGCGCGTTGACTTGCCAAGCGGCGTGTCAAGGCGGTCAAATACACCGGCACTCGTCGAGTAGATGGTTTGCTTGCCGTTCTGCTGCGGTTTTGCCACCAGCCGAACTCCATCCTGCAAGCGCAAAATCGGTCGGGGGTCATCGACAACGCTCACAAGTGTGCCATTGCGCGCCGTTAAGGTTTCGGTTTCGCTGTGTTCCTTCTCTTCAAAGACAAACACCTTTTGAAACGTGTTGTTGGTGCGGTTCAACTGGTCGAGAATGAAAGTCCGTGCCCCCGCCTGCATGAACACGCCTTCCTCCGCGAGAAAAAATGCCTCGACGTTCTGCACTTCAAAAACCACCGAGCGATAGGCATAGCGCGCATAAGGCTGCGCCCAGCCAAACACAAATACCGAAATGGCCGCAAAGATTAGTGACAGGATAACAACCGATCGCGCCAGTCTGTGCAGTCCAAAGCCAGCCGCCATCATGGCATCAAGCTCCTGGTTCTTTGACAAATTGCTGAACCCGAAAAGCAGCCCGAGAAAGAGCGCAGCCGGAATGGCCGTGCCAAGATAGTGAGGCACCAGATAGGCCAGCATCTCGAACACAACGCTGAACGAATTCTGCTTGCCCAGTGTCGTGTCCAATAATCGCACCAGTCGTTCAGCGAGCAACATCAGCAATCCGATGCTGAGCGCCGCGCCCAGAGGCACCGCCACCCGTCCCAGAACATATCTGTCGATGATGCTGAACAAGGTGTTTCAACCCACCGCGTTAAAGTGTGACGTGAGACGCAAGATGAGGTCTTTCAGCAGCTGTCCGTCAAGCATCTTGCCGCTCTTCAAATCCGGCGGGCCGGGCCAGCCAGCGTCAGCAAATACTTCGCCGCCAAACTCTTTTGGCGCGCCATACCTTGGAATGACGTGGAAATGAACGTGCGGGTCAACCATCATCAGCATGATGTAGTTGATCTTGTCGAAATTCCGAAACGCTTTCAGCGCAGCTTCTATGTGGCGCGTGACTGTTCCAAGTTCGAAATAAGCTTCCCCCGGGAGTGCGGCAAATGATTGGGCATCGCTCTTGGCAATCAACACCAGACTTCCGAGAGTAGCCTGATGTCGCCTTGCGACGACGACCCAATTGACAAACTCGGCAACCACTGTCTCCGGGTAGCCAAATTTCTCCAGCGTGGCATGGCAATTGGGTATCATGTTCGCGACACCTCCACGGTCCGTCCTTCCACACAACAACTTGATGCGAAGTCCCAGTCACGTTCCTTGGCCTGAATGAACCAGGTTCCCTGATTCCGTTCGATGTGGAACATGGTCCATCCCGCGGTTTCATGGTGCTTGTGTGGACGCATGGAAGCAGACGGTGCACCCCAGACTGGCACCGGCCCGCCAGCAGACTCGATATACTCGAGGCTTCGCCGGTGATTATGGCCATGCAGAACGAGTTCCGCACCATGTTTGCGGAGAATGTGTTCAAGTTCTGCAACATCACGAAGCCCGCGCCGCTGGTTGGCGAGAATCTTCATCGGCGGATGATGGATCATCACAACCCGGCAATAGCCCTTGCCGCGCAGTTCCGGCAGCAATTTCGCGAGTTGCGCAAGCTGTTCCGCCCCCAGCTGGCCAGACGCGCGGTGAAACGCCTGTGGCAACCCCGACGACAAACCGATCAACGCAATGTTTCGCCGCAGCCTCACATATGGATAGGACATCGTCCCGCCCTTGTGCAAAAGCGGTTGCTGCAATTTCATGTCACCCTCGGCAAACGCTTCGAAATGCGCCAGTCCCGCTTTGAAGGGGACCGGCACATAACAATCGTGATTGCCTGGAACATAACTCACATTTTGCGGCGGGCCCAAACCAGCAAGCCAAGTCGCCGCTGGTGCAAACTCGGCAAGAGCAGCGATGTTCACCAGATCGCCCGTTACCGCCACATGGTCAGGCTTTGACGCAAGCACGTCGGCACGAATGCCGTCGGCAATCAGCATCTGGTGCAGCCGCCGCCTCTTGACCATCCACGATGCCCCCCCGATCAACCGCTTCAAGGCAAAATTCCGCAAGGCTGCACCAAACGGCAGCGGACCAAGATGCGGGTCAGAAAGGTGGGCGAGCTGGTATTGCAAGCGTAAGAGGCCTTGGTTGACTTGCCCTCCAGCGGAAGGCAAAGGGTGGGAATCAGTTAACGGCAAAAGAAGTCGAATCCGTGCGCGTTATTATCCTTGCAGCGGGACAGGGCAAGCGTCTCTTGCCGCTGACCGCAGATGTTCCGAAAGCCCTGCTTGATATCGGGGGAAAACCGCTGATCCAGCGGCAAATCGAGGCGTTTCGCGCTTGCGGCGTCAAGGATTTCACGGTGATCACGGGTTACGCCTCCCGCCGCATGGAGCAGGTTCTGGCCGCTCTGGCCCAGCGCCTCGATCTCAATATCGCCACAGTGTTTAATCCTTTTTATGCCGTTGCCGACAACCTTGCCAGTTGCTGGCTCGCCCGCAGCGAAATGCATGGTGACTTCATTCAGGTTAACGGCGACAACGTTTTTCAGGCCGATCTCGTCGGGCGCCTGCTCAAGGCAGACGGCTCTGGTGCATCCGTGGCCATCAACCGCAAAGCGGCCTATGACGCCGACGACATGAAAGTTATGCTCGACGGCAACAGGCTGACTGAAATCGGCAAGACCCTGCCAATTGATACTGTCGACGGTGAAGCCATAGGCTTTTACATTTTCCGTGGCGCGTCAGGTGCCGCCTATGTGAACGAGCTGGAACTCGCCATGCGCGATCCCGCCAGCTTGAAAAGCTGGTTCCCTTCAGCCGTAGGGTCGCTGGCCAAGAAGATCGAAATCGGGACGATTGAAATCACTGGCGCGCAATGGTGTGAAGTGGATTTTCCCACCGACTTGCAGGGTGCTCGCCAGCTTGTGTCTTCGTGGAAGGATTGACGGATTTACTGCAGGACGAGACCAACTCCCGCAAGCGACAAGACCATGCCGATGACGCGAGAAACCCAGACGCGGTCCAAAACTGAACCGAACCCAATTCCAACACCGTGCAGCAGTGCAGTGGAAGCTAGAAAACCAAAAGCATAGAGCGCCGGATCCGAACCAACCTGCATTTCGGCACCATGGGCATTTCCGTGAAGCACGGCAAAGCTTCCCACAAGGGCAGCGGTCGCAACGACTGGCGTTTGCAGTCCAGAGGCAATCAAGAGACCAAGCACCACCACTGATGCAGCGATGCCAAATTCAACCAGAGGCCATGTCGCCCCTTGAAATCCCAGCAGGCTGCCCGCTGCTATCATCACCATGAATAACAGCGGCAAGAGCAGCATTGAACGCTTCCCGGCCTGCGCCGCGATAAAGCCCACGGCAATCATCGCCAGCAAATGGTCAAGCCCTGAGATGGGATGCAACAGGCCCTGCGCAAAACTGCCGTGATCGCCCGCTCCAACATGCGCAAACGCAGGTCCCGTCATCGCCAATGCGATTGCGGCAGAAAGGATCAGTTGCTTCAACTTCATGTCAGGACTCCGGATTTCTGGTTTTGTCTTTTCATCAAAATCTTTTCGGCGACATCTTTGTCCGCCGGCTTGTCAACGTCAATGGCAGCTTCGGCATATGGCAATAACAGCGGTCGCGCAACCATGTCGCATTTGCGCGAAATGATGTCGAAAGCATCGGCCAAGGTCATGCGCCAGAAAATGATGCGCAACAGCGCACCCGGCCCAAATGCAAGCGCAAGCCGCCATGGTCTCTTGCGGTCTTTTTCAAGATCAGACCATAACTCAAGCAACCGCAATCCTGCCGCCGAATGCGCAGTGAAAAGATTGCATCCGGAAACGGCCACATCGCGAAACCGGAAGTAAGTCCGTTTGGTCTCGGGATACGCAGCCTGTATCACCTGGCGCGTCGCAAGCCCAACAGTGATGTCCGCACCAAGTGCGGCAGATGCAGCGCAAACATGCGCCACCATCTCAGGCGTCAGCAACGCGTGATCACCTGTCGTGATCAGGATTGGAAATGTGCCGATCTCATGCGCAGCAGCCAGAGCGGAGGAGGGTGCTGAATGCAACGATGCGATGTGTTTGACATCGGATGCAAGTTCACCCATGGCCTGGCTGATCACATCAGCGGATTCAATCGACACGGAAATGGACTTGATTTGCGGCACACCGCGCAAAGCACCAATCACGCGTGACAACATAGGCTTTCCCGCAATATTCAGCAGGCACTTGTGCGCCAACCCGTAGTGTTTGGTGATCGGATCAGAACTCGCCACGGCTTGCCGCCAGCACAATGGCATTCCATGCAAGCGTGCTCATGCTAAGTGCTTTTCATAGATGCGGTAGGTTTTGTAGGCTTCTGCGCCACCTGCCTCAATGATCGAACGCATGCGGTGATTGTCTTCCAGAATCCAGCTGAGCTCGCCGCGCAAAATGCCATTTGCAAAATGATAATCACGCACTGCTTCGATCACCGAAATGGCAAGCATGGAACCCATGGCGCTATCTTGATGTTTTTTCAGCACACCCATCAAGGGCAGACGAACTGAAGTATGCCGCGACCGCAATACCCGGTTCACAAGTTTTGCCCAGCCAAATGGCAATAGCTTGCCGCCAAGGTCGTGGATCCATTCATTGATGTTGGGAAGAGTTACAGCCATGGCCGCAGGTTCGCCATCCAGCGAGGCGATTGCAATGTAACCCTCGGAAACCAGCATCTTCAGATTGGTCCCAAGCATCGTGATCTCATCCTGCGTGAACGGCACAAAGCCCCAATTGTCCGACCACGCATCATTGAAGATGTGCATGATCAGTTGCAGTTCTGATTTCAGATCTTTCTTGCTGAGCGGTCGTACTGAAATCCGTTTGTTGGCTTTGGCACGTTTTGCCGCCCGGTCCAGCAGATAGGGCCTCTCCTTGCTCCCATCGAATTCATAGGCAATCATGTCCTTGGCCTTTGCATAGCCTTGTGCCTCAACATGCCCGGCAAAATAGGGAAGGGCGTGCGCCATCATCATGTTGGGCGGCCTGTCAAAGCCATTCACCAATAAACCCATTTCATCATTGATCGAGAAATTGAATGGCCCGCGTGCCCGTTTCATGTCGCGCGCCAGGAGCCACGCTTCTGCCCCTTTGAACAGCGCACCAAACGCTTGTGGACTGTCAATGCAATCGAGAAAACCAAACTGCCCTGTGGCATCCCTGTATCGTTCAAGATGCAATTGACATATCTGTGCCGAAATCCGCCCCACTGGCGCACCATCCTTGTAAAGCACGAAGAGTTGCGCTTCTGCGTGTTTGAAGTACGGATTCTTTTTTGGGCTGAGATGCTCCTTGCGTTCAAAGTGAAGCTGCGGCACCCAGTTGGGATCGTCCCGATAGACCTTGAACGGTACTTCGAGGAAGTCCGAAAGCTGCGCCTTGGTCTCGACAGCCTGCAAGCGAAACGCGCTCATGTCAGTCCTTGGTGGTTTGATGAATCATTGTGTTTTCCGGAAAAAACCAATACGCCGGATCGCAAGATAAAAGAATGAAAGATTTGCGCCAAAAAATGGTCCTGGCCGGGTTGCGCCTCTCGCACCGCTGGACCCGCGCTCTCACTTTGGGAGCCCGTGTTGCCGTCTTCGACGGCGAAAACCGCGTCCTTTTGGTCCGGCATACTTATGCACCGGGCTGGCTATTCCCCGGTGGTGGTGTGGAATTTGGCGAAACAGTCATCACTGCAGCAAAGCGCGAAATTGAGGAAGAAGCTGGCATAGCTGCGCTGTCTGAGCCGCTACTCTTCGGTCTCTATTCCAACCACAAGAACTTCAAAGGCGATCATTTAGCGTTTTTCACCTTGCATGACTTTCGCCGCATCGCCTGGCAACCCGGCCGGGAAATAGCAGCCGCTGAATTCTTCGCCCTCGACAATCTGCCAGATGGAACAACCGGCGGCACACGTCGCCGCCTGCTCGAGGTAATGGGTAAGCAGACGCCACCCGCCGACTGGTAGCCCCATATCTTGACCTTGCCGCAAGGTCGTTGTATCGCCGGAAAATGAACACGATCCATTCCTCAGGTTTGCGACGAGAAACGGGCAGCACTGCTTTCGTTTTCCCCAATGCCTGAGCTGCATCGACTTGCACCGGGCCATTCGCAATAACCCGGAGTATTTTAAATGTACACTTTCACGGTAGAGGCAGAGCAATCCGCTGACGCAGATGCTGTTGAACATCTGCTAGACCTTTCATTTGGCCTGTCGAGGCGCACCAAGACCTCTTATCGCTTGCGTGAAGGCAGCACGCCCGCACCGGGGCTATCTTTTGTAGTGCGCGATACTGATATGGGCCTGGCCGGCGCAATCAGTTTCTGGCCGCTGTCCATTGGCAAGGAAAAAACCCTGGCACTTTTGCTTGGACCACTGGCAGTTCATCCAGAACGCCAAAATCTCGGAATCGGCATCGCGCTCATGCGCCAAAGCCTGGCAGAAGCCACCCGGCAAGATCATGCCCTGGTACTTTTGGTTGGCGACTTGCCATATTATGAGCGCGTCGGTTTCAAACGGGCACCCGAAGGCCGTTTCACATTGCCCGGCCCCGTGGACCCGAAACGTGTTCTGTATCTGGAACTGAAACCGGGAGTGATGCAAATGGCGCACGGTTTGCTATTGCCACCGCACCGCAGCAACTGAGCCATGCTGTCCTTGAACTTCAACCGAAATCGATTAAGCGTCTTCCCTGATGAACAGCGGATATGATTTGCCTCCGGCCAAATGGTCCATTGCGCTGCTGCTTGTAGTCGGCGCGTCATTGTTCTTGTCGTTGAGCTTCATGGGTGTCCAGGTCGTCCATGTTGACGAAACGACACAGCTTTCTGGCGCGTCCATTCCTCCGCTTGCCATGTTGCAATGGCTCGCCGGTGAAGATCCTGCCAGGTTTGGTGTGCCGTCAGACCGCATGCCGCCATTGTACTACCTTATGCAACAAGTCTGGGCATCAATATTCGGAACCAGCATTACGGCCTACCGTAGTTTGAGCCTCGTATTGGCCTCCATTGGCGTGCTATTTTTCGCTGCCGTTGTCAGACGAATTTCGCCTGGCCTCTGGGGCCTGGCGGTCTTGGCAATTCTTGCGCTGTCGATGAATTATGTTCAGTACAGCGTCGTAATACGCCCATACCCGCTGTTTTTTGCAATCAGCTGCATTGGTAGCTACGCCCTGCTTCGCTACTGTGAAGCGCGCGGCTCACCAAGCGAAACGCGCTGGCTCGCGGCGGTCACCGCCACAGGTATTGCCGCCGCCTATACGCATTTTTACGGCATAAACATGTTTTGCGCGGTGCAGGCCGCACTCGCACTTCTCGCATTGTGGGAGCGCCGCAGCATCAAGCCAAACATCATTGCACTCTTGGTCGCGGTAATGTTTGCAGCCATGCTCTATCCGATCTTTGTCGCCTCCTTGGACGTGAACACAACTCTTCCCAATGCCAATGTTTCTGACTTCCCGAAACTGGTCTATCGCATCGTCGCAAGTCGCGCGGCGGCAGTTTACACGCCAGTGCAAATCGTCTTGCTGGCTGGCATCGCAACGGCAGTCTGTGCGTCACTCTCGCACGCAATTTCCGGCGCAGTTAGGCATGACCCGCCTTTGCAAGGCATATCCGCATTTCGCTTTGTGGCTTTTGCAATTGTCAGCCTTGGACTTGCAGTGTCACTTGTTGGCGCAATAGTGGTTCGCGGCTTCAACGTCCTCGAACCGCACTACCACATCTGGCTGCTTCCGTTTGTCTATTCTCTTCTGTTGGTTCCACGGACAATGTTTGCGACAAGTGTGGCCAGGCTGCAAACAATGGGCATAGCGTTCACATTGGCGGCAACCGCAACATCCGCATTCATATTTTACCGCAACATGAGCACATTCGTCAGCGGACCTTCAGGTGCATTGCAGTCCGTGATTGACAAGTTGCCACTTGGCACACCCGTGATTTATGCCAACAGTTACGTAAGTTCCTGGTATTTCGCCTCTTATCCCGTGCGCTATATTTATCAAGGCAAGGTTCGCCAGTATTTGGCCGACCCTGACAAGCCGTTTTCAGACTTCTTGGTGGCCGAAGCCAACAATCTCTTTTTCGCACCGAAGCTCGAGACGGCATCAGAAGACGATGTCATCGGGACACATGAGTTCCTTATCTATGCCCACGTCGGCGACATGTTCGTCGACCAGTCAATGCGTTTTATCAGATATGGAGAACCGAACATCCCGGAAGGAGATGGCGACCAGAAGTTCGCTGAACGCTTTGGCTACGACGTTATCGAGAAAGGGTATTATCCCAGCTATACGGCAATCAGGATTTCAGTGTTGAAGCGGAAGCATTGAAAGTCTACCGCCCCTCGCGATACCATAATGCCGGTATCAACAGCAGCAAGGCAGCCAGACTGAGGAGCGTGGAGAACATCTCGGTTTCCCGCACCGCCGTCACGCGGTAGCGCTGGTTGTCGCGAAGGCCCAGCCAACCGGAACCCGATGTCGCATTGCCTTCAGTTGCCTGCGAAATGCGGGGGATACCGTCTTCAACCCAATAAATACCTCCGCGTGATGCCGCCACTGCTGGCTCAAGCAGTTTTCCAGTCGCGCGCAACTCCTGCATTTCCTTGTCGTCGGCATTGCCCATTGCAACAGCGGCAGTGAGCGCACCATCGTCGAGCACAAACATGCCGGTTTCTTCCGTGTCAATCTGCCCCGCAAACCGCCCCGGCTCAGTTTCTGTCAAGGCGATGCTCTCTTCTTTGGCTGATGGCGCAGTGATTTTTACGGGCGCAACAGTATCGGCCATGGTGCGCCGTTCTATCCGAAGCGTGTTGCCGACCTGCTTGCCGGACAATGCTTCTTCCTCAAGGTCGGGCTCTTTCATCAGCCAGTGTGCCATCCGACGCAATAGTTCAACCTGCGGCCCGCCACCATCATAGCCACGCGCCCACAGCCAGCCATGGTCAGACAACAACTGCGCCACGCGGCCTTCGCCAACTCTCCGCAAGATCAACAATGGTTTGTCATCAGCCCCGGAAAGCAACGGCTTGGTATCATCGGTGAGTGACACGTCAACCAGCCTGAACCAGTGTCCCCAATTCGGTTGTGCACCTTCGCCACCGGGCAGCTTGGCAGTGACCGGATGCTTGCGTCCATCGGCCGTAAGGGCAGGGCGATAAGGCGCTTCCGTCATTGTGCCGAGCGGTGCCGCATCAAGCACGTCATTGAGCGGCGAAGCATAAAGCCCGTCAGACGCAGCAAAATCGGGCCCTGAAGCCAGCAACACAGCTCCGCCACGCCGCACATATTGCGCGACATTTGCAAGATACTCTTCGGGCAAGATCGCCTGCCTGCGATACCGGTCAAAGATAACCAGATCGAATTCATCGATTTTTTCAAGGAACAATTCGCGCGTCGGGAAAGCAATGAGTGAAAGCTCCTTCGTTGGTGTGCCATCCTGTTTTTCAGGCGGACGCAAGATCGTGAAGTGCACAAGATCAACCGCAGCATCCGCCTTCAGCAAATTACGCCATGTTCTCTCGCCAGGGTGCGGCTCACCGGACACCAGCAACACGCGCAACCTGTCACGGATGCCCTCAACTGTCGCGGTAACGCGATTATTGGCGGTCGAAATCTCGCTGGGCAGCGCATCAACTTTCAACTCAAACAGGTTCTTGCCAGCATGCGTAAGTGTGAAAGGCAAATTAACCACTTCATCGGCGGCAACTTCAAAGGTCTGGACATCTCCGCCAGGCAAAGTCACGGTCACGCGAATGGCGGCAGAAGTTTCACCACTCTGCTCAACCTTGAACGCCAGGTTTTGTTCTTGTCCCGTAATTGCAAATCGCGGTGCGCGCTCCACAATAATTCGTCGGTCGATCTCATTTTTGCTGCCGGTGATCATTCCATGGATGGGTGCACGGGCATCAAACTTTTGCGGAACATCATGCACCTCCCCATCGGTGATCATGATCGCACCGGCATAGCGCTCGGGTGGAATATCGGCGAGCGCCTGTTCCAGCGCTGTAAACAGCCTGGTGCCAGGCGCGTCTTCAGTTGACCGCGACTTCACATCAACGATCCGCACTTCTTGTCCCAGTGCCGCAATGCGCTTCGACGTTTCAGCAAGTGCAGCATCAGTTTGTTTGGTCCGCTCGCCAACTGTCTGGCTCGTCGACCTGTCGACAACAATGACAGCAATGTCCTTGAGATGCTCCCGCTCATCCTGTTTGAGCAGGGGATTGGCGAGAGCCGCCATCAGCATAGCAAGGGCAAGCAACCGAAGGACCGCACCACGGCGCCGCACATACAGGTGATAAATGCCAATGGCCAGCCCGGCTGCCAGCGCCACCCACCACAGCGGCCAGCCAAACAAGGGTTGCAACAGCAGGTCAAAATTCATTGTCCCAGTCTTTCGAGCAGTGCGGGAATGTGAACCTGATCCGCCTTGTAGTTTCCAGTGAGGGCGTACATCACAATATTGATACCTGTTCGGAATGCATATTCGCGCTGTTGTCCTTCACCCGGAATCACCGCGTAACGTGGTTCAAAATTCTCATCCAGCGCCCACGCGCCGGCATAATCGTTTGAGCCAATGATGATGGACGAAACACCGTCTGCTGCACCCGGATCATTGTTGCCGCCCATATCAGGTGCTTCGACCCACAATTTCCCGCCCACATAGCGACCGGGAAATTCTTTCAGCAGATAGAACGTGCGAGTCAAAACGTGGTTCTCTTCCACCGGTGCAAGCGGCGGAATATCAAGCTTGCCCAGGATGCGCTGCAACGCCGCTGCCTGCGCAGACGTTCCGCCAGACAAGGCATCCGCATCCGCGCCATCTTCGCGCAGATCAAAAAACAGCGTGCCGCCGTTCTTCATATACTTCTCGATCTTGGTAAGAACCGCCGCCGATGGTTCCTCGGCATTTTCAATGATGGGCCAGTAAATCATCGGGTAGAATACCATCTCGTCGCGCTCAAGATTCACTTTGCGCGCCGGTCCCAGCGCAGCCGACGTCCGGTCGGAAATGATCACGCCGAGCCCGTTCAACCCTTCTTCGCTCACTTTGTCGACATCAGCATCACCCGTTTCAACAAACGCCAGACTCGTGGTCAAGGCAGCTTGCATGTCCGCTTCGCTTGGATCAGCAAATGCTTTGTCGTTCGGCACAACAAGCAAAAGTGACAGCAACACCGCCGCGGTTGCATTTCGCCGTGCAGGCTTGAACAATCCGCCGATCATCAGCGATGCGATGCCATCAGCAAGGAATAGCAAAAATGCCAGTCCAAAAAGATATGGGGCAATATCTAGCCGCGCCGCTGGTACATAACCCGTTGTCGTCCAACCGCTCATCGCATTTTGAATGGGGGCAATATCAGCCTCTGCAATAGCAAGGTTGATGGCGCGATCCTGCCCATTGCGTTCATAAAGTCCCGGCATCGCGTCTGGCCCTGCAATTGTCTTGTCAAACACCGCAGCAGCAATGGGCCGCGCCGTTGCATCCGGCGTTACCAGCTCGCCGCGTCCTGAAAGTGCAACGCGTGGCGCAAAAGCCTGCGCTGCCTGTGCTGCTGCATCACCGGCTGCCTGCGCGGAACCTGCCGCAGGCGCAAGGTCATTCAGCCGCCGCAGCATTTCAACAAACATGCCAGACAACGGCAGGTTCGACCAGTCTGGATTCGCCGTCACATGGAACAACACAACAAGCCCTTTGCCCTTGCGCATCGCTGTCACCATCGGCGTGCCATCCGCAAGGCTAACCCACGTCTTTTCTGGCAATGTTGGATCGGGATCCGCCAGAACCTGGCGCGACACTTTCACGTCAGGATCGATGACAATGCCGCCAAAAGGCGAGGCATCTGAAATGCTTTGCAAGCCTTGCGGTTCTTCCCAACTCAGCGCGCTGCCAAGCTCACGTCCGCCTTCGCGCAGATGTACCGGCACCAATTCATCTTGCGCAGCAGCCAGCTTTGGCCCTGCAAATCGCACCAGAACACCGCCTTTTTCTACCCATTGGTCCACCATGGTGAACTGCTCGTCTTGCATGCGTCCGATATCGGCCAGAACCAGCATCGAAAGCCCGCCATCCAGCAATGGTTTCAGATCAGTCAGTGTTTCTGGCTCGCGAACCTCGGAATAGGGTTCCAGTGCGCGCTCGACATAATGGAGCGGCGACAATAAGGGTTGATCGGTTTCAAAAGAACTTCCCGAGATGACCCCGACAGTCTTGCGTCGCCATCTGTCATCCATCAGAAAACGTGAAGCCGCATGGTTCTCACCGGCAATGGCAAGGCTCTGGATTTCATTGCGCAGCTCAATGGGCAGTGTGATGGCTGCGTCCGAACTGCCACCTTGTAGCGTCACACTTTGCTCTGCCAGCACCCGGCCATTGCCTGCACGCGCCTGCAAGAGCACGGGCGCATTCATTGGCCAACGCGCTGTATTGATCTTGGCCTTGATGTCACCACCGTCAATCCTAACGTCCGAGATGGCAATGGGTAGAACATGGCCACCTGGTGCCAACATGATTTTTTCTGCATCAGGAAATTTTGTTCCAATCGCCGTAGCGAAAGCCGCAGCATCAGCATTTCCACTGCCATCGCTCAGCCAAACAATGCGGCCCGGCGCGTCGCCCTTGTAGTCAACAAGTGAACCAGCGAGCCTTTTGCGGTCAGCAGTCAGCGCGCGCGGTTCAATCGTCGCAGCGGCGTCAATCGCATCGCCAGCCGTCATCGTAATGAAATCGCGTTTCACATTGACAGGCGTTGTTGTCGCTAGAAGCACCGGCACTGAAGCCCGTTGAGCATCTCGGAGATATTCCTGCAACAATTTCTGTCGCGCGTCCCAGCCTTGCGCCGCCGCCCAGCCGTCATCGACAACCAGCATCAACGGGCCTTTTGGCTGTCCACCCAGTCTGTCGGGTGCCCACAGGGGATGCGACACGCCAAGCACCAGCAAGCCTGCAAGCATCAACCGCAACAACAGCAACCACCACGGTGTCTTGTCGGGCGTAACTTCGGGCGCTTCAAGTCCAAGCAAGATTCGGATTGGTGGAAACGCCACTTCTTGCGGCCGCGGTGGAATAAACCGCAGCAGCCACCAGATCACCGGGAGCGCTGCCAGACCCGCCAAAGCCCATGGTGTTGCAAAGGCAAGTGACTCAAACATGATTGCCACTCACCTGCTGGTGCAGCGCCATCAGCGCACGATTCACTGGTTGATCTGTCCCATGCCGTAAAACACTCCAGCCAAGTTGCCGCGCCAATGTGCGCAGATTGTCGTTGTGCGCCTGGTACTTTTCGACATAGGCGGATTTCAGGCTTTGTGATTTCGGAGCAAGATACTTCAGTGGCGCATCAAGCCCTTTGAACTCAATCCGCCCTTCAAATGGAAATGTCTCTTCAATCGGATCAAACACCTGCACCAGGTGCCCCTTTATGCCAGCTTCCGCCAGCGGCTTGATCGCCTTGGCGATGTCATCAATGCTTTCGAGAAAATCTGAAATCAGCACGGCGGCAGATTGGCGCTGCACGCGCGAAGGCTGCGGCAGCGCATCACTTCGATTTGACAACATCCACTCTGCAACGCGATATAACGTGCTCTTGCCGTAACCGGGGTGTCGGGGGCTGCCAAGACCGCCAACGCGTTCATGCGCACGAACGGCCAGACTGGCCATTGCAAGCGCCAGCAATTGCCCGCGTTCAAGCTTGGTTTCTTCAATGCCCGTTGACTTGAACCGCATGCGTTCCGAAGCCGATGTCCAGACCCACAGCGTATTCGCAGCCTCCCATTCGTTCTCGCGAATGAACACACGCTCTGACAAAGCCGAACGTCGCCAGTCGATGCGTTGCGTCGAGTCGCCAAAACTATAGGGCCTGTATTGCCAGAAACTTTCCCCCGGTCCCGCACGCCTGCGCCCGTGCACTCCCAGCACGATGGTCGCCGCCACCCGCTCCGCCTTGACCAGCATCGGCGGCAGGGCCTGTGCAGCAGATTGCCCGCGCTGTGACCAGGAATAGGCTTCCGTTTCGGTGTTGAGTTGCATCAGGCGAGAAGTGTCTCAAGCTTGGCGATGACATCACGAATGGTTCGGCCTTCTGCTCGCGCCGCAAAATTGAGCGCCATGCGGTGTTTGAAAACAGGTTCCAGCAGCGCGACCACATCTTCAACTGACGGCGCGAGCCGCCCCTGCAACAAGGCACGCGCACGTGCGCCAAGCATCAATGCTTGTGCCGCGCGCGGCGATGGCCCCCAGGCAATTGACTCATTGACCAGCGGATCAGCATCAGGCCCGGGCCGCGCAATGCGAACCACTTTCAAAATGGCATTGGCAACCTGGTCACCTATTGGCAATGAACGCACCAGTCGCTGCGCCGCCATCAAGTCCTTGCTGCTCAGTGCAGCACGCGGGGTTGCCTCCTCAGAGCCGGTTGTTGCAAACAGCATGCGGCGTTCGGCTTCGAGCGAAGGATAGGGCACATCAACCTGCACGATGAAACGGTCCAGCTGCGCTTCCGGAAGAGGATAGGTTCCTTCTTGCTCGATCGGGTTTTGCGTCGCCAGCACATGGAAGGGCGCTGGCAAATCATGCCGCGTTCCGCCAACCGTCACGTGGTGTTCCTGCATCGCCTGCAGCAATGCTGACTGGGTACGCGGCGATGCACGGTTGATTTCGTCCGCCATCAAAAGCTGGCAGAAGACCGGGCCGGACACGAAACGGAAATTCTTCCGCCCCTTCTCGTCTTCATCAAGTACTTCCGAACCGAGAATGTCGGCAGGCATCAAGTCTGGCGTAAACTGTATGCGCTTTTCATTGAGTCCCAACACCTGCCCAAGCGTCGTCGCAAGCTTGGTCTTGGCAAGGCCAGGCGCGCCCACAAGCAAGGCATGGCCACCTGAAAGGATCGCGATGAGACAGAGCTCCACCACACTTTCCTGGCCAAAAATGATCTCGCCCACAGCCTCACGCGCAGCAACAAGCTTCTTGCTGATGGCTTCGAATTCGTTGATCGCAGTGGTGCTGGTATCGGTGACTGTCGCCATTCTGTTCATCTTCGCCTGTTGCACATGTGGGGGATTCGGATAAATCTCATTCTGGATGATGGATTAGTCGTGCACAATGGCGAAATAATGAGCAATTATAACTATTCACAGGCGCATGATGGCATCGGAAACAGACGCCAGTAATCCCTTGAAAGGGCTGAAAGAGGCGGTTGGCACTGGCGCTGCGCTGCCGCCCGTTCACCTCTGGAATCCCCCGTTTTGTGGCGATATCGACATGCGCATCGCCGCCGATGGTACCTGGTATTACATGAATTCGCCCATCGGCCGCAAACCGCTTTGCAAGCTCTTTTCCGGGATCATCCGCAAGGACGATGACGACTACTTCCTCGTCACCCCCGTCGAGAAATGCGGGATCAAGGTCGATGATGCTCCATTTCTCGCCATTCGCATGAATGTTGAGGGAAAGGACCGCGAGCAGCGCATTACCTTTGAAACCAATGTTGACGACATCGTGACCGTCGGCCAGTCCCATCCGCTGCGTGTCACCAATGAACAGGGTACCGGCGGCCTCAAACCCTATGTCCTCGTCCGTGCCAATCTCGAAGCGCTCGTCTCGCGCGCGCTGTTCTACGATCTTGTCGCCCTCGGCACTGTGAAGGACCAGTGGTTCGGCGTATGGTCAAACGGCACATTTTTCCCAATGCAGCGCGCCAGCGAAATAGGTGTACCAGCGTGACACGGCACTCGGAAGCCGATTTGCGCAGCCGTGTTGCACGGCTGCTCACCGACGAACCGTCGTATTGGCAAAGTAGCGACGAAGACATGAACGTCAAGGCGCGACTGCTGCCAGAGAATACCAAACTGAAACCCGCCGCAGTGCTGGTGCCACTCATCAGCCGCGACGGAACGCTCTCCGTGCTCCTCACGCAACGTACGGAAACCCTGTCGAACCACGCAGGCCAGATTGCCTTTCCTGGAGGCCGGATTGATGCAGGCGAAACGGCCGTAGATGCGGCATTACGCGAAGCGGAAGAAGAAGTCGCGTTGGAACGTAGATATGTCGAACCGCTCGGCTACCTCGATGGCTATCTCACAGTCACAGGCTATCTCGTAAAGCCGGTCGTCGCCTTGGTGCAACCCGAACACAGCACCTCGCCACAGGAACAAGAAGTGGCAGACGTCTTCGAAGTGCCGCTGGAATTCTTGATGAACAAATCGAACATGCGCATCGACACACGGGAGTTCAAAGGCCTTCAGCGCCGCTACTATGCTTTTCCCTATGGCGAGCGCTACATTTGGGGTGCCACCGCTGGCATGATAAAGAACCTGTATGACCGCCTCTACGCCTGATCGCATCTTGCGCATTCGTTTGCCCTGGCTCGCCAAGCCCAGCCTGCAACAAGTTTTCAAAATCGTTGCGGGCGCAGGTGGCGAAGCACGTATTGTCGGCGGTGCAGTGCGCAACGCACTTTTGAAAATGCCGGTTTCGGACATTGACCTCGCAACAACACTCGAACCCGAACAGGTAGCAGAAGCCTTTAGGTCACAAGGTCACCTTGTCATTCCAACAGGTATCGAACATGGGACCGTCACGGTCAGGATTGACCACGACCTATACGAAATAACAACGCTGCGCCGCGATGTATCGACCGATGGCAGGCGCGCGGTCGTTGCCTTTACCGACGACTGGGCGGTGGATGCCAGCCGCCGCGACTTTACCATCAACGCAATGTATCTCGACGCGAATGGAAAAATATATGATTATACAGATGGTTACAAGGATATTCAGAATCGTCGTGTAAGGTTTGTCGGGGCACCGAGACAGCGTATTGAAGAAGATTACCTTCGCATACTCCGCTTCTTTCGCTTTCACGCCATCTACGCCAAAGGCAAGCCGGATTCTGTAGCTCTCGCCGCCTGCGCCAGACTGAAGTCTGGATTGCAATCGCTTTCAGCCGAACGCATTCGCAACGAACTGATCAAACTTCTGGCAGCCCCGCGTGCGATCGAAACACTCAAGGTGATGGACGCAAAGAATATCCTCAGCCCAGTGCTGCCTTCACCCGCAAAGTTCAATACCGAAACCTGGCGCGTCATGGGCCGCCTTCCGCGCGATGGTGAACTGCGCCTCTCAGTGCTGTCCACAAATCCCGAAGCTCTCAAACTCAGGCTGAAACTCTCCAATGCCCAAACCCGGCGCATTGCCGACGCCACGGAAGCCCCGCAACTTTCGCCCGCCCTTCGAATCCCGGAGCGCCGCCGCCTGCTCTATGCTATGGGTGAAACCTGTTGGCGCGATGCAGTTCACCTCGCTTGGGCAAAAAGCCGGGCAAGTATCGTTGATCCGAAGTGGAAGCGCCTGCTGAACTTGCCAAAGAATTGGGCCGCACCGCAATTTCCCATCGCGGGGCACGATCTCAAGGCGAGAGGAATTGCGCCCGGCCCACAAATGGGACAAATCCTGCGAGATTTGGAAGACTGGTGGATCGCAACTGATTTCAAGGCAACCCCGGAGCAGCTCCTTGCAAGGATATGATTGGAAAGAAACATGTCAAAACCCGTAGATATCTTGCCGATGAAAATCACGGGCCGCAACGCGCCGAAACCAGAAAAGGCCGCACCTGCAAGGGACAAACGCATTTCAGGCAGGCACATGACGCAGGCCTGGAACCATTTCACCGGTGAAAACGACCGGCTCTATTGCGGTATTTGGGAAGCAACGCCGGGCAAGGTGTACGTCACATATGACGAGTGGGAATTCTGCCACATCATTTCGGGTGAAGTCGTACTCAAGGCCGAAGGATTAAAAAAAGGTCATAGATTCAAAAAAGGCGATGCATTCATAATTCCGTCGGGATTCAGGGGCACTTGGGAAACTGTCAAAAAAGTGCGCAAGCACTACGTCATCCTCTTGCCGAATTCCTGATATGCCCCATCCCACTGTTCTGATAACCGGTGCCGCGCGCCGCATTGGCCGCCAGATGGCTCTCGACCTTGCCGAGGCGGGCTGGAACGTGGCGGTACACTGCAATACTTCTGTTGACGAGGCGAACGAAGTTGTCACGCGGATTTCAGGTTTCTCGCGCAAATCCTGCATCGTGACAGGCGATCTCTCCGATCCGAAAACCCCGGAACGTATCATGACCGAGGCCGTGAAAAGTCTTGGCCCCTTGACCGCACTGATCAACAATGCATCGATTTTTGAACCCGATGATGTGGGCGAGATTTCGCTGGAAAGCTGGGCGCGGCATCAGGATACGAATCTCCGTGCACCTATTTTGCTGTCCCAGTGTTTTGCCAAGCAGTTGCCAGCCACAGTGAACGGCAACATCATCAACATCATCGACCAGCGCGTCTGGAAGCTCAATCCACGTTTTTTCTCTTACACCATGTCGAAAACCGGTCTCTGGACCGCCACCCGTACGCTCGCCCAGGCATTGGCCCCGCGCATTCGGGTCAACGCCATTGGTCCCGGTCCTGCACTCCCCTCAGCACGGATGGATGACAACGAATTCCGCAAGCAGGAAAAACTCACCTTGCTCGGGCGCGGCACATCGCCAGAGGAAATTTCGCAAGCCGCACGCTTTATTTTGTCGCAACCAGCCATGACCGGTCAGATGATTGTGCTTGATGGTGGTCAGCATTTAGCCTGGCAAACACCAGATATTATGGACGTGCAAGAATGACCAAGAAACCGATGATCAGCCATCATGTAGCAAGTGCCAATGCGCGCCTCAGGCATGTTTTCGTCCGCGATCTCGAAGTAACAGCACTTCTTGGGATTTACGACCACGAAAAGATTGAGCCGCAGCGCATTATTGTGAACATTGACCTGTCTGTCCACGAAGCGGAAGGGGCAACTACAGACGACATCAGCCACGTCGTAAGCTATGAAATTGTTGTGAAAAAGGTCGAAGCAATTCTGGCCGAGGGTCATATTAACCTCGTCGAAACCCTTTGTGAGAAAATAGCCTCCGCCTGCCTGCGCGACAAGCGTGTGGCAGCGGCCCGTATACGCGTAGAGAAACCGGACATTATTCCAAATGCCCGCAGCGTTGGGGTTGAGATTGAACGCAGTCGCAAGTAAAGTGGCTGCCGGGTACGAAACGAACCTTCGGGTTCAAATGAGTGTTGGCGTAAATTGTCTCCGCGGAAACCATTGATTTGGGCTTTGCAGACTGCGCGCGTTGGTGACAACGCGCAAGTCATGGAACTATGCCGCCGTCTCGGTGGCGATGTTGTTGCAAAGCAGCTTGATCTCAATGCCTTGCATCTTTGCCCAAATTGGGCGCTGGGTGTGAGCCTGACAAGTTTGTCAAAGGAATCCGCTGGCCTTCTCGTGCCACCTTGGCCTGATCTTGTCGTGGCGGTGGGCAAGCGTACCGCGCCGATTGCACGCTGGATCAAGATGGCATCTGGCGGAAAGTCACGTCTCGTCCATCTGGGCAGGCCGCGCTCGCCCCTCAAGGAGTTTGACCTAGTAATCACCACGCCGCAATATGGCCTGCCGCAATTGCCAAATGTTCTCGAAATCGATCTGCCCTTTGCCCGCCCGCGTGGAACCACGAAAACCGATTTGGCCACCTGGCAGCGCGAATGGAGCTCCCTGCCAAAGCCTTTGATCGCAGTCGTCGTCGGCGGCGCAAAATTTCCCTTGGCGATGGGGTCAACCGAGCTGAAGCAACTTGGCGAAGCGGCAAATCGCCTGGCGCGCTTGCGCAATGGCTCGCTCCTCGTCATTCTTTCGCCACGTACCAATCCCCGCCTCGCCAACAAGCTGCGCGCCGAACTCAACGTGCCCCACCGATTTTATCCTTGGGGGCCGGGCTTTGCCAACCCTTATCAGGCGGCCCTTGCGATGGCGGATGAGTTCGTTGTCACCTGTGACAGCGCGTCCATGATCAGTGAAGCCATCTACACAGGCAAGCCCGTCAACGTATTTGAGCTGCCCTTGTCGACCTTCAATGTTTACTGGAGTGCGCGCAAGGGTTGGGGAGCAATCGCTGCAAAGAACGGATGGCTCCAGCCACCTCGCAATATCAGGCGTATTTCGCGTCAACTTGCGAAGAAAGGTGTTGTCACAATGATGGGTCAGGTTCCGGCACGTCAGGCCCCAATGCTTCAATACGAAGACATGGTCATCAGTCGCTTGCAGGATATGTTGCTCGAGGCAGTCAAGGCCTGATCACACCACGCCGCTGCGCAATAGGTCGCTGAACCTGATAAGGCCGGTCAGTTTTTTGTTTCCATCAAGCACGAACAGTGCCGATATTTTGTTGAGCTCCATGTTGCGCGCCGCCTCGGAAACCAGCGCGTCTGCATTAATAACCCGTGGATTTTTAGTCATAACTGATGAAACTGGCATGTCCAGCAACCCTGGATCTGCAATATGACGCCGCAAATCACCGTCTGAAATAACGCCGACAACGCGTTGCGCCTCATCCACGATGCCGATGATGCCAAATCCCTTGCCCGACATTTCGACGATGGCTTCACGCATCGTCACGTGCAGCGGCACGACGGGAAGCTCTTTCCCGGTATGCATCAGGCTCTGCACGGTGCGGATTTGTGCACCCAGTTGGCCACCAGGGTGATAGACCCTGAAATCCGCTGGCATGAATTTCCGCGCCTTCAACAGCGTCACAGCCAGCGCATCACACAGCACCAGTTGCAGCGTGGTGGAGGTTGTCGGTGCCAGCCCGTTTGGGCAGGCTTCTTCGGCCTTGGGAATGTGCAGCACGATCATCACATTGCGAGCCAATGTGCTCTGTGGGGCCGCCGTGATGCCGATTGAAGCGATGTCAAATCGCTTGCAATGCTCAACAATGGCCGAGAGTTCGCCGCTTTCACCCGAATTGGAAATAAGGATCACCGCGTCATTTTTGGTTATCGCACCAAGATCGCCGTGGCTCGCTTCGCTGGGATGAATGAATTGCGCAGGCGTTCCCGTGGAAGAAAGTGTCGCGGCAAACTTCCGTCCCACATGTCCGCTCTTGCCTATTCCACTGACGATCACCCGGCCGGACGTATTGAGCACGGTCTTCACCGTCTCATCAAACTGCGGGCCAAGCTGATGCTCGAAGGCGTGGCAAAGCTGCTCAATGCCCTTCGCCTCGACTTTGGCGGCTTCAAGTCCGTTCTGCCAATGACCCATCCAAAACCCCGTTGCCCCACTTGCTTTCGCCGTGTAGTCAATGCCCGGTGTTAATTCAAGCAAAGAGCCAATAAGATGGCAAAACCTCTGGTAATCGTTCCCTCGCGCCTGAAAAGCGCGCGCCTCCCCAACAAGCCGCTGCAACTGATCGGCGGAGATCCGTTGATCCTGCATTGCTGGCGCCGCGCCATGGAAGCAGACATTGGCCCAGTTTTTGTCGCAGCCGATAGCCCGGACATTATTTCATTGATCGAACGGGCAGGGGGCAAGGCGATTGCCACAGGCGACGCCGCTTGCGGTACTGACCGGGTTGCGCTGGCGGCAGAAATCGCCGATCCCGGTCAGATACATCAGGTCGTCATCAACCAGCAGGGTGACATGCCATTCATCAGCAGGTCACAACTGCGCCACTTCGCCGCCAACCTCGACGGCATTGAGGAAATGGCAACCGCGATCTGCCCAATGGGCCTGGTCGCCGTTGAGAACGGAGACTTTAACCGCATGTCCGTCGTGTCACACATCGGCCTCTATGCCTTCACACGCAAGGCTCTCAAGAAGTTCCATGCAATGGAGCAAAGCCCGCACGAACTCGAACAACGGCTGGAACAGTTGCGTGTCGTCGGCAAGATGAAGATCAAGATGATTGAATTTTCACACATGCCGCAGGAGGTGAACACGCCGGAAGACCTCGAAGCAGCAAATGCACTATACGCAGCCGTCAGCGCGCGTTGACGTCTTTCGCCACGTCGTCAAAACGCTGCAAGTCGGCGATGAGCTGCTCAAGCTGGTCAATCGGAACCATGTTGGCCCCATCAGACGGTGCATGATCCGGGTCCTCATGGGTCTCGATGAATACTCCGGCCACGCCGACTGCAACCGCCGCACGCGCCAGCACAGGCACCATCGTGCGGTCCCCGCCCGATGATGCGCCAAGCCCGCCAGGTTGCTGCACTGAATGCGTAGCGTCAAAAATCACAGGCGCCCCAAAACTCCGCAGGACCGGCAAACCGCGCATGTCGGAGACTAAAGTATTGTAACCAAACTGCGCGCCGCGCTCGGTGAGCATCATGTTGGGATTTCCCCCGGCAAGAAGCTTTTTCACCACATGCTGCATGTCCCAAGGTGCGAGAAACTGGCCCTTCTTCACATTGATGGTCTTTCCTGTAGCCGCTGCCGCCAGCAACAAATCCGTCTGGCGACACAGGAAAGCAGGGATCTGCAGGACATCTACAGAAGGTGCAATTTCAGCACATTGCCAGGATTCATGCACATCCGTAATGATCGGCAGGCCAAACTCTTTTGTAACCGCAGCAAAAATGGCAAGCGCGTTTTTCAATCCAATGCCGCGCGCCGCCGATGCACTGGTGCGGTTGGCCTTGTCAAAGGAGCTCTTGAACACCACACCAATTTTGCGGCGTTGGGATATGGTTTTGAGTTTTTCCGCAATGAACAATGCGTGGTCGAGGCTTTCAAGCTGGCATGGCCCGGCGATCAGCGAGATCGGCAAATCATTGCCGAACTTCGCAGGGCCAACCGCCACAACAGCGTTTGGTTTATCGAATGTCATGTTGTATACTTGCAAAATCAGGCTGTGCGGCCTTTGACGACCATTCCGTAAATCGCCAACACGATCACCGCGCCAATAACCGATGCGATGAAGCCCGCACCTTCGCCTTGTCCATAAAGCCCAAGGAACTGGCCTAGGAACGACGCAACAAATGCGCCGACAATGCCGACAATGGTGGTCATGACGAAGCCCGACGGCTCATTCTTGAATGGCGCAAGAAATTTCGCGATCAAGCCTACGATAAAACCGATGACGATAGTGCCAACAATGCTGCCCATAAAAGCCTCCATGATACAAATGGCCCTTCGGCCCTTCCGGCATCTTGCCTAGCTTCTGGAAAATTAACAATCCCGTCTTGCATTCGCCTGAATCAACCCCATTATGAGGAAGAGACATAAACAGGAGTCATCAAATGGCAAAGCGCATGCCTTCACTCGCAGCTCTCCTCGGGCTGCTTGCCGTCGCAGGTTATTCAAACCGTGAGAAGATTGGCGAGTTTATCAAAAACGCAACGAAAGAAGGCGGAGCCTTCGACCAGGCAAAGAAACAGTTTGGCGAAGCGACAGCTGGCACGACAATTGGCAAGAGCCTCGAGGAAATGGTCAAGCAGTTCGACCAGAATGGTGAAGGCGACAAGCCAAAGTCCTGGATCGAAACCGGTCCCAACAAGCCAATCACCGAGCCGCAGCTGGAAAAGGCTGCCGGTCCCGATTTCATCGACGAATTGGCCAAGCAAGCAGGCCTGACCCGCGACGATTTGCTGACCCGGCTCCGTCAGGTTCTGCCCGAGGCTGTGGACAAATTGACACCGGAAGGCAAAATTCCAGCCTGAGCGCGAAGGGCTGGCATATTGTAGCAGCCGTGCTAGTCTCAAATTCAGCGGCAGCGATGGAATGAACGCTGAATGACGACCCCACTCGTTAACTCTGTTGCCTCAACCCAGGTAAGTGTCTCGCCAAAAAACCCGTCAATCGCTCTGATTGATGGCTATAAATGGGGTGGAGGACTGGGCGCAGGCGTAAATCTCACATACAGTTTCCCATCCGGAACTGCATCTTTTGTGTCCGGCTATCAGGAATATTCCAGCTGGTTTGCCATCACGGCGGCTGAAAAACCTGGAATCGTGTCTGCGCTAAATGAAGTCATCAGCGTCGCAAATGTCAACGTCACGAAGGTGCAAGACAGCGCCAGCGTCGTCGGTGACATTCGCTTTGCAGCCACCAGCGTTTCGGGCATCGACGAAGCAGCCCACGCATTTCTGCCAGGCGATACACCGGAAGGGGGTGACGTCTGGTTTTCCAATGTCAATTGGAACGACAATGGTGGAGGAATTCTGCGAGGCGATTTTGATTACGCCACAGCAATTCACGAAATCGGACACGCGCTGGGCCTCAAGCACACATTTGAAGGTCCGAATATTCTACCGGCTGCATTCGACAATTACTTCTATACTGTGATGAGCTATACCGCCTCGCCGTGGTCGTCGGCGGGTGATAACTATGCGTCGTTCTACCCAACCACCCTGATGTACTATGACATCCTGGCCTTGCAGACGCTCTACGGCCGCGATCAGAGCCACAATGCCGGAAACACTGTCTATGTTTACAAGCAGGGGAATACATATTTTGAAACCATCGATGATGCAGGCGGCACCGATACGATTCAATATGAGGGAACGCGCGGCGTATTGATCGATCTCGAAGCAGGCGGCTACAGCAACGTCAGTAACGCAGTCAGTTTTTCGAATGGCCAGTCATCCCGGGACACAGTCTGGATCGGACCAAACACCACCATCGAACGTGCCACCGGGGGCAGCGGAAGCGACAAGCTCTATGGCAACGAAGCTCGCAACCTCCTCACCGGCAATGGCGGCAATGATGTGCTGAAAGGTTTTGCCGGAGCAGATACATTGTTTGGCGGCATCGGCCGTGATACTCTCGTTGGTGGAACTGGTGATGACAGTTTCCGGTTTACCAAGCTGTCCGAAACTGGAAACTCCGCCGCAACACGAGATCGCATTTCAGACTTCACACATCTTGCAGACCGGATAAATCTGTCTTTCATCGATGCCAATTCCGCAGTCTCGGGAGACGATGATTTTATATGGCGAGGTACATTCGCATTTACCGCTGGCGCAAATGGTCAAGTTCGCTTTCAGCGGTTCGACAACACGGGCACCGCCAATGATAGGACCATCATATTCGGCGATATAGATAGCGACAATAAAGCTGAATTCCAGATTGAGCTGAAAGGTCTGATTTCCCTCACACGAGATGATTTTCTGTTATAGCAGTCCAGACAAATGCACTGCTGAACTTGAATCCGCGCCGCCTACGGGTTATGCAAAGTCTGAACAAGAAAACTCGAGCCTGAACCTTGCAAAGAAAAATCTGGCTGTTGTCCGGCGGCAGGCTCGGCGACTTAAAGCTTATGGAAAGCGTAGCGCAAACCCTGGGCTGGCCTTACGAGGTCAAGCCGCTCAAGTTTCGCAAAGGCTTGCGTTCCACGTCCTTCTTCTCGTCTCGTCTTGCCCTGCAGCCTGGCTGCGAAAACCCTTTCAATTTTGGGGCTCCCGACCTTGTGCTCTGTGCCGAAGCTCCAACTGCAACATTGGCAGCAGAGGCCAAGAAAGTCGGCGGAAGTTTCAAGCTTGTGTCATTGGCGCGTCCACGCAACCAGTTCGAACTATTCGATTTGATCATTGCGCCGCCGCAATATCCGTTGCCAGAAAAACCAAACATCGTTCGCATCCCGTTTTCACCGCACATTCTCCCAGATTTGGCTACAGGCCGCGAGAGCCTCGAATCTCTGCACAACGTGTCACGATTGCCCCGACCCATAACGGCATTTCTTGTCGGCGGAACATCGCGTCCAGACGTATTAAACGCTTCCACGGCCCGCAGTCACTGTGTACAGCTTGCCGCCCGGAAAAAAACCGTCGGCGGTTCCGTCATCATCATTACGTCCCCGCGCACTGGTAAAGCGGTTGAAGATGAATTGGACCGCAGCAAACCGGAAGGCGCACTTCTGTTGCGCTGGCAACGCGGTGTGCCAAGTCACTATCCCGGTGTATTGGCCGTCGCCGACGAATTTGTTGTCACCAATGATTCTGTATCGATGACCATTGAATCTTTGCTGACGGGAAAAAACGTGTTTCTCATTGCCTTGCAGCGTGAAAAAACCTTCACTGACCATCTCCTGCGCGTGCTGGAAAAATCGAGCAATGGCCGTGCCATTCTTGATCGCGGACTGGTTCGCCGCCGCGCCGAGAGGGAACAATTCTTCGTCACCCTCAAGCAAAAATACCGATTGTTTGACTTCTCCGCTTCGGCACTGCCACAAACCGGTGAGCCGCTGGTGTCAACGGCTGTCCAAGCGGCAGATTACATTCGCAATCTCTTCCCCAATGATTGAACGGGGCGCAAGAATGCCAGAGTTCAGGTGCAATGAATGAAGAAGATTTTCAAGGTATTCACCACCACACCGGGAACCCGGCCACTTTTTGTGGCAGTTTGCCTGGTCATAGCCGGGCTTGCTCAGGCTGTCGGCATCGGCACGTTTCTGCCATTGATCAACGAACTCTCATCGACGCGTTCCACCGACTCGAAAATGTCCGAATGGCTGGTCACCGCATTTTCGTTTGCAGGCATCACCCCGACTGTTGGCTCATTGGTCCTCATCGCAGTTGGCTTGCTGGTATTGAAGTCGCTACTCGCCTTTGCGGCTTTGTCTTACGTCGGGATATCCGCAGCCAAAGTCTCCATTGATTTCAGGCAACGCCTTATTTCCGCATTGTTTGGGGCTGATTGGCGCTACTTTGCCAGCCAGCGCAGCGGTCATATCGCTTCCGTCGTAAGCAGCGATGCTGGCAGGGCAGGTGACGCCTTTTTGTTTTCCGGGCAAATCGTCTCGTTTTTGATTGAAGGCCTCGCCAGCTGCGCGGTCGCATTCCTGATCGATTGGCGTCTGGCAGTCGTCGGAATTTGCGCAGGAACCGTGCTTGCTCTCGTCATGCGCCGCGTCATCCGCGCCTCGCGCCGCGCCGGTTACCAGTTCACCGACCGCACATCCGATCTCACAGTATTCATCGTTGATCTTCTTGCCAATCTCAAACCGCTCAAGACAATGCAGAGATTTGAACCCATGTTGGCCCAGGCCCAACACTTGCTTGAACGTCTCCGGAAAGTTGTGGTGACGCGCGAGTTGGCAAAGGCCGGCCTGGCAGAAGGAAACGATGCCATCATCGCAATTTTCGTAGGCGCGGGAATCTATTTCGCTACCACACTGGCTGACGTAACCTTGCCGGAACTGGTCGTCAGCGGTGTCATCTTCATTCAACTCGTCACCATCGCATCAAAGCTGCAAAAGCTCATGCAGCAATTTGCTGTTGTCGAAAGTGCCTATATGCGCACAGAAGAAATGGTACTCCGTGTAGAAGACAGTCACGAAAATCTGGGTGGAACCATTGCACCGCAGGAAAATGCGACGATCTCCTTTGATAATATCTCGTTTTCACACGGGAACCACAACGTCATAGACAATGTGACGTTCGAGATTCCACCTCGTGCCGTAACGGTGTTCCATGGCCCTTCGGGATCGGGAAAGACGACGCTCATCGATCTTTTGATTGGCCTGTACCAGCCAGCCCAGGGTCGCATTCTCGTCGGCAATGTTCCGCTGCAAGAAATTGATCTCCGCAAGTGGCGCAAGTCTTTTGGTTACGTGCCACAGGAATTGAACCTGTTTCACTCATCCATCCGCGACAACGTAACATTGGGTGACGATACCGCTTCGGATGAAGTCGTCTGGAATGCACTTGCCACAGCAGGAGCCGCAGACTTCGTAAAGAACCTTGCAAACGGCATACATACCAGCGTTGGCGAACTCGGAAGCAAGATGTCCGGCGGCCAGCGCCAGCGCATCTCTTTGGCCCGTGCGCTGATGCACAACCCCCGCATCCTTATACTGGATGAAGTCACCAGCGCTCTCGACCCGACGACCGAACAGGAAATTGTCGAAAACATCCGCAGTCTCGGAAGTAATTACACGATCATAGCAATTACCCACCGTCCGGCATGGACGACAATTGCTGACCGCCTTTATGAGGTCGCAGGCGGCAAGGTACTGGAAGCGGGGGGCTAGATTGCTGCCATTGCCTGACCGCAAAGAAGCTCTAAATTCACTTTCATGACCAAATCAGATTCCGCTGGGCAGCCCGCTGGCCCCGATGTCATTCGCGACTTCGTAACGCGACTTCCCGGCAAACCCGGCGTCTATCGCATGTTCGATGCCGATGGCGATGTGATCTATGTCGGCAAGGCTCGAAATCTGAAGAACCGCGTGTCGAACTATGCGCGCGGCCAGGGCCACAACAACCGCATCGCGCTGATGATCCAGTTGACCGTTCACATGGAGTTCGTGGTAACGGCAACCGAGGCCGAAGCCCTGCTGCTGGAGTCAAATCTCATCAAGAAGCTCAAGCCGAGGTTCAACGTCATCCTGCGCGACGACAAGAGTTTCCCTTACATCCTGATCGCCAAGGAACACCCATTCCCGCAACTCGCCAAGCACCGAGGTGCGCGCAACCGCAAAGGCTCGTATTACGGTCCATTCGCATCGGCAGGGGCGGTCAACCGGGCCATCAACACCTTGCAAAGGGCCTTCCTCCTGCGTACATGTCGCGACAGCATATACGAAAACCGCAACCGCCCTTGTCTGCTGTATCAAATCAAGCGCTGCTCTGCGCCTTGTGTGGGCTATATCGGCAACGAAGACTACGCCAAGCTGGTGGCACAGGCAGACTCGTTCCTCACCAAGGGCACCGGCGACGTGAAAGCCGAACTTGCGGCCAAAATGGAAGCCGCAGCCGAAGCACTAGAGTTCGAAGACGCAGCCCGCTTCCGCGACCGTATTCAGGCCTTGAGTTTTGTCACCCAGTCACAAGACATCAACCCGCAAGGCGTGGATGAAGCCGACGTTTTCGGCCTGCATCAGGAAGGCGGCACCACCTGCGTCCAGGTTTACTTTTTCCGCAACGGCCAAAACTGGGGCACCCATGCCTATTTCCCGCGCGCCGACAGGCATACGGAAATCGGTGAGATTCTCGCGAGCTTTCTGGGCCAATTCTATGATGACAAACCCATCCCGCCGCTGATCCTCTTGTCACACGAGCTTGATGATCGCGAGTTGTTGGAAGAAGCCTTCGCCACCCGCACAGGTTCAAAGGTGGAAATCCACGTGCCTCAGCGGGGTGAAAAAAAGTCTCTCGTCGATCACGCCGTCAACAATGCGCGCGAAGCCACCGCGCGCCGCATGGCAGAATCGTCCACGCAAAACAAGTTGCTGGAGGGCGTCGCAAAGGCATTGGACTTGCCATCACCGCCGCGCCGCATCGAAGTTTACGACAACTCGCATATTCAGGGCGCAAACGCCGTTGGCGGCATGATTGTCGCAGGCCCAGAAGGCTTCATGAAATCGCAATACCGCAAGTTCAACATCAAAAATGAAGAAATCACCAACGACGATTTTGGGATGATGAAGGAAGTTCTCACGCGCCGCTTCTCCCGGCTTTTGAAAGAAGAAGGCGAGCGTGATGAAGTCGAGGAAAACTCCGCCTGGCCCGATCTGGTGTTGATCGACGGCGGGGCAGGGCAACTCTCTTCCGCCTTGGAAATCATGGCCGACCTCGGAATTGATGATATTCCGGTCTTCGGAGTGGCCAAAGGCCCGGACCGCGACGCCGGACGCGAACATTTTTACCGACCCGACAAGACCAGCTTCATGCTCGAAGCCCGCGACCCGGTTTTGTATTACATCCAACGCCTTCGTGACGAAGCTCACCGCTTTGCCATCGGCAGCCACAGGGCAAGGCGCAGCCGCGCCATTGGTGTGAATCCGCTGGATGAAATCGCAGGCATTGGCCCCATGCGCAAGAAGGCCTTGCTCCGAAGCTTCGGTTCGGCCAAAGCTGTCGGCAAGGCAAACGTCTCGGATTTGGCGGCGGTCGAAGGTGTCAGCACGGCGCTGGCACAGGCAATCTACGATCATTTCCACGCTGGCAACAATTGAAGGTCTTTGGGTGAGCGATCGCGTGAATACCAATGCGTCACAATCGTCGAAGGTTTGGAACATTCCAAATCTGCTGACCTATGGCCGCATTGTCATCATTCCACTTGTCGCAGCGTTGTTGATGTGGCCGGGCGACAAGAACGACGACACCGCCCGGTGGGTCGCGTTGTTTCTCTATGTCATCGCGGCAATAACCGATTTCTTCGATGGCTATCTTGCCCGTAAATGGCATCTCTCATCTTCGCTGGGCCGCATGCTTGATCCCATTGCCGACAAGGTTCTGGTCGCCGTGATCCTGCTCGTCCTCTCTGCCGATGGCATACTGTTTGGTGGACACATTTGGGCAGCAATCATCATTCTCTCGCGCGAAGTGCTGGTATCGGGCCTGCGCGAATATCTGGGCCAGCTTCGCGTTTCCGTGCCGGTTACCAAAATCGCCAAATGGAAAACCACCTGTCAGCTCGTGGCCATCGGTTTCCTTGTGGCGGGGCCTGCCGGCGACAAAATTCTTGGGCCATACGCCGACTATCACATCGTGTCCTGGATCGGCATTGTCGGACTCTGGATCGCTGCTGGCCTCACCTTGTATACTGGATACGATTATTTCCGCGCCGGCATCCGGCATGTGGTGGACAAGTGAAACTTTTGTATTTCGCCCGCTTTCGTCAGATCATCGGCAAGTCAGGTGAAACGCTTGACCTGCCGGACGAAGTGAAAACCATCAGCGCACTGATTGATTATCTCTCAGCCCGCGATGCAGGCTGCGCCGCTGCCTTCGCCAACCGCAAGATCATCCGCGCTGCTATCAATCAAACACATGTGCCGCTTGATACTTCAATTGTCGGCGCCCACGAAATTGCCCTCTTCCCGCCCGTAACGGGTGGGTAACGCCAACCCGTAAACACCCCGCGATTCCTTGACGAACCAGCCATAGTGGTTGTCGCGCAGGATATTGGCCGCGCGATGAACACCAGTGGCCTTGCGCAAGTCCTTCACGCGTGTCGGGCCATTCGCGCGCAAATGTTCCTGGCACTTCATCGCATCCTGCCGGTATGCCGTAACAATCTTGCCCTTGCTGCCACCGAGATTGGGATCACCCTCTCGCTTCGTGAATTCGCGCAGCAGCAAACCGACACGCCTCTTGTTCTTGCGCGGGCTGTAAGGCACCGGATCGGCCATCACTTCAACGCTGCCAGATGAGGAAACACAAATCAGCCCGATGCCAAGGCGCTTGCACAGCCGCAATGCGTCTCCCGCAATTCCACGTTTGGGCTTGCAAATAGCAACGTAAACATGGTCCGTCATTGCCAGTCGGTCCACTGATTGATAGATCAGCTGCAACGAAAACGCGGTCTTGAGTTCCACGATCACAGGCAGTTCCTTGCCGCGCATGCCGACAACATCACAGCCGCGCACTTCCGACTTCACGGAGTAACCCTGCTTTTCCAGCAGTAATTTTACGGGAATATAGAGATCAGTCTCAGCCATGCCCCAATTCTAGGGCGATTCGCGATTGCAATGGTTAAGCGCGAACCGCTTTCAGCCGCGCATCGAATCCAGCAGCTCGCGAATATCAACGGTCGCAAAACTGCTATAGGTATCAGACACGGCATAAGGCAGGACGATCTTGCCATTATGCTGCATGGCACCACACGTATAAACCACATTCGGAACATAGCCTTCGCGCTCCGAAGGTTCTGGTCGCACCAATGGATGCTTGGTTCGCGCGATGACTTTGGTCGGATCATCCTTGTCCAGCAGCGCCGCACCAATTGAGTATTTCCGCACCGGCCCCACGCCGTGGGTAAACAGCAACCAGCCCTCATCGAGCTCAATGGGAGAACCGCAATTGCCGATCTGCACGAATTCCCAAGGATATTCCGGGCGCAAAATGGCAGTCCCGCCATCCCATGTATAAAGATCTTCTGAAACGAGGAAATACAGGTTCTCGCTGTCTTGCCGCGCGATCATCGCATAGCGTCCGTTGATCTTGCGCGGGAACAACGCCATGCCCTTGTTCACAGCCGCACTGCCCCGCAATGGCGACAACTTGAATGTGAGAAAATCTGCAGTCTCGATCAGCTCTGACCGGATTCCTTTTCCATTATATGCGGTATAGGTCGCATAATAGGTTCGCTGGCCTTCATTTTCAAACATCACAAAGCGGGCGTCTTCGATACCGTTCGCTTGCGCGTCAGTGATTGGAAAAATCAACCGTTCACTGATGTCCTCATTGGCGTTGAACACCAGGACAAGATGATCTCCCTCTGGGCTGTCGGTCCGGCTCTCAATGCGCGGCACCGAAGCGAGGCGCATCGTCGGATCAATCGTGACAACGCCATCTTGATCGACCACGCCTGAACGAAATGTCAGCGAAGATATATGTCCCTCGCCAACCGCCCGCAGGCTGATGATGAATCGTTTGCTGCCATCCGCAATTCCTGTTTGATCAGGATGCGGCACGATGCTGGGATTGAACAGGGCTGCTGCTTCGAACGAATACTCATGCATGAAATATGCGCCGACCAATTGCCGTTGCACCGCGCTGAAATTTTCGTGCGGCCAGAACGCACCTTCCATCTCTGTCGCGCGAATTTCAAAGCGCTTCAACAAATCGCGATGGCGACCCTCAAAATTTTCCAGCACATCGACAAGCTGCTGCTTGGCTGCATCCGCGTCGAGCCCAATCACCCGGTCAACGATGATGTTGGCCCGCGTCTTCTCCTTGGGCTTCATGTCGCGCGGCTCAACAGAAGGTCTGAAGGGGCGCACCACAACGCGCGCTGGATCAGGCCGCAAATGAAGGGGTTGGCGATGCAGCAGATTTGATAACGGCACGATGCAAATCTCAGTTTCGGGTTGCAGGAAGCAGCTTGTGTACGTTCGCTGCGCCGATTCTGACTGGTGCAACACCTGGAAAATCGTCGCTTTCGCGTGCCAGCTGCCGAATTTCGGTAAGACTCATGAGATAAGCCAGAACCGATTCGCCGCCGCTGTTTTCATTGGCGCGATCAGGATGCAATCCATCGCGGCAACGGCCGGTATGCAAATTCACCAAGGGTATTCCAAGATCATTGCTGCCTGTGAACCATTGGAATGCCTGCAACGCAGGCGCGCGCCAGTCAAATTCGCCGGTCTCGGCTTTCTGTGCCGCACGGCAGGCAGAAATCGTCGCCGCCGCTTCCAGTGGCTGCTGGTCAAATGCCAAAGGTGGCGAATAGCTGCGTCCAAAACTCTGCGAACCGACAGGCCGAAAATGACCTTTGGACGATGTCTGAATCTTGGTCAGCCAGTGCAGCGACCTGAGCCCAGCATCCGTGAAAGCGCGGGACTTGGTCGCGGTCCCGGTCACAAGAAGCGCCTGCGGCAGCCGCGCATTGTCGTAAGCCAGTTTGTCTTCGAACCACACCCAGTCCTGCCGCTCGGTGTTGATCAGGAGCGATAGCAGTCGGTCGCCGAGAATCGTGCGCAACTTTTCTGCCTCGGAGCCAACGCAATGTGCGTCAAGTCCAAGCAGTGTAAAAGCCCAGGCGCGGGGAGAGGTGAAGGTCTCGCTCACGCCAAGCGCCTTGGCGAAAAGATCGTCTGCCCAGTGCCGCCGCTCTGGATCAGCATCATCGCGCGCGCACGTGCCAAGCGCCCACAGCGTACGTCCGTGACTGTCCTCGGAACCGCAGTTCTCCAGCCAGCGCCGGTCATAACCCATGAAGTTGCGAAAGCGGCTGTTGTCCGGATTGAAGGCATGTTGCACGAACGAGGCAAACCGAGTGGTCAGGGAGTTGTGCAACACCTCTTCTTGCGTTGCGTCCAACATGCACGACAGGAGCAGCGCGCGGGCATTGTCATCAACGCAATAGCCATGATGCCGGTCTGGAATGGCGTGGATGGCATGTTGAAACAATCCCGTGTCATCGCACATCGCGAGGAAATGGCTTTTGCGCAATTCCGGCAGCACAAACGAATCCTTGCTGAACGTGACGTGTTTCTGCGCGCGGCCCACAATCTTGAGCTTGCGTTGCGGCAAGGCTGACCCAAATGCGGCAAGATATCGTTTCGCCACTTGCGGCCAAACCATGTCGCGGCTCTTGGCATAGGCACGCTGGCGCAAGGCCAGCCGCTCCACGTCATTGGTGAGAAGATCACCCACAGCCTGTGCAAGTGCCGTTGCATCGCTGAAGGGCACCAGCACGCCATGGCGGTCGGCAAGCAATTCCTGCGCATGCCAATAGGGTGTAGAAACCACCGCTTTTCCAAGACCAAAACTGTAGGAAAGGGTCCCCGAAGTCATCTGCGCCTGATTGAGATAGGGCGTCACATAGACATCGCAGGCTGAAATATGATCGAGCAGCACGGCTTCATCGACGAACTGGTTCAGAAAGATCACATTGTCCTGAACACCCAGTTTTGCTGCACGTGCGACAAGGCTTTCCCGGTATCCCTCGCCTTGGGCGCGCAAGAGATGGGGATGTGTTGCGCCCAGCACGACATAAACCGCATCGGCCTTGCGCTGCACAATCTCAGGCATGGCATCGATCATCACTTCGATGCCCTTGTTGGGGCTCAACAGACCGAATGTCAGGATCACTGTTTTGCCGGCAAGACCCGTCTTGCTCTTGGCCTGGTCAGGTTCCACAAAATCGAAATCGGGAATGCCATGCGCAATGACACGTATCTTGTCACGCGCCACGCCATACACACTCATCAGCAGGTCGCGTCCTTTTTCAGCCATCACCACGACTGAGGCAGAAAGCGCGATGATCTTTTCCATGATCCTGCGTTGCGCATGCGTTGGCTTTTCGAGGACCGTGTGCAACGTCGTAACGACCGGCATCGTGAGCCGCATCAGCAATTCGAGAATGTGGCTGCCCGCCTCACCGCCAAAAATGCCAAACTCGTGTTGCAGCGAAACCACATCATAGTCACCCGCATTGAGAATGCGCGCCGCGCGGACATAATCTTGAACATTCTGGTCGTTGACCTGAATGAACACATCCGCCGGATAGTCATAGGGCGCGTTGTGATCATTCATCGCAACAATGGTCGTCTCGACCAAGGGTCGGCTTGCGGCAACAGCACTTTGCAAATGCGCTGTAAAAGTCGCAATCCCGCAATGGCGGGGGGGCGAGTTGCCGATGAACGCAATGCGCCGAACCTCTGGTCTGCTTTCGGACATCGTTCAGCTCTTCTTCTTGAACAGATTCAATGTCGCCGAACTGGACTTGCCGGTGGATGGAACCGCAACGGAAATGACGGCCTTTTCCTTTTTTGGTTTCTTGGCTTCACGATTGCTGCGTTGTTGACCCTTGGCCATGAATATTTCCTGTCTAATTGTGCGCGACGAAAACCAGTCCCGCAAAGCAAACGCTGCGTCGGGCGAAAAGGTTCCGTGAATGCGTCATGTTCGGGCACAATGCCCAGAGCCATCATTGGCTTAGAAAACCTCAGGCCGGGCTCAATCTCCAGCCTGATTACAGACACTTAACAAACCCCGCAGCCGGACCGCAGGAACCTTGGAGTGCCGTGGACTCATGATAGCACACATGCCGCAAAACTGTGGCATCAATTCGGAAGACAAAAAATAACGATTGGGCGTAAGCGAAATGACTCAGGATGTATCTTGTCTGAGCGCATCCCACGCCAAGGCGTGGCATTCTTTCAAAACAAAGTCGATTTCGTCTTTGGGCTTTTTCCGATAGCCGGGTGGAGGGCCTGGACGCATCGGCACAATGAACTTTGGCGCGTTCATCAAAACGCGCCTGGCCCGCCAGCGCGCCAACCGCTTGGCCTGGCGCGGCAGGCTGTCGAGTGCAACCTTGACCGCCATGAGTCGCAAGCCGAGTTTCCAGGCATCAACTTTTCCATCCAAGCCAATAGACCGCTGGCTTGCGAGGGTCGCCAAAAACAACGGCGACCGCGGATCAGGATCACCAACCACCCGGATCCGTGGCCCTCGAACGTCAGAGGCATCTTCCTCGTTCTCATCACTGAACCGCTTGCGCGTGTCGAACAATTGAAATGATTTGCGCCGGGAATCAGAGCGCTTGTCCCCGCGTGAGCGGACGATCCCTTGCGGCATGGGACGGGCAGGTGACGGTTGCACCGCCAAGTCCCGCGCTGCAACGACAATGAGCCGACGCACCGCCGATTCCGCCTTGAGCAATACCCGCACCACCAAGCTGTAAACCGGATGCGAAACCCGCGTCGCCACGCCGCCGTCCTGAAGCTGCAGAAGAGCAACAAGCGCCGCCACGATACGGCTCAGCGCGACCTGATTGATCTCAATCGCCTTGGCCCAGTCCACAACGTCCTCCTCCACGAACGATTGGAACAGAAGAAGAACGAAATGTCAAGAGGCAGTCACCACAGGAATTGGGTCAGTCTGAATATTCCGCCTTCGGCCTGAATGCGGAACTTGCAGGAAATGGAGTTCACTTCCGAGTATGAC
>CAVTXF010000002.1:0-475455 GCA_963738595.1 uncultured Alphaproteobacteria bacterium
GTTGGATATAGACCAATGGGTTCGCAATTTCCGTTTTGTCAGTTATATCGACTGTTTTGACGGTCGGCACCCGAAAGTTATGGTGCCGTCAAAGCAAGCACATGCCGAGTTCGAGTCGATTGAGGACATTAACAATTATCTGTTGCAGCATAAGGATGTTGTTGATGAGATACTGCGGCGCGGCGGTAGGCCAGTCGCTACTTTCCTGATGTTCAACGAAAAGACCGAAGAAATCTGCAAGGAACTCGGGATAGAGGTCTGGTTTCCGAAAGCTGCACTTCGCGCGCGTTGTGACAACAAGATGGAAACTGTTCGGATAGGCAACAAGGCCGGTGTCGCGTCTGTTCCAAATACGCTCGGACCTGCCAAGACCTATCAAGACTTGATGGAGTCGGCAAAGTTAGCGGGGATCGGTCATGACCTCGTGGTGCAGACCGCTTTTGGTGATAGTGGACATACGACGTTTTTTGTTGCCAATGAAGCTGACTATAATCGTCACGCAAAAGAAATTCAGGCCGAGCGTGAAGTAAAAATCATGAAGCGTATTAATTGTCGTGGTGCAACTATGGAGGCCTGCGCTACAAAATCGGGCACACTAGTTGGCCCGCTTCTGACCGAAGTCGTTGGAAAGAAAGAATTGACGCCCTACAAAGGTGGCTGGTGCGGCAATGAAATATTCCCTGGTGCATTTTCGGAAAAGATCCGCAACAAAGCGCGTGAAATGGCTTTTCGCTTCGGCAATCAACTGATCAAGGAAGGGTATCGCGGCTATTTCGATTTGGATTTCTTGATCGATGCAAAGGACGGTGAAGTCTATCTAGGTGAACTGAACCCGCGTATTTGTGGTGCAAGCTCGATCACTAACCATTCAGCTTTTGCCTATGCTGACGCGCCACTCTTCTTGTTTCATCTTTTGGAATTTTCAGGGTTAAAATACAAGATTGACGTGGAAGAGCTCAATGCCCGCTGGGCAAAAAAAGAGTTCATTGATTTATGGGCACAAGTGGTGATGAAATCCACTGACAAGACCGTGGAGGTTGTTACGAATGCGCCACCGTCCGGCATTTACCGAATGGCAGTTGACGGCACCGTTTCCTACGATCGATTTGACTTTGACCGGCAGGCAATTGACAGCGAGCGCGAGGCGTTTTTCCTCCGGATCACGGGCCCGGGCGACTATCGTTATGAAGGAGCTGACTTAGGCATTCTAATCACCCGTGGCCGCGTTATGGGAAATGACTTTGAGCTCAACGACCGCGCAAGAAACTGGATCAGGGGTATCAAGAAACATTATGCTGGAAAATCTGTCCTTGAGGCCGATATGCAATTCGCTCCGCATGCCGGTTCGTTCAAGATTGTTTGACTTGCACGAAGGTAGATAGACCGATGGACATTATCTTCAGCGCAATCGACGAAGAAAGACCGTCGACAAAATGGCGACAAAACTTTGATCGGCATTGGCACGGTTATAGTCGGTGGTTCCTGGCTGAAGGCATTCGTAAACGGTCAACATATTTGGCCAGCAAGCGGGCACTGCGCCAACACATGCCGGAACTGGTGCCAATTTATGAGGAACTGTGTGCGGCGGCAGGTGGCGGCGATCTTGAGGCGCGCTTCCTCTCAATGTGGAGTCCACCTGCCTATATTGGCGGCTGCTCGCAAGCAATCATTGGCGGTCCACAGCCTGTAATGATCCGCAACTACGACTATGGTCCCAAATTGTTGGAAGGCACTTGGCTGCGGTCGCGTTATTGCGGCAAGCGGGTTGTTGCCATGATTGACAGCCTATGGGGGGTTCTTGATGGCATCAACGAAGATGGGTTGGCGGTATCTCTGTCCTTTGGCGGCAGTCCTACAGTGCAAGAAGGCTTCGGCATTCCTATAGTATTGCGTTATGTACTTGAGATCGCTTCTGACACGAAAAGCGCAGTTGCTATTTTGCAGCGTGTGCCAATCCATATGGCCTATTCAATCGCATTGCTCGATCGGTCTGGGCACCATGCTATGGTGTTTGTGTCTCCCGGGCGCAATGTCGAAGTTGTCAATCACCGTGTTGCAACAAATCATCAGCACAAGCCGGACTGGAAGCGCCACGCCGAAACAACAAAATCCGTAGAGCGTGAATTAGTCCTCCAAAAATCAATTGCTGAAAACAAAAGTGTGGGCGCAATGGAACAAGTCTTCCTAGCGCCGCCAGTTTACCAAACTTCATTCGAGGCGGGATATGGCACGCTATACACTGCTAAGTATATTCCACAGACCAGTGCAGTTGAATTGATCTGGCCAACACAGCGATGGCATCAAACTTGTTCTAATTTTCAGGAAGGTTCTCGGAAGCTCACTTTTTCCGGCAACGAGAAATCCTGAATTCATGGTGTTGTAAATTGGAATGAAGAAAGACATGGGCGAGACAAGTGAACAAAGCAGCACACAATTTTTTGTGGCTGGCATACAAATGAACGTCCCAATAGGTGGCAATAATATTGCTGCGATGATCGGGCAGATCGAAAAGACGATTGCATTGTTTCCAGCAACAGACATGATTGTTTTTTCTGAATTGGCGATGCATGGCCCACTCCGTTCACGGATGTGCGAGACGCCGGAAGCGGATATTCAAGTGTTTCAGAAACTCGCTGATCGGCATAAAGTTTGGCTCGTGCCAGGTTCGATGTTCGTGCGGCGCGGAGAAAAGATTTTCAATCACGCGGTGGTCATTGCTCCAGATGGCGCCATCGCCGGACGCTATGATAAACTTTTTCCATTCCGACCCTTCGAAGCCGGAGTTGAGGGTGGCACCGAGTTCCTTGTCTTCGACGTTCCCGATGTTGGGCGATTTGGTTTAAGCATTTGCTACGACATCTGGTTCCCAGAGGTTATGCGCACATTGTCTTCCATGGGTGCCGAGGTTCTGATCCATCCGGTACTCACCGGCACCAACGATCGCGACGCCGAACTTGCGATAGTCCGTGCCACGGCAGTGATGTTCCAATGCTACGTCATTGATGTGAACGGCCTTGATGCCGGTGGTAATGGTCGGTCTCTCGTTGCAGACCCCGCTGGTCGGGTGGTATATCAGTCCGGTCAAATCCCAGATATATTTCCAGTAATGATCGATCTCGGCCAAGTTCGCCAGGCTCGCCATGAAGGCGCAAACGGTCTAGGTCAGGTGTTGAAGTCATGGCGCGACCGCAGTGCTGAATTCCCGGTCTATCGCGACGGCCATCAGTTAGACTACCTGAAGTCACTTGGTGAACTCGTCCCTATGGGCAAACGAATTCGATGAACATAGCATTGTGCGCTGGCAAGAATATTGCGGAAGGAGCAACAACATTTTTTCCTTTGGCTGTTCATGAATACATTTCCAACTAGAAGCCGAAAGCCGATGGCATAGCAGTTCAACTGAGCTGGCAATCACAACAAGGGGTAGGGTTCCATCGAGTTCCAGCCTTATGTTCGTCCCGTACAGTACCGCTACAGCTTCATGGGATACTGAATCGACAAATGTAGAAGCCTTACCGTGATCAAGTGGCCTCGCCCCATTTGCGAGGTCCATTGCTTGTCCCCAGTTCGCGATTGAAGAACCATGTGAAGAAGTTGGATGTTGAGCGCTGGAACAGTTCGCGACTTTTCCTAGAACTGCCCGTGAACACTTAATCCGGAAATAATCCGGAAGGGGCAGTTTCCGCACTGCAGAAAACTAAGCTAACTATTTGAAATCATTGGCGCACCCGACAGGATTCGAACCTGTGACCTCTGCCTTCGGAGGGCAGCGCTCTGATCCAGCTGAGCTACGGGTGCTTCGCTTCTGGCTATAGCCAGAAGTGCTTGCCGAGGCAATCAGGGAGATGGGCAAGGGTTGAGAAAGGAAACATTAACCCTGCTTTCCGTCGCGCCGCGCGGCAGCTTTGGTCTGGCCCGCTGTTTGCTCCTCCCCATGGAAAGGTGTTCCATGTCCAGATTCACGACAATTGACAGAGTTTCTAAACAAGCCACAGCGCAGGCGCGCGTTTCCTGGATCGATTATGCCAAGGGGCTGTGCATCATCCTGGTGGTGATGATGCATTCCACGCTGGGCGTGGAAAAGGCATTTGGCGAGGTGAGCTATCTCGGCCAGTTGGTGGAATGGGCAAAGCCCTTCCGCATGCCGGACTTTTTCCTCATCTCGGGATTGTTCCTGGCGCGGCGCATTGCTGCACCTTGGTCGACATATGCCGATACCAAGATCGTGCATTTCGCCTATTTCTATATTCTGTGGATGACAATCCAGTTCATGCTCAAGGGTTACGGCATTTACCAGGACAGCGGCATTGCCGGTGTTGCCGGCGAATATGCCCTGGGATTCATCGAGCCCTTTGGCACATTGTGGTTCATCTATCTGCTGGCCGTGTTCTTTGCCATAACCAAGCTGCTCAATACCGTGACACCGGTTTTGGTGTTCGTTGTTGCTGCTGCTCTCGAAGCGATGAAGATCCACACGGGCTGGACACTGGTTGATGAATTTGCGGCGCGCTATGTTTATTTCTTCGCAGGATTCTGGCTGGCCCCGCAAGTGTTCGACTTTGCCCGTGGTGTTGCCGCGGAAAAATCTTCCACCGTGCTGGCAGCCCTGCTTGTCTGGATCATGCTCAACAGCGTGATGGTGTTCAGCGGGGCGGCCACCTTGCCGGGTGTCAGTCTGGTCCTTGGCCTGATCGGGGCCATGGCCGTGGTGACCATTGGCGTGCTGCTGGCGCGGTCCGGCAAGGCGCAAATTGTGCAATATCTCGGCGCAAATTCCATTGTGGTTTATCTTGCCTTCTTCATCTTCATGGCGGGTTCGCGCGCCATGTTGTTGAGGTTCGCACCCTGGCTTGGCGTTGATGTGATTGCCGCTCTCGTCACGGTGACGGGTGTTGCAGGCCCCGTGGTCTTGCACCTTCTGGTGAAGCGCAGCGCCTTGAAATACCTGTTCGTGCGGCCGTCATTCGCAAGGCTGGAATCACTGGCCAAGGGCTGGCATAGTGCCACGCATGACGCAGCCCAAAAACTCAGCCACACTCAAGCCCGGTGATCATGTCTACCTGATCGATGGATCAGGATATATTTTCCGCGCCTATCACGCACTGCCGCCCCTGACGCGCAAATCCGACGGGCTGCCGGTCGGTGCGGTGCAGGGCTTCTGCAACATGCTGTGGAAGCTGCTCACCGACAAGGGCAAGGATACCAAGCCCACGCATCTTGCGGTAATCTTCGATCATTCGTCGAAATCCTTCCGCAATGATTTCTATCCGGACTACAAGGCGCACCGGCCGGAAGCGCCTGTGGATCTGCGCCCGCAATTTGGCCTCATCCGCGAAGCAACCCGTGCCTTCAATGTGTCATGCATCGAGATGGCGAATTACGAGGCCGACGATCTCATCGCCACGTTCACGCGTGAAGCTGTGGCAGCAGGTGCCACGGTGCGCATTGTCACGTCAGACAAGGACCTGATGCAGCTCATCCAGCCGGGTGTGGTGCTCTTTGACACGATGAAGGACAAGGTGATTTCCGACGCCGAGGTGATGGAGAAATTCGGTGTCATGCCGGACAAGGTCATCGAGGCGCAGGCGCTGATCGGCGACAGCGTTGACAATGTTCCGGGCGTCCCGGGGATCGGACCCAAAGGTGCCGCAGAACTCATCAATGCCTATGGCGATCTCGAAGGGGTGCTCGCGCATGCGGCGGACATCAAGCAACAGAAGCGGCGCGAAAATCTCATTCAATATGCCGAGCAAGCGCGGATGTCGCGGCGGCTGGTGACGCTTGACCTCAATGTGCCGGTCAAGGAAAGCATTGCAGACTTCGCGGTTGACACACCGCGCGCTTCACAGCTGATAGCCTTCCTCAAGGGGCTTGAGTTCACGAGCTTCACCAAGAAGATTGCTGCGGCCCTTGATGCCGACATGGATGCCATCGAGCCTGCACATATCGAATTCAAGTTCTGGCCGCCGGAAGGTGGATTGCCGGGTGCTGCACCCGCGCCCAAACTTGCCGGGAAAAGTGAGGGAACACCTGATCCGGTTGATGCGGCGCAAGGTGAACGTGCTGCAACGCCGGACCATGTCAGCGAAACGGAGGCTTATCTCAAAGCCATTCCGGTCAAGCATGACGCATATGAAACGGTGACGACAGATGCCGCACTCGACACATGGATTGCCGCCGCTTTCGAGCAGAATTTTGTGTCGGTCGACACTGAAACGGATTCGCTCGACGCGATGCAGGCCAACATCGTTGGCGTGTCGCTGGCATTGGCCCCGGGCAAGGCGTGCTATATCCCGCTTGGTCACACATCGGGTGGAGGCGGGCTGTTTGGCAGTGACCACGTCGAGGGCCAATTGCCGCGCGAGGCCACGCTGCAAAAACTGAAGCCGCTGTTGGAAGCAGCCAGCGTGCTCAAGATTGGCCAAAACCTCAAATATGACATGCTGCTTTTATCCAACTTCGGCATTGCGGTTCATCCCATCGATGACACGATGCTGATGTCCTATGCGTTTGAATCGGGCGATGTCGGGCATGGCATGGACGAGCTGTCGCAGCGGCATCTCGGCATCAAGCCGATTGCCTACAAGGATGTAGCAGGCACAGGCAAATCATCTGTCACCTTTGACAAGGTGGCGATTGACCGCGCCACGCACTATGCCGCCGAAGATGCCGACATCACGATCAGGCTGTGGATGCTGTTCCGGCAGAAACTGCTCCTTAAACGGAAAGTTGCGGTCTATGAAACGCTGGAACGCCCCCTGGTGCCGGTGCTGGTTGCCATGGAGCGGCAAGGCATCAGCGTTGACCGCGCCGTGCTGGCGCGCCTCACATCAGAGTTTGCCGAAAAACAGGCTGTGGTGGAAAAGCAGATCCATGCCATGGTGGGAGCGCCCTTCAACATCGGATCGCCCAAGCAGCTGGGAGATATCCTGTTCGGCCAGATGGCGCTGCCCGGTGGCCGCAAGACGGCAACCGGTGCCTGGAGCACCGATTCGGATGCACTCGACAGGCTGGCCGAAGACGGCGTCGCGCTGGCGCAACGCGTACTTGACTGGCGGCAACTGGCAAAACTGCGCTCAACTTATACGGAGGCCCTGCCGGAATACATCCATCCCAAGACCCAGCGCGTGCATACAAGCTATGCCATGGCCTCGACATCGACTGGGCGGCTCTCGTCAAACGAACCCAATTTGCAAAACATTCCGGTGCGCACTGAGGATGGACGGCGCATTCGCACAGCCTTTGTTGCAACACCGGGACACAAGCTGATCAGCGCTGATTATTCGCAGATCGAACTTCGTGTGCTGGCGCATGTGGCCGACATCCCGCAACTGAAGAAGGCCTTTGACGAGGGTCACGACATTCATGCGATGACGGCGAGCGAGATGTTCAATGTGCCCCTCAAGGACATGGATTCTTCGGTGCGGCGGCGCGCCAAGGCGATCAATTTCGGCATCATCTATGGCATCTCGGCTTTCGGCCTGGCAAACCAGCTGGGCATCAGCCGCACTGAGGCGGGCGACTACATCAAGACCTACTTCAAGCGCTTTCCCGGCATCAAGCGCTACATGGACGAGACCAAGCAAGAGGCCCGCAACAATGGCTATGTTGAAACAATCTTCGGTCGGCGCATGCATTTCCCGCGCATCACATCGACCAATCCGTCGGAGCGGTCATTTCTGGAACGCGCCTCGATCAATGCGCCCATACAGGGATCTGCTGCGGACATCATCCGCCGCGCCATGATCCGCATGATGCCAGCACTTGCAGCAACAAAAACTCCGTGCACGGATGTTATTGCAGGTGCATGACGAATTGATTTTCGAGGTGCCGGAAGACGACGTTGCAGCAACCATCCCGGTCGTCCGCAAGGTGATGGTGGCGGCCCCGGAACCGGCGGTGAAACTTTCCGTGCCCTTGCAGGTTGATGCACGTGCTGCACATAACTGGGACGAGGCGCATTAGAACCATCCTTCCCCCTTGCGGGGAAGGTGGATTTCGCGTGCACCGGCACGCGAAAGACGGATGGGGGACAGTGATAAAGAAGAACTTAGATGCCTAAACTCGTCACAGCCAATATTGAAGGTGACTTGCACCTTGATCTGGTGAAACCATTTCTCGCCCTGCAGAAACCTGATGTCGTCTGCCTTCAGGAGGTCTTCGAACCGGATGTGCCGGTGCTTCTTGGTGAAGAATTTCAAACCGCTTTTCTCCCCATGTGCCTCAAGATCAACCGGCATGGGGCATCCCTGCCATGGGGTATTGCGATTGCCTGCCGGTTTCCCGTGAACGCGGTTCACTCACACTATTATCGCAGGCCCGTGGACCACATCATCGCCTATGACCACAGCAACAAGCGGGAGACGCTGTCTTACGGCATTGTCGGGATGCGGTTTGCGCTGGATGGCTTGCCGGTCAATGTCATCACCACGCATTTCACCTGGACGCCGGATGGCCGTGCCGATGAAAATCAGGATGCGGACATGGCCGCCTTGCTGAAGCTGCTCGCCGCTGAACCCCCGCATATCCTGTGTGGCGATTTCAACATTCCACGGCGGCAAAACCGTCATTACGACACGCTGACCACGCATTACGCTGATCACGTGCCGCAACACATCGCCTCAAGCATTCATGTGCCGTTTCATTATGCAAGGCACAAGCCCGGCGGTGCCGAGACCCTGGCGACGCTGATGGTGGACTACATTTTTTCGATACCCAATGCCTACCGCATTGAAGACGTTGCACTGCATGGCGGCATCAGCGATCATTGCGCGATCAGTGCGAATGTGGACGGATTGGCGTGATCGTAGACCCTGATTGGCTATTGTTGATCCATTCCAAACGTCGTCATCCCCGCGCAGGCGTGCTGCAAGTGGGTCAATGTGATCGTACGGCAGGGTCTGTTACATCGCGGACTTCATCTCAGCGTCGGCTGCATGGTGGTTATTTCGGCCAGCCCAATATCCCCACACCAGCCACCGTCATTGCAATTCCCAGCCATTGCCCGGGGGACACGCGTTCTTTCAGCACCAGCATGGCGAGGAGAACAGCGAGGCCGCCATAGGCGGAGATGCCCATGGATGCGAGTTCCTTGTTGGCGAAGTGACCTGCATAGTTGATGCCGCTCACGGCCAGCACATCAAGGGCGGCCATGATGGCAATGCCGGTCCAGCCCGATCTCGGGATGGTTCTGGCATGCGAGGTTTCCCGCAATGCCATGGGCAGCAGGGCCAGGGCTGCGGGAAAGCGCGAGATGAATGTGGTTTCAAATTCACCCAGCGATGCGGCGGCAGCTTGTCCCAAAACCACTGAGGCCGCGTAACCGAGGCAGGCCAGTGAGCAGGCCGCAATCAGCAACGGAAGTTTTCCTTTCGCTACGGCATTGATGCCACCGTCATCGTGGCCGGTGCGCGCCACCACCGCAGCGCCCGCGAGAATCAGGACAAAGGCTAACCACTCCCACAGGCTTGGGGCGAGGCCGTTGATCAATCCCCAGATGACAACCAGTGCTGGATAACCCGCAGTGAAGGGACCGACCACCGATATGGGTGCCAGGCTGAAGGCCTTGAACAAGCCGCCGACACCAAAGGCGTAGGCAAAACCCATGGCGCTTGCATAGAGCAGAGACGTTCGGTCGGCCTGCCAGATGGCTTCGCTTGCAAACACGACAGGTGCCAGCATCGCGGCGCCCAACAGCATGACCCAGATTGCCATGCGGGCGGGGCCCAGCCGCAAGGCAAAGGTGCGGGCAATCAGATCATGCAAGGCCCAGCACAGGCCAGCAAAGAGTCCGAGTGAAACAGCGATCATGGCGCTGCTTAACAGCGGCGCGGCATTTTCGCCATGGCTTGCTGCGCAAGTCGGCGCTGGCCCGGCCATAGCTCCGCCTTCGCTTCCGACCCTTCTTGAGGGGCGGCGGGTGGCCATTGGCCTTCCGCAAATTTCCTATTCACGATGTCAATCAGCCGGGAACATCCGATTTCTCATCAATTCCAGGATGCGAATATAGTCTTTTAGGATTGTTTTGTCAAGTGAGGAATGCCGCTTTTGAAGGTTTTTTTGACGACGATGGGAATGCTTAAGGATTTCCGGCTGATAAGGTCACCCCATGTTTCTTTCCGTCTTCGACATCTTCAAAATCGGCATTGGCCCCTCGAGTTCGCACACGGTGGGACCGATGGTGGCGGCACGGCGCTTTCTGGCGCAAGTTGCGCATTTGAAAGGCGAGCGTATTCGCGTGTCCTTGCATGGTTCGCTGGCCTTTACCGGCAAGGGCCATGGCACGGACCGCGCCATTCTGCTCGGACTTGCCGGGCAAACGCCGCAGGATATCGATCCCGATCACGTCGAAACCATCATTTCGGATATTTCGCACACAAAACGCATCGGTGGATTTGCCTTTGATCCGGCGGAAGACATCGCCTTTGACTACGGGCCGCCGCTCAAGGGCCACGCCAATGGCATGGTGTTCCGGCTTTTGGGCCGAATGAGCGAAGAAATATTCAGTGAGACCTATTATTCAATCGGAGGCGGCTTTGTGCAGACAGCAGCCGAGCGCGAGTCACCACAAGCCGTGCGGCCGGCACATGTGCCTTATCCTTTCGCCACGGCCACCGAGATGCTGGCGATGGGGAAATCGGCCCGGCTTTCGATTGCAGCGATGAAGCGCGCCAATGAAAACAGTGCCACGCTCGATGAAGATCTCGATCACGTCTGGCATGTGATGGACCGTTCGATGCGGCGCGGAATCATTTTGCGCGGCACCCTGCCCGGCGGTTTGAAGGTCAAGCGGCGGGCGGCCAATGTCATGCAGCAGCTGGTCGCCGAACAAGGCGGCAACTCCATACAGCCGCACCGCATCATGGATTACCTGTCGGTCTATGCCATGGCGGTGAACGAGGAAAATGCGGCTGGCGGAAAAGTCGTCACCGCACCAACCAATGGCGCAGCAGGCGTGGTGCCCGCGGTCATGCGCTATTACCTCGATCACTGCAACGGTGCCGACCAGAACGGCATTCGCACTTTCCTGCTCACCGCCGCTGCCATCGGCGGCATCATCAAGCACAATGCCTCGATCTCGGGCGCTGAAGTCGGGTGCCAGGGCGAAGTGGGATCGGCCTCCGCAATGGCCGCGGCCGGCTTGGCCGCAGCGCTTGGCGGCAGCAATGAACAAATCGAAAATGCGGCGGAAATGGCGCTGGAACATCATCTTGGCATGACCTGCGATCCCGTCGGCGGACTGGTGCAGGTACCCTGCATCGAGCGCAACGCCTTTGGCGCGGTGAAGGCCGTGACCGCTGCATCGCTCGCTCTTCGCGGCGATGGCACGCATCTGGTGCCCCTGGATACCTGTGTGGAAACCATGCGCCAGACCGGCCTCGACATGAGCGAGCGCTACAAGGAGACGTCCACAGGCGGGCTGGCGGTCAATGTGGTGGAATGCTGATCCCGGCAATTTGATTTGATTGCCGCTTTTCAGTCGCCACGCCCTTGCCCTAATTGCAGGCCTATGCTGGGGGCATATTCTTGATGGAGGTTTCGAGATGGCAATGAAATTCTTACTCGCAGCTGGTGCCCTGGCCATGCTGATGACAACCGCGCCCGTACAGGTGCAGGCGCAATCGCTGAGTGAGCGCTGCGAAGACTATGCAGGCCGCGTTGCCTGGCGCTCCAGCTCGCGCGATCAGCGCGTCGGCGAAAGTGCTGTCGGCGGTGCCGTTGTCGGCGGCGTGCTCGGTGCAATCCTCGGCAAGGGCAAAGGCAAGAACATCGTTGGCGGTGCCATTGCCGGCACGGCAGCCGGTGCCGTTCTGGGAGCAGCTGGCGGTAACCGCGGCGGCTATATCGACCGACGCATCTATCGCCGGGCCTACAATGACTGCATTGACCGCAATCGCGTGGTGCGCGTACGCCGCTATGATGACTCGGTTGAATACTGCATGTCGCGGTTCCGCTCGTATAATCCTTCGACCGGATTGTACCGCACCTATGACGGTCGCCTGCGGCCCTGCCCTTGATACCCTAACGTCTCAGATGCCTCAGCAATCCTGTTGTTGAGGCGTCGAGGCCCTTGTTATCCTGCTTGCCTTCGACGACTGGCTGCAGGCCTGTCGCCAGTTCCTTGCCCAGTTCCACGCCCCATTGATCATAGGCATTGATGCCCCAGATCGCGGCTTCGACGAAGACGCGGTGTTCGTAGAGTGCGACCAATCGGCCGAATGTATGGGGATCAAGCGTTTTGTAGGCAAGTGTCAGCGATGGCCGGTTGCCGGTGAAGACGCGGTGCGGCGCAAGCGCCTTGGCCTCGGCCTTCGACTTCCCCATGGCAATGAGCTGCGCTTCCGCTTCCTTCAGTGTGCGGCCTTTCATCAACGCCTGGCTTTGCGCGAGGCAATTGGCAATCAGCAGATCATGATGCACGCGCATGTGACCCGGCTCATGTGGCTCGGCAGCAATCAGGAATTCGATCGGGATGATGCCGGTGCCCTGATGCAGCAGCTGGAAGAAGGCGTGCTGACCATTGGTGCCGGGTTCGCCCCAGACTATCGGTCCGGTCTCTTCTTTCACCGTCTCGCCGGTGCTGGTCACCCGCTTGCCGTTTGATTCCATGTCGAGCTGCTGCAGGTAGGCTGGCAAGCGCGACAGGCGCTGGTCGTATGGAATGACGGCGCGAGACGGGTAACCACAGGCATTGCGATGCCAGACGCCGAGGAGGCCCATGAGCATCGGCAGGTTTTCCATCGGCTTGGCATTGACGAAGTGCTGGTCCATGGCGTGGCCGCCGGCGAGGAACTTGTGGAAATCAGACGGACCAATGGCGATCATCACCGGCAGGCCAATGGCCGACCAGATGGAATAGCGCCCGCCCACCCAATCCCAGAACCCGAATGTCCGTTCGGCTGAAATGCCGAAGGCCTTGACCTTGTCGAGTGCCGTTGAAACCGCCGCAAAGTGATCCCCCACGGCGGCCTCGCCCAGCTTTTCCACGATCCAGGCGCGGGCGGTTTTCGCATTGGTCATGGTTTCGATTGTGGTGAAGGTCTTGGACGCGATGATGAAGAGCGTGGTTTCGGCGTCCAGGGTCTTCAAGGTGTCGGCGATATGCGCACCATCGACGTTCGAGACATAGTGCAGGCGGGGTCCATCGTGGTAGGGAGCAAGCGCCAGCGTGGCCATCACAGGCCCAAGGTCGGAGCCACCAATGCCGATATTCACCACATCGGTGATCGGCGATTTCCGGACTTCATTGGCGTAACGCGACATGGCCCGCAACACGTCATGTACATCATGCACCACGTTGTGGCCATTGAGCATGACGATTTCAGTGGCAGGCCGGCGCAGCGCTGTGTGCAGAACGGCGCGGCCCTCGGTGGTGTTGATCACATCGCCGCGCATCATGGCATCGCGCTTGTGTTCAATGTTTGCCGCCTTCGCCACATGGCCCAGCAGCGTCATGGTCTTGGAGGTCACGGCGCATTTTGAATAATCCAGCAGCAGGTCTTCCTGCGTGGCGCTGAACTCCTTGAAGCGGTCGCCTTTGGCAAATGCCTTGCGCATATCCGGCATGCCAGCCTTGGCATGGGCTTTCAGGTTTTTCAATGCGGTGCGCGTTGCTGGTGTCATGTGCCGTTCCTCCTTGGTAGCCCTCATCCGCCCTTCGGGCACCTTCTCTCACCTTCGGCGGGAGAAGGCAATTACCCCCGCTATACTGCTCCCATTGCCTTGCTCGCAGCCGCGTCTCTTTTTGGCGGAGAAAGCTTGGATTTCCTCAGCGGGTATCGCTTTTTGCGCGGTCGAATAATGAAAGGAAAAGGACAACCGTTGGGAACGAGCATATCACGATGCCCGTTACAGCCCATATCGCGGCAAGGGCGGGCGCTAGGTGATCTCTGCCGTTACAGTACAAGTTGTAATAATTCAAGAAACCAGCAGGCCGTGTCGACCATCTTGTGTTCGGCCAACCCCAAACGGCTTCATAGACAAACAAGCTGCAACATAAAATACTCGCAAATCAACCACCATCGCAGACTGTTGAGCGCATCTCGTCTCTCATCTTTTCTCATGACAAAGTAAAATGCCGCATGGAACAACGGTATTGTCAAACCGGCCAACAATGCCGCGACAATTGTAAGTTGGCGTATGAGAAAGTCCGGATCGCTGAATTCGGGAGCAAGCGGTTGTGAGCGCGCGCCCGCGCCGTCGCTAGGTGATAAGGGCAAGAAATTTTGATATGCCGGACATGAAGAGCCGCGATTGCTCCTGCAACACCGCTCCCGTTGCCTTGGAAACAGCCGCGACGATCTTTGCCGAAATCGCTTCGATTTCCTCATCTGTCATCGTCTTGTCTTTGGGTTGCAGCGTCACAGACACAGCGAGCGAGGTCTTGCCGCTTTCGAGCTTGAACACGTCAAAGACCGTGGCGTCGGTGATGAGCATCTTGTCAACGCCCCTCGCAGCCTTGATGAGTTCGGCGGCTTGCACCTTGTCTTCGACGACGAAAGCGAAGTCGCGATCAACCGTCATGAGATCGGCCAGCACAAGTGCTGGTTTGGCTGTGCCCTTCTGGCGCGGGGCCGGAATGGTATTGAGGATGATTTCGAACGCCACGATGGGACCTTTCACATCCATCGCCTTCAATATCGCCGGATGGATTTCGCCAAAATATGCCAGCTTGTTTTGCGGGCCCATTTGCATGGTGCCTGATCTGCCGGGATGGAACCAGGCAGGTGCTTGTTGCACCACTTGCAGGCTTGATGCGGCCATGCCGCAGGCTTCGAGCACGGCCAGCACATCGGCCTTGGCATCGAAGGCATCAACGGCGCGTGCGCCACCCTGCCATTGACGTGCGACCTGTCCACCCTGACGGATGCCAGACGCACGCAAGGTTTCGTTTTCCGGCTTGTCACCTGAATAGGCGTGGCCGACTTCGGAGATGGCGAAATCACTGAACCCGCGCGCGATGTTGCGGCCTGCTGCCGCGATGAGGCCGGGCAGCAGGCTTGGCCGCATGTCGGTCATTTCCGACGAGATGGCATTGGCTAGTTTGAGATCGCGACTGCCACCCCCGAAAAGGCTCGCCTGCTTCTCGTCAATGAAGGCGTAAGTGACAGCTTCGTTGAAACCACGGTTTGCCAAGGTGCGCCGCGAGGCCAGCATGCGCTTTTGCAATGGTGTGAGCACGGGCCGTGCAATGTGGTTGGGACGCGTCATTGCGGCATAGGGCACATTCTCAAGTCCAACAATGCGGCAGATTTCCTCGACAAGATCGGCTTCACCATGCACATCAGGTCGCCAGCTTGGAACTTGTGCCGATGCGCCGCCTGCGGCTTCGGTGACAGTGAATCCCAGATTGCGCAGAACCTGCAATTGATCCGCCCACGGAACAATCAGTCCTCCGAGATCCTTTACCCTGGTCTTGCGCAATGTCACCTTGCGGTTTTGCAAGGGTGGCTTGCCTGCGACCACGAGGTCAGACGCTTCGCCGCCGCACAGATCGAGGATCATCTGCGTTGCAATCTCTGCGCCCGCCTCGACAAAGCCCGGATCGACACCGCGCTCAAAGCGATAACGCGCGTCGGAATTGATGCCAAGCTTGCGGCCCGTGGCGGCGGTGCGCAGAGGGTCAAACCATGCGGCCTCAAGGAAGACGTTGGTGGTTGCATCCGTGCAGCTTGAGTGTGTGCCGCCAATGATACCGGCAATGCCTTCGGCCGATGCGTCATCGGCAATCACCGTCATCTCTGATGTCAGCGTGTAGTTCTTGTTGTCGAGGGCTTCGAGTGTCTCGCCGTCCTTGGCGAAGCGCGCATGGATGTTGCCCTTCACCTTGTCGGCATCGAACACGTGCAGCGGACGGCCATAGGCGAAGGTGATGTAATTGGTAATGTCCACAAGTTTTGAAATCGGGCGCAGGCCAATGGCTTTCAACCTTGTTTGCAACCATGCAGGCGACGGACCGTTCTTCACGCCCCTGAAATAGCGGCCAATGAACAGTGGGCAGGGTTTGGTATCGGCGAAATCCAGCGTGACATTGATCGGCGATTTGAAGGTGCCTTTGACTGGCTTTGCGTCAATGGGCTTGAGCGTGCCAAGGCCCTTGGCGGCGAGATCGCGCCCGATGCCATATACACCCAAGGCATCAGGACGGTTCGCTGTGACCTTCACATAGAACATCGGGTCATCAAGCCCCAAAGCGGTTGCCGCAGGTGTTCCCACCGGCCAATTCTCATCCACTTCGATGATGCCGTCGTGTTCTTCCGAGAGCAGCAATTCGCGCTCGGAACAGAGCATGGCCTGTGATTCCGAACCACGAATAGTGGCAGGGGCAAACACTTGTCCCGTCACCGGAATGACAACACCCGGCAGTGCGATGATCGCCTTGATGCCAGTTCGCGCATTGGGCGCACCGCAGACCACTTGCTTTACACCATCCTTGGTGTCGACCTTGCACAGGCGCAGCTTGTCGGCGTTGGGATGCTTTTCGGCCAGCTGCACATGGGCCACGGTGAATGCCGCGAGCGCCTTGGTCTTGTCACTGATCTCTTCCACTTCGAGACCAACGCCCACGAGGCCGTCAGCAATTTCGGTGACAGTGGCTGATGTGTCGAGAAAGTCTTTGAGCCAGGAGAGGGTGAATTTCATGATGGCGGTCCAAATGGAGTAATCTTGATTATATCAGGGGCCGCGAGTTCGCTTGACTCGAAGCAGTCCTTCCTCATAGCGCCGCCGCTGGAATTGCAACCAGCGTCGCGTAGTCTTTTAGGAAGTTCGTTGTTGCAATTATTTCTTCAGCCATGGCGATGGTCTGTCAAGCTGTGTCCTCCCTCCCCCTTGTGGGGAGGGGTAGGGGTGGGGGTCGGACGGTGGGTCAGAACTGGCGCACTATTCTGTCAATATACCCCCACCCGGAAATTTGCTGCGCAAATTTGCCGACCTCCCCGCAAGGGGGAGGTATGAAGGAAGGGGCGAGGACATCAGGAAAGGCCTCCCGCAAGTGTTGGCACTTGCAACGATTTGAAACCGTAGTGCCTGAGCCAGCGCAAATCGCTTTCGAAGAATGCGCGCAGATCGGGGATGCCGTATTTCAGCATGGCAATGCGGTCCATGCCGATGCCGAAAGCGAAGCCCTGGTATTTGTCGGGATCGAGCCCGCCGGCCTTGATGACTTTCGGATGCACCATGCCGGAACCGAGAATTTCCAGCCAGCCATCACCTTCACCCAATTTCACCTGGCCGTCTTTCCATGAACATTGAATGTCCACTTCCATGGAGGGTTCAGTAAAGGGGAAGTGCGATGACCGGAAACGCATTTTCACATCGTCAAGCTCGAAGATGGCCTTGCAGAATTCATGCAGCACCCATTTCAGGTGGCCAAGATGGGTCGACTCATCGATGACCAGTGCTTCGACCTGGTTGAACATGGGCGTATGCGTCATGTCACTGTCAGAGCGAAATGTGCGGCCCGGCGCGATGATGCGGATCGGCGGTTTCTGGCTCAGCATGGTTCTGATCTGCACGGGCGATGTATGGGTGCGCAACACCATGCGCGAACCATCGGGCTTTTCGTGGAAATAGAATGTGTCGTGCTCCTGCCGTGCGGGATGTTCGGGCGGAATGTTGAGCGCATCGAAATTGTGGAAGTCGTCTTCGATATGCGGGCCTTCGGCGACCGAGAATCCAAGGTCGCCGAAAATCTGCACCACCTCTTCCCACACTTGGGAAACAGGATGAATGGACCCGCGCAATTCGGGGCGCACAGGCAAGGTGATGTCGACGCGTTCCGTGGCAAGTCGCTCGTTCAGTGCGGCGTCGGCGAGTGCTTCCTTCTTCACTGCGATGGCTTCCGTCACCTTGTCCTTGATGACATTGAGGGCCGCGCCAAATGTCTTGCGCTCATCGGGTGCCATCTTGCCCAGTGTGGCCATCTGCGCGGAAATCGCGCCCTTCTTGCCAAGCGCTGATACGCGCACGGATTCCAGCGTTGCTTCGTCGGCAGCAGAGGCCACCGCAGCAAGGGTTTCGGATTCGAGTTGGTCGAGTGACATACGAAGTCCTCAAAATGACAAAGGCCCTGAGTAAGGGAGTCGCAACTCCCACTCAAGGCCTTGTGAATGACGGTCGGTTACGTCTTAAGCTGCGATGGCAGACTTGGCCTTCTCGACGAGGGCCTTGAACGCAACGGGATCATGGATGGCAATGTCGGAAAGGACTTTGCGATCCACCGCAATTCCGGCCTTGGAGAGGCCGTGAATAAATCGGCCATAGGTAAGGCCGAGTTCGCGGGTGCCTGCATTGATGCGCTGGATCCACAAGGCGCGGAAATTGCGCTTCTTCTGGCGCCGGTCGCGGTAGCCATATTGTTCGGCCTTCTCGACAGCCTGAACCGCTACGCGGAAAATGTTCTTGCGGCGTGAGAAGTAACCCTTGGCGCGGGCCAAAACTTTCTTGTGGGACCGGCGGGCGACAACGCCGCCTTTGCTACGTGGCATGTGTCAAACTCCCTTAGCTGTGCTTGCCGGCGTAAGGCATGTGGATCTTGACCAGGCCGGCATCGCCGGGGGCCAGAACCATGGTGCCGCGCTGGTTGCGGATTTGCTTGTTGGTGCGCTTGATCATGCCGTGGCGTTTGCCAGAGGCTCCGCCCTTCACCTTGCCCGAGGCGGTGAATGTAAACCGCTTCTTGGCCGAGGACTTGGTCTTCATCTTGGGCATTTTGCTTAATCCTTTCAGGACATTAGAGTAAACCGCCATGGCAGCCCTATACGGCCAGGCGATTGTTCAGTCTCAGCAATGAAGTGAGAACAGGGCGGATTAAGCAGAAAACCTGCGGAAAGGCAAGTTCGGGGATCGACGCACAAATCTGCTAGCCGAAAGCCATAAGTATCGTTAACGTCTTGTTCAGGCTTGGCGGAGCTGCAAGGCCGCCCAAGCCTTCTCAACCCCCGGAGGAAGCAAAATGAAAATCAAAACACTACTCGTCGCCGTGTCACTTGCGGCACTCAGCACGGCTGCCAGCGCAGCCGACAAGCCGCTCTATGGCGTGTTGATGAAAACCCTCGCCAACCCTTTCTGGGGTGCGATGGAGCAGGGCGTCAAAGCTGGCGCAGATGCTGCTGGCGTTGAATATTATCTGCAGGCTGTCGAAAGCGACCAGGCTGCGGAACCCCAGCTCAATGCCTGCAATACGATGCTGGAGCGCAAACCTGCCGTGATGATCACGGCGGCCATCAACTCCACCATCCTGCTGCCATGCCTGAAAGCTGCCAACGCAGCCAATATTCCGGTTGTCGATCTCGACAACAATCTTGATCCGGCCGTGACCAAGGAAGCTGGCGTCAACATCGCCTTCCACATTGGCTCGGACAACATGGCCGCTGGTGCGCAAGGTGCAGAATATCTCGTCGGCAAACTCGGCAAGGATGCCAAGGGACCCGTGCTTGTGATCGAAGGCCTGTCAGGCAACATCACCGGCAAGAAGCGCGCCGATGGCTTTGCCAACAAGCTGAAGGAGCTCGCTCCCGGCCTCGAAGTCGTTGCCTCGCTGCCGGGTGACTGGGATCGCGGCAAGGCCGCCAACATCACCAACGACATCCTGACCAAGCACCCAGACCTTGTGGCGATTTTCTGCGCCAATGACGGCATGGCGCTCGGCGCTGTCGAAACCGTGTTTGCCGCCAGCAAGGGCGGGCAAGTCACTGTGATCGGTGTTGACGGCAATTCGGATGCCGTGAAATCGATCAAGGAAGGCCGCTTGACGGCCTCGGTTGCGCAATTGCCTTATCTCGTCGGCAAGCAGGCGGTCGAGAACGTCAAGAAAATCGTCGAAGGCGGCAAGGTCGACGAAGTCGTCTTCGTGCCGACGCTGGTGCTGACGAAGGAGGTCATCGAGGGTGGCAAGGAACCGATGATGGAATTCGTGAAGTAATCTTGCGTTCCTCTCCCGCTTGCGGGAGGGGTGTTGAGCGAATGCGAGGCGGAGAGGGTGCGACGTTGACTGATCATGACTGGCCCTCTCCGACGCGTTCCGCGCCACCTCCCCCGCAAGCGGGGGAGGAAAGTAGGACATGTTCATGACCGACACCTGGCAACGCCTGCAATTCTTCTTCGACAAGAAACTGCACATGCGACTCGAATCGCTGATTGTGCTGGCGGGACTGTGCCTGGCGCTCGCTGTACTCTCGCCCTACTTTTTGTCGGTCAGCAATTTTCTCAATACGCTGCTCGCCACATCGACGATTGGCGTGCTGGCCATCGCAGCAACATTGATCCTGTGTTCAGCCGGCCTTGACCTGTCGATCGGATCGCTGATGGCGCTCACAGGCGTTGTCGGAGCCTATTTCTGCGTGGTCCTGAACCTGCCCGCACCAGCAGCCGTTGTCGGCGCACTCGGCACCGGTGCGGTCGCGGGCTATATCAATGGCCAGCTCATCACGCGGTTGCGCATCCCGGCGTTTATCGTGACGCTCGGCATGCTTGGCATCGCACGCGGGCTTTCCTTCATCATTGCACCCAATGGCGGCGCTATCTATGGCTTGCCGCCGTCCATCGTCTATCTCGGCCAAGGCCGACCGCTTGGCATTCCGGCACCGGTGATCATTCTGGCTGTCACAGCACTCGTCGCTCACTATGCATTGGCCTATTCCAAATTTGGTCGCCACACCCTGGCCATGGGCGACAACGAAAATGCGGCACGCGCAACAGGTATCCCGGTCGAGAAGCTGCGCCGCATCCTGTACACCGTCTCCGGACTTCTCGCTGGTGTAGCGGGATTGATTTTCATGGCCCGCGTCAATTCCGGCGATCCACAAGCCGGGTATAATTACGAACTCGCTGCCATTACCGCCGCCATCATTGGCGGCACTTCGCTGTTTGGCGGCAAGGGTTCGATCCTTGGTTCGATCATCGGTGCCCTGATCATGGGGGTCTTGCAGAACGGGCTCAACCTGCTTGGCGTGCAAAGTTATTATCAGCAGGTAGCCATTGGCGCGGTGCTGATTTTCGCAGTGTGGATTGACCAGTTGCAATCGGCCCGGGAGAAAAAGGCATGAGCCTTCTTCAGATCAGCAATGTCACCAAGTCGTTCGGCGCAATCAGTGTCCTGAACGGAGTTAACCTGGCCATTGAAGCGGGCACCGTCACGGGCCTTGTCGGTGACAATGGTGCAGGCAAGTCCACATTGATGAAAACCATTACCGGCATCTATGCGGTGGATGGCGGCGAGATCACCTTCAATGGCCAGTCGATGACAGGACTTGCTCCCGGCGCGCGCCGGGCGCTTGGCATTGAGATGATTTACCAGGATCTCGCGTTGGCCAAGCAGCAGGATGTTGCGGAGAATATTTTTCTCGGCCGCGAACCAACAAAAATGTTTGGCTTTGTCGACAAGGCGAAAATGGACGCTGAGGCCTTGAAGATGATCCAGCGGCTGGGCGCCCGCATTCCGTCCATTCACCGGCCTGTCGGATTGTTCTCCGGTGGCCAGCAGCAAACCATTGCCATTGCCCGTGCCCTGACCTTCAATCCCAAGATCGTGATCATGGATGAGCCGACGGCAGCCTTGGCTGTGCGCGAGGTTGAAAGTGTCTTGAAACTCATCCGCCAGATGCGGGACGAGGGCATCGCCGTCATTCTCATCAGCCATCGCCTCAACGATGTGATGGACGTAACAGACCGGATCGTCGTGCTGCGGCAGGGCCGCATCGAGGCTGATCTTGTGACATCACAAACCAAAATGCGTGATGTGGTGGAATACATTGTTGGTGCGCATGGATAGGAGACAAAAATGGCAGATGTGAAACTTGGAATGCATGCCTCGCTGTGGGCGGCGGAATGGACGCGCGAGGCAGCCGAGCTTGCGATTCCTGAGGCCGCAGAACACGGGCTTGAGTGCATCGAGTTTCCCTTGCTTGTGCCGGAAGGTGTTGATGCGCCGCATTCGAAAAAGCTCTTCGAAAAACACCATGTCGAGCCTACCTGCTCACTGTGCCTGCCGGACGACAAGATGGCAGCGGAAAACCCTGATGCCGCCGAAGCCTTTGTCAAGAAGGCGCTCGACAAAGCCTCCGAAGTGGGATCAAGATTTCTGGGCGGCGTCACTTTCGGCGCACTCGGGTACAAATCCGGCAAGCCCCCAACGCAACGTGAATATGACAATATCGTCAAGGCGCTGAAGCCTGTGGCGCAACATGCAAGAAAGCTTGGAATCACGCTCGGCATCGAGCCCTGCAACCGCTATGAAACGCATCTCCTCAACACCTCGACGCAGGCGCTGCGCATGCTGGAGATGATTGATGAGCCCAATGTCACCATTCATTTCGATACCTATCACATGAATATCGAAGAAAAGGGCATTGGCCACGGACTTCGTGTGGCAGCTGGCAAGACCAGTTACATTCACATGTCAGAAAGTGACCGCGGCGTACCCGGCACCGGCACGATCGACTGGAACGATGTGTTCCGGGCGCTGGCCGAAACGAACTTCAAGGGCAAGCTGGTTGTCGAAAGCTTTGTGGCACTTCCGCCGGAAATCGCCGGAGCACTTTGCGTGTGGCGACCCGTGGCAAAAGACAGGCAGGAACTTTTGGCCAAAGGGGTTCCCTATCTCATGGGCATGGCCAAAGCGCATGGCCTGATTGCATGAATGGCGGGGTGCCCGAATTCAAGATGGTCAAGGGCAAGTCAGTTGTTGTGCCAACGCTTGCCGATGTTGCAGCCCTTGTCGAAGGACATGCCGGAAAGGTCAAAGATACAGCACCCATTCGCCACGCACTGGCACGGAAATATAATACGCAAATGGCCTGTCCAGTCACGGTGAGACGTCATCTGAAGACACTCGGACTGCTGTAAACACTTGCGGCCAGCCGGTGGTTTTCCACCTGGCTGGCCGCACGAGCCAACGCTCCCCCAAAACCTTAGATGACGAGAATGTCGCTTGCCACAAGCCGATGGTTGTTTTGCAGGGTTGCCAACAGAACTGCACCGCCTTCGGCATCGCCATTGCTGTCGTACCAGAGTTGATGGCTGTCGGCATTCCAGATAAAGTGGTCGTTCGCATCGTTGGCTGTATTGTCATGGCCAGATGAGAAGAATTCTTTCTTCAACACACCCTTGCCAAGATCAAAGTCATCGGCGCGAACCACAATCTTGTCACCCTTCTCGAAGTCCTTGACGAAATCGCCGGCTTCAACTTTCTTCATGAATAAGAACCAGTCGGCGCCCTTGCCGCCCGAGAGTGTGTCACTGCCGGTCTCGCCTGCAATCACATCACGTCCCTTGCCGCCAGAGAGTGTGTCATTCTCGCTGCCGCCGAACAGGCTGTCAGCGTCAGCCTCGCCAGAGATCGTATCCTTGCCGGCTCCGCCATAAAGCTGGTCGACGCCATTGCCACCCAACACGGTGTCGTTTCCGGCTTCACCGTCAGCGCGGTCATTGCCCGCGCCAAGTTCGACCTTGTCGTTGCCGCCACCAGCAGTCACGGTATCAGCGCCATTGCCAGACTTGATGTGCTCTGCCTTGTCAGTGCCGACGATCTTATCATGACTTGCGCCGCCCTTGATGACTTTCAACACTTCATCGGCAGGCGGCTTGACCACTGGGGGTTTTACGACCGGTGGCTCAACCGGTGGGGTCACCACAGGTGGCTTGACAGGAGGTGTCACAACAGGTGGCTCCACTGGCGGAGTCACGACAGGCGGAGTTACGACGGGTGGTGTAACGACGGGTGGAGTCACCACAGGCGGTTTGACTGGCGGAGTTACAACAGGTGGAGTCACCACAGGCGGTTTGACTGGCGGTGTGCCGTTTCCGCCGGACGCTGGAGGCGGTGTCGGTGTCAAAGTGCCGCCATTGCCGCCCTTTGAACCGTCAGCATCGGTGCCAGCGAGATAACCCAGAAGAAGGGTCATCGGTGAGATGGATTGCTGCACAGTGTATTCACCAAGTACTGTAATCATCTCCCAGCCGATATAGGTTTCGTTGACAGGGTTATTGAACTGGTCGGGAATCGAACTTGCTGTCAGGTTGCCCCACCATGCGCCTTGCGTGTGTTCCTGGACGTTGATGTTGCCATAGACAGGAATGCCGGGACGCGGTGCCATCCCCATTCCATCACCGTCAAGATCCTGAATTTCGCGCAGCTGGTTTGCGCCAACGCCCGTGATGTATGACACATTCATCGGATTTGCGCCCAAGGTGTACTGAACCGCTCCGATCATTGCCTCGTGCCATTGCTCATCACCCGTCAATGCATGGGCACGGGTATATGTTTTTGCGGCATTTTGCGGGCTGGTCAGGAAGCTTGTCCAGTTGACAGGTGCCCACGGGTTGACGGGGGTCAAGAAACCATCGTCGTTCTGGAAATTCTGGATGTAGGCAGCTTCGGCCAGGATGTCCTTGATGCCGAGAGCCTGCACGGTCTTGTCAACTCCGGCATGGGTTGTCTTGGCATAGGTGAATGCCGCATCAATTGCGTGCTCGTTCCAGTTCAGCCAGTCCTTGTTGCCATAAAGTGTGGTGCGGAGGTATTCGGCGTTCCACTTTTCATCACCAGTCACGCGGTACAATTCCGCACAGGCAAGATTGCGTGGCATGGTCAGTTCAATATTGCCAGCCGCATAGTCCGGCGTATTGGCATCGGCCCAGGCCAAGGCCTTAATGGCTGCCTGAACATAGGCTTCCGAGCGGGCCTGATCATAGGGCGCCACTGCGAAAGCCGCCTTTGCTGCTGAAGATGCAAACTTGTAGCTTGACCAGGCATCTGGGGCATAGACAAACGCCTTGTTGGTGTCGGTCCAGCTGGTTTCATATCGGTTCGGGATGAGTATTGAATTCAATGCCGCCACTGACTGCGCCATCGGCACGTTGCAGGCGCATGAAGAAATCAACGCCCCACAGGGCTTCGTCGATGACGTCTGGAATGTTGTTGCCTGATTCCGGAATGTTGAGACTGGTGTTCTTGACCAAATCCGGCTTGGCTTCCGCCAGGAACAGCAGGTCGTTGATTGAATCCGTGTGCTGGATGCGGCGGTCGAAATCGGCCGCGTCGAACCAGCCTCCCCAGGCGTTTTCAACGACGACGCCAGTGTCGCCGGCAACCAGTGCCTGGAATGTGTCCTCGCCCTTGAGATAAAGACCCATGGATGTGTCCATCAAGGTCGCGGTTGATTGCGTGGCGATGAAACCATCATCAGGATGATGATCGCGCGGACGGGTCCATTCGGTGAACTCGCTTTCAAGCGCAATGCCGGAGCGCTGGTGATACATGCCGCGCGCCGTGGTCTCGAAAGCCGACTGCCAGACATTCTCGCCAATGGTGAAATCCGTGGACTTGCCTACGCCGTCAACAACGACGTGATAGGTTCCGGCAGCCGTGATAGTGCTGAAATCCATCTTGTAGACATCAGTCTGCGAAAAATTCGATCGCAAAGTTGGAGAGGTTGTCAGCGGCTTGCGAAAGCTCGACGGTGCCGGAGTAGACTTCCGCGCCAGTTGCCGAATTGACGACATGAAATGCCTTGCCTGGCGCATAGGTGACGGATGCATTGGCGGCCTCGTTTCCGTGATCAATGCCAAGCCAGGTCGACAGGAATGCAACCTTCAGCGGATCCTGCGGATCAAAACCGATTTGCGACACGTGAACGGCTTCGCTACGGATTGAATCAGTCGTGTATGCAGTCTCAACTGGCGGCAATGTGCTGCCGTTGAACCCTACGGTAACCGTCTGGCCTTCGGTCAAGGGTGCGTTCAGCTTGATATGGATAGTGTGTTTTTCAATGAACTCGGGCCAAACTACAGATGTGTTGGCTGACTCGAGAATAGTGGATTTCTGGAATATTTGCTGGGGCGTGTAGGTCATGCCGCCCACAGTTATCGTATAGCTCGCTTCGGAACTGACCGGGGCAGAGCCTGCAACTGAATTGACGGGCGCAAAGAATGCCGCATTGGCGTCCTCGACGAAAGTGTCAAACATATACACTTTGTCCTTGTTCGCCCCTACCAAGAAGCCGATGTCTGGGCCCGTCATTGAACCGCTGCGAACGATCCCCCAGCCGGTGTCCACCATGCCAGCAGCAGCGGCGAAATCGACAATCTTGCCTTCCGATGTTTTGTCACCCACTTCAAAGGTGATGGCAAGTGTTTGTGCGTCGATAAAATACGAGGTGGTAATCGGCATATGTGCCCCCAACTGCAAGAGGGCAGGTTTACCTGGCCCCCGGTTTCCATTTGGGAGCTGTCACCGAGTTTTCCCCACATCAGGCCGCTGGCTGCGCAATGACAGCAGACGGCATGAAGTAACGAGCCCCCAGAGAGCAATGCCCCCAACTCAGTACCAACCTGGCGAACCAGATTTTTTTGTTGGGGCATAAAAGCCACAGCGGCGATTAAAAATTCCGCACGGAACTTGGTAAAGTTTTAGCTGTGACCGGCGCGGATGCACTGACCGCTACAGGTGGCCTGAAAAAATTCACCTCCTGTTATCTCTAACAGAAGGTGAAATTCAATTATATCAATAGGTTATGGATCAAATTCGGTGTCTAAAAAGCACTGAAACGCAGCCTGAAAGAATTTACTATACCTTTTCAAAAACTCGACTCAGATAATTTGCAACGCCCGCGGTGCGCTTCAGACTTTGCCGCGTGGCGACAAAATCATGATAATCTGGCGGCCTTCGCTGCGCGGCTCGAGTTCGACCTTTGATGCATCAGCAAGATCGGCCTTCACCCGGTGCAAGAGCTTGTGCCCGAGATCCTGGTGGTCCATTTCGCGGCCACGGAAGCGCAAGGTGACCTTGACCTTGTCGCCCTCTTCAAAGAACCGACGGGCGGCACGCATTTTCACATCATAGTCATGATCGTCGATCATCGGACGAATCTTGAGTTCCTTCAGTTCGATGACCTTCTGCTTCTTGCGGGCCTCGGCAAGGCGCTTCTGTTCCTGGAACTTGAATTTCCCGTAGTCGAGAATCTTGGCAACAGGCGGCTTGGCATCCGGCGAAATTTCCACCAGGTCGAGACCTGCTTCCTCGGCCATGACAATGGCCTGGCGCGTCGGTACGACACCGACATTTTCACCAGTGGCGTTGATCAGCCGGACTTCGCGGCTGTCGATGCGGTGATTGATCTTGTGGGCCTCGTCTTTTGGCTGAGGCTGGGCGCTGCGGTTGACGGGCGGCTTGCGCGGCGGCATTGGGCGTGGGGGCAGACTCAAGTGGTGAAAATCTCCTGTTGTTTTGCGCCGGATTTGCATCATTGACTGGTGCTGCACGAATCCGGCACAGGTTCGATAGCAACAAATCAAAGCGAAAAGAAGGGCCTTCGTAGCCATGGCACGTGTCGAATTTGATCCATTTGATCCAGGCGCGCCCCTTGCCTACCTGCATGACGGCCCACCGGACGACAGGCTCCATACCGGGTTTTTCTGGCTGGGCGGGTTCATGTCGGAGATGACCGGAACCAAGGGTGAGGCCATTGCCGACCTGGCCCGGAACAGCAGGCGGGCCTGCCTGCGGTTTGACTATTCGGGTCATGGGCAATCAGGGGGTGCATTCACTGATGGCACGATTTCGCAATGGCTGGAACAGGCCACGCACATGTTCCTGACCCATACCAAGGGGCGGCGGATCGTGATCGGCTCCAGCATGGGTGGGTGGTTGGCCATGCTGCTGGCGCGCAAGCTGGAACGGGAAGACCCGCCCGCTTTCCGGAGGATGGCAGGGCTGTTGCTGATTGCACCAGCTGCCGACATGACACGGGACCTGATGTGGGACAAATTCACCAGCGAGCAACGGGCCGAGCTGCAGGCCGCGCAGATGCTCAATGTCGCGTCAGATCATGGATCGCCCTACCCCATCACGGCGCGGCTCATTGAAGATGGCAAGAACCACCTGTTTCTGTCCCGCGGCTTTAACGCGTCTTATCCGGTGCGCATATTGCAGGGTCTGGAGGACACGGATGTGCCGCCCGCACATGCCCTGAAAATTCTTGATGTGATTTCAGGAGAGGATGTTTCGCTGCAATTGATCAAGGGCGGCGATCACCGGCTGTCGGCACCTCCATATTTGCGGATGATCAAGGACGCAGCACTGGCGCTCGCTGTCAGGGCTGACGGAACCGGCTATTGAAGATATCACTGAGGCCTGCGCGGTAATCCGGATATTTGAAACGATAGCCCAGCTCGTTCTTCACGCGCCGGTTTGCAACCCGTTTTGACTCGGCATAAAAACTGCGGGCCACAGGTGACAGGATTGCATTTTCGAAATCTTCATCCGGTGGCACCGGAAGCCCAAGGAGTTCACATGCGAAGGCAACCACGTCCTGCGGCGGGGCGGGATTATCGTCGGCGACATTATAGGCGGCACCGGGATTGGGCCTTGCCATCGAAGCCAGGAGAATGCCCGCAATGTCTGCCACATGAATGCGGCTGAAGACCTGGCCCGGCTTGATGATACGGCGCGCGCTGCCTTGCATGACACTTTCCAGCTGGTTGCGGCCGGGACCATAAATGCCAGCCAGTCTGAAAAGATGGACGGGCAGACCATGATTGCGATGCAAATCGAGCCACAGGGTTTCTGCCCGAAGCCTGCGATGGCCACGTTCAGTGGCCGGCGAAAGCGGTGTCTGCTCATCGACCCAGCCACCCGCGTGATCCCCATAGACACCTGTCGTTGACAGATAGGCGACCCACTTGACTTGCGCTGCGCGGTTCGCAAGTTCGTCTCCGAACCTCTGCACCACGGGATCACCAGTGGCATCTGGCGGGACCGAGGTAACAATGTGGGTCACGTCTTCCGGAATTGCCATCATTGCGTCAAAGCGGATGGCTTCAAAGCCTTGCGCCTTTATGGCCGCAACACCATCATCGCTGCGGCTGGTACCAGTGACGCGCCAGGATTTTTGATCAAGCATCGCGGCCAGTGTTGCGGCGGAAAATCCAAAACCGAAGCAGAGAAGGTGATTCACGCAAAGCCCCACTCGCTTCGCACGCCTGCATCTGTTTCAGTCAGATGATCTTGCGCTACAGATGCAAATTCCTTCGCGTCAGCCAATTGCCGCAAGGCCCAGACAGCCATGGCGCGGATCAGCGGCGATGCGTCATGCAAATGCTGCCGCACCGCAGGCAGCAGGTCATGGTCGTCACTGTTGCCGGCAGCGATCAGGCAATTGCGAATGAAGCGCGTGTGACCGATGCGTTTGACCGGTGAACCTGAAAACAAGGTTCGGAAAGCCTGGTCGTCAAGGTTCAATAAATGTGCAAGCCGTGGTGCAACGAGTTCTGGCCTGGCGGCGAGTTTAACTTCGCCGGCTTGGGCGGCAAACTTGTTCCACGGACATACCGCGAGGCAATCATCGCAACCATAGATGCGATTGCCCATCGCCTTGCGGAATTCTTCCGCAATATGTCCCTTGTGCTCAATGGTGAGATAGGAAATACAGCGTCTGGCATCAAGCGTACGCGGTTGCGGAAAGGCTTTGGTGGGGCAGATGTCGAGACAGGCCGTGCAGCTTCCGCAATGATCAGCTTCAGCGGCAGCAGTTTCAAAAGCAAGGGTCGTGAGGATCGAGCCAAGAAAAAACCACGAACCCAGATGCCGCGACACAAGATTGGTGTGCTTGCCTTGCCAGCCAAGGCCTGCCTGCTCAGCCAGCGGTTTTTCCATCACGGGTGCGGTGTCGACAAATATTTTTACGTCGTGGCCGCTTGCAGCTGCCAGCCACTGCGCGAGCCGTTTCAGTTTGCCCTTGATGATGTCGTGATAGTCGCGGTTCAGGGCATAAACTGAAATCACCCCAGAAGATCTGTCATCAAGACGCGCCATGGGATTGCCGTCAGGTGCATAGGACATGGCCAGCATGATCGCTGACCTCGCCTCTGGCCACATGGCATCTGGCGAGCGGCGGCGGGCCATGGTCTCTTCCATCCAGGACATGTCACCATGCCAGCCATTGGCCAAAGCCTGTTGCAGCCGGTTTCCGGTTTCTTGCGGGAGATGTGCGGCGGTGATGGCCATGGCCTGAAAGCCCTCTGCCATGGCGCGCTGAAACAGGTGCTGACGCAGCTGCGCGGAATCAGAAATCAAGGTCGGCATAATGCGCCGAGGGCTGTGTGCCCTTGACATTGTCAGACAGCAACGTGCGGAACGACGGCCTGGACTTGATGCGGGAATACCAAGTTTGTGCTGCAGGATGTTCAGCCCAGGGAACAATGCCCAGATAATCCAGCGCCGACAGATGGCTGGCCGCTGCAAGATCAGCAAGGCTCAACTGCGGGCCTGCAAGCCATGAATGACGTTCGGCAAGAAATCCGACATAATCGAGATGCGGGCGGAGATTGGCCATGGCGTTGCGCATGCGTGCAGGATCTGGCGAATTGGAGCCGGCGCTGGAGGCAACAAATCTGCGGATGATTCTTTCGGTGAGAATGGGTTCAGTGACTTCTGCATAAAATTTGACATCAAACCAGGCAACCAGGCGGCGGATTTCTGCACGGTCAAAAACATCGCCCGGCAAGAGCGATGGTGTTTCGTCGAGCGTTTCTTCGAGATATTCCGTGAGCGCTTCTGCGCCCAGCACGGCGCTGCCGTCGTCTTCCAGATAGACCGGCGACAGCCCGGACGGATTGAGATTGATCAATGTCTCGCTGGGCTGCCAGGGACGTTCCTCCAATAACTCCACCTCGCGGCCATATTCGGCAAGGGCAAGCCGCATGCGGCGGGCATAGGGGTCAAGGGTGAAGTGCAGGAGTTTCGGCATATTGATTTTACGTAATGTTTCCACAAGGCGCTTGGCTTTGTTTCATGGCGCATCTAAGGCGGCTGTGATACAGGTTCGGCACCACTGCCTGCAATCACGAATCATCAATACAGGGTCGCGAACCAGTTTATCATGTTCCTCGAACAAATCATCGTTCTGGCCCTGATCCAGGGGATTACCGAGTTTCTTCCCATTTCATCATCCGGCCATCTCATTCTGGTCCCGGCCCTGACCGGTTGGCCCGACCAGGGCGTGGTCACCGACATGGTGACAAATGTTGGCACCCTTCTCGCCGTCATCATCTATTTCTACCGTGATGTCATCAACATGATTTTTGGGGTTGGCGACATCGTGCAGCGGCGGCTCAGCGAGCGGGCCAGGCTTGCGACAAATGTCATTATCGGGACCATTCCCATCATCGCCATCGGCCTGCTGATGAAGCTCAGTGGCCTCGACGAACTGATCCGCAATCCGCTGCTTGTGGCGATCAATGCCATCGTCTTCGGCCTCCTCCTGTGGGCGGCCGATACGTATGGATTGTTCACGCGCACCGTGCGCGACATGGACTGGCGCGGCGCTTTGATCATTGGCGGCGCACAGGCCCTGTCGCTGTCGCCCGGCACCAGCCGTTCCGGCATTACCATGACGGCTGGCCGTGCCCTTGGCTTCATCCGGCCCGAAGCGGCGCGGTTTTCCTTTCTCCTGTCGATACCTGCCAATGGGGCAGCATCAGCATTGGTGATCGGCGATGCAGTGAAAAGCGGTGAAAGCATTTCCACCGCCGTCATTGTCACCGGCGTCCTGACATTCTTCATTGCACTTGGCACAATCACGGTGCTGATGAAGATGCTCCGTACACAGAGCTTCCTGCCTTTCGTGGTCTACCGCCTGCTGCTCGGCGTCATCATCCTGGCGATGATCTATTCCGGCATGCCGCTGGGTGCCGTGAACTGACCGGCAGCGCGATAGCGATAGAGATAACCCGGCACAACGCTGCGGAAACTGTTGGGCCTCACACCGAGTCCCTCGAGCGTGCGCTTTTCCGCCACAGCGGTATCGCTGACGACATTGTCCGAACGCAGCAGCGCCACTTGATCCGACGTCAATGGTGCCTTGGGCAGAAAGCCCGTGATGCTGGCAATTGTCTTGGCCACGGGCCAGGGCAGCGGCACCAACAGGCGTTTGCGCTGTGTTACGTCAAGCACATATTCGAGAATGCCCCGAAAACTTATCTTTTCATTGCCGCCAAGTTCGTAAACGCGTGAAGGCGCTGTTCCGCGGTCAATCAATGTTGCAATGGCTTCTGCGACATCGCCGACAAAGACAGGCTGGAATTTCGTCGTACCACCGCCGATCAATGGCAGTGCAGGCGAAAACCGCGCCATGGCGGCGAACTGGTTGAAGAAATTGTCTTCGGAGCCAAAAATAACGGACGGCCGGACAATCTGCGTGCCGGGACATTCACCGACAGCGCGGCGTTCGCCTTCGGCCTTGCTCACGGCATAGGCGCTGGCACTGTTCAGATCAGCGCCGAGTGCCGACATCTGCACGAAAACTTCTGCACCTGCTCCCCGTGCCGCATGGGCAGAGGCTTGCGCGCCAAAAGCGTGGACCGAATCAAAGGTCTGGGCACCACCACTGGTGAGAACGCCGACCAGATTAACAACGGCATAGGCGCCTTCGCAGGCGGCGGCGAGTGATTGGGGATAGCGCACATTGGCCTGGACCAGTGCGATCTGGCCGGGCGTGCCATTGGGGATGACTTGCATGGCAAGGTCTGGCCTGCGGCAGGCAACGCGAATGCGATAGCCGCGCCGCGCCAGCGCCCGCACCAGCTGTCGGCCGACAAAACCCGACCCGCCAATCACGGTGACCAATCTGTTGTTTCCTGTTGCCGCCATTGCCAGCCTTCCACGTTCTGTTCATTCTGCTCAGGCGCGCCTTTTAGCTGGCCGGGTCATTGTTGACAATGACACATTGCCCCGCGTAAGAGCCCGTCTGTTGCCCTGATGGCGGAATTGGTAGACGCACTAGTTTCAGGTACTAGCGAGTAACATCGTGGAGGTTCGAGTCCTCTTCAGGGCACCACGCTTCCCCCCATTTTACATCATTTGTCATGGGGGCCACGCGTGGCCGAAGCCAAGTGGAGCACAAAGGGCGAAGCGTACCCGGCGCAGCTGGAGCGCAGCGCAAGTGAAGACGGACCGGTCAAGGTACAGCGATGCTGTTGCAACTCAGCTGCGAGACGCCTATTTCACTGTTTCAACACAGTTCCCGCGCAAGTCTAAAACACTCCAAAATCCAAGGCTCACACTCCCATGACCGTCAAACTTTACCGCGGCGACCTGCCCGCCGACTTCAACCCGGGTCCGGCAATTGCCATTGATACCGAAACCCTTGGGCTCAAGCCCGGCCGCGACCGGCTGTGCGTGGTGCAGATTTCGACTGGCGACGGCAATGCCGTGCTCATCCAGTTTGACGGCAAGTCCTATGAGGCACCCAGGCTGAAGGCGGTGCTCGAAGATCCTTCCGTGCTCAAGATTTTCCATTTCGCGCGCTTCGACGTGGCTGTCATGAAACACTATCTCGGGGCCAACACGGCGCCGTTGTTTTGCACCAAGATCGCCTCGAAGCTGGTGCGCACCTATACCGACCGGCATGGCCTCAAGGACATTCTCAAGGAACTTCTGGGCATTGAAGCCAACAAGCAACAGCAAAGCTCGGACTGGGGCAGCCATGTGCTGTCCGATGCCCAGAAACAATATGCCGCGCAGGACGTGATCTACCTGCATGAACTCAAATCCCGCTTCGAGCAGATGCTGGAGCGTGAAGGCCGCGCGGCACTGGCCAAAGCCTGTTTTGAGTTCCTGCCACAACGGGCGCAGCTTGACCTTCTGGGATGGTCTGAGGAAGATATCTTTGCGCATTGAGGCAAGTTCACATTTTGCAGGCGACGGGCATGCAACCAGTTCGGCGGCCAGTTCTGCCGTTCGGCGGGCGCGCCAGGCGGGCATCCTGTTCAGGGTGGTGGCCTTCGGACTTGTGGCCGGGCTTGCGGCCATGGCCCTTTATGCCGTCCTGCCACGGTTATGGCAGGGGCCGATTGATGTGACGCTGGAAGCGCCTGAACATCCCGGACAGGCCGCAAGCTATGGCAATGACGTCAAAGGGCTCGACAAGGAGCAGAAACCGTTCAGGATCACGGCAAGCCGCGGCGTTCAGGACAGCAAGAACAAGGATATCGTGCATCTCGAAACCTTCAGCGGCACGTTTGCACGAGACTCTGGCAAGGACCTCCAGGTCACATCGCAGACCGGAGTCTATAATTCGGGCATCAAGATTCTCGATCTGTCCGGCGATGTCGTCATCAGCGATGGCCCGGGATTTCTGGCGAGGATGGACAAGGCGCAGTTTGATGTCGACAAGCGGTCGCTGACATCCAAAGCACCGGTCACAGTGAAAACCGAAAACGGGAATATTGCAGCCGACAGCCTGGTCTCAGATAACAATGGCGAACGAATGCTGTTTCGCGGCAATGTGAAGGCCAGTTTCAATCGCCCTGTTCCACCCGAAGGAGGCAAGGAATGAAGATCATAATCGCTGCGGGGCTTGCAGCCCTGATGTTGCTGTCCGCTGCGGCGGTTGCACAGGAGGAAAGCAAGGCCAAACCGACTGACGTCACGGCCAATGAAATGGAAGTGATCGACAAGGAAAACAAGACGATCTTCCGCGGGCAGGTGGTGGCAATTCGCGACAAGACGACGATCAATTGCGATCAGCTGCTGGTCAACACGGTTGAAGTGAAGCAGCCGGATGGCACGTCGAAGAAGGAAGTCGACGTGATGCATGCGACGGGCAACGTCAAGATCGTGACCGAGAACGAGACCATCACTGCGGAAAAAGCCGACATCTATGATCGCAAGGATTATCTCGAAGCCTTCGGCAAGGTGGTGTTGGTGCAGGGGACCAACACGCTGAAGGGCGAGAAACTAACTGTTAACCTTAATGACAAACATACGGTCATGACAGGCGGCAGAGTGAAGGGAAGCTTTCTTCCCGAATGAAAATTTTATCCAATATTAAGTTTGATGGGGCCTAATCAGGTGGCGCAGCAAGGACAGGATGCTGTGGCAAAACGGGCGGGATCCTCGCCCATGGCGCCACGGCGCAAGGCAGAACCGGTTGAAAAATCGGCAACGCCCTTGCCCGCACAGGACGGACTCGTCGCCACGTTGCTCGCCAAGAGCTACCGGAAGCGTCCCGTCGTGCGCGGTGTTTCTGTGTCGGTGAAGCGCGGTGAAGCTGTCGGCCTGCTTGGGCCCAATGGTGCCGGAAAGACAACCGTGTTCTACATGATCACGGGCCTTGTTGCTCCGGACCAGGGCACGGTCATGCTGGACGGAGTCGATATCACGCAGCTCCCCATGTACCGGAGAGCCAAGCTTGGAATCGGCTATCTGCCGCAAGATAACTCCATCTTCCGGGGCCTCACAGTCGAAGAGAATATCCTTGCTGTGCTCGAGTTTCATGAGCCAGACAGGGACAAACGGCAAAGTGTGTTGCGTGAGTTGTATGATGAGTTCGGAATTTCCCATCTCCGGCATTCGCCGGCTGTGGCACTCTCTGGCGGGGAACGGCGGCGCGCCGAGATTGCCCGTGCGCTTGCGGCAAAGCCCAAGTTCATGCTCCTCGACGAGCCCTTCGCCGGAATTGACCCGATTGCAATCGGTGATATTCGCGACCTGGTGCGAAAGCTTACCGCTCGGGGCATCGGGGTGCTTATTACGGATCACAACGTCCGAGAAACCCTCGACCTTATCGACCGGGCGCTTATCATCCACGAAGGCCGGGTACTGACCCAGGGCACGCCCGACGAGATCGTCAACAACCCAGACGTCCGGCGTTATTATCTCGGCGAAGATTTCAGCTTTTAAGGGGAATTTACCAGTCTTAAGCTAGAGACCTTCCATGGCTCTCGGACAAAGACTGATCCTCAAGCAGGGGCAATCCCTGGTGATGACACCGCAGCTGCAGCAAGCGATCAAGCTGCTGCAGATGTCGCATGTCGAGCTGATGGAATTTGTCGATGTCGAACTCGAGCGCAATCCGCTGCTCGAGCGCGATGAAGGCTCCAGCATCAAGAGCGAGGCCGAGCCACAGCAGAACTCCGAGCCCAGTTCGCTCGATGCAACATTTTCAGCGCCGGGCACCGGTGGTGATTCACCGACCGAAGCAGGCGAATCCGGCAGCGATGATGGAACCCGCGGCGAAGGGTCTGACGCCGCAATGGCGGTTCAGGGGCCAATGGATTCCGGCTGGTCATCCTTGCGATCATCAGGGCAGGTGTCGTTTGATGAAGACGGCAATGACTTCATCTCGACGGTGAGCAAAGCCGAATCCCTGAGCGACGTGCTGACGCGGCAACTCAACTTGCATTTCAAGTCGCCGCAAGACCGGGCCATCGGGCAATATCTGATCGGCATGGTCAACGAGGCAGGCTACCTCAGTGCCGACCTTGCAGCGGTTGCAAAAACCCTGGGCTGTGCACAGAGCCATATTGATTTCATGCTGGAAACACTCAAGACCTTCGAGCCGACCGGGGTCTTTGCGCGTGACCTTGGCGAATGCCTGCGGCTGCAGCTGAAGGAACGCAACCATCTTGATCCGGCCATGGACACGTTGCTCAATCATTTGCAGTTGGTTGCCAGACGCGATTTCCAGCAGCTCAAGTCGATCTGCAAACTGGGCATCGATGATATCCAGGACATGGTGGCCGAACTCAGGACGCTCAACCCAAAGCCCGGCCTTGCCTATGGCTCAGAGCCGGTTGCACCTGTGATCCCTGACGTGTTCGTTCGCGCCTCGCCCGACGGCAACTGGATCGTCGAACTCAACAGCGAAACCCTGCCGCGTATCCTCGTCAATAACCAGTACATGGCCAAGGTGGCGCGTGGCGCGACGGCTGAAAATGACAAGACATTCCTGAGCGAGGCCCAATCGCAAGCCGCCTGGCTGGTGAAGAGCCTCGACCAGCGCGCCAAGACAATTCTGAAAGTGGCCCGCGAAATCGTGCGGCAACAGGATGGATTTCTGATGCAAGGCATCCAGCATTTGCGACCAATCACGCTCAAGACGATTGCCGATCTGGTTGAGATGCATGAGTCAACCGTGAGCCGGGTCACATCCAACAAATACATGGCGACACCACGCGGCACTTATGAACTGAAGTTCTTCTTCACCAATGCCATTGCCGGTGCCACCGCAGACAGCGAAACCCACAGTTCGGAATCGGTGCGTCATCGCATTCGCGAACTGGTGCAGCGCGAGCTGCCTGGCCAAGTGCTTTCCGATGACGACCTGGTGGCCCATCTCAAGTCAGAAGGCATTGATATTGCCCGGCGTACTGTCGCCAAGTATCGGGAATCGCTCAATATTCCATCTTCTGTGTTGCGGCGGCGGGAAGCGAAACTGAAAAGCTGATGTTTTCATGGGGTTAGCTCAAATCAGCAGTCGGGAGTTGACGTTTTGCCGAGGCGCGCCCATGTAACCCCACTGAGAGGAAGGGGGAGAATCACGATGCACCTCAGCACATGCTTGCTGGACCGGTCGCTGTCGTAATCCGCCCCCGGAACACTTCAGAAGATGAAACCAATGGCGCACCCATCGCGACTTCACTTACGGGATACACTGGTCATGACGCTGGCAGACATCATCGATGCACGCGCGGTCCTCGCGAATGTCAAATCACAGTCCAAGAAGCAGCTGCTGCAAGACCTGGCGCAGGCCATTGCGCCAGTCGCAGGTCTCGAGGCGCGCAAGATATTTGATACACTGAGCACACGCGAAAAGCTTGGCTCGACAGGGCTTGGCCAGGGGATTGCCATCCCGCATGGCCGCGTGCCGGGCCTTGACCGGGTGTGCGGGCTGTTTGCGCACCTTGCAAGCCCGATCGATTTTGGCAGCATTGATGGCGAGCCGGTTGACCTGGTGTTTGTGCTTCTGGCACCGGAGCATGATGGGGCTGACCACCTGACGGCCCTGGCCCGGATTTCACGACTGATGCGCCAGCCGCAAACAGTGGCAAAGCTGCGCGGCACACAATCGCCGGAAGCGCTTTATGCCATCCTGACGGAGCCGACGGCGACCGCCACTGCAGCATAAGTCTTTAATCCTAATTTGCAAAATAATCCTTGACGAACGATCTTGTTCTTGCTATGTTCCGGTCCGGATGGGGCACCTCATCCCGGCTGATTGACATCGTTTATTTTTGCCCAGGATGAAAGGGCTTGAATATTTCATTCCTCCAAGCGGACGCGCCAAGCTTCCGGCGGGTCCTCGTATTCAGCGGTTGAAGGACTGCCACGTGGTGGCGCTGTGATCGGCGGTGGCAGGTTCATGGTCCGGGCAGTTGAGGCGCAAGTCGGCGGCGCCAAAGGCTGCATCGACAAAAGCGCAGTGATGCGGTTGCGCTGCGTCAGCATGGGCAAAGGGCCTGAAATGTGAGCAGGTCACGCACATGCGTTGAGGTGCGATGTGCCCTTGATCTTGCAGCTGGCGGATGATCTTGGTGAGTGAGGTGAGCAAGCTTGTCTGTTCTGTCTCGTCAAGTGTGGCGACGATTTCGGCGAGAAAGACCGGCCAGTCACCGGCACGTGCTGCAGCATCAATACCGGCTGGAGACAATGCGATGCGGATCGACCGCTTGTTTTCGCCCACAGCCTTGGTGAGCAGGCCTTTGCTCACAAGGGCTGATACGGCATCGCTGGCCGTGGGCGCCGAAACTCCCAGTTTGCTGGCGAGCTCTGCGAGCTTCAGCCCATTTGGCACTTCGCTCAGGTGTTGCAGGACTTCGCCCTGGTTTGGCGTAACGCCCTCCCCTGCTGCACTTTTCCAGGCTTGCGACCGGAGAACAAGAGCCAGGCGCGCAAAACCATGAGCAATGCGGCGTGCGGCAGGGGCCGCGCTTTCGTCAAACTTCCTGGAATTCAATTAGGACTCCTAATTATTTCTTGACAGGCGGGTATCTGCTTTCTATTAGCAGTCCTAATGATCAAAGTCCATTGGCGTTGGTCAGCAACAAGGACCCTTTCTCATGAAACATTTTCAAACGCTGCAGCGCGCCGCTGCGGCCTCGGCATTCTTGTGTCTCACGTCAATCGCCAGTGCCGCCTTTGCTGACGCAATCACAGCCAAGTCGGGTGGTGCGGAACCTGTCGATTTTGACATCGTGCAAACCGAGATCACAAGCGCCGGAGATATGGTGACATTTCGCATGGCAGTCAGCGGCAAGGCCGGTGCCAGCAAGCCGGCAGCCTCCGGCAAGCTCGCAGGTGCGGCCGTTTACTCTTATGTTTGGCCCACGAGTTTGAATTCGGCAGCCGTCGGATTCGAAAAGGATCAGGGCATTCTCGCTTTTGCGGCGACATCGCATCCCGATTTTGATGACACGCCGTCAGGTGATGAAAACGGCGACGGCAACACGAAAAACGATGGCGACGTGTGGCACAGCCATTGGGTTGTCCTGGTCAAGGACGAGGCCTGTGGTGCGGGCGGTCTCAAGGTCCAGGATATTCCGGAAGGCGCAAAGCCTGCGCTGCCCAAAACCTGGCCCGGTTTGCCCTTGCTGATTGACAGTCCAGGCTATGTGCCAGCGATCAGCGGTGATCACATCGAAGTCAGCGTGCCAGCCGCCGCCCTTGGTGATATCAACACTGTCGCCTTCGACGGCGTTACGTCGGGTTTGCAGGTCAATGCCTCCACGCATGCGCCTTTGCTTTGCGTTGCCAAGGTGTTTGATATCGCCAGTGGTGATCTGAGCCTGCCCGGCAGGATCAGCAAATAGGACGTTCAATGGTCGAGACAACACCTGACTGGGACGTGATTGAATGGCTCAGTTCTGACAGGCCGATTGTGCAAAAAGATCTGCTTGGTCGGGTTGTCGTGCTGGGGGCGTTTCAGTTGCTCTGTCCCGGTTGCGTGCATGAATCAATCCCGCAATGGCGCAACGTGCATGCGATGTTTGAAAATGCCGGTGTGGCCATGATCGGGCTGCACACGGTATTTGAACATCACGAAGCGATGGGCAAGGCGACGCTCAAGGCTTTCCTCCATGAAAACCGCATCACTTTTCCGGTTGGCATTGATCAGCCGCAAATGCCGGGGAAAGCGATCCCGGTCACCATGGAACGCTACCAGATGCGGGGCACGCCAACGACATTGCTGTTCGACAAGGCGGGCAATTTGCGGAAGCAGGTGTACGGCCATGTTCCCGATTTGCTATTGGGAGCCGAGATCATGGCACTGGTCGGCGAAAAAAGTCAGGGTCTTTCCGGCATGGGTTGATGCGCGGTGGTTGATGCGCGGTGGTTGATGCGCGGTGGTTGATGCGCGGTCCCTCGGAACCGTATTTGCTTCAGTGCACGCTCGCCGGGATGAGATCGTGTTCGATGGCATCGCCAACGGCGGCTTCATGCGAGCCCGAGATCGAGATTGGCGAGCCATCGGCATTGTACAGGCAATAGAGCCTGGCATTGGGCGGGAACTTGCGCTGGCCGCCGAGCAGGGCTGTTGCCTGCTCCTTTTCGATTTCGCGAACATAGCCCAGCACGCCGCCGCCCAAATGGGCCAGCTGCTGTTCAGTCACCTGGTTCTCGATCTTGTTCATGGGTTCACTCACTTATCTCGATCTTGCGAATGACGCGGTCCGGGGGGGATTTACGCAGATCAATTGCTAATATTCCGTTTGCAAGGCTGGCACTCGTCACTTCCATGCCGTCTGCCAGAAGGAACGACCGGTTAAACTGCCGGGCAGCGATGCCGCGGTGCAGATAGTCCCGGGTCTGGGCATCTGACTGACGTCCACGGATGCACAGCTGCTTGTCTTCCACAGTGATTTCGATCTCTGCCCGGGCAAAGCCAGCAACAGCCAGCGAAATGCGGTAGACCTCGATACCTTCGGATTTGGCATCGGCCGTGCGTTCGATGTTATAGGGCGGATAGCCGTCGGCGGGGGCCTTGGTGGCCCGGTCCAGCATCTGTTCCAGGGCATCAAAGCCCAGGAGCAAAGGCGAAGAAAAAACCTGCATGCGCGTCATTCCAAAGCCCTCTCAACAAGCGGCACTCGACAGAAACCGTCCACAATGGCCCGGAACCCGTCAATTTCACGCTATATGTGAATGCATATCCGGATTTTCAAGCACTCGAAAATGGGCGGCTTGCAAATGACAGGAATTTGTCGTCAAGTGCTTCCAGGCTGAAAGATGCCCGTCAAATTCGATCATTTGACCTAACAGGGAGATAATCATGATCAAGAAATTCCTCGGCGCTGTTGCAGTAACTGCCATGATGGCAGCCTCAGCATGGGCTGCCGATGACAAGCCAGCCATTGTGTTCGACATCGGCGGCAAGTTCGACAAGTCCTTCAACGAGTCCATGTTCAATGGATCCGAAAAGTTCAAGGCCGACACGGGCGTGCAATATGGCGAATTTGAAATCGCCAACGAAGCGCAGCGTGAACAGGCGATCCGCGACTTCGCCGACAAGGGCTATAGCCCGATCATTGCAGCAGGCTTTGCCCAGGCTGCTGCGGTTGAAAAAGTAGCCAAGGAATATCCCGAGACGAAGTTTGCCATCGTCGACATGGTGGTTGACCTGCCGAACGTGGAATCAATCGTGTTCAACGAGCATGAAGGTTCCTACCTCGTTGGCGTGATGGCAGCCATGGCGTCAAAGTCTGGTACCGTTTCCTTCGTGGGCGGCATGGACATTCCGCTCATCCGCAAATTCGCCTGCGGCTATGCCCAGGGCGTGAAGGCAACCAAAGCCGATGCCAAGGTCATCCAGAACATGACCGGTGACACAGGTGCTGCCTGGAACGATCCGGTCAAGGGTGGTGAAATCACCAAGGGCCAGATGAGCCAGGGATCTGACGTGGTCTACGCTGCTGCCGGTGCAACCGGTCTTGGCGTCTTGAAGGCCGCTGCCGAAGGTGGCGCGCTCTCCATCGGCGTCGATGCCAACCAGAACTATCTCTATCCCGGCAAGGTCTTGACCTCGATGCTGAAGCGCGTCGACGTTGCTGTCTACAATGTGATGAAAGCCGGCAAGGACGGCACCTTCAAGGGTGGCGTTGCCAACCTGCAGGCCCTTGGCCTCGCCCAGGATGGCGTCGGTTACGCCATGGATGACAACAACAAGGCGCTCGTTTCACCTGAAATGGCAGCCGCGGTTGAAAAAGCCAAGGCCGGCATCATCGACGGCAGCATCAAGGTTCACGACTACATGTCGGACAACAAGTGCCCGGTTGAGTAAGCAGTTACTTCCCCCTCCCCCTTGTGGGGAGGGTCAGGGTGGGGGTCGGGCGGTATTTCCAGTTTGCTTGATTCCATTCTGAACATTCAGCGCGACCCCCACCCTTAATCCCTCCCCACAAGGGGGAGGGAAATCAGAGTGACCATGACGCCGTTCTCTACCCCAGCCATTGAACTCATAAATATCGACAAGCGATTTGGTGCCGTTCACGCCAACAAGGACGTGAACCTGTCGATTGCGCATGGGTCCATTCACGGTATCATCGGTGAAAATGGCGCAGGCAAATCCACCTTGATGTCGATCCTGTTCGGTTTCTACGCCGCCGACAAAGGTGAGATCAAAATCAAGGGGCAACCGGTCAAGATCAAGTCATCGACCGATGCAATTTCCCACGGCATCGGCATGGTGCACCAGCATTTCATGCTGGTTGATCCGTTCACCGTTCTTGAAAATGTCGTGCTCGGCGCCGAAGGTGGTGCACTGATCGGACCCGCCTTGGCCAAGGCGCGCGCCGAACTCACGCGGCTGGCCAAAGAATACGAACTCGATGTTGATCCCGATGCCATTGTCGGTGAATTGCCTGTGGGTCTGCAGCAACGCGTCGAGATTCTGAAAGCCCTGTACAAGGGCGCTGATGTCCTGATCCTCGACGAACCCACCGGCGTGTTGACGCCCGATGAGGCCGATCACCTGTTCCGCATTCTTGGCACCTTGCGTGATCAGGGCAAGACTGTCGTGCTCATCACCCACAAGCTGCGCGAGATCATGGCGATCACCGATCATGTCTCGGTCATGCGAAAAGGCGAGATGGTTGCAAACTTTGCAACGAAGGACACGTCGGTCGAGGAACTTGCGGAATCCATGGTCGGGCGGCGGGTCTTGCTGCGCGTCGAGAAGGGGCCAGCCCAACCGGGCGAGGTTGTGCTCGATATCAAGAATGTCACGTGGCGCGACCGCAAGGGCATTGCGCGTGTCGATAATGTGTCGTTTCAGGTGCGCAAGGGCGAGATCGTCGGCATTGCCGGTGTGTCCGGCAACGGCCAGTCGGAATTGCTGGACTGTATCGCGGGCATCACCAAGCCGGCATCAGGCCAGATCATTTTTGAAGGCAAGGATATCGGTGTGTTGGGCGATCCCGCGCATGTCCGCGCCGAAGGCCTGGCACATGTGCCGGAGGATCGCCAGCATCGCGGGTTGATCAAGCAGTTCGATGCGAGCGAAAGCTTGATCCTGGGGTGGCATCACCAGGAAGAACTTGGTCACGGCTTCAGGCTTGATCGCAGCAAGGTGATCCAGCGGGCGCGCACTGAAATGCAAACCTTTGACGTTCGCCCCCCCGATCCCTTCTTGCGCAGCGCCAAATATTCTGGCGGCAACCAGCAGAAGATCATTCTGGCGCGCGAGATGCTGAGCAATCCCGATCTCCTGATCGTCGGCCAGCCAACGCGTGGCGTGGATATCGGGGCCATCGAATTCATCCACAAGCGCATCATTGCGCTGCGTGATGCAGGCAAGGCCATCCTGCTCGTATCGGTGGAACTCGACGAAATCCGCTCTTTGTCCGACCGCATCATTGTGATGTTTGCAGGCCGCGTGATGGGCGAGCGCGCTGGCGATGCTGACGAACGTGACATTGGTTTGCTGATGGCCGGTGTGCAGAAGGAAGCGGCGTGATGGGTTTAATTCGAGTGAGCACACCGCTTGTTTTTCCCTCCCCCTTGTGGGGAGGGTTAGGGTGGGGGTCGCTCAGAAATTGCAGAATTGCAAAGAACTTTATTCTGCCCCACCTCCCGACCCCCACCCCGACCCTCCCCACAAGGGGGAGGGGGAAGGAAGAGTGAGGTCCCTGTTATGACAACCCGCGGTGACCTCCCCACCTGGGTGGATGTCGGGCTGATCCCGATCCTCAACTTGCTGCTGGCGCTTGTTGCAACCTCGATCATCTTCTTGCTGATCGGTGAGAATCCGATTGAGTGCCTGTGGATCATGATCAAGGGTGCGGTCGGCTCCATCAAGGGCTGGGGCTATCTACTCTATTATGCCACCAACTTCATTTTCACCGGCCTGTGTGTGGCGGTGGCGTTTCACGCGGGGCTGTTCAACATTGGTGGCGAAGGTCAGGCCTATTTTGCAGGTCTTGGTGCGGCCATGGTGGGGCTTGGTCTCGATTTTCTGCCCTGGCCGCTGCTCATACCACTGGCGATCATTGCATCGGCGCTATTTGGTGCCTTTTGGGCCTGGGTGCCGGGCGTATTGCAGGCCAAGCGCGGCAGCCATATCGTCATCACCACCATCATGTTCAATTTCATCGCGTCGAGCCTGATGGTTTATCTGATCAACTACTGGTTCCGCCCCATTGGCAAGATGGCGGTCGAGAGTCGCGAGCTCACTGTCGCTTACATTCCAACATTCCGCGAGTTGGCGCGCATGTTCTTTGACTACCGCCTGCCCGCATCGCCCCTGAACCTCACGGTATTCCTCGCCTTCTTCGCGGCCTGGGCGGTTTGGTATTTCCTGTGGCGCACGAAACTGGGTTATGAAATCCGCGCCGTTGGCCTCAATTCCGATGCCTCGGTCTATGCCGGCATCAAGCCCGACCGCGTCATCATGATTGCCATGGCCGTGTCGGGTGGGCTTGCTGGTCTTGTCGCTGTCAACGAAGTGATGGGTGCACAACACCGTTTGTTGCTTGAATATGTGCAAGGCGCTGGCTTCGTTGGCATCGCGGTGGCGCTGATGGGCCGCAATCACCCCGTCGGCATTGTGCTGGCGGCGCTGCTGTTCGGTCTGCTTTATCAAGGTGGCACCGAACTGTCCTTTGCCAAGCAACAGATCAACCGCGACATGGTGGTGGTCATTCAGGGTCTTATCATTCTTTTCATGGGCGCATTGGAGCAAGCGTTCAGGCCTTGGCTCACGGCACTCTTTTTCAAGGCAGAGGATTAGGGGGATTGATGGAAGACCTTCTGTTCAGGCTTGTTGGTGCCGAAACGCTGGCGTCGACCATCCGCATGTCTGTGCCGCTGATCTTGGCCTGCCTTGCTGGACTGTGGTCGGAGCGGTCCGGCATTGTTGACATCGGTCTTGAGGGAAAAATGCTGGCGGCGGCATTCACGGCTGCTGCAGCAGGTGCCTATTACGGCTCACCCTGGATCGCACTTCTGCTCGCCATCGCTGTTTCCATTGGTTTCTCCCTGATCCATGGCTATGCCTCGATCAACCAGCGCGGAAATCAGGTGGTCTCGGGTGTTGCCATCAACATGTTGGCCGCAGGCCTTGCCGTGGTGCTGGGCAATGAATGGTTCAGAGAAGGCGGGCGCACGCCACCCTTGCCACTCGAATCGCAATTTCCGGTATTCCGCCTGCCGGGTTTCGACAGCATCAACAGCATTCCCGGTATCGGGCCCTATCTCAGCATCATCTCCGGCCATTCGGTGCTGGTCTATCTGGCCTTCATCCTGGTCGCTGTGAGTGCCTGGGCACTTGCCAAGACACGGTTTGGATTGCGACTGCGCGCCGTTGGTGAAAATCCGCATGCGGTCGACACGGCTGGCATATCGGTTGCCAGGTTGCGCTATCAGGCGGTGATCATTGCAGGCGTATTGTGTGGACTGGCCGGTACCTATCTATCCGTCGCCCTGCAGGGCTCCTTCGTGCGCGACATGTCAGCGGGTCGTGGCTTCATGGCTTTGGCAGCGTTGATCTTCGCCAACTGGCGCGCCTGGCCTGCGATGTGGGCCTGTTTGCTGTTTGGATATCTGCAAGCCGTGGGGCTGCGCATGCAGGGATTCAAGCTCGGAGGTGTTGAAATTCCGGTCCAGTTCATCAACATGTTGCCTTACGTGATGACCGTGGTGTTGCTCGCAGGCTTTATCGGCAAGAGCGTTCCGCCGAAGGCTTCGGGTGTTCCCTATTCGAAGGACAGATGATGCGCGATCTGATTGATGCCGCCATCGCCGCACGTGCGAAGGCTCATGCGCCTTATTCAAAATTTTATGTGGGTGCCGCGATGCGCGATGAACAGGGCCGCGTCTTTGGGGGGTGCAACATCGAGAATGCGGCTTACCCGCAAGGCTGGTGTGCAGAACCGTCCGCCATATCCGCGTTGATCATGGCGGGGGGAAAGCGCATTACCGAAGTTGTCGTCATGGGCAACGGTGATACCCTGTGCACGCCCTGCGGCGGGTGCCGGCAGAAGATACGGGAGTTTGCCGCAGGCGATGTGCTGATCCATTGCTGCACGGAAAGTGGTAAGCCGATCCGCAGCTTCACGCTGGATGAATTGCTGCCAGCTTCCTTTGGGCCGGAGAATCTGCGATAGTCCCTTAATGAGGATAGGCCCATGGACAATATGAATTTGAACGTAAAAGGTGCCGTGGCCATTGCCATGGATTATGTTCGTTCTCTTGAATGAACCTTCTTCATGCCGATCAATTGAGGCTCGAAGAAACAATATTACAAGACAAGTGGTCACTGGCTCATCACATTGAGTTTCCGTGCACCCGGTACCTTCGACGAGCGGGACTACAAGACGATGGAAATTGATCCTGCCAAAAAGGAAGTTCTTGCCATGAAGATCCGCAGACCTGAGCATACAGGGATAGACGGCGGGGTTTTTTAGTTGCACAAACAGCCCCGGTCAGTGAAACAATTGATCCATGATCACCGTCCAAATGGGCTCTTGATCGATACCAACCTGCTGCTACTTTTTGTGATAGGCACAATTGGGCGCGATCTCATCGTCAAGTTCAAGCGAACCCAAGTCTACACCCCGGAAGATTTCCAGAAAGTCGCTCACATCAGGAGTTCGAGTTTGCCAGACTTTGGACGACCCCAAACATACTTACTGAAACTGATAATCTGGGACGGCAATTGCCCGAGAAATATTGGCATATCTTTGCTGCCAAAATGTCCGAGATGACGTCGCTCCTCTCTGAGGAATACGTCGCAAGTCGCAAAACAGTTGAAAGCGACAAATACGCCAGACTTGGACTTTCAGACACGGCATCCAATGATGATCGGAAAGCCCCTGTTGCTTCTGACTGATGACTTGCGAATGCATGGTTTGGCATTGTCTTCGGGCATTGACGCGATAAATCTAAATCACCTGAGGTACTCATGGAACTAACTACACTCAAATCATATTTTGGTGGTTACTCGCCCAAGACCGCCATCATCCTCGGCTCATCGCTTGGGGCCATTGCCGATGCGGTGGAGGCACCTGTCGTTACTCCGTATACGGATCTTCCCGGATTTCCAGTGCCGAAGATCTCTGGTCATTCCGGCAAGCTGGTGGTGGGCAAACTGGGCGGCAAGGATGTCGCTGTGCTCGGTGGTCGCGCGCATCCCTATGAATCAGGCAATGCCGCTGTCATGCGCCCGGTGCTTGATCAATTGAAAGAGGCCGGGATTGAAACGATCATTCTCACCAATGCGGCGGGTTCTTTGAAACTCTCCATGCCACCGGGCTCGATCATGATGATCACAGACCACATCAACTATTCCGGCATGAACCCACTCATCGGTCAGCATGGTGATGAAAATTTCGTGCCCATGACCAATGCCTATGATCAAGCACTTCGCAAGCAAATGTTGGCCGCAGCGAAGAAAGAGAAAATCGCTCTGAAGCAAGGTGTGTACTGCTGGTATTCCGGACCGTCATTCGAAACGCCTGCCGAAATCAAGATGTTCCAGGTGATCGGCGGAACGGCGGTTGGCATGTCGACCGTGCCCGAAACCATCATGGCGCGGCGGCTGGGTATGCGCGTGGCCGGGATTTCGGTGATCACCAATCTCGCTGCCGGGCCTGAAAGGTGCTTCACCCTCGCATGAGGAAACCAAGCGCGAAGGGCATGAAGGCAGCCGACAAGATGAAACGCCTGCTCACCCGGTTCTTCAAGGACCAGAAATAATGCTGCCGCAGGAGGTTATCCGACGCAAGCGCGATGGAGGAGCACTTTCAACAGCGGAAGTGCAAGGAATTCATCAGTGGACTGACGAATGGATCAGTTTCCGAGGGTCAGGTTGCCGCTTTTGCCATGGCGGTGTTTTTCAAGGGCATGACCCGCGACGAAGCCGTTGGCCTGACGCTGGCCATGCGCGATTCAGGCACTGTCCTGCAATGGGATTTGCCGGGACCAGTGGTGGACAAGCATTCATCCGGCGGCATAGGTGACAATGTATCGCTCATGCTGGCCCCCATGCTGGCGGCCTGCGGGCTCTATGTGCCGATGATTTCAGGGCGTGGGCTTGGACATACAGGCGGCACGCTCGACAAGCTCGATTCCATTCCGGGTTACAGGAGCCAGCCTGATCTCGATCTGTTCCGCAAGGTCACGCGCCAGGCTGGCTGTTGCATCATCGGCCAGACAGCGGACCTCGCACCTGCCGACAAGCGGCTTTATGGCATACGCGATGTGACAGCGACGGTGGAAAGCATTCCACTGATTACCGCGTCAATCCTGTCGAAGAAGCTGGCGGCGGGCTTGCAGCATCTGGTGCTGGATGTGAAATGTGGATCAGGTGCTTTCATGGCGACTTTGCCAGAAGCCAAAGCACTGGCGCAATCGCTCGTGGCCGTTGCCAATGGCGCGGGCCTCAAAACCACGGCACTCATTACCGACATGGATGAGCCACTGGCATCGTGCGCGGGCAATGCCATCGAAATTCGAAACGCGGTGGACTATCTCACCGGCAAGCATCGCGATCCACGATTGCATGAAGTGACCTTGGCGCTGGGAACCGAGCTGGGACCTGATGCTTCCAGACTGCAATCAGCACTTGACAGTGGCAAGGCCGCAGAAATTTTTGACCAGATGGTGGCGCAGCTGGGTGGCCCTGACCATTTCATCCGCGATGCAGAAAAACATTTGCCGAAGGCACCAATTGTGCGGCCTGTCCATGCAGAAAAATCTGGCAGCGTGCACGCCATTCACACGCGCGAACTTGGTGTTGCGGTGATTGAACTGGGTGGCGGCAGGCGCGTTGCGAGTGACAAGATTGATCACGCCGTGGGCCTGTCGCAGCTCCTCGGCAAAGGTGACGTGACGAATGCTGGAACCCCATTGGCGATGGTCCATGCGCGTGACGATGCAGGATTCGAGAAAGCTGCGGCAATTGTGAAGGCATGTTATGTCATCGGGGAAGTGACACAACGAGGACCCTCGATGATCGAGAGAATTGGGCCATGAGGGGGAGTTCATAAGTGCCCCGCGTCTTCTTGTTCATCCTTGACTCCTTCGGCATTGGCGGCGCACCTGACGCCGCCGCCTTTGGCGATGCGGGGTCGAATACCCTGGTGCATATCTGTGATCACATGGCGCTCAAGGTGCCGCACATGGCGTCACTGGGTCTGGGGTTTGCTGCAGAAAGTGCTTCGGGGCGCAATCCGCTTGCACCAGAGCCACTCATCGGCAAGTGGGGCCATGCGCGGGAAATCTCGCAGGGCAAGGATACGATCACCGGCCACTGGGAAATAGCAGGGGTGCCGGTGCCTTTTGCGTGGCATTATTATCCGCAGACGCAGCCCGCATTTCCGCGTCAGCTGACGGATGCCATCATCACGCGCTGCAAATTGCCAGGATTGCTGGCGCTCAACCATGCATCGGGCACGCAGGTGATCGAGGATTTTGGCGAAGATCATGTGCGCAGCGGCAAACCGATCATGTACACGTCAGCCGACAGCGTGATCCAGATCGCGGCGCATGAAGAACATTTCGGGCTGGAGCGGCTCTATGATGTATGCAAGGTGGCGCGTGACCTTACCTATGACATCAAGGTTGGCCGCATCATTGCACGGCCGTTCCTGGGTGAAACAGCAAGGACTTTTGCGCGCACCGGCAACCGCAAGGATTTTGCCATCACGCCTCCATCACCGACATTGTTGAAAGTACTGGGCGATGCAGGGCACGAAGTGATTTCGGTTGGCAAGATCGGCGATATCTATGCGCATGTGGGCACGGGTGAGGAGATCAAGGTGTCGGGCAATGCCGCGATGATGCAGAAGGTGATCGAGACCATGCCACGCCTGCGCGATGGCGGATTTTTGATGACCAATTTTGTCGATTTCGATACGCTCCATGGCCACCGCCGTGATCCATTGGGTTATGGCGGGTTACTGGAAGAATTTGATGTGATGCTGCCCGGAGCCTTGGCACAGCTGCGCCATGGTGACCGGCTCGTCCTCACCGCCGATCACGGCAATGACCCGACTTACAAGGGCACCGATCACACGCGCGAACAAATACCGATCATGATCTATGGCACGGACATTACGCCGGGACCGGTCGGCGCGCGCACATGTTTTTCGGATATCGGCCAATCGATTGCGCAGTATCTCGGTGTCGGACCGCTGGGGGCAGGAACGGCGTTTTCACTCTGACCGTTTCAATACTGCCTGCAATACATCCCTGACGCCGATGGCACCGGCAAAGGTATTGTCTTCGTTGAACAGCGCGACCGGAGCGGTGTTCGATTTGTGCATGGCGAGCATGACAGTTTTCAGGGGTGTTCCAGGGGTTGACCAGAAAACAGGATTTTCCGTTTTGGCGAAGGTCTTTTCGGCCTCCGCGCAAGATACCCATTGCGCGGTTTCGTTGTCACGCTCAACGACACTTACCTTGCCATGCTGATCGAGCCTGAAGCGCGTGGTTTTGCGCCTGTCGAGCCAGGTCCAGCCCTCTTTATCCACCGCAAGTTCGTGCTTGGCACGCATCACATTCCACGCGGTGAGGACAGACAAGGGATTCACATTGGCGATGAAATCGCGCACATAATCATTGGCGGGACGGAGCACAATATCTTCCGGCCTTCCTGACTGCACAATGCGCCCCGATTCCATTATGGTGATCGTGTTGCCGATCTTCAGCGCTTCCTCAAGATCATGGCTGACGAAGATGATGGTCTTCTTCAAGGTCTTTTGCAGCTGCAGCAACTCATCCTGCAGCTTGGTGCGGATCAGCGGATCGAGCGCCGAGAAGGGTTCGTCCATCAACAGGATCGGCGCTTCAGTGGCAAACGCGCGCGCCAGACCAACGCGCTGCTGCATGCCGCCGGACAGTTCATGCACCTGCTTGCCGGCCCATTGATCAAGCCCCACAAGTTTCAATTGCCGGTCGACCTTGGCGTTGCGCTCGGTTTCGGGCACTCCGGCGAGTTCCAGCCCGAAGCCGACGTTCTCGCGCACGCTGCGCCACGGAAGAAGTGCAAATTGCTGGAACACCATGGCGACAGTTTTTTGCCTGACATCGCGCAATGTATCGGCGTTGCAAGTCACCACATCGACCATGCGGCCATCATGGTTTACCAGAACCTCGCCACGCGTCACCTTGTTCAGGCCGTTGACGGCGCGCAGCAGGGTTGATTTGCCAGAGCCCGACAGGCCCATCAGAACCGATATCTCGCCTTCATTGACGTTGAGCGATGCGCCAGCGGCACCAAGCACATTGCCGGTCTTCTCAAGAATCTCGGCGCGGGTCTTGCCGGTATCGAGCATGGCCAGTGCTTCCGCGGTTTTCGCTCCGAAGATGATGTCGACATTCTTGAACGCGACTGCCGTCATTTCTTCGCCCCGGACTTTACCGACAGCACACGGTCGAGGATGATGGCCAGAATGACGATGGCGAGACCCGCCTCAATGCCAAGCGGAATGTTGCGGTTATTGAGGGCGCGGTTGACAGGGTTGCCAAGTGATGGTGCGCCGATCAATGTCGCGATCACCACCATGGACAGGCACAGCATGATACATTGTGTGAGGCCGGCCATGATGGTTGGCATGGCGGCGGGCAATTCAACCTTCCACAGCAATTGTCGTTTTGTTGCGCCAAAGGCCTCGCCCGCTTCCAGCATCGGTTTGGGAACGGATGTGAGACCGAGATAGGTCATGCGCACAGGTGCCGGCATGGCGAAGATGATGGTGACAATCAATGCCGGTGCTGCACCAAGCCCGAGCAGAATGAGAATCGGAATGAGATAGACGAAGGTCGGCATGGTCTGCATCAGATCAAGGATCGGCTGCAACGTGTGCCAGACGCGGGGCCGATGCGCCGCCCATATGCCAAGCGGCACGCCGATCACCATTGACAGTGCCGTTGCATAAAGCACCAGCACCAGAGTCTGCACGGTTTCTTTCCACAGGCCCTGGTTGATGATGAACAGGAAACCCAGCAACACGCCCAGCGCCAGATATTTTGATCTCTGCAAAAACCAGGCGGCGGCAGAAAGTGCGAGCGCGAGGACAACCGGGGGACACCAGAGCAGGATCGCCGTTGTTCCTTCCACCAGCCCGTTGAGACCCGCCTTGATGGCGTCGAAGAGCGGCTCGAAATTATCGGTGATAAAGGTGATGATGGCCTTGCCCCACGCACCCACGGGGATTTTCCATCCAGTCAGCCAGGTTGAAAGCGGATCGGTCATGACGGGAGAGTGCAACGGAAAGGGACAAAAGAAAAGGGGCCGCGAAACGACGCGACCCCCAATTGACGGGCGTGACGGAAGTTTACTGAATCGCCTTCTGCACGGCGGCCTTGGCATCGCCACCATCCATGGTGGTGACACCTTCGAGCCAGGCATTGATGGAATCCGGATTGGCCTTGACCCAGCTAAGGGCTGTGGCTTTCGGATCAGCCCCGTCCTTCAAGACGGGTGCCATCATCTCGCCTTCCATTTTCAAGTTGAACTTGAGATTGGACACGAGCTTGCCGGCATTTGGACATTCGGCGAGATAACCTGCGCGTACGTTTGTGTGCACGGTTGCAGGGCCAAAACCATATTCGGCAACGCCATCGAGATAGTGGATCTTCATCTCACCCATGATTGGATGCGGTGTCCAGCCGAGGAACATGATCCATTCATTGTTCTTCATCGCCTTTTCAGCTTCCGTCAGCATGCCAGCTTCCGAGCTTTCAACGAGTTCAAATCCGGCGAGGTTGTTCTTGGCATCGGCGATCATCGTTGAAATGATGCGGTTGCCGTCGTTGCCTGATTCAATGCCGTAGAACTTGCCGCCAAACTTGTCCTTGTTGGCGGCGAGATCGGCAATCGACTTGACGCCTGCATCGGCCACATATTGCGGAACAACGACGCCATAACCGGCACCTTCAAGGTTTGGTGCCAGCTGTTCCACCGACTTGTCGTCGAGGTATGGCTTGATGTCGGCGGTCATGGAGGGCATCCAGTTGCCGAGGAACACATCGATGTCCTTGTTCTTGAGCGAGGCATAGGTCACCGGCACTGACAGTGTTTTCACCTCAGACTGGTAACCCAGCGCGTCAAAAAGGATGCCGGCAATGCCAGTGATCACCTGAATGTCGGTCCAGCCCACATCGGCGAAGCGCACCGCTTTACAGCTTTCAGCATCAGCAGCCTGAGCCGCATTGGCGCCCAGCAGGCTGGCTGTCACTGCCAGGGCGGCAGCCAAATTACGTTTCACGTTCATGTATTCCCTCCTGATTTGGTCCAGCCCCCTCCAGGGCGAACATTGCGAGCATTAAGCCATAAAAATACGGCGGAGTCACGGCTTCGACCTTTCGCAGCACAGAAGCGACACGCAGCGGAAATTGACGAATTCGCCTCGCCGCACGTGCAATGGCGTTGCCAATGTTGGCAGACCTGTGCTTGCATTGCATGATCAGGCTACCAGACATCAGGGAATCCCATGACATTGCGCCATCTCCTCTCATCCATCTCCGCTGTTTCCCTTGCCGCCTTGTTTGCCGGCCAGGCAGCGGCAGCTGACCTCAACGCGCTGATCTGGTGCGACCATGCCGATCCTGCGCTTTTGAAGCCGTTTGAAGATGCCAATGGCATCAAGGTCAATATCAAGGAATTCGAAGGCACGGGGGCCGGCCTTGCCATTGTCGAGCAGTCGCAACCCGGCGACTGGGACGTGATGGTGATCGATTCGGTTGATGTGCCCCGCGGTGTGGAGCGCAAGTTGTTTGAGCCATTGCCGGAAGACCAGTTGCCTCTTGGCGACCTTTTCGCCGAAGTCAAAATGGATTCGGCCACTGTGATTGACGGCAAGCGCTACGCCATCACCGAGAAGTTCGGCTACAACACGATCAGCTACAACAAATCAAAAGTCTCGCCGGAGGACATGACGTCGATGCAGTCGCTGCTCAGTGACAAATACAAGGGCCGCATCGCAATATATGACTACTACCTGCCCATCGTCGGCATGGCGGCCATGGCCATCGGCAAGAAAACCGCTGACCTCACGGACGCCGATCTTCCGGCAATCAAGGACGTCCTGCTCAAGATGAAGGGCAATGCCAAGGCCGTCACGGATGTGGCTGCAAGCCAGACGGCAATTGCCACAGGTGAAGCCGATATTCTCATTGGTGGGGGCGAATGGGTGACAGCAGGTCTTGCAAAGGACAACCCTGATCTTGATTTCTCCATCCCGAAAGAAGGGGCGGTGCTGTGGTCGCAGTCACTCGCCATGTTCAAGGATTCGAAGAACAAGGACATGGCGCTGAAATTCATCCAATATGTAATGTCACCGGAAGGCCAGGCGCGGCTTGCAACGTCGGCCTGCTATTGGGGCATGCCCGCCAGCACCAAGGCGGCACTGGATGACAGCCAGAAAGCCGTTCTGCAGTTTGACAAGCAGGCAGAATACCTGAAACGGGCGCAGGCCTATCCCGCTCCGTCCGAAGACCTCGACAAGAAGATGCAGGATCTGTGGACAGAAGTTCTGCAAGCCCAGTGAGTGCACCAAACCGTTCAGGCTGGATTGCTGCTGCACCAGCACTGGCTTTCACTGTTGTCTTCTTTGTCATCCCCTTCATCGCGATGGGGATCGCGAGCTTCTCGGTCAAGGGTACCGATGGACTGACGTTTGCCAATTATGCGCAGTTCTTCAACAATCGCAGCTACTGGCAGGCACTGGTGAATTCCGTCGAGATTACGGCCGTCGTCACGGTGGTCTCGATCCTCATTGCCTATCCTTTCGCCTGGGTTCTCGCCAATGTGGTGCCTGCGCGCTGGCAACGTTTCGCGTTGCTGCTCGCCGTCCTGCCCTTCTGGACCTCTTATGTGGTGCGGTCCTATTCCTGGCTTCTGGTGCTGGCAGAGAAAGGCGTGATCAATGGCACATTGATGGGGCTTGGTCTCACCGACTCACCTGTGCAAATGGCCAATTCACGATTTGCCACGATCACCGGCTTCACCCATTTTTTTGTAATGCTGCTGACGCTCACCATCTTTGCCAATCTCAAACAACTTTCGCCCAATTACCAAAAGGCCGCTGCTGATCTCGGTGCCTCGCCAATTCGCGTCTTCTGGCATGTGATCCTGCCGCTGACATTGCCTGGCATCATGGTGGGAGCCTTCCTCACCTTTGTACTGGCCATTGGTGATTACATCACGCCGCAAATCCTTGGCGGCAACAATGAACTCACCATGCCGCAGCTGATCATCATGCAGTTCCAGCGCCGCAATGACATTCCCCTGTCGTCTGCGCTCTCGGTCATCCTGATGGGCGTGATCACAATTGCCTATCTCGCCGCCTCGCGCTGGCTGAAACTGGAACGCACATGAGCCGTGTCATCGCCTTTGCCTATGCGCTGCTCGTCTATGCCTTCATCTTCCTGCCCGTAGGCTCGCTCATCCTGTTCTCGTTTCAGGAAAGCCAGGTCCCAGTGCCGCCCTTCAATGGTCCGTCCCTCAAATGGTATGCGGCAATATTTTCCGACACGCGTCTCACCGCTGGCCTCTTCAACTCCCTTATCGTGGCGCTGGTCTCATCACTTGCTGCAACATTGATTGGCTTTCTCGCGGCCTGGGGATTTGCGCGCTTTGCATTGCGCTGGTCAACACTCTGGAAAGGCCTGATCACCCTGCCGCTCAGTGTGTCCTATCTCATCATTGCGATGGGCCTCCTGATTTTTTTCAACCGCATCGGCATGCCGAAATCGCTCTTTGCCACGGGCATTGGCCACGTGGTGATCAACATGCCCCTGTGTTTTGCCATCATCTTGTCCCAGATGACAGCGAACCAGGCCAATATCGAACGCGCCGCACGTGACCTTGGCGCAGCGGATTGGCAAGTGCTCGCCCTTATCACCGCACCGATGCTGGCACCGGCATTGTTCGCGAGCTTCTTTCTTTCCTTCACCTTCTCATGGGATGAATTCATCATTGCCTTTTTGCTCACGCGATTTGAAACGACTCTGCCGGTTGAAATCTGGAACCTGCTGCGCGCGGGCCTCAGCCCCAAGACCAATGCCATAGGTTCGCTGGTATTTCTGGTCTCGGTCTTCTTCGTCATCCTGTTTGAAATCCTTGCCTTCCGGAAACGTCCACAATGACCGTCCTGGCCGCAGTGAACCATGTCTCGATGCGCTACGGCGCGACGGCAGCCCTCGATGATGTGTCCCTTGCCATACCGCAAGGGTCTTACACAGTGCTGCTCGGACCATCGGGCTCCGGCAAGACGACATTGCTCTCGATCCTTGGCGGATTTCTTGACCCGACAGCAGGCAGCGTCACCATCAACGGAGTTGATTGCACCCATGTCGCGCCAGCGCGTCGGCCGACAGCAACGGTGTTTCAGGACTATGCGCTGTTCCCCCACATGACGGTTGGCGCAAATGTCGGTTTCGGCTTGCGCATGCGCGGCGTGGCGAGAACTGAGCGCGACGGCCGGGCGCGCCAGCTGCTGGAGATTGTCGGACTTGCGCAAGCGTTCCACAAGAAGCCGCATGAGTTATCTGGCGGACAAAGGCAGCGTGTGGCACTGGCGCGCGCACTTGTCGTTGAGCCGCAACTGCTGTTGCTTGACGAACCACTGGGAGCGCTTGACCTGAAACTGCGCCGGCAAATGCAGGATGAATTGAAAGGATTGCAACAGCGTGTTGGTACCGCTTTTGTGCATGTCACGCATGACCAGGAAGAGGCCATGGCGCTCGCCGATCACATCGTGGTCATGAATCAGGGCCGTGTCGAAGACCAGGGTTCGCCCGAGCAGGTTTATGCGCGACCTGCGACCATGTTCAGCGCAACATTCATGGGCGAGAGCACGATTCTCAAACAGGATGGCAAGACCATTGCCATCCGGCCCGAGCATGTCGTGATTGCCGCCACGACAGGAAATCTGGGTGAAGCGCGCGTTGTGTCAGTCGTCTTTCAGGGAAGTTTCAAGCGCGTTCTGGCGCAATCGCTGCGTGACGCTTCGATCACTTTCACCATCCGCACCGAGGCTGGCGCAGTCATCCATGTTCAGGACATCATTTCCCTTGCTGTTGAACCGCAGCACATGATCATGCTACGCCAGCACCATGAGCACCATCCGCGTTGATGCTTCGCAGTGGTACGAAACCATCCGCTTTGCGGATGATGTCACGCTGATTCATGAGCCCTGGATCAAACCGTTTTACCGTTGCAACATGTGGCATGTGCGCGGCCGTGACCGTGATCTGCTGTTTGATACAGGTCTTGGACATTTTTCGTTGCGGGCGCATGTGCCACTGGTCAGCGCGCGTGCCTGCGCATGCGTTGCAAGCCACACGCATTTCGACCACATCGGCTGCCATCATGAATTTCCCGAGCGCCTGGTGCATGAGGCAGAGGCTCAAGCACTTGCCAATCCCACAGGCGATGTGACCCTTGCCGCGCAATATGCCACTGACGACATGTTCATCGCACAGCCCGTTGGCTGGGATGCGTCGCGCTATCACATCGCTCCAGCGCCAGCGCAACGCCTGCTGCGCACTGGCGATATGATTGATCTCGGCAACCGTGTATTCGAAGTCATCCACACACCCGGACATTCACCCGGCGGCATTGGGCTTTTCGAGGAAAAGACCGGCATCTTCCTGTCCGGTGACATCATCTATGACGGGCCGCTGATTGATGACGCGTTTCATTCACATGTGCCGACCTATGTCGACACCCTTGAGAAATTGCGGGCACTTTCCCCTGCCATTGTCCATGGTGGTCATTTCCCCAGTTTCGGGCCAGCCCGCTTTCATCAGTTGATTGATGAATATATCGCAGGTAAGCGCCAGACTGGCTGTCATCTTTCATAGGAGCTGGACCATGAAAAAAATAAAATGGGGCATCATTTCCACGGCACGTATCGGCACGGGCAAGGTCATTCCCGGCATGATGAAGTCAAAGCAGCTCGAGGTCGTGGCCATTGCCTCGCGTGATCTCAAGACGGCGCAACAATGGGCCAAAAAGCTCGGTATCCCCAAGGCCTATGGCTCTTACGAAGAGATGCTGGAAGACCCTGAGATTGAAGCGGTTTACAATCCGCTCCCCAATCACCTCCATGTTCCCCTCACCATGAAGGCCGCAAAGGCCGGCAAGCATGTGCTGTGCGAAAAACCAATGGCGATGAGTGCAAGCGAAGCAAAGCTGATCAAGAAGGCCCCGCGCGGCATCCTGATCGCCGAAGCCTTCATGGTGCGGCACAATCCGCAATGGATTGAAGTGCGTGAACGGGTGCGCAAGGGTGAGATTGGCGAGGTTCGCGCCATTCATTGCTTCTTCTCCTACTTCCTCGCTGATGCCAACAATGTGCGCAACAAGCTGTCGATGGGTGGTGGTGGCCTCATGGATATCGGCTGTTATCCGATCACCATTTCGCGATTTATTTTTGGTGCGGAGCCGAAGCGGGTTGTTGGTGTCTTCGACCGCGATCCCAAGTCGAAGGTTGATACCACCACTGGCGGGCTTGCCGATTTTGGCAAGGGTCGTCATCTGTCATTCTCAATATCGATGAAGACAGCGCCATGGCAGCGCGTGCAGATCGTCGGCTCAAAGGGCCGCATTGAAGTCGAGATTCCGTTCAATGCGCCGCCCGACAAGCCGAACCGCTATTTCGTGCAGGGCATGAACATGAATGAAGGGTTCTGGCGCACTGTGCCGGTGGCCGATCAGTACCAGAAACAAGCGGAGGCCTTTGGCCGTGCCATCCGCAAGCAGGAAAAACTCGCCTGGGGTGCTGATGATGCCATCCAGAACATGAAGATCATCGACGCCTTTTTCAAATCGGAGAAAAGCGGGACCTGGGAAAAGGTGTGAAACCAATGAGCCCGGCTGGTGAAAGCCGGGCCAAACCGGTGAATTACTTGACGAGACCTTCAGCTTTGAGAGCAGCTTGCACGGCAGGGCGTGATCCGACACGCGCTTGCCAAGCCTGGATGTTCTTGAAGCCACCGAGATCAACAGCGACCATTGCGCACCAGTTGAGCACGGTGAAAGCATAGGCATCAGCAACCGAGAAATCCTTGCCGGTAACATAATCGCTCTTGGCCAATACTCCATCAAGCCAGGCGATACGTTTTGAGGCGCGATCCTTGATCGCTTCCTTTCCCGCATCCGGCATTGCGGGGTTGAACAATCCGCCGATGCCCTTGTGAAGTTCTGACGCGATGAAGTTCAGCATTTCCATGAGGCGGTAACGTTCCATCGTACCTGCCTTTGGCACCAAGGCGTTGGATTGGTCACCCAGATATTGCAGGATGGTCGCAACTTCGGTGAGGTTTTCGTCCTTGCTGATTTCCAGCGTCGGCACATAACCCTTGCTGTTGGCAGCCCAATAGTCTGCGCCGCTTTCAGTTTTCTTCGCGCCGAGATCAACCTTTTCGAGGTCAAATGTCTTGCCCAGCTCGCGCAACACAATGTGCGGTGCAAGCGAGCAGGCGCCGGGTGAATAATAAAGTTTCATCTAGGGGACTCCTTGTTAAGGCCGACCCTGTCTATATCATATATGTAACAATTCAAGTGTTGATTCCAATGGATGGGGTGCACATCAGACAACGCTGAAATGAAGTTCGCTCAATACAACGCCCGCAGTGCTGATGATAGCGAAACGCTGCGCCACAAACCCGGCATCCGAACCATCGGCATCGAAATAGAGTGTGCCCGTTGTGTCGTCAAAAATAATGCGGTCATCAGCTTCCAGTGCGGAGGTTCCTGCAACAAATTGCGAAGCCAACAGTCCGGTCAAGGGATCCAGACCGGCGAAATAGGCTGCGTCCAGTTCGACAATATCCTGACTGACATCAAAGTCGGTGATGGTATCGATGTTGGCATCGGACAGAAACGTGTCGAAACCGAAAGTGTCGGTACCCAGCCCGCCCGTCAGCGTGTCATAGCCTTCCAGACCCCTGAGCACGTTGTCGCCGTCATTGCCTGTGATGATGTTGGCAGCACTGTTGCCAGTCGCATTCACAGCGGCCGATCCAAGCAACGTGAACTTTTCGATCGAACCCTTGGCATAAGCAGCCACTGCGTCGTCAATGCCACGTCCTGACACGTTTACGTATGAGGCGATGGCATCTGTTCCCTGGCCGGCCTGTTCGGATGCGGCATCACCTGAATTGTCAAATACGAACCTGTCATTGCCGGTCCCACCCCACATCAAGTCAGCGCCTGTGCCCCCGTCCAGCACATCGTTGCCGTTGCCGCCCTGAAGTTGGTCAAGACCGCCGCCGCCGGATATGGTGTCATTGCCGTTACCGCCCTTGATGAGATTCGCCACGTTGTTACCGCGCAAACTGTCGCTGAAAGCTGTGCCCACAATATTCTCAAAGGAATGAAATTCATCAAGACCTGCCACCAGGGTGTTCTGCCGCACTGTCAGCAACAGATTGACATTGGCAGCACCTCTCATTGTGCTGAAGTCCAGCGTATCAACACCCGTCCCGCCACTATAGTAATCGTTGCCAGCGCCTGCTGCGGCAACGTCGTTTCCCTCGTAACCGAAGATCCGGTCTGCTCCGGCTCCGGCTACAAAGCGGTTTTCCTCGGCATTGCCAGTCAGCTTGTCGTCGCCCGCACCGGACACGATATTTTCGATCCCGGTCAAGGTGTCCATTCCGGCCGAGCCTGTGCTTTGCTGGGAAACCTTGCGCAAGTCGATGACCATGTTACCAGTGGCAGTCATGTAGCTCGCGGTATCCACGCCTGCGCTGCCAACCAGCTTGTCATCACCGAGGCCGCCATCAAGCCAATCATTGCCCGAAAGTCCGGTGAGAGTGTCGTTGCCGTTTTTTCCGTAGAGTGAGTTGTTTGTGTCATTGCCGTAGATCCGGTCATTGCCTTGGCCACCGATTGCCGATTCAATCACCACATCACTGGCAATGGTAAAGCCACCAACAATTCCGCTCACGCTCGACACATATCCGCCTGCATCGGCACCCACGAGCGTGGCAGGCCTTAGATCAATATAGGCAGACCTGGTGGTTACACCTGCTGAAATGCGGTCATTTCCACCCGCATCCCAGATACAGGTCCATCCGGTGCCCATGACATTCTGGTCGGGCAACACGTAAGTGTCACTGCCCGTGTGATACTTCATGTTCTTGCCATAGATCGCCTGCACCGCGGCAATATCAAGCGCCATTGGCGTCATCTGCTTGCCATAGGTCACGTCTGAATGATTTGGGAACCTGGTTGCATAACCGTCATTGTAGGACATCGTTGTGAAAATGCCCTGGTTCAACTTGAAGTCACCAAACGAGCCAAACGCACTTGTAACGCCGGGAAACTCGTTGCCGTGCTCATGCGGATGCGAAAGTCCGAGGCCATGCCCCAGCTCATGCAGCATGACGAGAAAGGCGTCGCCACCTGGCCTCAGACCGGTACTGCGCCAGGCAAAATCCTCATAGTTGAAAGCGCCATATGCAGGAACAGCAAGTGCTTCTGCCGGGAGTTCATGCCAGCCCAGTGCCCCATCCGGCATTTCCGCGTTGGGTCCCAGCCAATACCACAAGTCGGCTACATTGGTGGTTTTCACAAATGAAACATTGATCACGTTTGACCAGGCCTGCATTGCCGCCTTCAAGGCGGCTGCTTCCATCGCGGTCCAAACCTTGCCCGTTGTCAATCCATTCGCCGAGTAGCCGTTGGCGTCCTGGTGAGGGTCGACACCGCTCTTCAATGCATACGTCAGTGTGACAGGTTTGTTGACGCCGTCTGTCCAGCGCCCGCCATCGACCAAAACGTCGATCACCGGCATCAAGCCATCAGTCGGGGTTGTGTCAATTGCTACAATGGCTGTCATTTTAGGGGCAGGCTCTTCAACTTGTACAATCCGCGCGCGAATCCGATCGCACTATGTGTTAAAAGAACAGGGGCGAAAAGGGGATTTCTGCATCTGTCTTAAAGTCCACTGAATATCTAGAATTGAGCGGAAAATCACGATTTCTGCCTCTGTTGCTTAATAGCAGTTCGTTAACCACGTCGGACAATTGGTCCTTGTCGGCGCTTCGGCGAGTCCGGTTTTTACCGCACTTTAATTTGCGGCTGTCAAAAGCAGACAAATCCTGTGTGGGGAGTGGAAAAATGAACCTGACGAGACGAAATGTAACTATCGCTGGCTTGGCTACTGCCGGAGCAGCACTTGTGTCAACGGCAATGAGCTCAGATGCCCTTGCTTGCGACACTGACGAGATTCTGAAGGCCGTCGAAGATTATCGCAAGGCGATGGTCGAAGGCAATGGTGCCCGCCTGCTTGAACTTTCTTCTGACGCAATGTCGTTTGGCCATGCCAACGGCGTGGTCCAGACAAAGGTCGAGTTTGTAAAGACCGTTGTCGACAAGGCTGAAGTTTTCAAGTCAATCAAACTTTATGATCACGATATCAAGACAAATGGCGATCAAGCAATTGCGCGCCATACGTTCGAAGCAAGCCTCATCTTCCAGGGCAAGGACCTGGATCTGACGCTGGCAATTGTACAGGTTTGGCGCCGTGAAGACGGTCGCTGGCGTCTGTTCATGCGTCAGTCGCTGAAGCCGATCACGGTCTAATCAACCGCTAACGTGCTAGCATTGCAGCCGGCAGCACCCAAGGTGCTGTCGGCTTTGCGTTGTCGCCGACCAGGATGGGCGCCAGCTCTATGTCGATTGTATCGAGCGTCAGCAGCACAGCGCCACTGTCGGCAGGTTTGCTGGTCAGGAGGAGCGCAGATACCGGGAACGGTACTGGCACACGACCGCCGGGAACGACGGCGGTGATCACTTGCTCGAATCGCTCGCTCTTCACATCCGTGGCCTGCCACTCGATGGTCTTCCGGATATCGCCAAAGGCCAGATCAATACGCGCAGTTGATCCAGCTGTCTTGACGATCAGTCCGCTGATTGTCGCGCGGAACGACCCGAGGTCGCTGTGCTTTGGCTGAGTCAAAAGAAATTCGCCGGAAAATGTGGCTGATGCATTGGTTTTTTCGCCATCGGCATTGGCCGTGAGATCACCGACCCTGATTTTGGCCCGGAGTTTTCCCTGCTCTGAGGACAGATCAACACTTGGCGATTGCGCTTCAGACGTCGTACCGGTGACAAATTGTCCCCAGGTCAGGCCAGCCACGTCGGCAGCAAAAGGGATGATTGGGCTGGACACACATGCAGCAAACAACACGGCTGCAGACAAAATAACCTTACGCATCAAACGCCAAACTCCCAAGCCTGTATCTTAACTGATTGTTAAGCTTTGAAGGGCTGCCTGGGTAGAGTAAAGGTCGCTCTATCAACAGCCTGCACCATCTTGTGGACAACCTGTTTTTACGTTCAAGAACAGAGTGTTGATCAAAAATTCGGAGGTTTTGAAAGGATCATCCCAAAGTTCAGGGATCAAATCCTGAACGATCAGCTCAAATTCCCGAAAATTGCGCGGTGACAAATTGCGCCCAACCAATTCTTAACGGCTTTCTGGCAAAACATGGACGTTTGCAGGGCGGTCGTTTCGACGTCCGGCAACTTGACGAAGGTGTCAAACAGCAAGGTAATGTGGAATGCGGTTTAAAATGAGCCTATTATCCGGAACAACGGTGATTGCGGCACTTGCTGCAGCCCTGATACCTGTATCAACCCTGGCCGTCGCTGGCGAAAAGTGGGACTTGCCCACCGGCTATCCGGCAGCGAACTTCCATACTTTGAACATTCAGGAATTTGCGACCTGCGTTGCGCAAGGCACTGCCGACGGTATCACAATTGCCGTTCATCCCAATGGCAACCTGTTCAAGGCCGCAGACATCAAGCGCGCCGTTCAGACCGGACAAGCCATTCTCGGCGAGCGGCTGCTTTCCGCGCATGAAAAAGAAAATCCCATTTTCGGTACGGACTCTATTCCCTTCATCGTCAATTCCTATGATGATTCCGTGAAGCTTTTTTCGGCGGCACGCCCCGAACTTGACAAGGCCCTTGAAGGCCAGGGTTTGAAGCTCCTGTATTCCGTTCCCTGGCCGGCCCAAGGCCTGTACTTCAAGCAGGACGTGAAATCCGTTGCCGACATGAAGGGCATCACGATCCGCTCCTACAACAAGGCAACGCAACGCATCTCTGAACTCACGGGCATGGTGCCCGTGCAAATTGAAGCTGCCGAAACCAGCCAGGCCCTTGCAGCAGGCGTGATCAATGCGCTGATCACCTCGGCAGTGACCGGTGTTGATACGAAAGCCTGGGAACAGACGAAATATTTCTACCAGGTTGAGGCATGGATGCCGCGCAACCATGTCATCATGAACAAGGCAAAGTTCGACGGACTGGACGACAAGAGCAAGACTGCACTTGCAGACTGTTCAACCAAGGCAGAGTCCGCTGGGCTGGAAAAATCAAAAGCTGCCAACGACGCGGCTCTCAAGACCCTTGCCGAGAATGGCATCCAGATTGTTGTGCCGTCAGACGCCCTGAAGGCGGAACTGTCTGCAATTGGCAAGACCATGTCTGATGAATGGCTGGCCAGCGCTGGCGAGGCCGGAAAAGCGGTGCTTTCCGGATTCAAGAAATAACACATCAAGCTCCCCAACCGGGGCTTGACGGTCCTAGTTGGAGTATCTTTGTGGTCAGTCTGAGTCCAGTTGCCGTGAGTGATCCTGCGGGACACTTCTATCATCGTGTGATCAAGATGGTCACGCCTGTCTACCAATGGTCGGGCTATGCGGCCGGATTTTTCATCCTTGCCGTATTTGTCGTAACGATGGTGCAGATCATCGGCCGCATGGTCGGCTTCAATCCCCCTGGCTTCACCAATTATGCCAGCTACTTCATGGCAGCATCCGTCTTCTTCGGGCTGGCCCATACGCTGGACACCGGCAGCCACATCAGGATCGGGCTGTTTCTGTCGATGGCGGGCAAGGCGCGCGGATTGATCGAGCGCCTCGGTTTCATCGCTGCCTGCCTCATCTGCGGCTGGATCACATATTACGCCTGGGCCATGGTGTACTGGTCGGTCATGCTCGGCGACATCAGCGAAGGCATGGACGCAACGCCTTTGTGGGTTCCGCAAACCAGCATGGCACTCGGGCTTTCCTTGCTGTGTCTTTCCGTTGCCGACAGAACATTGCGCCTCATGCTTTTTGGAAATCACGGGCTGGCAGATTCGCCTGATGCGCTATGAAGCGGGAGCTCTGACATCATGGATCCGACACTTTTCATCGCCGTCATGTTTCTCGTCCTCTTCGTGCTGCTGGGTGCGGGCGTGTGGGTCGGTTTCGGGCTGGTAGCTGTTGCAGCCTTTGCAATGGAATTCTATGGCGCACCGGCGACGGGTGCATCGCTTGCAACAACGTTCTGGTCTTCACAGGCTTCATGGCTCTTGACCGCACTTCCCATGTTTGTGTGGATGGGCGACATTCTCTTTCGCACACGACTGTCTGAAGATCTCTTCAGGGGCCTGGCACCCATCATGGGCCGCCTGCCTGGTGGGCTGTTGCACACCAATGTGATGGGCTGCACAATTTTTGGCTCGGTTTCCGGCTCGTCGGCTGCGACGCTTTCAACTGTCGGCCAGATGACAGTTCCGGAACTCATGAAACGCAATTATCCAGAACCCCTGGTGATCGGGACGCTGGCCGGTCCCGCCACGCTGGGCCTGATGATCCCGCCATCCATCATGATGGTCGTCTATGGCGTGATGACCAATGAATCGATCGCGAAGATCAACATTGCCGGCATCGTCCCTGGCTTTGTGCTGGCCGCGATGTTCACGATATATGTTGCCATCAAGGCAAGCACGATGAAGGGCTACGCACCGGACGTGGAACCAGCCACCACCTTCAAAGAGAAGATTGCGGCATCAAAGCTTCTCATTCCCGTGCATGTTCTCCTCTTTATCGTCCTGGGGTCCATGTTCGCCGGCATTGCCACTGCAACCGAAGCTGCCGCGACCGGCGTTGCCGGATCGCTTGGTCTCGCCTGGTGGCAGGGCACACTCAACTGGAAGAATTTTTCCGAAAGCCTGATGAGCTCGACGCGCACGACGACCATGATTGGATTTATCCTCCTGGCTTCTGCCGGACTTTCACAGGCCATGGCATTTTCGCAATTGCCCGAGCACCTTGCGCAATATGTTGCGACCCTTCACCTGTCGCCCTTTGCCTTGCTGATGGCGCTTCTGGTGTTGTTCACGATACTCGGATGCTTCCTTGACGGAATTTCATGCATTGCACTGACGATATCTGTTGTTGAACCACTGGTACGTCAGGCCGGAATCGACATGATCTGGTTCGGCATATTTGTTGTTCTCGTCGTGGAAATGGCACAGATCACGCCGCCTGTGGGTTTCAACCTGTTTGTGCTGCAGTCGATGACGGGCCACAATATTTTCCGCATCGCGCGATGGTCGATACCGAGCTTTGCCATCATGCTGGCGATGGTTTTCATCCTGATTGCCATTCCCGGCCTTGCAACCTGGTTGCCCGATCAGATGTTTGCGCCAACTCATGAACAGCACGTTGCGGCAATTCCTGACGAAACGCTGCGCGGTACGCTCACGCAATAACCGGGGCGCAATAACCGGGGCGCAACAAAAAACCGGCACGATGCCGGTTTTTCGTCTTTATTTCTTTGCGCAATGCTCAGGAATTCTTTGCGCAATGCTCAGGCAGCTGAGCGTTTGCATTCTGGTGGCAAGGCCACGATCTCGATCCAGTAACGACCAACTGTCTTCACGATTTCAACCAGTCCGTCGAATGACACCGGTTTGCAGATGAACGAGTTCACACCAAGATTATAGGTCTTGATGATGTCCTCTTCTGCTTTCGATGTCGTGAGAATGACGATCGGAATGCGATGCAGGTCCGCCGATTCCTTGATCTCCTTCAGCGCCGTGCGGCCATCCTTGCGCGGCATGTTGAGATCGAGCAGGATGAACCCGGGAAAGGGCTGGTTCTTCATGTTGGCATACTGGCCCTCGCGACGGAGATATTCCATCAGTTCGACGCCGTCCTGCACAAAGTCGACTGGATTGCCAAGCTTGGCCTCTTCGAAGGCGTCCTTGATCATCATCCGGTCATCTGGATCGTCATCTGCGACAACAATGCGAATTGGATAGCTGCTGCGGCTCATGCGGCATTCTCCTTGATATCCTGGTTTTTGGGCAAAGTAATCGTGAAGACCGAGCCCTCATTCGGCTTTCCATCAGCAATGATGGTGCCGTGGTGGCGCTCGACAATTTTCCGGCACGTGGCAAGTCCAATGCCCGTTCCCTCATATTCATTGCGCGTGTGAAGGCGCTGGAAGATGGTGAAAATCTGGTCGCGGAACTGGTTGTCGAAACCAATGCCATTGTCGATAATTGTAATGATCGCTGCCGGGCCGACAATCGGAAGCTCATGTTCCTGGGTCACGACCGCCGTTACGGTCACCACCGGGTCGACGTCCGGTTTTTTGAACTTCAATGCATTGCCGATGATGTTCTGCAGCAGCTGACGCAGTTGTGTCGGGTCGCCGTAAATTGCCGGAAGGTTTCCAACTTCAACCTTGCCGTGGTTTTCCTCGATGCGGATCTGGAGGTCCGATATGACATCGGCAACGACATCATTCAGTGCCGTCATCTGGAACGGCTTGGCTGCCGTGGTCACGCGCGAGTATGACAGAAGATCGTTGATCAGGCGGCGCATGCGTTCGGCCGCACTTTGCATGCGCTCGACAAACATCTTGCCATCATCGGGCAGGATCGAGGCATATTTCTTGGTCAGGCGGTCGCCGAAAGCTTCGATCTTGCGCAGAGGCTCCTGCAAGTCATGCGAGGCAACATAGGCAAAATCGACCAGCTCGCGGTTCGAGCGTTCGAGCTTGCGGGTATATTCCAGCATGGTTTCAGCACTGCGCTCACTCTCGGTAATGTCATGATAGGTGGCAATGCTGCCGCCATCCTTCATCGGTTCGTTCATCACGGCGATGACACGGCCATCCTTGAGGCGCTGTTTCAGCGTATTGCGGCTGGCGAGCCGGACCGGATCGTTACGTTCGGCAAGCGCACGCTCGGCTTCTTCCTGCGTGTAGTTTCCGAGGCTCACGGAATATTCCATGATGTCGCGCAGGAAAATGCCAGGCTTTACGACATCAGACGAGAAGCCGTAGATTTCAAGATATTGCCTGTTCACAACAATGAGCTTCTGCTCCTTGTCGAACATGCAGAGGCCCATGACCATGTTGCTCAGTGCAGCATCGAAATGGATGTTCTTGGCGTGAAGCTGCTGGGAAATGCGCAGCATCTCCATTTCACGCAGTTTCATTTCGGTAATGTCGGAACGCGTGCCGACGATGCCGCCATCTTCAGTGCGTTTTTCGGTGATCAGGATCCAGCGGCCATCGGAGAATTGCACTTCCACGGGACCAGTCGGGTTGCGATGTCGTTCCAATCGCCAGGCGATATAGTCGTCCGGTTCCATGCCATTGAGTATGAATGCGCCGCGGCGGACCGATTCACGCAGGATTTCTTCCTTCGGCACGCCAGGCATGACAATGTCCGAAACCTTGGGGCTGAAGTCGACATATTTTCTGTTGTATAAGACCAGACGGTCATTCGCGTCATAAAGTCCAAATCCATCGACCATCACGTCGAGAGCATGCATGAGACGCGCGCGCGAACGCTCGGCAATCATCTCATACTGACTGTTCATGTCCGGCCCCTGGGCCGTTGTTTCAATTTGCCTTACGGTTTCAACCACTGTGCCGTTGGGCAATCTGCGGCGGCGTACTTCGACAACACGCCCGCTGGGGGCTGCATAGCGGAATGAATAGGCGGACCCCGGATCAAGCGTGGTGACGATACGTTCGATGCGTTGCTTGATTTCATCTTCCGGAACGTTCTGGCGACGGAAGGTTGCCGACATCAGGTCGCGCAGATTCATGCCGGTTGCAGCTTCGGTATCAAGATAGCCGCACAGCGAACGGTAGAGTGAATTGCAGGCCAAGAGTGACAGGCTGGAGTCAAACAGCGCGAGGCCGACATCGGCACCGGCAAACAGACTGGCCAATTCGTGACTGCTTTGCGGATCAGGTGGCGCAACGCGCTCAGAGCCCGGCAACACTGTTACAGTTTGATTGATTGACATACCCCGATTTCTCCCTGCGGGAACATGCGCGGAAACACCTAAAAGAACAGTGAAAATGACGCGAGTTTTCCGGTTTTTTCTTTCTTAACAAAGTCACAGTATGGAGGTTTTGAACTTACGCAAGATTGCTGTCCGGGACCAATCTGGTTTCAGGGTGAAGGAAGAGTTAATGCTTACAAATGCGGAAAGAACCGCTGCGTGCTGGTTGCTTGCAGCAGCGCTGGTGGCGGGTTTTGCGATACCCGGCCTTTCGGAAATATTTGCGCCATTTGCGTTTTTTGCCTTGTTCGCCATGATCATTCTCTCACTGGTGCCGATGGCGCGTTTCGACGTTGCCGATGTCTTCAGTGTTGACGGCCGCATCTGGACTGTCGTGCTCTGGCAGCTCTTTGCCCTGCCAACCATTATTCTCGCCGCAGCAAAACTCGGCAAGATACACGGCTCAATCGTGGCGTTAATGGTCGTCACGGCGTCTGCCGGATCGCTTTTTGCGTCACCGACTTTTGCAGACCTGTTGAAACTCAACAAGCAAAAGGCGCTTCAGTGCATGATCCTGTCGACATTCATGATGCCGGCATCCTACTTTTTCTTTTTCTCGGTGGTGCTGCATGCAGAGTCGTCGATCAACATCAAAACATACATACACCAGTGTACGACATTTCTTGTCCTGCCCGTCGGCCTGTTTCTTGTTTACATGGCGTTCGCCAGGGCCATTCCCCCGGCCACGGCTGAATCACTCGAAAATTCTTCGCGCAGGCTCACCATATTAACCCTGATCATATTCGGATTGGGAATTCTCGGGCCAGCGCGAGACCTTGCATGGTCGGATCCGCGGCACTTTTTCAACTATCTGATGATTGTCACGGTCCTCGGTGCAGGCATGGCATACCTCACCGCAATCGTCATGTTCAAACAAGGCATCACCGACGCCATGACAGCCAGTATCGTCAGCGGGTTCAGGAATGTGGGCCTTGGCTTTGCGCTCTTGCCGGGCGCGATGAAAGCCGAAACCGCAGCCTATGTCGGCATTTCCCAGGTGCCGATCTTCCTGGCCCCGCTGGTCGTCAACTATCTTGTGAAGGCCAAGCGCGAAGAGCAGGAAGCGCACGGATTTGCACTGGCTTGAACACAAGTTTGAACAGCGGCTTGAACAGTGACCTGAACTGGTTCTTTGACTTTATCTAAAATTCTCCACGTGAAATAGTCTTTGTATTAGCGACGACTGCACGTTTTTGCAGCGGACATGCCAAGTATGCGGTCCGGTTTACCAATTTTCCTCACGATCATACTAAACCCTGCCGACAAAACGGGGTGTGATGTGTCTCAAGGGGTTGTATCGTCTGAATTGATTGGCGAGAGCGTGCAAGGCATGGCCTTCCGCGTGCGTCGTGACTTGTTCGCAAGGTTGCCTGCGCGTGTCGTTACAACACCAGCTGCCCGCCCGTCTGTCGTGCCTCAGCCTTCACCCGTGCGGTCGAATGCTGTAAACAAGCAGCCTGCGGCGCCACCTGTAAAAATATCGGCTCCTGCAGCCGCAAGGCCGGGCCTGTCGGCTTCGAGTTTCAAAAAATACATGATTGCTGCTGCTGTTCTCACAGCGATGGGTGTCGGACTTATTTTCGAGGGCAACAAGCGCTTCAACGCCCCGATGTATGATGACAACGGCATGTTGCCAGCCGCGCAGTCATTCGCAAGGGGCGAGAACTTCGCCACCTTTGATCTCAACATCAACATCCGCAAGCTGCGGGAGCTGCATGTCGCGGAGATGACCGAGACTCCGGAGATGGTTCTGTTTGGTGCCAGCCACTGGCAAGAGGCGCACCACGACCTCATCCCCAACATGAAATGGTACAACTCGCATATCCACCGCGAGTTTTGGGAAGACCTGCTTGGCATGGCCTGGATATGGGAAAGCAATGGCCGCATGCCGAAGAAACTGGTGATTGCATTGCGCGACAATATTTTCGCGCCAATGCCATCGCGTCCTGATTATTTGTGGGAACCAGGCATTCCCAACTGGCGCAAGATGGCTGACAAGCTCGGTATCGAAAAGGAACCATACCTGAAGTCCCTTCCGTGGCACCGGTTCCGCGAGAAGTTCGCGCTCGGCATGTTGTTCAACAACGTCGTACGGTGGGCGAATGCCGAAGAGCTTCCGCAGGCAACGAAAGAAACGGCGTTCAAGGAACTTGACGTGCTGATGCCCGATGGCTCGATCATGTGGTCGAGCGATCACATGAACGTGTTCACCAAGGAACGCACGTTGCAGGAATCGCTGAGCTTTGCAAAAGTGAAGATCAAGTCTCCACCGCTGATCGAGCAGCGCGGTGTTGCCGCCTTCGAGAAACTCATTCAGCACCTGCAGAAGCAGGGTATCACGATCTATTTCGTGCAACCACCCTACAATCCGCAGTTCTGGGACGCAGTGCAGGGGACGGCATACATGGATGGTCTCCAGCCCGTCATCGACTTGCAGAAAAACCTTGCGGAAAAATACGGCATCAAGACCTTCGGCGGGTTTGATCCAAAATCCGTAGGCTGCGTGGCTGAAGAATACATCGATTCCGAGCATGCCAATCCGGCGTGCCTGCAGAAGATTTTCAACCAATTCATCGAACTCGACAAACAGGCGGCGAAATAATGGACTTCCTCAGCTTTCGATATCCATTGTCGTTTTCCTCCTTCGAGTTCGTCCTGGCATTCCTGCCAGTGATCTATGGTGGTTTCGTGATTGCCAATCGCATCGGCGGCTGGAATGCTTCAATCAATTTTCTGGTTGCCGCGTCCTTCGCCTTCTATGGGTTGTTCGGACTCAATCTGCTTGCCATTCTCATCACTTCGATCACTGTCAACTTCCTGATTGCACGCGCCATCATTTCCAAAAAGGATGACAGGGACGTCACCAGAAAGCTGATGATTGGCGGCATAGCGGTCAATCTGCTGGCGCTGGGTTATTTGAAATATTCGGATTTCCTCGTCGGGCTGTTCGGCCCGTCTGCAACAGCGCCACATGCCGTCAACGTCATCGGCGTTTCCTTCTTCACCTTTATCCAGATCGGCTATCTGATTGACGCCTTCAACGGTCAGCTCGTACGCCATGACTTTGCACGTTATGCCCTTTTCAGTGCGTTTTTCCCCTGTGTCACGGCCGGACCGCTGGTGCTGCAAAACGAATTCATGCGGCAGCTCGACAATCCGGCGATCAAGGCTTTCGACATGCGGCGCGTTGCCGTCGGCCTCACCATGTTCGGCTTTGGCATGTTCAAGAAAGTCGTCCTTGCGGATCAGATTGCGCCCTATGCCAACGCCATGTTCAATGGTGTCGCAGCGGGCTCGGCGGTTGATCCGGTCACGGCATGGATCGGTACCCTGTGCTACACGCTGCAGCTCTATTTCGACTTCTCCGGCTATTCCGACATGGCAATCGGCCTCGGGCTGATTTTCGGGATCAAGCTGCCGCTCAATTTCAATTCGCCATTCAAGACCACCAACATTTCCGACTTCTGGCGCAACTGGCACATGACCATGACGCGCTTCTTCACAAATTACATCTACACCGGCCTCGCCATGAGCGGCATGCGCCGCGCCATGACATGCCGCGCCGGTCGCGTGCAGAAATACGCGCTCACCGCAGCTGTTCCGGCAATTGTCACTTTCATGGTGGCAGGTGTCTGGCACGGTTCGGGATTGACCTTTGCCGTCTATGGTTTGCTGCATGGCTGCGCCATCGCCGGATATCTTGCCTGGCGTGAATTCTCCGGCATCCGCCTGCCTGCGCCCATTGCCTGGTTCTGTACCATGGCTGTTGTTGTCACAGGCCTGGTGATCTTCCGTTCGCCCAACATGTCAACAGCGGCAACAGTTCTGGCCAGCATGTGGAACCCGCTGGCCCACCTTGGCGATGCAGATGCACATGCTTTCGCAGGATTTGTAGTTGACCAGGCCTTGTCGATGGTGATCATCCTCGGTGCCGTAACCCTGCTCTTGCCGAATACCCAGCAGGTGTTGCACCTCGACTGGCCAACATCAGACATGAAACCGCAGGATGTCGAGCAGGACGCTGGCCTTCTCGCCTGGCGGCCAAAGATGAGCAGCGCATTCGTCACCGCTCTCACTTACGCCATCGCACTGACGTCAATCGGCTCGGGCACGAGCTTCCTTTATTACAACTTCTAACAGGGACTAGATGGAGAAATAGAATGAACAAGCACATGACAGATTTCAGCGAAATCACCCTCGCATTGCCACGCGAGATTGATACGGAAGTTGCAGGCGATATCGAAAAGGAATCGGTATTTGTCTCGCCCATGATCGAGAAGATCAAGGTTAACGAAGACCTCACGTCGGTTACCGTGACAACCCGCGCAGGTGCAGACCTTGACGTCGTCACCGACAAGACCAAGCGCTACCTCGAAGTCATGGTGCGCCAGGTTGCAGGATTTGAAATCAAGGTCTTCGTCGAAACCAAGCGTCAGGACACTGGCCCCTATCAGATCGGGGTCAATGACGGTCTGGTTGAGCGCGGCTGGATGCATGATTATGGCAAGGGCCAGGTCGCCTATAGCGGTCCGGTTCTGCGCCTTGCCAAGCTGATCAACGAACGCGCCGGCGAGCTTTACCGCGCCGTCTATGGTGCCGAAGACAGCCATTTCCCGGCGATGATCGATGCCGATACGCTGCACAAATGTGGTTATTTCGACTCCCACCCCAATGCCGTTACCTATATGGGCAACGTGATTGAAGACTTCGACGCCATCGAAGAGTTCCGTCGCGCCAACTCATGTTCGGAAGGCGCGGTCATGCCGCCAACCGAGCATATCCACATTGACGGCATGTGCCTCAATCCGGCGGCATGTTTTCCATGCTACCCGACGCTCAAGGGCAAGGTTTATGAGACAGGCGAATGCTACACCTGGATGGGACGCGTGTTCCGCTATGAATCGCGCAACATCAACGGCCTTGACCGGCTCTATGAGTTCAACGTGCGCGAACTGGTTTTCGTCGGCACGGAGGATTTCTGCCGCGACGTGCGCAAGAAGGCCCTGCCGATCATTGAGGAGCTGGCCGCACTGATTGACATCGATTGCTCGGTCCAGACTGCCACCGACCCGTTCTTTGCCACGGTTTCAGCTGCCAAGAAATTCTTCCAGGCAGCGCAGGAAGTGAAGAATGAAATCAAGATTCCGGCGCTATCAAATGACGGCAGCGTTAAGAAGCTCGCATGCGGATCGATAAACTTGCACGGAAACTTCTTCGGCAAGCGCTTCGATTTTAACACTTCAAATGGCGAACCTGCCCATACTGGCTGTGTTGGGCTCGGAATTGAGCGTTGGGTCCTTGCTGCATTCACTCAACATGGATTCGATCCTGCGCGCTGGCCGGTAACGATCCGCAAACAGATTTTCGGTTAATATCGGTCCGCAACGACAAAAAAACAGGCGTTCAAACAGGAGATTATAATGCAGCTTTACAGCATCATCGGCAAAGTCCTCGGCGTAGACTCTGCCACACTTTCAGACGAATCCAACGCGCAGAACACGCCAAAGTGGGATTCACTGCGTCACATCGAAGTGGTTTTCGCAATTGAAAATGCTTTCCACGTGCGCTTCACCATGCCGGAAATCGCTGGCCTTCGTAAGCTTGGCGACATCCGCCAGTTGCTGGTTGCGAAGAATGTGAAACTCAACGACCAGGAACAATACATCGAGCGCAAAGTCGCTTAAACACGGGTCTGGCGGCAGGGTATGCCGCCTTCGGGGTGAGTGGGTAGAGTCATGTCAGGGAATGGAGATCGCATCCTCAAGATGCTCGTCGTCGATGACGACGACGATGATCTTTATCTGATCAAGGACGCCCTCAGCGAAGTGAAGGGCACGGTCTACCGGGTCTCGGAAGCAACATCTGCCTTGTCGGCAATGGGCATCCTGGCGCGGGAAAGCTTCGATGTCATTCTCAGCGATTATCGCCTCGGGCCGGTCACCGGCATCGACTACATCAAGAACGTGCGGGCGGCGGGAATTGATACACCAATCATTCTTCTCACCGGCATGCCGGACTACTATATCGACGAAGAGGCACTGCGGGCCGGCGCATCCGACTTCCTGCCCAAGCTTTCCATAGCCCCGGAAGTGATCGACCGGTCAGTGCGTTATGCTCTGGCCCATGCCGAACGCCAAAGGCTCCTGCAGGCGGTGCTGAAGAGCACCATCTCGGGTGTTGCAGTGATCGACAAGAAGGGCGAGCTGTCGCTGTGGAATCCGCGTTTTACGGAATTTGCGCAGGCTGCCTTCCCCGGCGATCCAAAAAGCCTCCTCAACCTGGTCGGACTGGCAGAAAAGGCGACCGAGAAGGACGTGGCACTGGGCGAGTTCATCGTCGAAGCCTACAAGACCGAGCTGAATGACGGCGGCATGGTGTTGGCGCTCCATGACGTGACGACCCGCGTCAACGACCTCAAGGCCAAAGACCTCGCCGAACAGCGCATCCGCAAGATCGCCATGCATGACGGGTTGACCGGCTTGCCCAATCGGATGGCCTTCAACGAATTCATGGATCAGGCGATCAGTGAAGCTGGCAACGCGCAGCGCCAGCTCGCCGTGTTGAGTTTCGACTTCAACCGCTTCAAGGAAGTGAACGACCTGTTCGGCCATGCCGCGGGCGACCATCTGCTCAAGACGACAGCCAATCGTATTACAGCACTCTTGCTGGATGGCGAATATGCAGCGCGCCTCGGCGGAGACGAGTTCGTCCTGGTCCAGCAATGCGGCGATCATGTAACGGCAACCGACCTGGCCAGCCGCCTGAACACGTCATTGTGCCAGCACATCGAATTTGAGGGCCGCATCATCGAGCCGGGCGTTTCCATCGGCATCGCCTTCTTCCCGCAACACGGGACATCACGACAGGACCTGTTGGCCAATGCCGACCTTGCCATGTACCGCGCCAAGTCGGAGCCCGGTCTGCCGGTCTGCGTCTTCGGTGCCAATATCGACAAATTCGTGCGCGAGCGTCGCCGTCTGGCACATGACCTGAAAAGCGCCATCCAGAACGATGAGTTCTCGCCCTACTTCCAGCCGCAGTTCAATGTTACGACAGGCGAGTTGGCGGGGCTCGAAGTGCTGCTGCGCTGGAAACATCCTACCCGCGGATTTGTGCCGCCCAGCGAGTTCATTCCGATCGCCGAAGAGAATGGCCTGATCGCCGAGATTGATGAATGGGTGCTGCGCAAGTCGTGCAAGCTGGCCATTGAATGGCCTGCCGTGCCGCGCTTTGCAGTCAATATCTCGGCAAAAGCCATAGGTCTTTCCAGCATCGCCACATCAGTGCGCAGCATCATCACCGAGACCGGCATGTCGCCGTCACGCCTCGAGCTGGAAGTGACCGAAACCGCCCTGATCCAGGACCTTGGCCGGGCGCTGCACAGCCTGCGTCAGATCAAGGCGCTTGGCATTTCGATTGCGATGGATGACTTTGGCACCGGCTATTCGTCGTTGTCGCTGCTCAATTCATTCCCCTTCGACCGCATCAAGATCGACAAGTCCTTCATCACCACGTCGGATGTCGATCAACGCGCCGGTGCCATTTTCAAGTCAGTGGTGGGTCTTGGTACGGCGCTTCAGGTTCCGGTTCTGGCCGAAGGCATCGAAACCGAAAGCCAATACCGCTTCACCCAGGAAGCCGGTTGTGAAGAAGCGCAAGGCTATCTCATGGGCCGTCCGATGTCGGTGGAGCAATTCGCCAGCCTCTCGGACAACGGCACGCGCCTCATTGACAGGTTCAGCATCACGCAGGCACAGGATTCCGAGAAACCGGGATACCGACTGACCGCCTGATCACACGTCCAGGTTTGCGACATTCAGCGCGTTCTCGCGGATGAAATCGCGGCGCGGTTCGACAACATCGCCCATCAGCTTGGTGAAAATGTCATCGGCCTGATCGATTTCCGCAACACGCACCTTGAGCAGCGAACGCTCGTTCGGATCCAGCGTGGTTTCCCACAGCTGGTCGGCATTCATTTCGCCAAGACCCTTATAGCGTTGCAGCGACACGCCCTTGCGGCCTGCCAAAAAGACCGCGTCCAGCAGACTCAACGGCCCGTGAATTGCGGTGTCGGCATCCTTGCGACGCAGCTTGGCAGGTCGCGCATAGACTTCCTGCAAGTGACCGGTCTTGCGGTCCAGCCGCATGGCATCGGAAGAACCGATGAGTTTGGAATCGATATGCCAGCTTTCCTTGACGCCGCGCACTTCACGGCCAAAGGTGAGGCCACCCTCGGCATCGGCTGTTCCGTGCCAACCGCGTTCGGTTTCGTCTGAAATGGCATCCAGCCGCCTGGCAATATAGCCCGCCGCCGCCGCAGCGTTCTCGGTATTGGAAATCACTTCCGGATTGAGGGCACCGGCAATGGCCGATTGCTCGATCACGAATTTCGGATAGCGCGAATGCAGGCCTTCGATGATGCTGCGCACCGCAAGCGCCTCATCGACCACGGCGCGCAGGTCACGGGCCGAACGCTCGCTGCCGTCGCCCAGGACCAATTTGGAGTTTTCGAGGCCCGAGGCAATCAGGTTTTCTTCGAGTGCCGGATTGTCCTTGAGATATTGCTCGGATGCGCCGCGCTTGATCTTGTAGAGCGGCGGCTGGGCGATGAAGAGATGGCCGCGCTCGATGATCTCCGGCATCTGGCGATAGAAGAAGGTCAGCAGCAAAGTGCGGATATGCGCGCCGTCAACGTCGGCGTCGGTCATGATGATGATCTTGTGATAGCGCAGCTTGGCGATATTGAATTCCTCGCGCCCGATGCCGGTGCCAAGGGCGGTGATCAGCGTGCCAATTTCCGCCGATCCCAGCATGCGATCGAAGCGGGCGCGTTCGACATTGAGGATCTTGCCCTTCAGTGGCAGCACCGCCTGGTTAAAACGGTTGCGGCCCTGCTTGGCAGAACCACCTGCCGAGTCACCCTCGACGATGAAGAGTTCGGAAGCGGCTGGATCGCGGTTCTGGCATTCGGCCAGCTTGCCGGGCAGGCCTGCAATATCGAGAGCGCCCTTGCGTCTGGTCAATTCACGCGCCTTGCGGGCGGCCTCGCGGGCGGCGGCGGCTTCAACCACCTTGCCAACTATGATCTTGGCATCAGACGGATGTTCCTCAAACCAGGCACCCAGGGCATCATTGACGAAGCCTTCGACAACCGGGCGAACTTCGGAAGACACAAGCTTGTCCTTGGTCTGCGACGAGAACTTGGGATCAGGCACCTTGACGGAGAGAACGCAGGTCAGCCCTTCGCGCGCATCATCGCCGGAAATTGCGATCTTTTCCTTTTTCGCAATGCCGGTGGAATTTGCATAGTTGTTGATGATGCGGGTGAGCGCTCCACGGAAACCTGCCAGATGCGTGCCGCCATCGCGCTGGGGAATGTTGTTGGTGAAGCAGAACATGCTTTCGTGATAGCTGTCGTTCCACCACAGGGCACATTCGACGGTGATGTTTTCGCTTTCACCGGAAATATAGACAGGTTCCTTGAGCAGTGGTGCCTTGGTGCGGTCAAGATAGCGGACGAAGGCCGAGATGCCGCCCTCATAGAACAGCTCCACCACAATGGGTTCAACGCCGCGCTTGTCGGTGAGGAAAATCCGGACGCCTGAGTTCAGGAAAGCCAGCTCACGCAGGCGATGTTCCAGGGTGCCGAAGTCGAATTCGGTCTTGGTGAATGTGCCGGTCGACGGCAGAAAGGTCACTTCGGTGCCGCGCTTGTCGGTGGCGTCGTCGATCACCTTGAGCGGTGCATCGGGCACGCCATGGGTGAAGGTCATCTGGTGCGACTTGCCGCCACGATGAATGGTCAGCTCAAGCTTGGTGGAAAGCGCATTGACCACCGAAACGCCGACGCCGTGCAGGCCTCCCGAAACCTTGTAGGAGTTCTGGTCAAACTTGCCGCCGGCATGGAGTTCCGTCATGACGATTTCAGCAGCAGAGCGCTGCGGGTCCTGATCATCGTCCAGCTTGATGTCGGTTGGAATGCCGCGGCCATTGTCAGTGACCGTGACTGAACCATCAGCATTCAGCATGACGGTGACCAGCGTTGCGTGGCCTGCCAGCGCCTCGTCGATGGCGTTGTCCACGACTTCATAGACCATGTGATGCAGGCCCGAGCCATCATCGGTGTCACCGATATACATGCCGGGGCGCTTCCTCACCGCATCGAGGCCCTTCAAGACCCGGATCGATTCGGCACCGTAGTCAGCCTGATTGGGCTTGTCAGAGGCCCTCTCAGGGGCCTTTTCCGGGGTTGGATTCTGGTCGTCGTTCATGTGGATGTTTTCGATTCGCCAAGACTGCCGTTCTGCACCTCATAAACCACTGCAGCGGCCCCGATACCATTAAAAAATTGGGCATCTGTACCGGTCATCCAAACCTGCGTTCCAAGGGCTTTCAGAAGCTCGAAAAGGCCGGTTCTGCGGGCCTTGTCGAGATGCGCTGCGATCTCGTCGAGAAGCAACATGGGTGCCCCTCCAACCATGGCTTGCACTGCCTTGGCCTGCGCCATGACAAGGCCGATCAACAACGCCTTCTGCTCGCCCGTGGAGCACAGATGCGCCGGCATGGACTTGGGGCCATGGGTGACGATCAGATCACTGCGATGCGGGCCGATCAGCGCCCTGCCGGCACTGCGGTCGGCAGCACGGTTGCGGGACAAAAGCTGGCGGTAATCATCTTCCGCCTGCACCGCCGGGCGTGAGCCCGCCAGGGTTTCGGTTTCGCCCGAAATGGCAATGCGCCCCCACGGAAACAGGCTGTCATCATCGGCGCGCATGAAGTGGTTTTCCAATGCGGCCACAGCATCGAGCCTTGCATGGGCAATGGCGGCACCTGCCTCGGCCATTTGCAATTCAAGACTGGCGACCCAGGTCGCATCAAAAGACGGTTCTTGCAGAAGTGCGTTGCGCTCGCGCATGACGCGCTCGAAGGCCGCAACATGGCCTGCGTGATCAGGATAGAGCAGCGCCACCATGCGGTCGAGAAAGCGGCGGCGTTCGCCGGGCGATCCCATGAACAGGCGGTCCATTGCAGGTGTCAGCCACAGAATGCGCAAATGGTTGGCAAGCACCGATGCCGTGCGTTGCGGCAAGCCATCGATGACGACGCTGCGGGCCTGCGAGGCTTCGGCATCACCAGGTTGTTCCCAGGCGGTGCCGATTTGCACATCATCCTGAAGACATAGGCAGCGGGCTGAAACGGCCCAGCGCGGACCACCCTCATTGGCCGCGCCGTGGCGCGCAATTTCCGCAAACTCCGACCCGCGCAGGCCACGCCCCGGCGACAAGAGCGACAAGGCTTCCAGCAGATTGGTCTTGCCCGAGCCATTGGCCCCGGCAAGGGCGATGAGCGGCACCTCAGGCTCCAACCGCAGGCTTTCATAATTGCGGAAGTCAGTCAGCGTCAGGCGGGTGATGGCGTAGGAGGGTTGGATGGGCACAGCTTACGTTTTACATGGAAATGCGGTTCGTTGCATCTCAACTTCCCTCATCCCTTCGCCGCGCTCATTTCCCTTTTCCTGAAGGGAGAGGAGTCGTCGACGCGCATCCGTTGCCCCTCTTCCGTCACGAAGAAGGCAGCGCGAAGCGCGGGTGAGGGACGTCACACACGCATCGGCATCAGCACGTAAAGTGACAGCTTGTCATTGGGATCGCGCACCACTGTGGGCGAACCTGAATCCTGCAACTCCATCTTGATGCTCTCGCCGCCGACCTGGTTTGCAACATCAAGCAGATATCGCGAGTTGAAACCAATTTCGAGCGGATCGGATTCGTAACCGGCTGCAATCTCTTCTTCAGCAGAACCGGAGTCCGGATTGTTGACGATCAAGGTGATGCGGTTGTCGCCGACCGACAACTTCACGGCCCGGCTTTTTTCCAGCGAGATGGTCGAGACGCGGTCAACCGCATCGGCAAAGGTCTTGCGGTCAACCTCCAGCATCTTCTCGTTGTTGCGTGGAATGACACGCTCATAATCCGGGAAGGTGCCGTCAATCAGTTTCGAGGTCAGCACCAGATTGTTGAAGGCAAACTGGATTTTCGACGATGACAGCGACACGGTGACGGTGCTGTCAACACCATCAAGAAGCTTCGAGACTTCCTGCACCGTCTTGCGCGGAATGATGACCCCCGGCATGTTGGCGGCCCCTTCAGGCCTTGCAATCTGCGTCTGGGCCAGGCGATGACCATCGGTTGCCACGGCCCGCAGCGACGGCCCTTCCGCCACATCATGCAGGTAAATGCCATTCAGGTAATAGCGGGTTTCCTCGGTCGAGATCGCAAAGCGCACCCGCTCGATCAATTGCCGGAAATCAGCCGAGGGGACTTCGAAGCTGTTGCCGAACTCGCCACGGGCCAGATCAGGGAAATCGGCGGCCGGCAGGGCCTGCAAGGCAAAGCGGGATTTTCCGGCAGTGACCTGTACGCGGCTGCCGTCACCACTTTGGTCAAGTTCAAGCTGCGCCCCATCAGGCAGCTTGCGTACGATGTCGTAGAGCATGTGGGCTGAAACCGTAACCGCACCCTCGCGCTTTACCTCAGCTGCAATGGTCTCGACAATCTCGACATCAAGGTCCGTTGCCGTGAGCTTGATCACATTGCCCTGTGCCTGCACCAGCACATTTGACAGAATGGGAATGGTGTTACGCCGTTCGACCACGCTTTGCACATGGTTCAGGCCTTTGAGAAAGAGCGACCGCTCGACAACTACACGCATGATGAAAATACTGTCCGTTCAAACCTTTTAAGGGCGTCGACATTCGCAAGAATGCCACGGCAGTTCAAGCACAATCCCGCTGTTTTCAAAGGTTGTTTTTGACCTCAGGTCTGCTCCACCAGGCGGATCAGCATGGCGACTTCCTTGGCCAGCTTCTCGTCAGTGCGGATCTGGTCATCGATCTTGCGCACCGCATGCAGCACGGTGGAATGGTCGCGGCCACCAAACCGGCGGCCTATTTCCGGCAGCGAGCGGCTGGTCAGTTTTTTCGACAGATACATGCCGATCTGGCGCGGCACCACCACATTGCGGGCGCGGCGTGGCGACAGGAGATCGGCCTTGGCCACGTTGAAGTGGCGGCCGATGACTTTCATGATGTCCTCGATCTTGATGCGGCCGGGATCGGCATTCTGCGAGGAATCGCGCAGCACCATGGCAGCGAGATCCGGCGTGATCGATGATTGATTGAACTGCTGATAGGCCACAACGCGGTTCAAGGCCCCTTCCAGTTCGCGCCCGCCACCGGTGATACGCAATGCAATGAGCGACAAAACCTCATTATCAATATGCAATGTCGGATCGGCTTTCTGCATCGCCTGATAGCGCACATCAAGTATGCGCCGCCGCAGGTCTTCGTCCGGCGTTTCGATATCAACCACCAATCCGCCGACAAGGCGCGAGCGCATGCGCTGGTCAACCGCATCAAGCTGCGATGGTGGAACATCGGCGGCAATCACCACCTGGCGCTTGCTGTCGACGAGGGAATTGAAGGAATGGCAGAATTCCTGCTGCATGGTCTTGCCTTGCAGGAACTGGAAGTCGTCAATCAGCAACACATCTACCGACTGGAACTGGTCCTTGAAAGCCAGCGTATCACGCTGGCGGATGGCATGGATAAAACCATACATGAAGCGTTCGGCTGTCAGCATCATGACCCGGCGTTGCGGCTGCTGCGACTTGATGCGATGTGCCACGGCATTGAGCAAGTGGGTTTTGCCGTAACCCGCAGCAGCGTGAATATAGAGCGGGTTGGCGGTGAGCGACGTGCCCGATCCGCTATGGGCCACGCGGCAGGCCGCAGCATGGGCGAGCTGGTTGGATGGCCCGACAACGAAGGATTCAAAAGACTGCGTCTCATCAAGGATCGACGCCCTGTCCAGGCTCAGGCTGGGCGAAGACGTGACCCCATTGGAGACATCTTTCTGCACAGCCGGAGCGGATTGCGACTGGGCAGGTTTCTGCGGAACACGCTGGTGATGCGTGGCACCGCGCACCTTGACATGCACAGTGTTCAGCGGACCGACTTCTGTTTCCGCGATGAGCTGGAGCTTCTTGAGGTAGTGGCTTTCAATCCAGCTCTTCAGGAACCTTGTGGGCACCGAAACAACCATGCGCTCGGAAGCCACTGATTCAATATCCATGCGGGCAAACCAGCTGGTGTAAAGGTCATCGCCCAATTCGGCTTTCAGGCGCGCTGCCACGCGTTGCCAGACTTGCCCATAATCTGCCGTTGAATTCGTCATGTGTATTCTTCCCGTCGATTGCTGGTGCCACCCAGCCGTTACCGTCACCCCAGGCAATCTCTTGCCTGGCCCTTCAACTCCCTCACTCGATAGGAATGCCGTTCAGATACGAAAAATGAGCAGATTGACCCAGTTTGAACTGAATGTGTCAGTCGCCAAACCCGGACGGTTTCTCCAGCTGCGGCGACAAGACGAATTCAAAACTGCAATCTTCAACATCATTTTTCCCCCGCGAAATTGAGTTGCAATTTCACGTCTCAGTACTGTTTTATAATCTTTCAACCAGCCTCTACGAAGCCCGGCCAAACGCCTCACACTGCAGGTCTTGGTTCCCAACAGGGTTCCTGCCTGCTTGATCAAAACGCTACTCGTTGCGGCGAAAAGATCGCAACATGATTCAGCATATCTTCCGTACACGGACCAAGGCGGGTCCCTTCGAAGCATCGCCGCAACCTTTGGGGGAAATTTGTAAGGGTATGATTTTATTTTACTTTTTGTTAACTGTTGGGCGCGCTTCAAGCCCTTGGCAAAAATGCATCAGGTGGCAAAATCCGGCAATTGCGAAGCTTCGAAATCGCGATGGCGGGCGCAGAAGAATCCTACCCTCTGTAACATTCTGAAATCACTGACTTAATTATTTCATATTCCGTCCGTTCCCGGACAAAAAAACGCCGCGCAGGGGGTACCCGGCGCGGCGCGATCCAAATAAATCTTTGAAATAAGGGACTTAAGCAGTCATCGCTTTGACACGCTTGGTCAGGCGCGAGACCTTGCGCGAAGCGGCATTCTTGTGCATCACGCCCTTTTGTGAGCCCCGCATGATTTGTGGAACAGCGACCTTAAGTGCCGATTCTGCATCGGTTTTTTTGCCAGAAGCCAGGGCTTCCTCGACCTTGCGGACGATCGACCGGACCATGCTGGTACGGTTCTGGTTGATCTTGGCGCGACGCGATGCAACGCGTGTGGCTTTTTTGGCAGATGACGTATTGGCCATGTATGGGTCCTGTGTGATGATCTCAGCGTGGTTGTGTCAATTCAAAAGGCCCCGGCTGATTGCAGCCGAGGCATGTTGGGCGGCTCTAAGCATGAAGCGCGGCGCTAGTCAATTGTTTGGGGGAGAATGATCGTGGCGGCATATCTGGGCATTGACCTTGGCACGACGGCGTTGAAAGCCGTCATATCAGATGGCAAGTCGCGCATCATCGCGCATGCCAGTGTGTCGGTGTCGATCAGTCATCCCAGGCCCGGTTGGAGCGAACAGAGCCCGGAGGACTGGTGGCGCGCCCTGCAGGCCGCATGCCGCAAACTGAAGCCGCAGTTGCAAAACGTTACAGCCCTGAGCTTTTCAGGGCAGATGCACGGGCTGGTCCTGCTCGACAAGGCCCAACAGGTGATCCGTCCTGCGATCCTCTGGAACGATGCACGCGGCGCTGCCGAGGCACATGAGCTCAACCTGCGTTATCCTGATCTTGCGGCAATCGCTGGGGTCCGGGCCATGGCGAGTTTCTTCGCGCCCAAGCTCTTGTGGATGCAGCGGCACGAGCCGCGGCATTGGGCCCGCGTGAATCACATTCTGGCACCCAAGGATTATCTGCGGCTGCGCCTCACCGGTGAATTTGCGACCGACCCGGTGGATGCATCGGGCATGTGGCTCTGTGATGTGCAAAGTCGCAACTGGTCACCAAGACTTCTCGATGCCTGCGCAACACCGCGCCACCTCTTGCCTGCGATCCTGGAAGCGCCATCGATTGCCGGAAAACTTTCAGGCGCTGCGGCGAAAGCACTTGGCCTGCCCCCCGGCATTGTTGTTGTCACCGGCACTGGCGATGCGGCGGCCTCTTGCCTTGGGCTCGGACTGGTCAATCCTGGCGATGGGGTGATTTCGATGGGGACTTCGGCCCAGATCATCGTCACCAAGGACCTGCATGTCCCCTCCCCTTTGCACAATATTCATGCCTTTTGCCATGGCCTGCCGTCGCGCTGGTTCCAGATGGCAGCCCTGCTCAATGGCGCAAGTCCGCTCGCCTGGCTCGCAGCCGTACTCGGCAAGAAGGATCTTGCCGCACTCACTGCGCCAATCGAGCGCCAGATGACAGCAACCTCAGGCGTGATATTCCTGCCCTACCTCAATGGTGAACGCACGCCGCATGATGACCCCATGGCGAAAGCGGCCTTTATCGGTCTCGATCATCGCAGCGGACCAACCGAACTGGCGCGCGCCGTGCTGGAGGGCGTGGCCCTGTCGCTAGCTGATTGTTATGACATCTTGCAACAGACCGGCACGGTGCCCGAGCGCTTGCTGATCATCGGAGGCGGCACCCGGAGTGCCTTGTGGATGAAGATGATTGCCAGCGCACTGGGGCGTGACCTGCTGCTCGCAAAGGCCGGTGAATTTGGCGCAAGTCTGGGGGCTGCACGCCTTGCCCGCATCGGTGCCACCGGTGAAAGGCCGGAAGACATCTGCCAGTTTCCGCGCCATACAAAGCGCATTTCCCCGCATCCTGTGTGGCGAGAGCGCTATACGTCGCAGCTGCAAGACTTTCGCAAGCTTTACCATGCAGTGAAAGACTTCCGCGCCGCGCCTTGATCGGCAGAATCAGCATTTTTATTGAACCACAAACAGGAGCCTTGCGATGTACAGTGAAACCAGACCTTGGGGATCATTCCATATTCTTGAGGAGAAGCCGGGATTCAAGGTGAAGCGCCTGCATGTGTCACCGGGCGGCCAGCTGTCACTGCAGAGCCACAAGCATCGCTCCGAACACTGGACCGTGGTGGAAGGTGTGGCAACCGTGACGGTCGATGCCCTGGTCACGGAATTCAAGCGCGGGCAATCGATCGACATTCCACTGGGTGCAAAACATCGGTTGGAAAATTTCGGGACCACGGATGTTGAAATCATCGAAGTGCAGTTCGGCGATTATCTCGGCGAAGATGACATCATCCGCTACGAGGACATCTACAAGCGCTCATAATCGTTTAGTGCGCCAACTCCCGGATCACGGCATTGAGAATGCGCCGCCCAGCGCGGGTGGCGGCCAATCTTCCTTGCTCACGTGTCACCAGCCCAAGCGCTTCAAGATTGCTGATCCTGGCTTCGTCCAAGGCAAAATCCGAGAGCGCAATGCCTTCCGCAATTCGCATCCCCATCAGCAGGCGTTCGCGCGATTGTTCGTCCGGCGAAACATCTTCTTCTGTCACAATGGCGTGCCCCTGCTGCGAAACTTTCTGCCGCCAGGTCTCGGGATATTTTTCCGTGGCAAGGGCAAAACGCTTCTCACCATCCACCAGCCGCGAATGCGCGCCAGGGCCGGCCCCGGCATATTCGCCATAGCGCCAGTACAAGAGATTGTGCTGGCTTTGATGGCCAGGATTTGCGTGGTTGGAAATCTCATATGATGGCAGCCCGGCCTTTTCGGTGAGCTCCTGGGTGATGTCATAAAGATCGGCCGCGAGATCATCTCCCGGAATTACAAGCGCACCTTTTTCATGCAAGTCAAAAAACCGCGTCTCGGGTTCGATGGTGAGTTGATAGAGCGACATGTGCCCCTGCTGTTCTGCCAGCGCCCGCGTGAGTTCTGCCGTCCAGGCCTCGCGGGTTTGCTGCGGCCGTGCATAGATCAGATCAAATGACACGCGCGGGAATATCTTGGCCGCAAGTCGAAAGGCTGCGAGTGCTTCATCTGGCGAGTGCTGGCGGCCCAGCGCTTGCAGGTCTGTTGCATCCAGCGCCTGCACGCCAACTGATACGCGATTGACACCCGCAGCGCGATAGCCGCGGAAATGTTCAGCCTCCACACTTGTCGGATTGGCTTCGAGCGTGATCTCGGCATCACGTGCCACCGGCCAGAGCGCTGCAATTGCATCCAGCACATGTGCCACCGATGCAGGCGACATCAGGGAGGGCGTGCCGCCGCCAAAAAAAATCGATGTCACCTCACGCGCACCGGTGCGCGCTTTCATGTAAGCCAGCTCAGCCGCAATCGCCCTGGCAAACCCCAGTTCATCAACCGGTTGATGCCGCACATGCGAATTGAAATCGCAATAAGGACACTTGGCCTTGCAGAACGGCCAGTGGATATAAACACCGAAAGCAGACATCATCCGGCCCTTACAACAGCTCCTTCACCATCATCTCCACCGCGCGGGCGCGATGTGACAGCGTGTTCTTCTTTTCATGCGTCATTTCACCGAACGTCAGGGTCTCGCCTTCCGGCACGAAGACCGGATCATAGCCGTGGCCAAAAGCACCCCGTGGCGGCCAGCTCAAATGGCCAGGCACTTTCCCGACAAAAAACCTTTCATGGCCATCAGGCCACAGGACGCAGAGTGTTGCCATGAATTGGGCACCGCGCTTGTCCGCTGTCACGGCACCTGCGGCCTGCAACTTTTCCTCAACGGTGCGCATCGCCATCATCCAGTCGCGGTTGGGGCCCGCCCAATTCGCGGTATAGACTCCCGGATCGCCGTTCAGCGCATCAACGCACAGGCCTGAATCATCGGCAATGGTGATGAGCCCCGAGGCTGTCATCGCCGCCACTGCCTTGATCCGCGCATTGCCTTCGAAAGTGCTCTCGGTTTCTTCGGGTTCGCCCAAACCAAGCTCTCCAGCGCTCACCACTGTGACGCCATGGGGGGCGAGGATTTCGCGAAACTCTTCGAGCTTGCCCGCATTGTGCGTGGCAATCACGATCTTCTCGCCGCGCAAACTGCGCCTCATGCAATGGCCTGCTTCTGCAGTTCGACAAGTTCACCCACGCCTTTGTGTGCAAGGTCCAGGAGCTTCATCAGCATCTCCTGCGAAAACGGTTCGCCTTCCGCCGTGCCTTGCACTTCCACAATGCCACCTGATCCGGTCATGACAAAATTGGCGTCAGTCTCTGCGGTTGAATCTTCCGCATAGTCAAGATCAAGCACGCCTGCGCCGCCATGGATGCCACATGAAATGGCAGCGACATGATCCTTCAACGGCCACTTCGAAAACATCGACCGCGCCTCCATCCATTTGAGGCAATCCCACAAGGCGATCCATGAGCCGGTAATGGCTGCGGTGCGCGTGCCGCCATCGGCCTGCAAGACATCGCAATCGAGCGTGATCTGCCGTTCGCCCAGAAGCTTGAGGTCAACGACTGCACGCATCGAGCGGCCGATCAACCTCTGGATTTCCTGGGTGCGACCGGATTGCTTTCCGGCAGCAGCCTCGCGGCGCGTGCGTTCATTGGTGGCGCGCGGCAGCATGCCATATTCCGCCGTGACCCAGCCCTTGGCCTGGCCCTTGAGCCAAGGCGGCACTTTTTCATCGAGCGATGCCGTGACCAGCACATGCGTATCGCCGAATTTGACAAGGCACGAGCCCTCGGCATGTTTGGTGAAGCCGCGCGTGAAAGAGACAGCGCGCATTTGATCCGGTTTCCGCCCCGATGGACGCATGATGGCATTCCTTTGTTGTTTCACGGGGGGTGATAAAGGTTCAGCCAGAAAAAACAATTGCCATCGCAAACAGGTGACAAGGGTTGCCGAAGCCAGATGCTGCCCCTAGATTGAGCGCCATGTCCCTGATCCCGCCCAAGCCCGTAGACGACAAGCTTCCCGGCATTGCGGGCATCGATCAGCGCAGCCGCGACATTTTCCGGAGGCTGGTTGATACCTATATCGAAACCGGTGAGCCGGTGGGATCGCGCACCATCTCCAAGGTGCTGCCCGCGTCCCTGTCGCCTGCCTCGGTGCGCAATGTGATGATGGACCTCGAAGACGCAGGCCTCATCTATTCGCCGCATACATCTGCTGGCCGCATGCCAACAGAGCTGGGCCTGCGCTTTTTTGTTGACTCGCTTCTCGAAGTGGGAGCCATCAGTGAAAGCGAACGCGGACACATTGATGCACAGATCAAGGCCAGCAACCGGTCGCGCCGCTTTGAAGACGTCCTCGGCGAGGCAACAACCATGTTGTCCGGCCTGTCGCAATGTGCAGGCGTCGTGATGTCGCCGAAACTTGCGGCGCGCCTGAAGCATATCGAATTCGTCAACCTCGCGCCGGGCCGCGCGCTGGTCATTCTGGTGAGCGAAGATGGCACGGTGGAAAATCGCGTGATCGACGTGCCGCCGGGAATTCCGGCATCGATCTTCATGCGCGCCACCAATTACCTGTCGGCGCAAGCGCAAGGCCGCACCATTGCCGAAGTGCAGGGCCTGGTGACGCGTGAGGTACAGAAACTCAAATCCGATCTTGATGAAGTGTCCGCCCGCCTGGTGCAGGATGGCGTTGCGGTGTGGACGGCTGACAATGATCCCGATGCGCGCTCGCTGATCGTCAAGGGCCAGGCCAATTTGCTGGAAAATACTTCGGCGGTGGCCGACCTCGAGCGCATGCGCAGGCTGTTCGAAGACATCGAAAACAAGCGCGAGCTGGTTGACCTTCTCGGTCTTGCCGAAAATGCCCAGGGGGTTCGCATCTTCATCGGCTCGGAAAACCGGTTGTTCTCGCTTTCAGGATCCTCGCTCATTGCCGCTCCATTGAAAAACGAACAGGAAAAAATCGTCGGCGTCCTCGGCATCATCGGCCCGACGCGGCTCAATTATGCGCGCATCATCCCGATGGTCGATTACACAGCCAAGGTGGTGGGGAAGCTGATGTCATGAATGTGCAGTTCATGCAGTTCGAGCATATTCCTTGTGCAGGGCCTTGATCACGTCCGCAATCAGGTCATAGGGCAGGTCATTGGGAATGTCTTCGCTGAAAGAAAATTGCAGATTTCCCTTCGGCCCGCGATATTTTTCCAGTCTGGTGATGAGCGATGCGCCGTTCTTCACCGGTGGATAAATGCCAATGTGGTGCTTGAAGGCGGCGTAATAGAAAAAAACCCTGTCCTGCCGCAGTGCAGGCATCTAGTCGCTGATCACTTCCTGTGCATCCGGGCACAGATCACGTGCCATCGCACGAATCTTGCGCAAAACAACGCGCGCCGCTTGCGGGGCCGCATCAATATAGGCGTCAATCTCGGACAATTGGGTCACCATGGGGCCATCATAGCAGACTTGATTTTTGCCCGGCAATTGCCGATATGCTGCCTTGGATCCCCTTTGGCGGGAAAACCCCTTGAACTGATACAGGATACTGGAACTGACAATGAGTGCTGCTGACCCGAAGTCACCTGACGACCATTTTGACGATCCGGAGGCAGCTGATCTCGAAGCCATGGCGGATGAGATCCTCGGGCACGATCAGCCTGCGCCGATTGGCGATCCACGCGATGGCGAGATTGCGGCGTTAAAGGAAGAGGTTGCGCAGTCCAAAGACCGCTTGCTGCGCCTTGCTGCCGACATGGAAAATTTGAGGAAGCGCACCGACCGCGAAAAGGCCGAGGCGACACTTTATGCCGCTTCGAATTTCGCCCGTGATCTTCTCGGCGTTGCCGACTCGCTGTCGCGCGCATTGGCCGCCGTGCCTGCCGAAGAGCGCGACGTGATTGATGACGTGATGAAGAAATTTCTCGACGGCATCGAGTTGACCGAGCGTGAACTGCTCAGCGTCTTCCAGCGCCATCACATTCGCAAGATTGAAACCATTGGCCAGAAGTTCGATCCGAATTTCCATCAGGCGATGTTTGAAGTGCCAACGGCGGAAAAGCCTGCGGGCACTGTCATGCAGGAAGTACAGTCCGGCTACGCCGTGGGCGAACGCTGCCTGCGTCCAGCCTTGGTAGGCGTGGCGAAAGCCGCAGAGTAGAAACTTACACCTATAGATTGAAATCAATTCTAGCTGGGGAAATTTGTTCGCCAGACGATTTTTCGGTCTGTCGGCACTCCGACTATTCCCAATGAAAGAATGGCATCCTACGGTCAAATTTGAAGCGTTACGGGCCATGTGCGGAACCCAGAGCGGCCCGGGCGGCGCTATTCCAGCCCAGTCCATTTTCAGCGCCTTTGGGGATGGTCAAAGTAACCTTGACCATATCGACATAAAGATATCCTTATATAGCTCTTGCCGCGATCTGGTCTCCTTGCTATAGCCCCTGCAATTCCAATTGATGTGCAAAGGAGCCGCTCATGGGTGCGCCACAGGATTATATTGTAACCGATATCAAGCTCGCCGACTGGGGCCGCAAGGAACTCGACATGGCGGAAGTTGAAATGCCGGGCCTGATGTCCACCCGCGCCGAATATGCCAAGGCGCAACCGCTGAAGGGGGCCCGCATCTCGGGTTCGCTGCACATGACGATTCAGACCGCAGTCCTCATCGAAACACTGAAATCTCTCGGGGCCGACATCCGCTGGGCCTCGTGCAACATTTTCTCGACCCAGGACCACGCTGCTGCAGCAATTGCCGCAGCAGGCATTCCGGTTTTCGCCAAGAAGGGTGAAAGCCTCAAGGAATACTGGGAATACACCGCCAAGATTTTCGAATGGCCCGATGGCAAACCGTCCAACATGATCCTTGACGATGGTGGCGATGCCACGCTCTACATCCTGCTCGGTGAAAAGGCAGAAAAGGACCCATCCCTCATTGCGCATCCAAAGGCGGAAGAAGAGGAATATCTCTTCGCCCAGATCAAGAAGCGCCACAAGGAACAGCCAGGCTGGTTTGCCGAGCAGCGCAAATCCATCATCGGTGTCACCGAGGAAACCACAACCGGCGTGCATCGCCTTTATGACATGCAGAAGAAGGGCGACCTGCCGTTCCCGGCGATCAACGTCAATGATTCGGTCACCAAATCCAAGTTCGACAACAAATATGGCTGCAAGGAATCACTGGTTGACGCCATTCGCCGCGGCACCGACGTGATGATGGCGGGCAAGGTTGCTGTGGTCTGCGGTTACGGCGATGTGGGCAAGGGTTCGGCTGCCAGCCTTTCGGGCTCGGGCGCGCGCGTCATCGTCACCGAAGTTGATCCGATCTGCGCACTTCAGGCGGCAATGGACGGCTTCTCCGTCATGACACTGCAGGATGCATTGCCCCAGGCTGATATCTACGTCACCGCCACCGGCAACAAGGATGTCATCACCATCGACGACATGAAGCAGATGAAGGACATGGCCATCGTCTGCAACATTGGCCATTTCGACAACGAGATCCAGGTTGCCGAACTCAAGAATTTCAAGTGGACCAACATCAAGCCGCAGGTCGACCTGGTGCATTTCCCCAAGGGCAACCGCATCATCATCCTGTCGGAAGGCCGTCTGGTCAATCTCGGCAATGCCACAGGCCATCCGAGCTTCGTGATGTCAGCCTCCTTCACCAACCAGACACTGGCGCAGATCGAGCTTTACACAAACCGCGACACCAAGAAGTACAAGAACGAAGTCTACGTTCTGCCCAAGCACCTCGATGAAAAAGTGGCAAAGCTGCATCTCGAAAAGCTCGGCGTGAAACTCACCGAGCTGAAACCAGAGCAAGCCGCCTACATCGGCGTCACCTCAAAGGGCCCGTTCAAGTCGGAAGCGTATCGCTACTGACTAGAAATACATCGCAAAATCAGGGCGCTTCCGGAAACCATCCGGGGCGCCTTTTTCATTTGCGTTAGTGGATTCCGGCGCAGTTGAATTCTGTCTATAGGAAAGCCAGTCGGCTGCGGTGACTGATTCGCGGGGCCCGATCTAGAACGAAATGGGGACGAGCGTGGGAGACGTGGCATTGTGTAACGTGGGTGCAGGAGTGCGGGATTGAAAGCCCGGCAGGACCACAGGCTGTCGCTGTTCTTGCCGTCATGTGCCGCCATGCTGGCCGCGGCAACGCCTGGGCGTGCCGCACTTGTCCTGCCCGACCAATTGTCGTCACTGCCCATTGACCAGTTTGCGCTGCCTGCAGTCGGTGCCGCGGCGGTTTTGGGAATTGCCCTGCTTGCCACTATCCGCAAGCTCGCGGCCCTGAAACGTTCGCAGGTTGCGGCACAGAAACAGCTTTCCGATCTCGAACTTTATCTCAACGAAGCCGAGGCAGCGCTCAAGTCCGAGCCGCATCTCCTGTTCACCTGGCGTGGCCGCACCGAACGTCCCGACCGCATGACCGGCAGCATGCATGGCACGGCGCATGTGCCAACCGAAATTGAACAGTTCATCGACTTCACCAAATGGCTCGAGCCGGACTCGGCTTCGGTGATCAGGGAATCGCTGGCTACCCTTCTCGACCAGGGCCTTGCCTTCAACTTCGGGATCAAGACCATTGAGGGCGATCTGCTCGATGCTGATGGCCGCACCGCAGGCGGGCTCGCCACCTTGCGCATCAGGCCCCTGTCTGGCGAACGGCGGCAGGTGACGGAACTCACCTATGATGCGCGCAAGCTGGCCAAGCAGGTGGAACGCCTGAGTGCGGTGCTGGATGGCGCTCCCTTCCCGATCTGGATCAAGGACAAGGACAATGCCCTGCAATGGGTGAACCAGTCCTATGTGCGCTCCACCGATGCCAGTGGACTTGATGAAGTTCTCAAAAGCAATATCCGGATTGCCAAGGACGAAGACATTGACCGATCTGTGACACACGATCCGGATGACGAGCAAAAGGGGTTTGCCGGCCGCATCAACACGGTTCTCAATGGCTCGATGCGGGCCATTGATGTCTACGAACTGAAACAGAATGCCAATGTTGCAGGTTTTGCCATCGACGTGACCGAAGTCGCGGCGGCGGAAAAGGAACTCGAACGCCACATCAAGGCCCACACCGAAACACTGAACCGCATCGACACGGCGATTGCCATCTTCGGGCCGGACCAGCGCCTGCGATTTTACAACAGCGCCTATACAAAGCTGTGGAGTTTCGAGGAAACATGGCTGGCCTCCAAACCCGGCGATGGCGAAATTCTCGATGCGCTTCGCGCCCAGCGCAACATTCCCGAACAGGTGAACTACCGCGAATGGCGCGACAAGCAATTGTCGATCTACACAACCCTCGAACCGCAAGAGGCATATTGGTATTTGCCCGATGGCCGTTCGCTGAAAGTGGTCAGCGAACAGCATCCCTTCGGCGGCATCTCCTATCTCTATGAAAATCTCACCAAGGAATTCCAGCTTGAAAGCCGCTACAATGAATTGTTCGGCGTGCAGCGCGAAACGCTCGACAATCTCGCCGAAGCCGTTTCGCTGTTCGGGCCGGATGGCCGGTTGAAGCTTTACAATCCTGCCTTTGCGAAGTTCTGGGCGCTGGCCGACCAGTTCCTCGGCGACCAGCCGCATATCGACATGCTGGCGCAAGTGCCGACCCTGGGGCCGGATGCGCGTTCGGCCTGGCAGGACATCCGCTTTGCCATCACCGCGATTGGCGAGAACCGCAAGGTGATTGATGGCCGTACCATCCATACAGGCCACGTGCTGCGCTATCGCGCCGTGCCATTGCCCGATGGCAATTCTCTCGTCACCTTCACTGATGTGTCCGATGCCGCCAAGGCCGAGCAGGCGCTCCGTGACCGCGCCGATGCACTGGAAGCAGCCGACAGGCTAAAGACTTCGTTCCTCGAAAACATCTCCTATGAAATCCGGACGCCGCTCACCAGCATCGTGGGCTTTGCCGAAACCCTGGAGTTTGGCCTTGCCGGACCGCTGACGCCAAAGCAGAAAGACTATGTCAACAACATCCACCAATCATCCAATGACCTGAAAGCCATCATTGATGGCATCATCGATCTTTCAACCATTGACGCTGGCGCCATGGAACTGCAGCTTGTTTCTGTCGATGTGGAAAAACTCATGGCAGGTGTTGCAGAGGCGGCCAATGCCCAGCTCACCAAGCGGCAGCTGAGTGTTGGCATTGAAATCGGCAACGAAGCCGAGACTTTGGTTGCCGATGAAAAGCGGCTTGAGCAGATCATCGCCCATCTTTTGTCCAATGCCATCGGCTTCTCGCCACAGGGCGGGGTCATTCGCATGGGTGCGCGCCGTGTCCGCGACCAGATGCAGGTCTGGGTGGCAGATCAGGGCCAGGGCATGGATCCGGATTTCCAGAAGAAGGCCTTCGAGCGCTTCCAGTCAAAGCCGCTTCCCGGAAGCCATCGTGGTGCTGGCCTTGGCCTCGCGCTGGTCAAGAGCTTTACCGAGCTGCATGGCGGCCGCGTGTCACTGGCCTCCAAGATCGAGCAGGGTACCACCGTCGTCTGCACCTTCCCGGTCAATGGGCTGAAAGCAGGTGCGGGTTCAGCTGCATCAAGCCAGGCAGCGTAACCTGCGATGAGCGCACCTCCGATGAGCGCACTGGCCCTGAAACGCGTGCATTTGCCATCGCTTGCAGCAACTGAAGAATTCGCAAAGATGCTGGCCCTGTGGATCAGGCCCGGACTGGTGATCTGTCTCGCGGGCGATCTGGGTGCCGGAAAATCAACACTGGCGCGCGCCCTGATCCGCGCTGTTGCAAGCGACCCCGCACTTGACGTTCCAAGCCCGACATTTTCGCTGATGCAAAGCTACGACACGCTGCGTGTGCCGCTGCTGCATGTCGATCTCTATCGCCTGAATGATGCATCGGAAGCAGCTGCAATCGGGCTTTTCGACATGGTGGCGGATCATGCCGTGCTGGTGGAATGGCCGGACCGGCTTGCAGGTCAAGAGCTGGGTGAGGACATCTTGCGGCTCACTTTGTCGGGCCAGGGTGAGGCGCGCGACGTTGACGTTGCGGCAAAGGGCAATTGGCAACAGATCCTTCTGCGCAATGCCGAGATCGAAAATTTTCTGGCTGACTGTGACCGCAGCGAAGCCAGGCGGCATTTCCTGCAGGGCGATGCCTCGACACGCCGTTATGAAACCATCACGACACAAGACGGCAAAACCGCACTGATGGACATGCCGGCGCGTTCCGATCATCGCATTGTCAAGCACGGAAAATCCTACAGCGCACTCGTTCATCTGGCCGATGACATCACCCCGGTGATTGCCATCAACCAATATCTGGTGGGACTGGGGTATAGTGCACCCAGGATCATCGCCGCCAATCGCGCCAAGGGCCTTGCACTGATCGAATATCTCGACGGTGACGTGCATGGCGACATGATGCGACGCGGCGCTGACATGGTGGAACCGATGCGCAATGCCGTTGCGGTGCTGGCCGACATGGCACGTGCAGCTTGGCCGCGCGTCCTCATGCTCGATCATGCAACCGAACACCGGCTTCCGGATTTCGACCTGGATGCGTTGCTGTATGAAGTCGATCTCATGCCGAGCTGGTTCTGGCCACAACTCTTCGGTCAGGATGCGCCGGAAACCGTGCGCCAATCTTTCGAAGACATATGGCGCAGGCTTTTGCCACTGGCGCAACCGCAGAACGACACGTGGACGCTGCGTGATTATCATTCGCCCAATCTCATCTGGTTGCCGCAGCGCAAGGGATTGCAGCGCACCGGAATCATCGACACGCAAGATGCCGTGATGGGACATCCGGCCTACGATCTCGTATCACTGCTGCAGGATGCGCGCGTTGACGTGGCCCCCGATTTCCAGCACATGCTCTACGCTGACTATGAACGCCTGTGCGGGCAACTTGACCGCAGTACATTTGCCCGTGCCTATGCCGTGCTGGGAGCGCAACGCGCCACGCGCCTGCTCGGCACCTTCACCAGACTTTCCAAGCGTGACGGCAAGCATCACTATTTGCAACATCGACCGCGCGTGGCGCGCTATCTGGTGCAGAACCTGGCACATCCGGCCTTGGCGCCGCTGGCGCGCTGGTATGAGCAACACCTGCCGCAGGTACTGGAGCTGGCGCGAACATGAGTGTTGGCGAGACCGCTTTCATTCTTGCAGCAGGTCTTGGCAACCGCATGCGACCCTTGACCAATGACCGCCCGAAGCCGCTCATCAAGGTGGGCGGGCAGGCCCTGATCGATTACGCAGTAGACGCACTTCGCCGGGCCAATGTTTCGCGCGCCGTGGTCAATGCGCATTATTGTGCTGACCAGATTGATGGATGGGCCTCACGCGCGCGAGACATCAAAATCTCTGTGTCGGATGAGCGGGCGCAACTGCTCGACACCGGCGGCGGAATAAAGAAAGCTTTGCCACAGCTTGGAATGTCACCTTTTTTTGTGCTCAACAGCGATGGCTTCTGGCTGGAAACCAAGGTTCCGGCATTGACACGATTGCGTGCAGCCTGGGACGACAGCAGCATGGATTGTCTGTTGCTACTGTGCCCGGTTGAAAAGGCCTTGGGCTTTGACGGGGCAGGTGACTTCCATATTGATGCAGAAGGCAGGCTGGCGCGCCGGCGGACATCTGCACTTCCCTTGTATGCCTATATCGGTGCATATCTTGTGCACCCGCGATTGTTTGCGGGTGTTGCAGAGGAGGCCTTCGGCATGAACCGGCTATGGGACAAGGCAATTGCTGCAGGCCGGTTGTTTGGCCTGGTGCATGACGGGCTGTGGCTGCATGTCGGAACGCCGGACGCTGTGGCGATGGCGGAAGCGCATCTCAAGAACCGCTGAACGGTGCAGCGCTCCACCCCAAATGTCTACACCATCGCTTCGGGACTTGACCCCTTGCGCCTGATAGCGCGCAAGGTGGTGCAAGGGTTTCCGCTGGCGGACAAGACCGGTATCCCCTTGCATGCCTGGACAATTCTTCTCCCATCGCGGCGTTCGGCCCGCAGGCTGTGTCAGCTGTTGCGGCAGGAGGTGAAAACAAGGTCACTGCTCTTGCCGCGCATCCTGCCGCTGGGTGATCTTGATGCCGAAAGCATAGATCTCTTTGCCGATGCCGATCGCTGGGCCGACCTCGCCAGCAATCCCGCCAAGCTTGCTCCTGCCGGATTGCTGTTTGAAATTTATGAATTTGTGCAGCGCTGGGCCGAGGCCAATCCGCATCTCGCATTGGCAGCAGATGTTGCGGCATCACCGGTGCAAGGCTTCAACCTGGCGCGCAGCCTCGTCAAACTTGTCGATCAGACATATACCGAAGAAGTGGCGCTGGCCGACATTGCAAAGGTCTACACGTTCAACGACATTGCCGGTCACCGCGAGAATATCGTCGATCTCGTGAGGGATCTGGACCGGCATCTGACGGCGCAATTGCACAGGGAAAACCGCGTTACGGCGGCGGCACACCGCAATGCTGCAATCCGCGATGTAGCCGAGGTCATCGCCAATCATGCGACCGGCCTGCCGGTGATTGCCGCAGGTTCCACCGGCACCAATCCGGCAACCCGCGATCTGCTGAAAGAGATTTCACTTGCACCTGCGGGAGCGCTGGTCTTGCCGGGACTCGACAAGGGCCTTGCAAACGATGAATGGGGGGGACTGGGGCCAACCCATCCCCAGTGGGGTCTTTCGCAACTGCTCGCACATCTCGGAATCGGCCCGGATGATGTCACGGAATTCACCGATGAGCCTGCACCGCGCAGCACCTTGTCGCGCGAGATGATGCGCTCGACCGAACGCACCCATCTCTGGCACAAGTCGATTCCGAATCTGGCGGGCCACGTCAAAAAGGAAGCACGCGGCCTGCATCTCATGGAACTGGCAGACCGCCACGAAGAAGCGCTCGCCATTGCGCTGATCATGCGCAAGACCTTGCGCCATTCATCGCGCACCGCGGCCCTCATCACACCGGACCGCGAACTGGCACAGCGCGTCAAGGCGGAATTGCTGCGCTGGTCGATTGCCATTGATGACAGTGCGGGCGAACCGCTCTCACGCTTCGGCGTGGCGGCACTTGCCATTTCCGTCATGGCCGGTGTCGAGTCGCGCTTTGCCGCCGAAAATCTCGTTGGATTGTTGCATCACGCCCTGATGCGCTGTGGGCTCCCTGAAGATAACTACGTCGCCGCAGCCCAAGGGCTGGAGATTGCGGCACTGCGCCAGCAGGGATTGGTCGCCGGACCTGAATCCTTGCGCCTCGCCTTTGCCAATGCCCGGCATGACCGCGCCACGAACCCCCATCTGCATCCCGTCATTTTGCGGATCGCAGACGCAACCTGGCAGGACATGGAACAGGTGGTGGCGCGCGTTCATGCTGCACTTGCACCCTTGGCCGATCCCACACCGCAAACCATGGCGCGGCACATCGAGCTGTTGCTGGAGTCATTGCATCTGTTGGCAGGCGAAGTTGCTGCCCCCGCTACGTCAGAATTTCAGGGCGTGATGCAGGACCTGATGCACGAAAGCCACCGCTTGCAACCACTGTCCTTCCGCGAGGCCGCGCCGGTCATCATCTCGGCGCTGCACACGAAAAAACTCGCCACCGCGTCCAATGTTGCAGGCAGGCTGGCGATTTACGGCTTGCCGGAGGCGCGCATGATGGCAGTTGATGTTGCCATTCTTGGAGGCCTCAACGAAACCATTTGGCCGGAACAGCCTGACCCGGGTCCGTGGCTCAACCGCCCCATGCGCCAGGCCTTCAAGCTGCAGCAGCCGGAGCGCGTCATCGGTCTCACCGCGCATGACCTTGTTGAAAACCTCGGGAGCCCGCGCGTCTTTCTCTGCTGGTCAAAGCGTGCCGGCAAGGAACCCCTGGTTCCTTCGCGCTGGATTCTCCGGCTTGAAACGATTCTTGAGGCTGCAGGCGTTCATTCGACCACGGCCATGGGACACGTCGTCAAAAGGCTTGTCCGTTCACTGGATGCCGCGCGGCAGTTTCAGAACTTGCCGATGCCGCGCTTTGCGCCACCTGTTGGCGCACGTCCGCGCCGCTACAATGTCACTGATATTGAGAAACTGCACCGCGACCCTTATGCCATCTATGCCCGCAAGACACTCGCCTTGCAGCCATTGGAAAAACTCGCCATTGATCCTGATGCGAGGTTGCGCGGAACGATTTTCCACGCCGCCCTGGAAGCCTGGACGAGGCTTGCACCAGCCGGTCCGCCAGCCCCGTTGGACGCCTTGCTGGCTGAGGGTCGCAAGCTGTTTGCCGAATTCGAAGGCGATCCGGATATTGAACACTTCTGGTGGCCACGTTTTGAGCGTATGGCCGAATGGGTACATGATCGCGACACGCTGCTGCGCGATGGCGTGCGGCGTGTGCATGTCGAAGAGCGCGGCAAGCTGACGTTCCAGATTGGCGGAGCAGACTACGAATTATCTGGCCGCGCCGACCGCATCGATGTCCTCGCCGATGGACGGGTACGGATCATTGACTACAAGACCGGAAAAGTGCCGAGTGATGGCATGATCAAATCCGGTCTTTCACCGCAAATGACACTGGAAGCTGCGATGCTGAAAGAGGGCGTCTTTGAACATCTCGGATCACGCGATACGGCAGAGGCCCTGTACATTCGCGTCTCCGGCGGTCGCAAGGCAAATGACATCCAGCACGTTGGGCAGTCAAAAAAAGGCAGCTTCGATCTCATGACAACCGCTGCGGAGCACCTGGCTGGTCTCAAGGAGAAACTGGCGGGATATGCCGCACCGCATGTTCCATATCTTCCACGGACCGCCATGGAAAAGGAAGACTCGGTTTCGGACTACGACCACCTGTCGCGTTACCTTGAATGGAGTCTGAAAGACTGATCATGGTGCTGCGTGACAACAAACCCACACGGGAGCAACTGGATGCATCTGACCCGGAACGAAGCATCTGGGTTTCGGCCAATGCCGGTGCAGGCAAGACCAAGGTTCTGGTCGACCGTGTCATCCGCCTGATGCTTGGCGGAGCCGAGCCCGACACCATTCTTTGCCTGACCTTCACCAAGGCCGCTGCTGCGGAAATGAAAACCCGGCTCTTCGGCGTGCTGGGCAAATGGACCCTGGCCAGTGACGATGTCTTGACCAGACAACTCTCCAATCTTGATATTTCCACCAGCACCGACATGCTGCTCAAGGCGCGGCAGCTTTTCACCAAGGCGCTGGAAACCCCGGGCGGCCTCAAGATCCAGACCATTCACGCCTTCGCCGAAAAACTGTTGCAGCTGTTTCCGGTGGAAGCAGGGCTCGCCCCCGGCTTCAAGGTTCTGGATGACCGCGCCACCGAAGACCTCATCACAACGGCCCGCAATGCAGTTCTCGGCAATGTCGGCACGCCGGGTGATGCCGATGGCGAAGCCGTGGGAAAAGCCATCGAGATCGTGAACCAGTTTGCCGGAGAGGCAAGGTTTGACGAACTGCTGAAGGCTGTGTTCAGCAAGCGCGAGACCATTCGTGCATTGCTGGGTGAACGACGCACCCATGCGGATTTTCAGGCGCTGGTGCTGCAAACTTTGCAGCTTGATCGTGCTGACTCGGCGGCTAAATTTGCGGCGCAAATTGCAGATATTGATGTGGATGGTTATCGCGCGTTTGCAAGTACCTTGGCAGGGGTCACAAGCAAAACTGACAAGGAGACCGTGGCAAGATTGCGGGAGGTTTTGCATGCCACATCGGTTGGAGACCGGATGGACGATTTGCGTGTCCTCTTCTTCACGCAAGACGTAGAACCACGCAAAGCTCTGCTGATAAAGGCTACCACGGAAAAGCACGCCGCCGCCGCTGACTGGTTGCAGCAAGAATTTGCACGCTTCTCCAGACTGATGTCGCTGCATGACCTCCACATCCGCGCCGATGCCACGGCCTCGCTGCTGTATCTTGCCGAACGCATTGGCAGCGCTTTTGAGAGCGCCAAGCGCGCCCTCAGCGCCTATGATTTTTCAGACCTGATTGCGCGCGCCAGCCAGCTGCTCAATTCGCGCGTCATGACGGAATGGGTGCTCTACAAGCTGGATCGCGGCATCACCCATATTCTGGTCGACGAGGCGCAGGACACGAGCCCCGAGCAATGGTCAATCATTCGCGCCATTGCCAATGAGTTCTTTGCCGGCGAAGGCGCTGAAACCAAGGCAAGGCGCACCTTGTTCGTGGTGGGTGACCAGAAGCAATCGATCTTCAGTTTTCAAGGCGCTGATGCGCGGGTTTTTCAGGCCACGCGTGAAGATGTATCGAAACAGGTTCTGGGGGTTGCTGCGCAATCGCCGCAAATATCGATGCTCACGTCCTATCGCAGCGTGCCGGAAGTGTTGGACTTCGTTGACGCCGTGTTGCCGGATGCTGCGTCGATCATAATGGGCCTGAACCTTGACGATAACGTGCAGCGCAAACACTATTCCAATCGCGACAAGCACCACGGCATTGTGCAGCTCTGGCCGCTGATTGAAAGTGAAGAGCCAAAGGATCAGGATCACTGGCAGGTACCGGTAGATCGCCCCCCGAAAGGCTTTCATCGCAGGCTTCAGGCGCGCAAGGTTGCCGCTACAGTGAGAAACTGGATTGGCCGCCGCAACATTCCAAGCCTTGGTCCTGACCGCAAGGTGCAGCCTGGCGACATTTTGATCTTGCTGCGCAGCCGCGGGACCTTGTTCACCATGATCATTGCGGAGTTGCGCGCGCTTGGCATCAGGGTCGCTGGTGCCGACCGCATCAAACTGCTCGACAATCTTGCTGTGCAGGATCTGCTGGCTTTCGCGCAGACCATGACATTGCCAGAGGATGACTACAGTCTCGCCTGCATATTGAAATCGCCCTTCGTGCCGCAGCCCCTCGACGAAGCAGACTTGTTCGCCCTGTCTCATGACCGCAACGGCGCATCATTGCGCGCAAGACTTCTGGCGTCACCGAACCCGAAGGCGATTGCCAACGCATATTTCCTGGAAGACATGCGCCAAGTGGCCCGCAGCGATGGGCCCTTTGCCTTCTTCACCAAGATATTGTCGCTGCGCCGCAAAGACATGCAATCACGTCTCGGCCCCGAGGCGCGCGACGCCACCGACGCCTTCCTCGATTTTGCCATCGACTATGAGCATGAGCAGGGAACGTCGCTCGCCGGATTTGCCGCGTGGTTCCAGGCCAGTGAGACAATTCTGAAACGCGAAATGGAAAAGGCCGGCAATCAGGTGCGCCTGATGACGGTGCATGGCGCAAAGGGACTCGAATCGGAAATCGTCATCATCCCGGATGCTGCCGATGCAATTCCCAATGACCGGGTCAATCTGGTGCAGGCGCCGAACGGCTTGCCGGTCTGGGCGATCACAAATCTCGCACCTTCAGAATTGATTGACCAGCTCAAGGACAACAAGAAGCGCCTGGCACTCGAAGAACACATGCGGCTTCTCTATGTGGCGATGACGCGGGCGCGAGACGAACTTTACATTGCGGGTTCTTTGTCGAACCTGACATCAGGCAAGGGCAAGGATAGTCTTCGAGAAACCAGCTGGTATCGGTTCATCCGCGATCAGCTGGCCAACCAATCCGAAGTCGCGATGCAAAAAATCGACGATCCATTTTATGACGGTGAAGTCCTTCACCATGGTGCGACGTCCGAGCGACTTGCAGATCCCGGCAAGCCGGATGACACAGGCAGCACACCACGCGCTCTGCCGCCATGGCTACATCAGGCGGCATCCTTGCCTGCAATCGCAAGGCCCGTGAGTGTGACACGCCTGACCGGCCAGAATTTGATACTGGCCGACGCCGCAGCGGGGTTGAGCTTTGGTTTGAAGGTGCACGAATTTTTCCGCCTGTTGCCATCGCGCGAATCCGGTTGGCGCGCCAAGCATGTGGAAGATGCTGCCACCCGCTTCACGCTTGACCGGGCATTTTTGGCGCGCCTGGTGGAGCGCATCGAAGCGCCAGACCTTGCCCCATTTTTTGAGACGGGCAGCATGACCGAAGTCGAGATCCTTGCAAGCCTGCCATCCGGTGACGACATGTCTGGTCGGATCGACAGGCTCCGCATCACCGACCGGGATATTTTCCTGCTGGACTATAAAACCGATGCAAATCCACCTTCGATCCTGACCCCGGACATGTCCGCGGTGCAGCAAATCTCCCTTTATTCTCAAAGCGTAAGCGAGGCCTATCCGGGCCGGACAATGCATGTTGCCATCCTGTGGACAGCGGACCGACGGCTCGACGTGCTTGACCCTTCGTTAATGACACAGGCTTGTGATCCGGCGCTTCTTGCAAAAACCGCCATGACACCTTGACCGGAGCTGCCTGCACTCCTACCTCAGCGGGGACACCACCATTCAAGGAAACCGAATCATGTCCACCCACAAAGTCACCGATGCAAGCTTCGAAGCTGACGTTCTCAAGTCCGGCACGCCAGTCGTCGTGGATTTCTGGGCGGAATGGTGCGGCCCCTGCAAGATGATCGGCCCGTCGCTCGAGGAAATCGCCACGACCCTTGGCTCCAAGGCAAAGATCGTGAAGATCAACATCGACGAAAATCCCAACACCCCGTCGAAATACGGCGTGCGCGGCATCCCGACTTTGATGGTTTTCAAGGACGGCAAGCTGGCCTCCACCAAGGTCGGAGCCGCACCAAAGAACGCACTGCAAAGCTGGATCGAACAGTCGATCTGAACAAGGCAATCAGATCAGAGAGATTTGATCAGCGCCTTGCCGCGCCACTGACGGCGGACATTTCTTCGCCTTCGTGCAGGGCGAGGACATGACCTGCAAGATAGAGTGAGCCACAGATCAGGATGCGCGGATGTGGAAACATCTGCGCTGCTTTCTTGATGGCGGCTTCTATTCCCTCCGCCGTGTCTGATGGCAAGCCGCATGACTGCGCCACGCCTGCCAGTGTGTCCGCCGGGATGGCATTTGCCTCGTCCGGAATGGTGAGCGTGATGCAAGCCTTTGCAACAGATGCCAGTGGTGCCATGAACTGCTTGGCATCCTTGGTGTTGAGCATGCCCCAGACGATCACCAGTGGCCGCTTGTGCAACTGGGCAAAGGCATTGGCCAGAACCTGTCCGGCATCGGCATTGTGCCCGCCATCCAGCCAGATTTCTGTGTTGGGCAGCATCAGGTGGCCGGGGCCGAGCTTTTGCATGCGCGCGGGCCAGGTGGCCGACGTGATGCCCTTGGCAATATGAACATCGGTGATGCGATTATCCTTCAGTGTACGGATGATTGCGATGGCATTTCCGGCATTCTGGATTTGATGCCCGCCAACGAGATTGGGCAGCGGCAGATCGAGAAGTCCTGCGCCATCCTGAAACACCATGCGGCCATGCTGGTCATAGGCCTGCCACTCCTGGTCAGCGATGGCGAGCGGTGCATCCACCTCTTCCGCCACACGTTCGATTGCATCACGCGCTTGCGGCGGCATGCGGCCCACTATGCCAGGAACGCCGCGTTTCAGAATGCCGGCCTTTTCGGTGGCGATCAGTTCAATTGTCTCGCCCAGATATTGCTGGTGATCAAGGCCGATTGTGGTGATGCAGGTGGCAGCGGGCTTGTCGATCACGTTGGTTGAATCAAGCCTGCCACCGAGGCCGACCTCAAGGATCAGGTAATCAGCAGGTGTTCGTGAAAAGGCGAGAAAGGCCGCAGCCGTGGTGATTTCAAAAAAGGTGATGGGTTCACCACCATTGGCAGTCTCGCATTCCTCCAGCATGGCCGTGAGATCGTCTTCGGCAATCAGTTTTCCGGCAACGCGAATGCGCTCATGAAATTTAACCAGATGCGGTGACGTATAGCAATGCGCTTTCAGTCCGGCGGCTTCGATGATGGCGCGGAGATAGGCAACGCAGGACCCCTTGCCATTGGTGCCTGCCACATGAATGACAGGTGGCAATTTCGTTTCGGGATTGCCGAGTTTGGCAAGCAGGCGTTGCGTGCGGCCCAGCGACAGGTCAATGATCTTGGGATGCAGCGATAGCAGCCGCGTCAGGATAGCATCAGAACGCGCCATGTTTTATCCAGCCGGAACCAGCGCCTTGGAGGGCGATCCAGGCTCGCTCGCATAATCCTGGGCTGGCGGTGACTTCAGCAGGATGCGGGCGATGCGCTGCACGGTTTCCTTCATATCTTGGCGTGGCACCACCATGTCGACCATGCCGTGGTCCAACAGGTATTCGGCGCGCTGGAAGCCTTGCGGCAGTTTTTCGCGGATCGTCTGCTCAATAACACGCTGTCCGGCAAAGCCGATCAGGGCATTGGGTTCGGCCAGATGCACATCACCCAGCATGGCATAGGACGCGGTCACGCCACCGGTCGTCGGGTTGGTGAGGACGACGATATAGGGCAGTTTTGCTGCGCGCAGATCCTGTACGGCAATGGTCGTGCGTGGCAGTTGCATGAGTGAGAGAATGCCTTCCTGCATGCGGGCACCACCTGATGCGACGAAGAACACGAAGGGGCAGCGCTTGGCGACCGCATGCCGCATGGCCGTGATGATGGCATCACCCGCCGCCATGCCAAGCGAACCCCCGATAAACCCCATGTCCTGGGCCGCAACTACCATGTTCATGCCAGCGACCAGGCCATAGCCCGCGCGCACACTGTCATGGCCGTCATTCTTGGCCTTGGCATCCTTGAGGCGGTCGACGTAACGTTTCTCGTCGCGGAACTTCAATGGATCAACGGCGACCAAAGGAAAGGCAATCGCTTCAAATTCGCCATCGAACATGTGGCGCAGCCGCGCCTCCACCGGCATGCGGTGATGATGGTTGGAGCCTGGAAAGACAAAGTGATTGGCTTCCAGATCCTTGTAGAACACCATCTGCCCGGTGTCTGGATCCTTGACCCACATGTTCTCCGGCACGTCGCGCTTGACGACCCCGAGGATGGAGCGGATTTTCGGACGAACGAAGTTCCTGATCCAGTTCATGAGCGTACCCCTTTGGCAATGTCGGCGACAAGCGCGTGGACCGCTTTTGGTGTTTTGGCTGTGGCCTTGCCGTTTTTGTCGAGCGTGTTTGCAATCGCCGAAACCAGCGCCGAGCCCACGACCACACCATCGGCATCCTTGGCGATGGCGCGGGCCTGTTCGGCAGTCTTCACGCCGAAGCCCACGCAAATCGGCAGGTCAGTATGGGTTTTGAGACGACGCACATTTGATTTTACGCTCTTCAGGTCTGGCGCTTTTGTGCCGGTGATGCCGAGCACCGAAACATAATAGACAAAGCCCGACGTGTGTTTGAAAACCGCAGGCGCACGCTTGTCGTCAGTCGTCGGCGTGGTGAGGCGGATGAAATTCAACCCCTGTGCCATGGCCGGAAGGCAAAGTTCATCGTCTTCCTCCGGCGGCAGGTCGACGACAATCAACCCGTCAACGCCAGCAGCTTTTGCATCGACGAGAAACTTGTCGACACCATAGACATAGATCGGATTGTAATAACCCATCAGCACAACGGGCGTTGACGTGTCTTTTTTCCGGAAGGCCGAAACCAGTTTCAGCGTCTTCTTCATCGTGGCCCCGGCGGCCAGCGCGCGCAGCCCGCCCGCCTGAATGGCCGGACCATCGGCCATCGGATCGGTGAAGGGCATGCCGAATTCGATCACATCAGCACCAGCCTTGGGCAAGCCTTCGATGATCTTCAGCGACGTCTCATAGTCAGGATCGCCCGCCGTGATGAAGGTCACGAGAGCTGCACGTTTTTGTTTTTTCAGTTCAGCGAATGTGGTGTCGATGCGGGTTTGCACGTCAATTACCTTTTGATGCTGATGACATCCAACGCCGGGGCCTGTCGCCCCTGTTGTCCCAGACTCTGATGATCTCAATATTCAATTCTGTTACACGATAAATCAACGAGAAAGGAGTTCGCGTAACTTGCACTTCGCGGACGTTTATCTCGTCAGTTGGCTTGCCTACATAGGGGTTTCGCCGAAGTAATTGAAGTGCAGCCTGCATTTGCTCATATCCGTTGTCGGCCCCTGCCGGAAACACAGACAGGTAGTAGGCTGTGAACCAGCGCAAATCACTGCGCGAGCCGGGTAAGAATAGGATCTCCACAGTTCAGTCTTTTTTCAAGAACACGTCCGGCTCAGGGGGGGCAAGCTCACCTGCCGTGCCAATGGACCTCATCCATTGCATCATCGACGCCTCTGAAATAAATACGCCCTTGTCGGCTTCCTCTATGGCAGCCCTGATACATTCAGCCTTGTAGTCGCGCGCGCTGAAATAATCTTCCAGCGCCTCATTGATAAAATGACTCGCTGGGCGATTCTCCTTGGCGGCTTCGAGTTCCAGGCGCTCTCGCACCGGACTTTTGATGCGGACAGAATAGGGTGCTTCAGACATTGGCTTGCTCCAATTACTACATTGTAATACAATGTAGTGGAGCAGTCAATCTTCACAGTTTCACCCCCAGAATATCCGCCACAGTGAAAATATCCTTGTCGCCACGGCCGCACATGTTCATCACCATGAGGTGGTCCTTCGGCAGTTTCGGCGCGATCTTCATGACGTGGGCGAGCGCATGTGAAGGTTCCAGCGCCGGGATGATGCCTTCCAGTTTGCAGCACAGCTGGAAGGCGGCAAGCGCTTCCTTGTCGGTGGCAGACACATACTTCACCCGTTTCATGTCGTGCAGCCAGGCATGTTCCGGACCAATGCCCGGATAATCGAGACCGGCTGAAATCGAATGACCCTCGGTGATCTGGCCGTCATCATCCATCAACAGGTAGGTGCGATTGCCATGCAATATGCCGGGCTTGCCACCGGTGATGGATGCTGCATGCTTTTTCTTCAGGCCGTGGCCCGCTGCCTCAACGCCGAAAATTTCAACATCATTGTCATCGAGAAAAGGATAAAAAAGCCCCATGGCATTGGACCCACCGCCAATTGCCGCAACCAGTGAATCCGGCAGGCGTCCCTCGCGCTTCAGCATCTGCGCGCGGGTTTCGCGGCCTATGACCGATTGAAAATCGCGCACCATTTCCGGATAGGGATGCGGGCCTGCCACCGTGCCGATGCAATAGAATGTGGTTTCGACATTGGCCACCCAGTCGCGCAGCGCCTCGTTCAGCGCATCCTTCAGCGTGCGTGAGCCGGATTTCGCCGGAACCACCGTCGCACCCAGCAGTTTCATGCGGAACACATTGGGCTTCTGCCGTTCGATATCGACTTCGCCCATATAGACAATGCATTCGAGTCCGAAGCGGGCGCAGGCCGTTGCCGTCGCCACACCGTGCTGGCCTGCACCTGTTTCTGCAATGATGCGCTTCTTGCCCATGCGCCGCGCCAGCAGGATTTGTCCCATCACATTGTTGATCTTGTGCGCGCCCGTATGGTTGAGCTCATCGCGCTTCATGTAGATCTTGGCACCACCCAAATATTCGGTCAGGCGCTCGGCGAAATACAGCGGCGACGGCCTGCCGACATAATGTTCGAGAAAACTGTCGAGTTCGGCCTGAAAACCCGGGTCGGCCTTGGCATCCTTGTACGCCTGTTCGAGCTCGAGGATTAGCGGCATCAGGGTTTCAGCGACAAATCGCCCACCATAGATGCCGAACATGCCCTTTTCATCAGGCCCGGTGCGAAAGGAGTTGGGGATGGTGCTGGTCATGCTGGGGTCCGGGTGCTGGTCATGGCGCTCTCTCTAGCGGGCCGCCTTTGCCGCCTCAATGAATTTCCTGATACGAGCGGCATCTTTGATACCGGGCGAGGATTCCACACCGGACGACACATCGACCATGGGAGCTCCGGTTGCATGGATTGCATCGGCAATGTTGTGGGGGTTGAGGCCGCCAGCAAGGATGTAGCCACTTTGATCCTTGCCCATCAGTGACCAGTCAAAAGCCAGGCCATTGCCACCCGGCAGTGCGTCCTTGAGCGTTTCGGGAGCCTTGGCATCATAGAGGATCAAGTCGGCAAATCCGTCATAGGCGCGCGCCTTGGCAATGTCTGCCGCTTCCGCCACCTTGATCGCCTTGATCACGCCAGCACCGGTTAGCTTCTTGATTTCGGCAATGCGCTGCGGTGTTTCGCTGCCATGCGCCTGAAAGAAATCCGGGCGCACCACTTCACTGATGCGCCGCAACATCTCGTCATGGGCATCAACCACCAGGGCCACGATGCGCGCCTTGCCGCGGGCAATGCCTGCCAGTTCATTGGCTTGCTGGAACGACACATTGCGCGGGCTTTTCTCGAAAAACACCAGACCCACCATGTCGGCACCAGCATCAAGGGCCGCCTGCATCGTGTCGGCTGACGAAAGTCCGCAGATCTTGACCAGTGTCATGGTTTAAGACTTTCGCTGATTGCGGCACAGGCAGCAGCCGGATCGAGAGCCCCTGTAATGGCGCGGCCGATCACCAGAATATCAGCCCCTGCAGCAATTGCCGCTTTCGGCGTGGCGATGCGCTTCTGGTCTTGCACATCGGCACCGGAAGGGCGGATGCCCGGCACGACGGTCAAGAAGGCCTTCGGCAAATTGTTCCGTACAAGGAGCAAATCCTGCGGCGAGCAAACAATGCCATCCAGCCCCGCCTGGTGCGCGAGACGAGCGAGATTGAGCGCATGGTGATCAGTCGGCATGTCAGCGTTGAATCCTGTTTGCCAGACATCTTCATTGGACAGGCTTGTCAGAATTGTGACCGCAATGAGCCTGGCGCGTCCCGCCACGGCATCGACTGCAGCTTTCAGCATGTCAAGGCCGCCTTGCGCATGCACATTGACGATGGCTGGTGCCGGAGCAAGCTTCAGCAATGACGTCAGCCCTTGCGCCACGGTGTTGGGAATGTCGTGCAGTTTGAGGTCGAGGAAGATCGGCAGGCCTTCCGACGCCACGGCTTCATAGCCGGCAACGCCATTGGCATAGAAAAACTCCATGCCGATTTTCATGTAACCCGCATGCGGTTTCAGGACCCGCGCCAGGATCTGGGCACGCGCAATGTCAGGCGTATCGAGGGCAACACAGATAGGGTTCGGCATGGCCAGCCTCTAGCCGCAAATCACGCCAGGCGCAAATGCACCATCACCGCAGTGACGAGGTCTTCCAGCGCCGTACCGCACGACTTGAACAGGGTGATCTCGTCGCGGCCCTTGCGGCCTTTCACCTTGTTGCGGCACAGCTCAAACAGGTCGCCCTGCACATTGGCAAAATCAAACTTGCCTTCATCGCGCGCCTGCAACAGGTCACCAGCCTCGGCAAGCGCACCGTCTCGCGTGTCGACAAAGACCCGCGACCTTGCAATCACCTCGCCATCGGTCTCGCGCATCGCGGGTTTGAACGCACCGGCAAGATCAACATGTGCGCCAGGTTTCAGCCATTCGCCCTTGACCAGCGGCACGGTGGAAGACGTGATACACGAGACGATATCCGCCTGCCGCACGGCACTTTCAGCATCCATGACAAAGGCGTCAAGGCCCAGGGCTTCCACCTGTTTGGCGACAGCCACCGCTTTGTCCCCGGTGCGATTGACGACAAACACTTTCTTGATTGGTCGCACGGCTGCGTGCGCCTGCACGAAATGCACCGCCAATGCGCCAGCCCCAATGATTGCTAAAACCTCGGCATCCTTGCGCGCCAGATAATCCGCCGCCAGTGCAGACGCACAGGCCGTGCGCATGCGCGTCAGCTGCGTGCCATCCATGGAAACAACCGGGGTTCCCGTCGCATTGTCGATCAGCAGGTAAGCCGCCTGCACGGTGGGCACACCGGTGCGTGCATTGTCGGGTTTGACCGTGACTGTCTTCAATCCGGTCCAGTCCTTCGACCAGGCAGGCATCAGCAGCAGCGTGGTGCTGCCAATGTCATGGTGGTGGCGAACCGGCGTTGTCACATCGCTGGCGAAACCCTTGCGCAAGGCCTCGACGACGTCGCGATAGGGCGCTGCTTCTGCAAGGTCTTCAGCACTGATCCATTTCATGTCCAGCCCTTCATATCCAGCCTGGCCCCGCCATCGGATCAATTGGCACGATCTGCTGTGCAGGCAGGTTTCCATTTTCGACCCGCCGCAAAAGATCGGCGCGTTCGTTGGTAAGCCGCGCCACTTCCGCTGATGCATCGCGGGCACGCTTGCGGTGTTTGCCTTGCGCAAACCAGCAGGCGATCCAGCCTGCGAATATACCCACCACAATGCCAAAGAAAAACAGCAGCCAGAGTGGCATTTCCATCGAGCTGAACGTGCCGCCCGGGGCCAGCGGGTTGAAGGAAATCAGGACCCGCTGCCGGTTGGCGATTGCAAAGCCAATGACAAGGAAGGCAAGTGCAGCACCAATGATCCAGCGGATCCAGCGAAGAATGGTTTGCAAGTCAGGCCTTCTCGTTCAACCGGGCACGCAATTCCTTGCCCGTCTTGAAGAATGGCACTTTCTTGGGTGTCACGGTAACGCTTTCGCCGGTGCGCGGGTTGCGCCCGGTCCGGCCTTCGCGTGACTTGACGGAAAAAGCGCCAAAGCCACGCAGCTCGACGCGCGCACCCGACTTCATCGAGCTTACAATTTCATCAAGAACGCGATTGACGATCCGCTCCACGTCACGGTGGTAGAGATGCGGATTCTTGTCTGCGATTTTCTGTACGAGTTCGGACTTGATCATGGCGCTCCCCAAATCCCCGATTTTGCAAGTGATTTGCCGTTCCTCAAGGGTGCCAAAGGACGAGCAATCCGTCAAGCTTTGAGCGCAGGGTCAAATTGGACAGGCCAAGACCGTCCAAAATACTATCTGTAATTGAAGTGCTGAACAGGCCCGTCCGCAAGTCGTTTTTCTTGCGCCATTCCAAAACGTCGAGTCCCTTGACTGCGGTTGAGTATTTTTCAAGCCAGGCGATGGCTTCGCCCTCACCGCCAATTTCGTCAATGAGGCCGTTCTTGGCGGCCTGGCGACCGGAATAGACACGGCCATCGGCAAGCCCGCGGGTCACGGCATCCGTCATATTGCGCCTTTCGGCGACAAGGCCCACAAACCAGGTGAAGGAATCCTGCACCATTTCATTGGTCACCGCCCGCACCTTGTCGGTCAATGGCTTGTAGGGCGTAGGTTCTGCCTTGAGTTCAGCGGATTTGATTTCCTCGATCTTCACGCCAAGGGTTTCAAGCAGTTTCGAGATTTCGGGGTAAGAGAAGATGACGCCAATTGATCCGGTGATTGTATTGCCACGCGCCACGATATGGTCAGCTGCCAGTGCCGTGATATAACCGCCGGAGGCCGCCACCGAGTCCATAACCGCCACGACCGGCTTCTTGCCCGCAAGTTTGCGCAGCCGTTCATAGAGCGCTTCAGAGCCGACAGTGGTTCCGCCGGGACTGTCAATGTGCAGGATCACGGCTTTCACCTGGTCAGCTCGCGCGATGCGGTCCACCAGATCCAGCGTTGCCTGGTCACCGGTGATCACGCCGTCAATACTCAGTCTCGCAATGTGATCGCGTGATTTCTCCCAGCCCCTGCTCATGAAAAGCCCTGCACCAACCGCCAGCAGGATGGCCAGCACCCCAAAAATCCGCCAGCGCCGCCTGCTCTTGCGGAGGCGCTCGCGGTCAAAAATGCGTTCGATGTCGGATGTGCTCATGCTGATGAGTTTCGGTGCAAGTCCTTAAGACATTGCAAACGATGTTTCTGCACGGGGAGATACAGTAAGATTTTATTGAGATGAATGGCCGATCTTCAAAACGAGAAACTGCAACACGATGGGGACGCAGCGGTGAAGCCAACACACTATCTGAATCTGGGCGCCGGGTTGGTGCTCCTGATCCTGTCACTTATCATTGCATTGAACTGGTTGGGCAGCAACCGGGTTGCCCAGCAACATCTGGCATATCGCGACGGCCAGTCTGAGCTGCAGGAACTCGACAGGATGCGCGCCTCAGTCAACCGGATTGTTTCGTCGACCAATGAAATTGCGCTGATCGCCATGACGGCAGCAAGCGATGAGGAGCCCGCAACTGAGGCGGGAGGCGATACAAAAGGCGAAGCAGTTGAAGAGGAAGAGGCCCTGATCAAGACGGCGACGGCAGATTTCCGTGCTGCTGCAACGCAGATGGAACAACAGACACCGGCATCTGTTGCCTGGCTTGCCCAAGCAGGCCCCGCATTTGATGAATTGATTGAGGTCAACACAGCACTTGGCGACGAAATAAACCGTGCCACGCACTCGACCGAAGCCATTTTCGAATTGAAGGAAAAGCAGGAAGAAGCCGAGATGGCGATCCTGGAAAAAATTGGCACGGAACGTGATCGCGTGATTGCCAGCATGCAGGCAGGTGCCAACACGCTGGCCGACAGTTTCGTCAACCTGAGGCGTTACGCCGTGGTCGGCGGCATTCTGGCAGGACTCATTCTGCTCGCTTCCAATCTCTATATCGGCCGCCGTGTCGGCGGCATGTTCAATGAACTCGATTTGCAGCGCGACAACGTTGAAAAAGCCAATGGTGATCTCAACACCGCCTTGGGCACGCTTCGCCGGGTCCAGGACGATCTCGTCACAAAGGAAAAGTTCGCAACACTCGGTCGCTTGACCGCAACCGTCAGCCATGAATTGCGCAATCCGCTGGCAGCGATCCGCAATTCTTCCTTCATCATCCGGCAAAGCGCCAGCGACGTTCCGTCAATCAGCAGTTTCGTCGAAAGGATCGACCGCAACGTGGCGCGTTGCGACCACATCATCGCCGATCTTCTGGAATATACCAAAACGCGAGCACTGGAATTGTACCATACCGACGTCGGCTCCTGGCTTGAAGCCACCATCCGGGAACAGATCAACCTGCCCGGCATAGAGCTGAATTTTGATGGCGCGGAAAAGGGCGTCCATGCCCAGATTGACCAGCCGCGATTCATGCGGGCGATCATCAATCTGGTCGAAAACGCGGGACAAGCCATTGCCACCGTCAAGGACAAGGCGGATGGCAGGATCAGTATTGCATGTACAAGCGAAAACGGGCAAGCGCGCATCATGATACATGACAACGGCCCCGGCATTCCAGCCCACCTGCAAAACAAGATTTTTGAACCCCTGTTCACGACGAAGAATTTTGGCGCAGGGCTCGGCCTGTCAATCACGCGCAACCTGGTGACCGAACACGGCGGCGCGATTCAAGTGACATCCGCAGCCGGCAAGGGAACAACCTTTACCATCACCCTGCCACTTGCCGATGCCGACGCGATCAGCGGGGTAGCCGCATGAGCGTGCAGCGCCGCAGCGTGTTGATCGTCGAGGACGATCCGGATGTCGCCGATACCCTCGCCTACATCGTGCAGCAGCAGGACTTTGAAGTGGCCGTTGCCTATGATGGTGAATGGGCTCTTGAACTGTTCCGCCGCCGCAAGTTCGACGTTGCGTTTTTTGACGTCATCCTGCCCGGCATGAATGGCGTCGATTGCCTCATCGAGTTCCGCAAGCAATGGCCCGATGCATCGACCTTCATCATGACCGGCTATGCCAGCGAGGAACAGGCAGCCCGCGCCTTTCAGAGCGGCGTCAGCGACATCATGCGCAAGCCCGTCATGCCGGAAGATATTTTGGCCAAGCTGCGGCGCTCGGGACTGAAGGAAATCCTGATCGTCGATGACGATCCGGAGGTGCGCCAAAGCCTGACCTCTCTGCTGCGCAAATCAGGATGGCGTTGCACAATCGCAGCCGATGGCGAATCCGCGCTGGAGATTGCCCAGCACGGCAATTTCGGCGCCATGATCCTCGATCTCAAATTGCCGAACATCTCTGGCGATCAGGTGTTCCAGCAGTTGTGCGGCATGGGCTTCAACATCCCCACACTCATCGTCACCGGCCATGGCCAGGATTATCCGCGCATCTCGGACCCGGCGATTCAGGGCTATCTCCAGAAGCCCGCTGATCCGCGCATCGTTTTGGCCATGATCGAAAAGGTCAACCAGGCAGCATAAAAAACCGGCCGGAGTTTCCCCCGGCCGGCCCAATATTCATCCGTACAAAGAATGTTATTCCTTGTCGGAGTCTTTCTTTTTCATCGCCGCCTGCAGGATGTCGCCGAGCGATGCGCCTGAATCCGATGAGCCATACTGGGCCACGGCTTCGCGTTCGTCGGAGATTTCCAGCGCCTTGATCGAGGCATTGACCTTGCGGCCCTTGGCATCGAACAAGGTGATCATGGCGTCGAACTTGTCGCCCACCTGGAAGCGTTCGGGGCGCTGTTCGCCACGGTCGCGTGCGAGGTCGGCGCGCTTCACGTAAGCCGTGAGATCGGAATTGGCGATCCGCACTTCCAGCCCGCCATCTTCCACCTTCATGACTTCGCAGGTGACCTTGGCACCCTTCTTGATGGCCGAACCGCTGGCTGCAGGTGCACTGCTGCCACCGCCGCTGCCGCTGCCTTCGCCCGACACCTGCTTGATGCCCAGCGAGATGCGTTCCTTTTCGCGGTCCACATCGAGGACCACGGCCTTGACCATGTCGCCCTTCTTGTAGTCCTTGATGGCTTCTTCGCCGGGACGCTTCCAGTCGAGATCCGACAGATGCACCATGCCGTCGACATCGCCTTCAAGGCCAATGAACAGGCCGAACTCGGTCATGTTCTTCACTTCGCCTTCAACGATCGTTCCCTTCGGGAAGCGGGTGGAGAAGGTTTCCCACGGATTGTTCTGGACCTGCTTGAGGCCCAGCGAAATGCGGCGCTTGGCACCGTCGATTTCCAGCACCTGCACATCCACTTCTTCCGAGGTCGAGAGGATCTTGCCGGGATGCACGTTCTTCTTGGTCCAGCTCATTTCCGAGACATGGATCAGGCCTTCGATGCCGTCTTCAAGTTCAACAAACGCACCGTAATCGGTGATGTTGGTGACCTTGCCCTTGACCTTGGTGCCAACCGGATACTTGCCGGTGACGATTTCCCATGGATCCTTGTCGAGCTGCTTCATGCCGAGTGACACACGCTGCGTTTCCGGATTGATGCGGATGATCTGCACCTTGACGTTCTGGCCAACGCTCAAAACATCCGATGGATGGTTGACGCGCTTCCAGGCGATGTCGGTGACATGGAGCAGACCATCAATGCCGCCGAGATCGACGAATGCGCCGTAATCGGTGATGTTCTTGACAACGCCATCGACCACCTGGCCTTCGGCGAGGTTCTGCACCAGTTCGGTGCGCTGTTCGGCGCGGGTCTCTTCCATGATGGCCCGGCGCGACACAACGATGTTGCCACGGCGGCGGTCCATCTTGAGAATCTGGAAGGGCTGCGCCACATGCATCAGCGGACCGACATCGCGGATCGGACGCACGTCAACCTGTGAGCCTGGCAGAAACGCCACGGCACCACCAAGATCGACCGTGAAGCCGCCCTTGACGCGACCGAAGATGACGCCATCAACGCGTTCATTCTTGGTCGACATTTCTTCGAGCCTTGTCCAGGCTTCTTCACGGCGCGCCTTGTCGCGCGACAGCACGGCTTCGCCCAGCGCGTTCTCGATGCGCTCGAGATAGACTTCAACCGTGTCACCGGGCTGGATGGTGGCTTCCTTGCCAGGCTGGGCGAATTCCTTCAGCGCCACGCGGCCTTCGGTTTTCAGGCCAACGTCGATGATGACGAGGTCCTTTTCAATGGCCACAACGCGGCCCTTGACGACGGAATTTTCGGAGACGGGACGGTCAGCATAGGCTTCTTCAAGAAGCGACGTGAAATCGTCCAGGGTGGGATTCATTGAAACGGCGGATTTCGCCATGAGGTGTGTTCTTTCAGGCAACGGGCCAAAGCCCATTGCGGGGTTAAATCGTTCTGACCCATCCATCGCGTTCGAGGCACCGCAAGGCCGGGTTCAAAACAGGAATGAGCGCTGCAAGGCAGCGCCCGGGCATCATCCAGTGATCTGAATTTGGCGCTGGCAACCCTCGACCTATCCGGTCCGCCCTGTGGCAGGAAGCAAGCGTGATCGTCTGTCCTCGAGACGTAAGCGGGAGATAGCGCAGAAGGGGCGGGAAGGCAAGCATAAGCCCCTACAGACTTAAATACTTGCACCAGTGGTTGACAAGCGAAGATCAGTTATATTATATAAATATATAATTTATGAGGTTGTTACAATGCACATTACCAATCTCCGCAAAGTCGGTGGCTCCGTGATGTTGGCAGTGCCGCCTGCCTTGCTTGATCTGCTCCACTTGCAAGCAGGTGCCGCAGTCGGCGTTGCCGTTGATGGCGGGCGGCTGATTGTGGAAGCAGCACCTCGCCCACGCTATACGCTGGCCGAATTGCTGGCGGCGTCGGACTATGCGCAATCGCCTTCACCCGAAGACCGCGACTGGCTTGATGCGCCTGCTGTGGGTCAAGAAATCCTGTGACCCAAACGCCATGAAGCGGGGTGATATTTACATGGTCTCGCTCAATCCAGTGGAAGGCCGTGAGCAACAGGGACATCGGCCTGTGCTGATCGTGTCGCCGACAGAGTTCAATGCGGCAACCAAACTCCCCATCGTACTGCCGATTACAAACGGTGGCGATTTTGCGCGACGCATCGGTTTTGCAGTGGAGATATCAGGCCTCAAGACCACAGGCCTCATCCGTTGCGACCAACCCCGCGTTCTCGACATCGCCGCACGCGGCGGGCGCAAAGTAGACACATTGCCTGCTGCCTTGCTTGATGACGTGCTGGCAAAACTGGCGACGCTGTTCGGGTGATGGCACGCAAGACAAAACCCGCGAAAGGCCGGATCAGCAAGGAAACGTTTGATGATTTTCTTGGCGAACAGGGACAGCTACAGGAAGCCGAAGACGTAGCCATCAAGCGCGTGCTGGCCTGGCAACTGAGCGAGGCGATGAAGGCGCAAGGCCTCACCAAAACCGCGATGGCGCAGCGCATGAAAACCGATCGTCGCCAGTTGGACAGGCTGCTCGATCCCGACAATCAATCCGTCACCCTCAGCACGTTGCGGCGAGCAGCACTCGCGGTGGGGCGGAAGCTGCATATCGAGATTGCCTAGCGCGCGACGAAATACTTCGCGCCATCTTCTGATGTGCGCGCCGCCCCTGTGATGACGAGGGTTTCAAGGACTTTGGCGACGCGGGATTTGCGGGCAGCACTGTTGCGGCCATCGAAGCTGGCAGCAATCGTGTCGGCGGAGGCGAGGCCTTCGGATTTGGCGAGAAGCTCGCGCACGCGCCGGATCTGGTCGTGGGCGTCGCTGGGCCATTTCGGTTTCTTGGCGGCTTCCTCGATGATTTCGAGATCGAGTTCTTCGGGTTTGGCCTTCGGTGCCTTGGCACCGAGTTTGGGAATTTGATACTCCGGCCGCAGCCAGCGGATGAGTCCGCGCTTCTCTTCCTCGGCGCGCTCATGGTTCAAGGCGACAAGGTGGATAATGATGTTACAAGGCTTAACGCGCTCAATTTGGCGCGAGGCCAATCTCCTTCAAGAGCACCAGTGCTTTATCCAAATTTCCATTTCCGGTCTTTCCAGACTTGCGAACAGAAATTTCAGAGCGCCAATCAGTAACTTTTTCAACACTGGTCAACCAATGAACGGTTGCTGCAAGTTCCAATACAGTCGAAGTTCGGCCAGAGAATTTCTCAAGGTAGCCTCTGGCAACATTGGCGTCTAGCTGGCCAAGCTTATCGGGAGCAGCGACTGTCGTTTTGAAGGTGCTGTAAGGGGCACCGTCTGACTGTCGGAAGTTCACAACCTCTTTGATGTTCCCCCAAAACTTTGCGTCTGTCACAGCATCGGATACGCCTTCAGAGTATGGGCCAAAGTGATGGTACTCAAATGGAATGCCAGCGCCCATACCAAGCTGTTCAAGCAGGTAGGCAACTTTTTGCATACGGATACGACCAACCAACGCACCGCCAGACAACGCAACTGTACCCACCATCAAATCATCAAGCTGCGGCATGATCTTCTCCCGTGATATTCATGACCATTTTGCGGTCGTTTTCGTTAACAAAATAGTAGCGTAAAATCTCTTGCTCTTCAAATAGGGCCGCAACAGGCTTCGAAAGCGACGTAATATCGACAACCTTGTTAGCCTTCCTGCGGATGTAGACGCGCTTATGCGGCTTGACCGTTTCCTTGCTCGGGTCTTTGTATATTGAGAGTGGTGCGCGGTCCTCGAAAACCGTTTCCCCCATTACTCCACTGAATTGCTTGACGATGAACTCGCGGCGGGCCTTGTCAATCGGCTGGGGATTGACCGTATCGATAGCCATGCCCTTCATGATCCCACGGGAGCAAATGCGATCAGCAAATTCCTTCACACGTCCCTGACCATTTTTCGCAGAGATTTCCATGGCGCTCCAAACCACTGCATCATCAAGCGCAAAATAATCATCCAATTCAGGTTTAGCCTTTGAGTAGAATTTGAAAAGAGGATGATCTTCAGGCACGGCAAGATTTGACTTGCCACCTTTTGCTGCTTCCGCACTGAAAGCCAGCAGAAATGCGGTTAGCATTTGCTCAATCCCACGTGTGGTTTTGTGCAAGTACACCTGTGCGTAAAGCTGAAAGCGGGCCAAGATAAATGTTTCGGCAGCTTGCAAAGCCTTTTCCTCGAACGCAAAAACCTGAATGGTATTGTCTTGATTTTCTTCTGCGTCCTCTCCACTGCTGACAGGAACATCGACTACGCGCAGATTATCAAGCAACCATTCGAAATCAATCGCGCCTGCACCAGAACCTGTCATCAATCGATCACGTCGGAGATAGTCGAGACGGTCAGCGTCAAATGAACTCGAAACGACGGACGAGTAAAGGTCTTGCTCCTTGCCGCGAAGCATGGCGGCTATATCATCAGCGACTGAACCATCCCCACCGAAAGTATTTTTCAGAATGCGCCTGATGTTGCCATCTTTTCGGCAAATGAGTTCAGCAGTCCAATCTTCGTGATCTTGGTATTGCTCTTTTGCCAACCGAGCCTTCTCCGCATTTTCAAAAGCGTGGCTAAACGGTCCATGGCCAACGTCATGAAGTAATGCTGCGAGGAGTGCCGTCTTTGCTCGATGTGGTTTCTGTTTGTCGCTGGGAACATAACGCTCCGCGACTTTCATCAAATCCCGTGCAATATGGAACACACCTATTGAATGCGCCAAACGAGTATGGGTTGCACCCGGGTAAATGAACTCCGAGACACCAAGCTGCTTCACACGCCTGAGCCTTTGAAACTCTGGTGTATTGATCAATTCCCAAGCCGCACGATCAACCTCTTCACCGAGATCGAACTTGATTAGTCCATGCACAGGGTCACGGATGCGCTTCAATTCTGACATGATACGGAACGGCTACAGAACAACGTGTGATTTGGCAAGCTATGGGCGCTTGTCCGATTGCTTGGCTTCGAGAATGAAGCTGCCGCGTTTGTAGCAGTCGATACGCCCCGGTGCGGACGTTCCATCAGGCAAATTGAAGCTGACCTTGCGCTCGAACACATAGTCGTTGAGTGCGGTTTCTTCCTTCGCCATGTCCGGGCCATTGAGGCCATACGCGTTGCACAGGCGTTCGACGAACAGCTGGTAGTTGGCCAGCTCCGAGCCACCCGAAGCCTTGGCATCGGCGATGAGTCTTTCGAGTTTCACAGAGTCAACGTGCGATGGCATGGACGTTCAATAGTCTGGCACAGATTGCCGGTCCAGCCCTACCACACCCTGCCACTCCAGCCTTTTGCGCCCGCCAGTTCGTCGAAAACGGCATCGGCTGAAACAAGGGCCATGCCGAGGTGGATCGCTGTTGCTGCGAGGACGCGGTCGAAGGGATCGCGGTGGGACCAATCCATCACAGCAGCCAAGAGTGCCACATCCGGCACAAGCGAGGCGACGAGGGCGCCCTGTTCGCCGATGAGGGTGGGGAGTTTGGCGGCGAAGGGTTGCATTTCAGGCCATTTGCCAATCCGGACCTTCTGGCCGATTTCGAAGATCGATACCGGACTGACATAAATTGCTTCAGCTGCCGCCATTGCCTTGCGTACTGCAGGAGAAAGGCGCTCATCATTGCTCAGAGACCACGCCCAGGCATGCGTGTCGAGCAGCAGGGATTTCACCCGCGCCCCTCCCAGGCTGCCAATTCGCTTTCGGACATGGGTTCGAAGAAATCGGGGCCTTTTCCGAGTTTGCCTTCGAGAAGACCCAGTTTGAAGCGGCCTTTGGGCAATGGCATCAACTTCACAACAGGAGTATTGCCCCGCGCAATGACGACTTCTTCCCCCGACAGTGCTGCATCGATCAGGCGGGAGAGGTTTGTCTTGGCATTGTGGACAGTGAAGAGCATGACTATCAGTTAGCGGCTAAGTTAGCTAAAGTCAATGCGAGGGGCTCCCATTCCACAGCTCCGCCCGCTTTGCGGAATCTCCCTGCCCGTCAGTTGAAAGGATTTCCGGTCCCTTTCATGACCTCTTCTTCACGATGTCAATCAGCCGGTTCCGAAGCGGAACCATGGCCTGAACAGCCGGAGCCATTCAATCCACAAAAGGAATATAGATCACTTCAAGGAACAAATCAAGAACTATCTTGATTTTTGACGCCGCCGCGAGGCCGGCCCGCAAAAACAACACCCCAACCCTTTTTGTTCAGATATTTGAAGCCCATGCAATGCGCATCACCAGGAGGGGGCGTTTTGGTGCTGCTCGCTGCCTGTGCTCCAGGTCCCTGAACACCAGGGTTGGGGCGCTTGTTTGGAAGAGGTGTCAATTCCCGGGCCGGTGTTTGTGGCGCTGGCTGTACGGGTCCGTCCTCTCCGCCTGTCCTTAAGCTAGCGTTAGGCATGATCGGGCGCGAGGGTGGGTGTACCTAATTTTCGTTGTCGTCTACCCAATTTTGGGGAGATCGTACCGTGTAAAATCCGGCTCTGTTCACTTTCAGTTCTGGTTCAGCAACCAGGGCTCGTTTTGCAGGCGCAGAAGAACATCCATCCGGTTGCTGGCGTTCATTTTGCCCAGAACCGACGAGACATGATGCTCCACCGTGCGCTGCGAGCGCGTCAGCCGCTGGGCAATCGCCTGGTTGCCAAGACCCTTGGCCAGAAGCTCGAGAACCTGAACCTCCCTGGCGGTGAGGCCCAAGGGGTGACGGCGGGTGGCGGCATAGGGACCACGGCGCTGCTTGATGACGTCCGCCGCAATGCCAAGGTCCTTGGCCACCTGGCGGGCCTTGCGGGCGAGCGGTGCCGCAAACAGATCATCGAGGATCGTGATGGCCTGGCCCAGGTCAGTCGCGCGGTCGCCGTCTTTGGCCAGCATGAGGCAGGCGGCCTGTTCATAGGGCATGCCCAGCTCTTGCCAGGCATCCGCTGCGGCATGAAAGTCGCCCGCAAGTTCCAGCGCGCGGGGGCTGGCGATTTTCAGGCCTGCGGCGGGAAATGCTCCGGGCATGTCCAGTCGCTGCCACCACACGCCAACATCACCGCGCTCCCATGGGTCAAAATTTTTCAGATCCATCGCCGCAAGTGCGGTGAGGATTTTTGCTGCTTCATCGCGGTCATCGCGCAGCCATGCTTCCTCGAACAGACCGAGGCGCACCGGTGCTATGTATTGCGGTTCACCGGTCGCCAGTGCATCAGCCAGGGCCTGATCGAGAATGGCGCGCGCATCGGCCTCGCCAAGCCTGGCGTTGACGCGACCCAGTACCGTGCGGGCCGGAAGCCGCATCAGCAAGGTCAGGCGGTCGAGACCCATGACCCCGCGCGCAATGGTTTGCGCCTCGCGCAGGCGGCCCTGTTCCATGCGCAATTGCGCCTGGCGCCCGACCAGATAATAGGTCCAGGAGTCCAGTTCGTGGCTTGAGTCAAAGGCGATGCCTTCGGCGAGTATGCGTTCGGCCAATTCGAAATCGCGGAACAGCACGCCATATTCGCCGTAATTGGTATAGGCCCGCGCGGCCTGTTCGTGGAAGCCGTGTTGCAGGGCCAGTTCGAGGCTGAGCTCCATGTAAGGCTTGCCGCCGTCCCGGCCTGAAAACAGCAGCGATGCGCCAACATTGTTCAGCGCGTGGATGCGGGTTTCGGTTTCACCGAGTTGTTCGGCAAGCGCCATCGCCTTCCTGCCCCAGGCGATGGCCTCGTCGGTGCGGTCATGCAGCATGTGCATCTGCGAGGTTGCGCTGTAGAGCATTGCGAGCTCGGCACTGGGTGGCAGGGCTTCGAGCTCGGCCAGCGCTTCGGCGATGTATTTCTGCGCCAACGCGGCTTCGCCGCGATACCAATGCAGGCGCGAAAGCCAGCGCAGGTTGAGGCCAACCTTGTCGGCCCGCCCGAGTTTGCGCCAGATGGCAATGGCCTTGTGGCGCGCATCAATGATGGCGTCATTGATCGCCAGTGCAATGCCGGCCTCGTAGGACCAGTCTTCGTAAAGTCGTGCTGCGAGTTCGGGTTCTGCCAGATCAACATGCGCCAATGCGGTTTGAAGATGTGATGCTGCTTGCTGGTGCGCGCCAAGCGTTGCCGCTTCGGCAGCGGCGCGCGGCGCAATCTGCAAAACCCTATCGGCATTCCCCGCACCAGAAGCATGGTGCACGCGGGCGGACAGCGAGACAGGATTGCCCGCCGCTTCGCCTGCCGCCATCGCCTCTTCGACCTTGCCATGAAGGGCCTTCTGTTCAGAGAGCGATAACCGCTCCAGTGTCGCCTTGCGGGCGAGTTCATGGCGAAAACGCAAATGGCCGCCTGCCTCCTGCACCAGCACGCCCCGCGCCAGGCATGCTGCAACCGGCTGCGCATAGCCATCACCCCACACGGCGCTGAGCAGTGTGGGATCAATACTGCCGGGAATGATGCTCATGACCTCGAGAAGCCGGCGCTCTTCGACCGTGAAGCGCGACAGCCTGGCCCAGACGGCATCGCGAACCGAAGCCGGGATGGCCGCTTCTGTTTCTCCGGTGCGGCCCAGGACTTCGGTCACGAAAAACGGATTGCCGCCGGTGATGGCGTGCAGGTCAACGGCTGGCCTGCCTGCCGCATGCGCCAATTTGGCAACCGCCTGCCCGGAAAGAGGTTGCAGCATGATCCGGTGGGTCACATGCGACGGCAAATCGCCCAGCACCTGCGACAGCGGGTGATCACTGGTCACTTCGTCGTTGCGCAATGTGAGAACCAGCATGCATGGCAGAAGCGCCACGCGGCGGCCAAGATACTTGATCAGGTCGAGTGTCGCCTTGTCGGCCCAGTGCACGTCTTCGAAGACCATCAGGGTGCAGCCGCTCACCGATTGCAGGGCTTCGAGCACTGCCGGGAACAGCCGGTCCTGGGGTGCTGAAACGTCGAGCAGCTGGGCGACCTTTGCATCAAGGCCAGACGCCATGTCCTGCAGCGGCCCCAATGGACGTGGTGTAAACAATGCTTCACAGCCACCCGACAGGTTTTTGCGGCATGTGTGTTCCGATGTCATGAAGCTGCGCATCAGGGCTGACTTGCCGATGCCTGCCTCGCCACTGACGATGACAACAGATCCGCGGCCCTGTGCCGCTTCATTGGCAAATCCTGCAAGGCTTGCCAGGGGTTTTTCACGCTCGATCAACATCCGTCCTGCACCAACACCAACAGGCCGCCAGCGCTGTTGCACCGCGGACTTGTCTGTTCCGAATATTGCTGAGCCCCTCACCCAGCGCCACGCGAGCTAGTTAGCACGATGAAGCGCAAGGGCAAATTTCAATTTCACACTGATGAAGGGAGCGGCCCGGTTAACCCTTTGTGCCTGTTCTGGACAGGACGAGGCCGATTGCCTGCCGGATGGCTGTTGCAGCATCAAGGTCAGTCGTATCAAGAATGATGGCATCCGGTGCCGGCAGCAAGGGGGCGATGGCGCGGGTCGAATCGCGCAGGTCTCTTGCCTCCACATCTGCCAGCACCTGTTCAACAGTGATGTTGGGATCGAGGGACTTGAGCTCGAGAAAGCGGCGATTGGCGCGCACCTCCGCCGACGCGGTGATGTAGAGTTTCACCTCGGCCTCCGGGCAGACGATGGTGCCGATGTCGCGGCCATCAAGCACGGCACCCGGTTGCTTCTGCGCGAAGCGGCGCTGCATGTCGAGAAGATTGGCGCGCACCTTCGGGAAGACCGAGACCCGGCTTGCAGCAGAGGATACAGGCTCGCGCCGCAGGTCGGCATCTTCATAATCCAGCGGATCGAGGGTTGCGGCAAAATCCGCCGCCTTCCCTTCATCCGCCAAATCGCTCCGTGTGCGGAGCATTTCAAAGCCGACCATGCGGTAGAGCTTGCCGGTGTCGAGAAAATGATAGCCGAAATGCCCGGCCACGGCGCGGGCGATGGTGCCCTTGCCTGCGGCCGATGGTCCATCCACTGCAATGATCATGGTGGTGTTCCTGTAAGGGAAAGTTGTCCGCTTGCCAAGCCGCAGTGCTTCAATTAGACGCCGCGCCAGTATCGCGCGTCATGAAAACACTCACCATCATCCCACCAGACCATCCACTGAGAGGCAAGGTCAGCCCGCCGGGGTCGAAGTCGATCACCAACCGGGCCTTGCTGCTGGCAGGACTGGCGCGTGGTGAAAGCAGGCTCACGGGTGCGCTGAAGAGTGATGATACGCACTTCATGGCGGAAGCGCTTCGTGCCATGGGCGTTTCCATAACCGAGCCTGATGCTACGACGTTTCTGGTGCAAGGTTCGGGCGCGTTGCAGCCGCCAACGCAGCCGCTGTTTCTCGGCAATGCAGGCACGGCCACGCGCTTTCTCACCGCTGCCCTGGCATTGGGCCATGGCCGTTATGTGGTCGATGGTGACGAGCACATGAGGAAGCGCCCGATCCGGCCGCTGGTTGATGCCTTGCGCAGACTCGGCGTTGACATCGATGCGCCAAGCGGTTGCCCGCCTGTGACCATCAATGCCAGTGGACGCTTTACCCGCAACCACGTGGTCATTGATGCCGGACTGTCGAGCCAATATGTTTCCGCACTTTTGATGGCAGCACCTCTGGCCGGGGAGGCTTTCACGATTGAACTTGCAGGTGATGACATCGGCGCGCGCGGTTATGTCGATCTCACACTTTCCGCCATGCAGGCCTTTGGCGCGGAAGCCTTGCTGGTGTCGCCATCGCAATGGCGCGTTCAACCAACAGGATACAGGGCAACAGATTTCCACATCGAACCTGACGCGTCAGCTGCGACCTATTTGTGGGCGGCTGAAATTCTGACGCGTGGCACAATCGATCTTGGTGTTCAACATTTCACCCAGCCCGATGCAAAGGCCAAGGATGTGATTGCCGCCTTTCCGCACATGCCTCCCGTCATTGATGGGTCGCAGATGCAGGATGCAGTGCCGACACTCGCTGTGCTTGCTGCTTTCAACGCAACACCAGTGCGCTTTGTCGGCATAGCCAATCTCAGGGTCAAGGAGTGCGACCGGATCCGCGCCTTGTCGCTTGGTCTGATTGCGATCAGTCCGGGGTTGGCTGGCGAAGAGGGCGATGACCTTGTGGTCAATGCCGATCCTTCACTTGCAGGAAAGACGGTTGCCGCAGAGATCGACACATTCGCGGACCACCGCATTGCCATGAGTTTCGCTTTGGCGGGACTGAAGGTGAGGGGCATCACGATCCGTGATCCCGATTGTGTCGCCAAAACCTTTCCGGCCTATTGGAAGGTGCTTGGGTCTCTGGGGGTCAAGCTGGGCGTCAAACCTCTTTGACAAAGCTGGCGGGATTTGGCATGAGCCACGTCAATTCCTCACATTCGTGAATTGAAAGGACCCTTAAGTGGTTAAACCTGAGCTTGGCACCAAGCGGACCTGCCCCAATTGCGCAACCCGTTTTTACGATCTTTTGAAAGACCCGATCACCTGCCCGAAATGCTCAACGAGCTTCGTGGCCATGGCGATCCTGCCCTCCAAGACTGATCTGCCGGGGGCGATCCCTCAGGCCGCTCCGCCCAAGCCACGAGTGGTTGAGGATCAGGATGAAGAAAACTCGGATGTCGAACTCGTGAGCCTCGAAGAAGTGGAAGAAGACGACAAGGCCGACGACGAAACGGCAGGGATTGAAGATGTCGATCTCGGCGAAGACACCGCTGATGACAACGAGGAAGAGGATGATACCTTCCTGGTTGAGGAAGAAGAGGAAGGTGGCAACCTGTCCGACCTCGTCGAGGGCGGTGGCAAGGAAGACGAAGAAGAGAATTAATTATTGCTGTGGGGCGGGCTTGCCTTTATCGCCAGCCCCGCATAAGAACCGGGCGCGCAAACATGGCGCACCAGTGGATCACGTCCCGGATTAGGGGTCATAGCTCAGTTGGGAGAGCGCTTGCATGGCATGCAAGAGGTCGGCGGTTCGATTCCGCCTGGCTCCACCACTTTCTCAATAGAATCAATATTTTATAATGAATTGATTTCTTGCATTGGGAATCGTGATGTCTGGTGACTGCATGTGACTGCCTGACGTCCAGTCGCAGCCAGCCGCCACCTTGATCGATACGCGGATTCAAGTTGAAACGGAGACCCTGACAAACTACTAAAATCAAGTATCGCAAACTGTGCGGATCGGGGAGTTGCTATGAGCTGGGACGACGACACCGGACCACGCATTGCTTTTTTGGGAACGGGCGCGCAGGGGGCATCCATTGCGGCGGATTTTGCCTTGGCCGGGTTGGATGTGACCTTCATTGACCAGTGGCCAGACCACGTTGAAGCCATTCGCAAAAATGGTATTACAGTCAACCTGCCCACCCGCCAGATCAATGCGAAAGTTTCCGCACTGCATCTGTGTCAGGTTGCAGAGATCAAGCAGCCTTTCGATGTCGTTTTCCTGGTCGTGAAAGCATACGACACCAAATGGGCCACTGAACTGATCAAACCGGTCCTTGCGCCTGACGGTTTGATCGTTGGCCTGCAGAACGGCATGACCCACGAAGACATCGCAGCCATTGTTGGCCGCGAGCGCACCCTCGGTGCCGTGATTGAAATCGCATCCAACATGTGGGTGCCAGGTGTTACCAACCGCCAGAACGATGTTGACGAGTCATGGTTCGCAATGGGCGCGCTCGATCCCCAAACCCAGCCTCGCGTCGAATCTGTCGCGAAGCTGTTGCGCAATTCCGGGCGTGTGGAAGTCATGGATGACATTCGTTCTGCCAAGTGGATGAAGCTCGTCGTCAATGCGGCCGAGCTCATCCCCTCCGCCATTCTCAATATGCCGCTCAATGATGCGGCACGTTATCCCGGAATGCTGGACGTCATGCGGCTGGCTGGCTATGAAGCCATGCAGGCGGCCCAGGCCGACGGAGCAAAGATCATCCCGATCATCGGCATGGCGCCCATCACCACCAATCACCCAGAACGCTATGTCGACCAGATTTTCGACGAAGTCCTGAAAACCTTCTCGAAGCCTGACACCTTGGTCACGTCCCTACAGGATTGGCGCAAAGGTCGCCGCGCCGAAGTTCAGGAAGTAAATGGCTGGGTCGTCGACATGTTGCGCAAACATGGCCGTGAAGCGCCCATGAACCAGCGTGTCGTGGAACTTGGCTTCGACATTGAAAGCGGCAGGCGCGAAGCCCATCCCGACAATTCAAGGCTGATGACTGAAACCTACAATAAATTCGCCGACAAACATTGAATCAGGCCTTCGCACGCCACAAGCGGTGCGGCGTTTCCTTTTCATAGCCAAGCTTGTCGAAGCTGGCGATTTCCAGTATCTGGCCCCAGGGCGCACGGAAGTATATCCACTTGAAACCTTCAAGAGGCCCGGCATCCACAACATTTGGTCCGTCGAGCATCTCAACGCCCATGGCCTTCAAACGCGCGACGGAAGCAAAGACATCTTCAACTTCAAAGCAGACGTGCGACCCGCCAACTTCCGAGGAGCGCTTCTGCCCGGCCTTCTTGTCTTCGCCGCTATATTCAAACAGTTCAACACTGGTGCCATTGCCGCAGCGCAGGAAGACCAGGTCCTTGATGCGTGAATGGGGAGCCGCACCCAGTTTGCCCTGCATGAAACTGTCATCCACATTGAAGGGACCAGTACGGAACACCGCCACGGCCCCAAAGACCTTCTCGAAGAACGCAATGCCCTCTTCAATATCCGGCACCGTGATGCCAATGTGGTGCATGCCCAAGACATGTTCTGCCATAGAATTCTCCCGTTTCGGTGAAGCCTATGCCGCCCCGCAGAAACTGTCTAGTCTGGCCGCATGACCGAGTACGAGCTGTTGCGCATCATCACCTTCCTCGAACGCATGCGCACGCCCTATGACAAGCTTCTGAACGCCGCTGAGCCGGATCCCCACTGGAACATCATTCTCTTCCTGATGAAGAGCCATCTGCGCGGTGAGAACGTCACCATGTCGTCACTGGCGTCGGCGGCCGAGATTCCCTTTGCCAGCGCCATGCGCCGCATTCACAAGCTGATCGAGGATGGCGACATCCAGCTGCGCCAACGGGGGACAACGGGCAAGTCCCACTATCTCGAACCAAGCCGCAAGCTGGCGATCGGCTTCACCAACTATGCTGCAAAAGTGAAAGGCCTGCTCGGCGATACCTTCGGATTGAAAAGTGGCAGCGGTGATTCTGAAGATTATTATTTCGGCGGTTCCTATCTCGCAGGTCAAATCATTCCGCCCCTCGAAATCATGGAAAAGCGCGTCGACTCCGAACCCGACCTTCGCTTCCTGCTCCATGATGACAACTATTTCGCCAGCATGCGCGACATGTGGTCAGATTTTCGCAGCAAACTTTCGGCACGGAAAAATTTCAATTTGTTGGCCCTGCCCGAATTGCGCAATGAGGTCTTTGCCAATGCCAGGCGCGCGGAAAGCCAATATGATGTCATCGCCATCAACATGCCGTGGCTGGGCGAAAGCGTGGCCAACAGCGTGGCGCAACCCTTGACGGATTTTCTGAAGAGCAGCGGCATCAACCCGCTCGATTTCCATCCCAACATCTGGTCCACCGGCAACTGGAACAACACGCAATATGGTGTGCCGATTTATTGCACGATTGAAGCGTTGATGTTGCGCAAGGACCTGTTTGAAGAGCGGGGCTTTTCGCATCCCACCAGTTTCGAAAAGGTTCTTCAGGCTGCCAAAGCCCTGCACAACCCGAAGCGCGGCATGCATGGCATGGTCTGGAATGCGGCGCGCGGCATGCCGGTCTCACACTCTTTCATGTTTTTAATGGGCTGCTGCGGAAGCCCCGTCATAGACATTCCGGCACCGCGTCTGCATGTGGACTACAGCAAGCTGAGCGGTGACGCGATGCGCCCGCGCATCTTAAGCGAGTCTGGTCGCAATACGCTGAAATACATGCACGAGCTTCTGGCCTTCTCTCCCCCGGACATTCTGGCGATTGATTGGAATCGAGCACTGGATTATTTCATGAGCGGTCATGCCGCCATGATCTATGGCTGGACCATGCGCGCAGCCCGATTTGAATATGACATTCATTCCGTGGTGAAGCGGAAGGTTGCCTATCTGCCCCATCCCGCGGGTCCGGGCGGCACAAGCGTATCGCCCATCGGCGGGTTTCTGCTGACGATCCCTGCGAACGTTCCACCCGCCCGCGCGCATCTCGCCTTCGAAGCCATCTCATGGATGGCATCGCCTGCAGCCATGAAAGAGCATGTGAAAAATGGTGTGCCCGTAGCGCCACGTTTCAGCGTGAGTGCCGATCCTGAAGCAGCGGCGAGCACGCCAATTGTAAGTTTCGTGGATCGCCTGGCCAAACAAAACAAAATCCAACACTGGCAAAGACCACCCGTGCCTGAGTATCACGTGATTGAAGAAATATTGGGTGAGGAGATTTTTGCAGCGCTGAATGGTGAGTGTTCGGATGAAGAAGCGCTGACACGAAGCCAGAACCGCATTGATGCGGCCATGCGGGCCGCCGGATATTATTGAAATCTGGGACTCTGTTCTATTGCAAAATTCGCTGATAGCGTGTCGTGATACACTGCAATAGCTTCCGTTATATTCTCGGTTTTATACTTCGCAGCTGCCGATCTTTGGGAGCAAAATAACAAAATTGATTTTTGTCTTGATGACACTTCGCAAAGCTACATAACTGACGCGGAAGCGCGAGAAATTTTGCGGCGCGGATTGGTTCATTTCGAAGACACGCTCCATTTCGGTGTGACGCCCCTTGGCAACCGTATTGCGCCCACCATTATTACTGTTGCTCTTCGTCCAGGAAACATCACTACAATCAGCTCTCAAGCCGCCTGCCGCCTCACTGTCGAATACAGAAGTGCCGCCACCACGATCAATGCGCCTTGGAAGATGTATTGGTACATTTGTGTGAGGCCGAGGAAAGTGACTGCGTTCAACACTTCGGTGAGCAGGACTGCGCCGAGGACTGTGCCGATGAAGGTCCCACGTCCACCTTTCAAACTCGTGCCGCCCAGCACCACGGCGGTGATGCTGGTGAGGGTGTAGCTGAGGCCTTGGCGTGGATCACCCACACCTATTTGCGCCATGAAGATGATGGCACCCAATGCTGTGAGAAGCGCGCAGAGGATGTAACCCGTGACGAAGGTGCGGTCGACGGGGATACCCATGCGGCGGGCGGATTCTTCGTCTGATCCAACAGCGCGCAATCGCCAGCCGGGGCGCAGTTTGCGCAACGTGTATTCGAGGACAAGAGTGACCGCGCAGAGTGCGAGGAAGGCAACAGGAAGAGGACCCCACTGCCAGGTGATCCAATCGATAATGGAGTAGCTGATGTAACCATCTGGCTGATTGCGCAAGGTCAAGCTGCATCCCCAAAGCGCGAAATAGACGACCATGGTGGCTGCAATGGGGGTGAAGTTTGCAAAGCGTATGAGCAAGCCATTGATGGTGCCGACTGCTAGTGCGCCCAGGAACATCAACACAAGGCCTGCGAGAAACATGGTAGCGGACTTGTCGTCGTTCATGAAGAAAGACGCCACAATGACCAGGAAGCCTGCGAGCGGCCCCACCGACAAATCAATGCCGCCCATCAACAGGGCAACGGTTTGGCCAAGTGCGATGAAGCCAAGAGCTGTTGCCAGCATCAGAATATTGTAGATGTTGAAGACGGTGAAAAAATTATCGTTCTGGCTGTTGACGAACAGGCCGAGCAACACAGTGACGATGGCGAGTGGCACGGCGGGGGCGTTGTCGGATTGAAGATAATGCCGCCAGCCGCTTTTCTTGGCGGCGGTGTTGGCTGCGATTTCACCCACATGGGTGCTGGCGCTGACAGCGGCAGCGACGATGTGTTCTTCGGTCACGTCCCTGCCGGTGAGGGCGGCAACCACCCTGCCCCGCGACATGACGATGACCTTGTCGCAAAGACCTTCAAGTTCTGCCGCATCGGACGAATTGACGATGACGGGCGTGCCGGAGGCAGAGACATCGCGCAGGATGCGATAGATTTCGGCGCGCGCGCCGACGTCCACACCCTGCGTCGGTTCGTCAGCAATGATCAGTCCCGGTTCCGACAACAGTGCGCGTGACATCACGACTTTTTGTTGATTGCCGCCGGAGAGTGAAAGAATGGGGGCTTCGAGTCCCGGTGCTTTCACGGCCAAGGATTTAAATGTTGTGGTGACCTGACCAAGTTCGCGTTTGCTGTTGATGATGCCGCCGGATGCGAATTTCTCCAGCGCACCGAAAGAGGCATTCTCGCGCACCGTGAGGCCGCTTGCGAGGCCTTCCGTGTGGCGGTCGGAGGGCATGAAGGCTGCTTCTTCAACGAGCTGGCTGTTGTTCAGTACGCGGCCATGCAGGGTGGCTGTACCCGTTGATGCACTGAGACCTGCCAACGCCTTCATCAGTTCTGGTTGGCCGTTGCCCGCAACACCGGCGACACCGATGATCTGCCCCTTGGCCACATCGAAGCTGATTTCCTTGAAGCCCTTGCCGCTGAGGGAGGCGACGGAGAAAGCAGTGTCTTTCGCGGTGTCATTGAATTTTGGTGGAAAGGTTGAACCCAGATTGCGGCCAACAATCAGGCTCAACAGTTCGGCATCGCTGATGGCGCTGACAAGCGAGCTGCCGCGATAGCGACCATCGCGCAGTACTGTCACGCGCTGGGCGATCTGGCGGAGTTCAGCGAGACGATGCGTGATATAGATAACAGACGTACCCGACTTCACCACTTCACGGATGCGACCGAAGAGCATGTCGGTGGCCTCTTGATCAAGCGAGGCCGTGGGTTCGTCGAGGATCAGGACCTTGGGCTTGAGGGCCAGGGCTTTGGCGATTTCGAGCAGATGTTTTTGTGCGACGGTGAGGGCATCAGCGCGCATCCGCAGAGGTACATGCAGGCCGACGGCATCCAGCATGTGGGTCGCGATTGTTTCGGCGTCCTTGCCGTCAAACAAATGGGCGGGGAGTGCAACGCGGAGGTTTTCAATAACGGAGAGATCGTCGAGCACGGCGGGGTGTTGGAAGGAGATGGCAATGCCGAGGGACTTGGCCCTGTCAGGCGTCATGTCCAGAATGCGTTCACCCTCAAACCAGATTTCGCCGAGGGTTGGCGGGAATGTGCCGGAGATGATGTTCATCATCGTCGATTTGCCGGCTCCGTTTTCACCGAGAATGGCGTGGACTTCGCCGGGATAGAATTCGACGTTGACTTCGCGCAGGGCGAGAACGCCGGAGAATGCCTTTGAAATATTGGTCAGCCGAAGGGTGGCGTCAGTTCGTACTGCCGCGCTCACGTCCTGTGTTACGATTGATTTGGCCGCCACGTCTTGCTTCCGAATGGTGGTCGCCCCGGAGAATAGAATCTCCGGGGCTGCCACGGATCAAATATCATTCACCAATTGTCGGTTCCTTAGTTCCCAACAGCCTTGGCTTGATCTTCGTCAGGAAGTTCCGACGACAGATAAATCGCACCTGGCAGATCCTTGCGGCAGGTGACGGGGTTTGGCTGTCCCGAAACTGAATCTTCATAGACTGGTGCCTTGAAGATGTTTTCAGCTGGCGGTGTGCCACCCGTTGCCGCTGCAACAGCATGCATCACAGCCAGACGCACGTTGTCGTTGCCGGTTGCGACGGTGAAGAGTTTGAAGTCAGGGTTTGTGCCCTTCATTTCTTCGTAGAAGCAGGCGAGCGAATTGCCGTCTGATGTGGCAAGGGCCGGGATCGATTTGCCCTGCTTGTTGAACAGCGGCAGAGCGCCGACGAGCGACGGGCCGAAGTCTGACACGATGACGTCGATCTTGGCGTTCTTGGCTATTTCAGCAGTCAACACTTGTTGTGTGAGAGCTGGATCCCAGTTTGTTACCGCGAATGGTTCCGGGTTGATGAAGACGTATTCAGCGCCCAAAACATTCTTCAGGCCTTTCAGTTCATCAAGACCCTGGCTGTTGCCGGCTGGACCCGAGAGGAACAGGACATTGCCGCCCTTTGGCAGGACGCCCTTGATCCAGTTGCCCCAGTTTTCGCCATCGTTGACGAAGGATGAACCGATGAACTTGGTGTAGTTCTCGCCTTCCTTGCCGCCGACGTCAACGCGGTAAGGCACAATCACCTTGCCCGACTTGAACACAGATGTAATGGCGGGAAGTACTGCAGGACCTGCATCGCCGAACACCACGAGCGCATCAACGCCCTTGGCTGCGAGGCCCTTGATGTCCGAGATGGACTTCTGGGTATCGCCATTGCCGTCAGCATATTCATAAGACGTGATGCTTGGGCACAGCGAAGCTGTTTGCTTGCCTGATGCGGTTGTCACCTGACGCCAGCTGTTGCCACCGTAACCATCGAGAAGAGCGATGGTTGCCTTCTTCGGGCCGCACCAAGATGGCGTTTCGGCTTGTGCGACATTGGCATATCCGAGGGCCATGACAGCGGTCGTTGCTGCCAGTGCCAATTTCAGTTTTAGTGACTTCATGGTCTTTCCTCCACTTTGTTAAGTTCAGTCGACTTGCCTTGATTCACCCGCCAGCGGAGCGAGTAAACACCGATGCCAAAACCCAAGGCCAAAGCCTGGATGATGGTTTGGGCCGAGTAAGGCACTCCGACTGCGAGTGCGAACTGGCTCAATTGGTTCAGAAAATATGCAGCGATGACCGTTGAAACAGGAAAGCCACGACCACCGAGCAGTGATGTGCCGCCGAGCACGACAACAGCAACAGAGGGCAGCAACAATGAGTCGCCTTGAAAGGCTGTGGGTTCGCGCGTGATGCCCGCGATCAGAACGCCGGCCATGCAATAGAGAAGTTGGGCGAGGACATAGGCCATGAACTCGTGACGTTGCACGCGAAGACCGGCAGCACGCGCCGCCAAAGGGTTGGCACCGATGGCTTCAAAGCGACGGCCCATGACGGTTTTCTTCAACATGAAGGAGACTACGACGAGGGCTGCCAGTGCGAAGTAGATGGCGTTTGGAAGGCCAAAGGTTTCGCCGCCTGCGATATTGGCGAGAAGCTCTGTTGTGATCGAAGGTACGCCACCGGAGACTGCAAAGACGCCACCATAAAGCAATGCATTGGTTCCGATGGTGGCGATGATGGCGTTGAGGCGGAAGATGCTGACGAGAAGGCCGTTAAGCATGCCTGCGGCGAGCGCAAAGCTGATGGCGATGAGAACAGCGGGCAGAAGCTGCGCGTTGTCCTGCTGCGGATAATGGGTGGCCTGCACGACGGCGAGCGATACAGCTCCGGGAAGCGAAAGATCAAAACCGCCCTGCTGCACCACAAGCAATTGGCCAAGGCCCACGATGGCAATGATCGCCGCGAAGGGCAGACTTCCCGACAGCCCGGCTGCGGAGACGCTTGAGGGCGCAAAGATCAGGCAGACGATGATGAGCGCAATTGTGGATATTACAACCGTGACAAAGCTGCGCGCCAGCGGAAACTGCTGGGCGAGGCCTGGCGACAATGCGGTTGCTGTGCTCATCAGGGCAGCACTTTCGCCGCGCGCAATTTGTCAAACGCATCGGTGAAGGAATGAACTGAATTCTGATAACCGGTGAAACCGAGGTCCCGGCTTTTGGTCATGTCGGTGAAATTTTCTATGGTGCGACCCAGGTCAGCATCTGAATGCCACCAGGATGCAACTGACGTGAGTGCATTCTTTTGCAATCCATGCTTGGCGACAATCTTGTCCCAAACCGGGCCCATGTCAGCCATCTGCTTTTCAAGTGGTTGGGCATGACCGGGATAGGCTGCTGCGGGAACGCCAAGGTGTGCTGCAATCTTTGACCACATCCAATCCCAGCGGAATACTTCGCCATTGACGATGTTGAAGGCTTCGTTGCGTGCGGCTGGTTTGGTTGCAGCCCAGAGCAGATGCTTGGCAATGATGCGGCCATCGGTGATATCGACGCAGGCTTCGTATTGCTGCGGTGAACCGGGGAATACGAAGGGGCGGCCGGTTTCCTTGCAGATCGCGGCATAGGCACCAAGGGTGGCTGCCATGTTCATCTGGTTGCCAACGGCATAGCCAATCAAGGTGTGCGGGCGATGCACGGACCATGAGAAGCCCTGCTTCTCCGCTGCCGCATAAAGCTCGTCCTCCTGATCATAGTAAAAGTTCTGGTATGGCAGGCGCGGCTGTTCCTCGCGGAAAGGGGTGACCATCTTGGATTTGGCATAGGCTTCGAAGGGGCCCATGTAGTGCTTGAGGCCGGTCACCAAGCCCGCGTGCTTGATTTTCTTGCCCTCCATGGCGGACAGAAGATTGCGTACCATGCCCGCATTGACGCGGCAGTTCTCGGCTTCCGTTGCCTGGCGCAACCATGTGGTGATGAAGACATCGGTGGGCTTCACTTTTTTGAGCGCCACCTTCACAGCTTCATCATCAGTCAGATCAACCGCAATATGCTTCACACCCTTGGGCAGGTCGTGTTTGTGGCGCGAAATCCCCGTGACGGTCCAACCCTTGGTGGCCGTCAAGTGTTCGGCCAAATGCCGGCCAATGATTCCGGACACACCGGCGATGAGGGCGTGGCGTTCCATTAGTGAAGGTCCTTCATTGAAAGTGTGACTTTGATGCAAGCTTTCGGATCCTGACCCAGGTCAAATGCCTTCTTTGCTTCTAGCAAGCTGAAGTGATGGGTCTGGATGGGCGAGAGATCGATGCCGGTACGTTCGAGGAATTTGATCGCTGCCGGCCAAACGCCGGGCGAGCCGATGCAACCGCGCACGGTGAGATTCTTCAGCTGCAACAGACCAAGTGTCGAGGTGATCTTGCGGCCAATGTTGAGACCGACCATGGAGACACGGCCGTTTTCCTGCGCATAGTCGAAGACATTGGCCACCGAAGCATCATGGCCCGAGGCTTCAACAACAAGCTCAGCGCCCTTGCCGCCGGTGAGTTCCTTGATGCGTTCAACGGGATTATCGGCGGCATCCACCACCTCAGCCGCGCCAAGCTTGAGAGCGATGTCGCGGCGCTTCTTGATGGGATCAACGACAATCACGCGGGCCCCCATGCCGATGGCAGCAGCAGCAGTGACCAAGCCAATGGTGCCGCCGCCGGAGACGACAACTGTTTCCGATGCATTGGTGCCGCCGGACCGCAATACAGCGTAAAAACCGCAGGTGAATGGCTCAATCAAGGCACCTCGATTGTCATCCACACCATCCGGCAGCTTGTGCAGCCAATCAGGATTGACGTTGAAATATTCGCGGTCGGCACCGTTCATGGAGAAGCCAAAGTGATGCAGCCGTTCCGGCGTGCGCACAACGCATTCACCGACAACGCGGTCGCCTTTCTTGAAATTCTTGACGTTCTTTCCAACCTCAACAATCTCACCGCACCATTCATGACCGGGCGTGACAGGATAAGAAATCGGGATGATGTAGCGGCCCGCGAGAAGTTCGTAATCCGAATGGCAGATGCCAACGGTGCGGGTCTTGATCAGCACTTCCGTGGTATCAATCGTTGGGACTGGTTGATCGAGAATTTTTGGATTGTCTGGTGTTTCAAACACAAGGGCCTTCATGAGCTGCTCCTATACTTTTACAACAGCGCCATTTTTCGCTGCCGACTTGATGATGGCTTCGAGAATGGCAATATTGTTGACGAGGTCTTTTCCGGTGATGGGGTAGACGGCTTGCTTGCGAATGGCGCGGGCAAAGGCCACGAGGTTGTCCTTGACAGGTTCCGCAGGCGGCAGCACTTCCACCTTGATCTGCTCACCGGCCATGGCGGAGGTTACCACCCAGCCATCGGGTGCTTCGACATGGGCCTTGTCGCGGATTTCGATCCAACCCTTGGACCCAAACACAGCAAAGCGCGAGATGAAGGGCATGGCGAGAGACGCAGACACATAGGCCGTGCCACCGCCCTTGAAGCGGATGTGAACGCTCATGGTATCGCCCTGCGGAATCTTGGACGAAAGCTTTTCGCAAGACACGCGCAAGTCCTTGGCTTCACCGAGCAGAGCGGCAGCGAGGTCTGTGAGGTGAATGCCTGTCGCTGTCATGCCGCCAACGGGGGCTTCCTTCTTGTTCAAGCGCCAGTTTATTTGGGTCAAGCGTGGTAAACTTGTCGTGGCTGAAATTGCCTTCGACCTGTTGAATGCGGCCAAGCGCGCCGTTACGCGCCATCTCCAGCATTTTCGCAACTGGCGGTTCCCAACGCCGCTCATGGCCCATGCCGAGAACAAGCTTGTTTTTCTTGCAGGCATTGACGGCATATTCGGCACCTTTCTTGGTCAGGGCCAATGGCTTTTCACAGAAGATGTGTTTCCTGGCAGCGACTGAAGCTTTGATTTGTTCAGCGTGTAGCGAATGCGGCGTTGCAAGAATGACGGCTTCGACACCGGGGTGCTTCAACGCGTCTTTGAAACTCGCGTAGTGTTTAAAACCGTTGGCGGCAGCGAATTCCGCACCTGCCGGATTTGGTTCCGCCGCGCAAACAATCTCAATGTCCATGCCGGCCTTCTTCAGCACAGCCGTCATCTTCTTGCCCCACCAGCCGAGGCCAATCATCGCGACTTTGACAGGTCCGTTGGCCATCACACAGTCACCAGAATTTTCATGTGATTGACGGATCTGTCGAGCAGTGCATCAAAGCCCTGCTTCACAACGTGATCCGACGAAATGTTGGCGGTGACAATCTTGTCGATCGGGAAAGTGCCTGATTCCACCATGCGGATAATGCGCGGCCAGCATTGCACGGGGTAACACCAGGTTGCTTCGATCGAGATGTCTTTCAACGCCCATGTCATGGGGTCAACGCTTGCGGGCTTCATGTGCAAGCCGGTTTGCACCACTTTGCCCTGGTTGCGGACGGCGTTCACGCACGTGTTCAGACTTGCCTCGAGGCCAACGCATTCGATGGCGACATCAACACCCACGCCTTCTTCGGTCATGTCCTTAATCATCTGCACAACGTTCTGTGTCATCGGATCGATAACGATGGCGGATGGCACCAGTTCCTGTGCCATTTTGCGGCGGAAGGCGTTGGGTTCGGACACAAAAATCTGCCCCGCACCTGCGGCCTTTGCAGCCAGCAAAGTCAGCGCACCAATGGGACCAACGCCCGATATCAAGACAGTATCACCAGAGCGAACATTGCCACGATCCACTGCATATACTGCCACAGCCGCAGGCTCGATCATCGCACCTTGAATGTCTGAAACACTTTTGGGCAAAACCGCCAGATTGTAATCGTTCACAACAGCAAGTTCGCCCATGCCGCCCCAGGCCCATGAGAGGCCCACGCACCCCATGCTCGGGCTGAGGTGATAGAGACCGCGACGGCCATAATAGTCATCACGCGGTGAAATCAGCGGCTGGATCGACACCCGGTCGCCTACCTTCACATTGGAAACGGCGGTGCCCTTGTCAGCAACAACAGCGCTGAATTCATGGCCCAAAATTTGAGGATTGGTGACACCTGTATAAACATGCGGCGTCACGGGCGTCACAATCGGCCCTGCGATGTACTCGTGCAAATCCGTGCCGCAAATGCCTGTGACCATCGGCTTGATCAAAACATCATTGGCAGCCAATTTTTTCGAAGGCGCTGGCACATCCTCGACGCGAATGTCCTTTGCCGCATGAAACCGCACTGCTTTCATGATTTGCTTTCCCTTATCAAATGAGCACCATGCCGCCATCAATCATGACGGTTTGCCCGGTCATGTAGTCGGAGGCGGTTGATGCCAGAAATGTGGTGACGCCCGTGATGTCTTCAGGCTTCGAATAGCGGCCCAGAAGTATGGATTCGCTGAACTGGTTGATCGCCTGCCCAGGCTTTTGGGTGACGCCGATTTCAATAAATTCGCGGTCCAGCTGCTCCCAGAGTTCAGTGCGCACAACGCCCGGAGCGAATGCATTCACAGTGATATTGTCAGCGGCCAGTGCGCGCGCTGCGGCCTGTGTCAAGGCTGCGACGGCAAATTTCGACGCACAGTAATGTGCAAACAAGGGATAGCCCTGCTTGGCGGCAATCGAAGCCGTGTTAATGATTTTGCCGCCTGTCCCCTGCGCCTTCATCTGGCGCGCAGCTTCCTGTGTACCAATGAGAACACCCAGTCCATTCACATCCATGATGCGATGCCAGTCCTCTTCCGTCACATCCATGAAGTTGACGGTTTGGCTGATACCGGCATTGTTGAAGATGACATCCAGTTTGCCGAAAGCCTTGACGGTCGCGGCAATCATCGCCCTGTGTGCTGTCCCGGTTTGCCACATCCACCGTCACGGCAATCGCATTTGATCCGATGGCTTCCGCAACTGATCGGGCGGCGACTTCATTCAGGTCAGCAACGCAAACCCTGGCACCATTGCGGGCCAGATCGTGCGCGATTGCCGCACCAATGCCGCGACCGGCACCGGTGACAATCACTGATTTGTCATGCACATGTCCTGACACGTCGCATTTCCTCACGGGTCTTTTTTAAGGCCGACCCTTGTTTTGTGCTGCCATCCTATCCAAACCCTGATTTCCCAAATCATGAAAAATTCTCATTTTGATAATTTTTAAGGATTTCCCGCCCCGTTTTTTTGGCACTGTACGGCCAAGGCTTCATCAGAACGCCAATGGGAGAGGTCTGTGCAACGCAACAATGACGATATTGGAACGGAGACACGGCTTGAACTTTATCGCTTGCAAGTCGAAATTCGCGATTGCGAAAAACGTGCCCATGACCTTTTCCTGCAAAACCTGATCAAGGGCACCAGCCATTTGTCCCTGGGCCAAGAGGCTATCGCTGCTGGCTTTGGCGTGGCCATGAAGAAGGGTGACAAGTCATTCTGCACCTATCGCGGCCATGCGCATACCTTGGCGCGCGGCGTAGCCATGGAGGGCATGCTCGGAGAATTGATGCTGCGTGACATTGGCTTGATGCGCGGCAAGGGCGGCTCGATGCATCTCACGTCAGTTGAGCATGGGGTGATGGGGTCTTACGCGATCATCGGCGCGCATTTGCCCATTGCGTGCGGCTCGGCCTGGCGGGCGCAATATCTCGGCGAGAAAGATGTGACGGTGTGCTTCTTCGGCGACGGCACCACCAATATCGGCGCGTTCCATGAAGCGCTCAACTTTGCAGTGATCTGGAAATTGCCTGTGGTGTTTGTGTGCGAGAACAATCTCTACATGGAATACACGCCGATTCACGAAGTGACCGCCGTGCACAATCCGGCGGGAGATCGCGCCTCGGCCTATGGTCTCGAAAAAATTGTCATCGACGGCAATGATGCGGATATCGTCTATCGCACCGCTTCGACAGCAATCGAAAAAGCCCGCAACGGCGAAGGCCCATCCCTTATTGAATGCCTGACCTATCGTCACTCCGGCCACTCCCGTGCAGACCCCGGCAAATATCGCCCCCCCGGTGAGCTTGAAGAATGGAAGAAGCGTGACCCGCTCATCATCTACAAGCAACGGCTGAAGGACTTCGGCATACCGGAATCTGATGCACTGGCTATTGAAACAGAGAGCATGCGCAAAGTGGACCACGCAACTGAGCTGTGCAAGGCATCGCCCTCTTGTCCTGTGGAATTGTTGACGGCTGATGTCTATGCCGATGGAGGCTGGGCATGGCGGAACTAAGCTATCGCGATGCCGTGATCCGCGGCATTGCCCAGGAAATGCAGCGCGACAACAATGTCGTGTTTCTCGGCGAAGACATTGCCAAAGCCGGCGGCGTGTTCAAAGCCACCGTGGGGCTTTTCGAACAGTTTGGACCCTTGCGGGTGCGTGACACACCGATTTCGGAACAGGCGATTCTTGGTGCTGCGATGGGTGCGGCGATGACGGGCTTACGGCCCATTGCGGAGATCATGTTCTCGGATTTCATCGCCGTTTGCTTTGACTACATTGCCAATGAAATGCCGAAGATTGCCTATATGACCAACGGGCAGATCAAATGCCCGCTGGTGATCCGCACCGGCAATGGTGCGGGCGTGCGCTTTGGTGCCCAGCATTCACAGTCGGTCGAAAACTGGACGATGATGATACCGGGCCTGAAAGTTGTAGCCCCTTCATCGCCCATCGATGTCATCGGCCTCATGGCGGCTGCCGTGCGTGACAACAATCCCGTGATCTTCCATGAACACAAGGCGCTTTATGCCACCAAGGGTGAAGTGCCTGATGGCGAGATCATTGATACGCTGGGTACAGCGAAGATCCTGCGCAAAGGCAAGGATTGCACCATTCTCGCATTGGCCTTGATGGTGCATCGCGCTATGGAGGCCGCCGAGATTTTGGCGCGAGACCATGGCATTGACGCTGAAGTGATCGACGTGCGTTCGCTGGTGCCACTTGATACCCAGACCATGTTGGCGTCGGTTGCGAAGACGGGCCGTCTGTTCACCGTTGAAGAAAATCCGCGGCTTCTGGGCTGGGGCGCTGAAATCGCCTCCATCGTTGCCGATGAAGGCTTCTGGGACCTGAATGGACCCATCGTTCGCATCACCACGCCGCATATTCCGCTTCCAGCTGCCGATCATCTGGAAGATCTTGCGCTTCCCAACGCCGCACGCATCGTTGATAAAATCGTGCGCGTGATGAACGGTTGACCATGGCCAACACAATCATCATGCCGCAATTGGGCGAGACGGTCGCTGAGGGAAAGATCCTCACATGGTTTAAAGCTGTGGGCGATGACGTCAAGATCGGTGACAGGCTTTTCGAAGTTGAAACCGACAAGGTGACGGTGGACGTCGAAGCCACGGTTGCTGGCAAATTGTCAGAGATCAAAATCGGCAATGGCGTGACTGCAAAAATTGGCGTGACGGTTGCCGTGTTGGATGGTGGTTCGCCTGCGCCAAAGCCCATTGCAAAACCAGCCCCTACCGCTGCATCAAAATCCATGAATGCCTTTGAGGAAGTGGCCACGCCAACAACGCATTATGGCAATGTGCTCGGCCCTGAAAACCTCCGCATCTCGCCGCTGGCACGGCGCCTGATTTCTGAACGTGGTCTCGACCTGGGCGCCATCGCCCGTGCTGCTGCGGCCAAGGGCTTGCGCAGGATTGAAGAAAAAGACGTGAGCGGCTTCTCAGCCTCGGCACCTTCAACACAAACACCCGTACCTGTTCCGGCGCAGTTTGCTGATGGCGAAGTGGTAACACCCAACACCATACGCGCCCGCACCGGCGAGAAGCTTGCCGAGAACTGGCGCACAATCCCCCACGTGTTTCAGGCGATTGATGTGGATTTCACCGAAGTCGAGGCGGTGCGTGCCCGCCACAAGGAACGCTTCAAGGCGGAGACAGGCAGCTCACTCACCTATCTGCCCTTCATTGCGCGCGCGGTGTGTATTGCACTGCAAGCTTTTCCACATGTGAACGCCCGCTTTGATGGCAAGCAACTCATCCTCTCGAAAGACATCAACCTGGGTATTGCCGTCGATCTCAATCACAATGGCTTGGTTGTTCCCGTTGTGCAATCCGTGCAGGACTTCACATTGCAAGGCCTCGCCAAAGCGATCAATCGCCAAATCGAAAAAGCCCGGAGCGGCAGAATGTCTGCTGCTGATATGAGTGGTGGAACCTATTCCATCACCAACAATGGCGCATTCGGCACAAGCTTCACCACCCCAATCATCAACGCTCCACAGGTGGCCATTCTCTCGAGCGACGCCATTCGCATGAAGCCTGCCGTCGTTGACAACGCCGTTGTGCCGCGCTTGATGGGCACCTTGGGTCAAAGCTTTGACCATCGCGCCTTCGACGGCGCTTATGCAGCTTCATTCCTTTCAAAACTCAAAGAGACTCTCGAAACCAAAAAATGGGCTGGAGAGCTGGGAGAAACGCCATGAAATACAACAGCCCTTATGCAACCGCCTCCTGGGGCCAAATGGGCAAGGATTGGGAAGAGGGCATTGACTATAGCCGCATGTCGAAAGAGCGCTTGGCCAAGGCGCAAGCCGCCGTGCGCAATGCCGGCCTCGGCGGCGTGCTGTGCTTCAACTTCGACAATATACGCTACGTGACGGCAACCCACATCGGCGAATGGGCCCGCGACAAATTCTTTCGCTATGCGCTGTGCCCGGCTGAAGGTTCGCCTTTCTTGTGGGACCCTGCACCTCCGGCCAAGCGCATCTCATCGCCCTGGATCAAGGACAATGTGGCAGCACCCATCACCACCATGCAGGGTGCCATTCCACCAAGCCTTGGCGTGAGCCAGGATTTTGCAAAGCAAATCAAGAGGGCCCTTGTGCATTATGGCATTGCCAATCAGCCCTTGGGCGTCGACCTGATGGAACTTGGCATGCTGCGCGCCCTTGAGGCCGAAGGCATTGACGTTGTCGATGGCCAACAGGCGATGCTGGATGCGCGCGAAGTGAAGACAGGTGATGAAATCGAACTCCTGAAGATGGCTGCCGGCATGGTCGATGCCACCTATGTTGACATCGCGCGCGCCATTCGCCCCGGCACCAAGGAGAACGAGCTGGTGGCGATTGCCAATGATCGCCTGTTCCGCATGGGGTCGGAGCGCGTGGAATGCGTGAACTCGGTGTCAGGCCGTCGTGGCCGCCCGCATTCGCACACATTCTCAGACCGCATGATCCAGCCTGGCGACATGATTTTCCTCGACATCATGCATTCGTTCAACGGCTATCGCACCTGCTACTATCGCACCTTCATTTGCGGGCAACCCAACAAGCACCAAGTTGATGCCTATGAAACAGCGTCCAAGTGGCTCGCCGCTTCCATGGACATGATCAGGCCCGGTGTGACGCCCGATGAAGTGGCCGCCGTGTGGCCCGATGCCCATGAGTTCGGCTACAAGAACGAAGAAGAGGCCTTCCTGCTGCAATATGGCCATGGCGTGGGCATGTCGCTTTGGGAGCGCCCCATCTTCTCCAAGCGCTTCAGGGGCCAAACCAAGCCATTGAAGGAGGGCATGGTGTTTGCGCTTGAAACCTGGAAGGGGTCCAATGATGGTTCCGGTGCGGCGCGCATCGAGGAAGAAGTTGTTGTCACCAAAGACGGCTGCGAGATCATCACCAACTATCCGTCGGATCATCTGATTTCCTGCGGTCTGCCTGGCTGTGAGGTTGTGGGATAACACCGCGCCATGTCGCTCAATCACCGCAGCCGCATTCCAGTCACTCTTGTCACGGGCTTTCTGGGCAGTGGCAAAACCACGTTGATCAATGCGGGCCTGAAATCGCCTGATCTCGCCAAAACGGTTGTGGTGGTGAATGAGTTTGGCGAAGTGGGGCTGGACCACCAACTTTATACCAGCAGCAATGACGCGGTCGTGGTGCTGGAAAATGGTTGCCTGTGCTGCACTGTGCGCAGCGATTTGATCGCGACAATGAACAGCCTGTATCATGACAGGGCGAGGGGCGATCTCCCTGACTTCAACAATGTGGTGATTGAGACAACGGGACTGGCTGAACCCGGCCCGATCCTCCAGGCCTTCCTGTCTGAACCGACATTGGACGGGCTCTACCGCGTGGTCAATGTAGTCACCGTGGTTGATGCCGTGAATTGGGAGGTTACGGCGCAAAAGCATGATGAAGCGCTGAAGCAAGTGGCACTTGCTGATGACCTGCTGATTTCAAAACTCGACATGGGTCGTAATGATTCCTACGCTGAACTCAGCGCTCAACTGCAAGCCCTCAATCCCGTTGCGAGAATTGCGAAATTGGATTTCGGCGTCAACGCCGTGGCCCCTTTGCTGATGCATCAAGGTTTCGATGCCGCTGATACCATGGCTGACCCTACCGAATGGCTCTCGATCGCCACTTATGACGCCCATGTTGAGAAGATCGTCGAAACAGAAGGCGTGAAAGATCAAAATGTGTCGCCACATCTCGCCGCCAGAGGCATTGAAAGTTTTGTGCTCACGCGTGCGAAGCCTGTGACCCGCGAAGAATTGCAGTTCTTGCTTGATGGCATCGCCCAGAACCTGGGTCCCGGCCTGCTGCGCGTCAAAGGCCTCATCAACATTCTCGAAGAACCGGGCAAGCCCGCAGTTGTGCAAGGTGTTCAACACTTGCTGCATAACATGACTTGGCTGGAAAAATGGCCATCGGCCGATGAGCGCACACGCATTGTGTTCATCACCCAAGGCATTGCGCGTGACACCCTCAAAGACATGATCGAACTCCTCGACCGCATGTCAAAGCGCACCTTTGAGGCCCGTGAGCGCGGGCGGATGGCACAGCTTGCGGTGCAACAGCAATGGCAGGCCTCCTGATGCTACAACGGAAAATCGCATGGATCGGCGCTGGCAAAATGGGACTTCCAGTGTGCAAACGCCTGAGGGCTGCCGGGCATGATGTGCACGTTCTGGCCCGCCGACCGGAGCAGGAGAAGGCTTTCACTGCCCTCGGCCTTGCCATTGCAAAAAGTGTACCATCGCTCATTCAAAATGCCGATATCGTCTTCACCTGCGTGTCAGATGATCAGGCCCTGTCTGATGTTATCCTCAACCCGGGCTTCAACGCGGCCCTTGCAAAGCAAGCCACCGTGATTGACATGAGCACCGTTTCGCCATCGATTTCTGGAAAAATCGCTCTTCATCTTCCGGCGACAATCGCCTATCTGCGTGCCCCCGTCTCCGGCTCCACCGCGATGGCCGAAGCCGGAACTTTGACAGCCCTCGTCTCCGGCCCAATCTCCGCTTTCGACAAGATGGCGGATGTTTTCGCCCTCTACACCAAAACGGCATTTCACCTCGGCGACGCCGAAGAAGCGCGGCATCTCAAGCTTGCCATCAACAGCATGGTTGCGGCCACATCTGCATTGCTGGGTGAAGCACTGGCCTTCGGCCTCAAGGGCGGCCTGACTCACGAGAGCATGCTTGACGTGATCATGCAAAGTGCCGTGGCCTCTCCGCTCATCGGCTACAAGAAAGACATGATCATCAGTGGTGATTACAAACCGGCAGCGACACTGAACATGCTGAAAAAAGATCTCGATCTGCTGCTCTCTGCCGCAGAACAGCAGCATACGCCGCTCCCGGTCAACAACATGATCAGACACATCTATCAAGCGGCAGCAGAAAAAGGCCTGGGCGAGAAGGATTTTTTCGTGCTCGTCGGTGAAGCAGAAAAAGCTGTCGTCTCGTCACCGTGAACGAGCACGGCTGGATGGCTCCTGCGCCATCGGGATCGTAAGTGGTGGTGTTGCCGTTGGCGTCATAGGTGACAGCTGTTCCGACAATGCAGGTGTCACCGCCAAGCTTCATGGCGCATGCCGTGCAAGGCAAAACCGCTTCGCACTTTTGCGCGGCATGTGCTCCGGTGCCATATTCGAAGGCTTTTTTACGTCCCACGGATCAGCGAGCAGAAGCTGACCTTTTTTCCGTGGCTCTTCCTTGTTATTGCACCGGCCCTTTATGTTTGCGCTTCAAACGAATTTTCTTGATCGGCCTGAATGTGAAATCAATTTTGCTGGTCAGGCCCTCCGGCTCAAACAGGTTTTCGACATTCGCACCAGCAATGCTCTTTTCAATCAATGTGGAGCCAAAGCCGCGCTGGCCGCTGAATGTTACCGCAGGGCCGCCACGTTCGCGCCAGGTGATGAACAGGCGAACGCCGGAATCAGGACTTCGTTCGGTGCGCCAGGTGACGAGAATATGGCCTTCCGGCACCGAGAGAGCACCATACTTGATGGCGTTGGTCGCCAGTTCGTTGAACAACAATGCCAGGGGTGCCGCATAATCCGCGGGCAGGCTGACCTCGGGGCCCACGGTTTCTACGCGGTCATCTTCATGCAAAATATAGGCTTCCAGCTGGTGGCGCAACAAGGCGCCAAGCTCGGCGCCTTTCCAGTCATTGTCGGTGAGCACGTCCTGGGCCGACGCCAAGCTGTTCAGCCGTCCCGAAAATGCCTCGGCAAACGCATTTGGATCCGGAGTGAGGCGCAACGTCGAGCGCAGAATGCCTTGCAGAACCGCAAAGGAATTCTTGATGCGGTGCGACAGTTCGCGGGTGAGCAATTTTTGCCGTGCTTCCCACTCCTTGCGGTCGCTGATGTCATGAACAGCCACAGATATGGAGCGCAAGACTCCTTCCGGTGTCTTGACGGGAGCAAGGGCAACAGAAACATCGATCAGCGTGCCATCCTTGCGCAACCGCCGCGCATCGTAAGGGCCAACGTAATCCTGCGTGAGAGCCATCCGCTTCATGTTGAGTTGTTCGGCGTGTTTGGACGGCTCGGCCAATATCCGCACGTGGTTGCCGATTGCTTCCTCGGCGGCATAGCCAAACAGCCGCTGCGCCGCCGGGTTCCAGGTTTCGATGATGCCGTCGAGTGTCATGCCGATCAGGGCATCATGGGACGACGCCGCCACGGCCGCCATGCGGGCGTTGTAGGCTTCTGCGCGCTTGCGCTGGCTGACGTCGTGATTGGTTTCCAGAATCAATATTTCCCCGCTGGATTCAAATGTCTGGTGGCGACTTTCTACAAAGATCTGGCGACCGTCCTTGGCACGATGTTCAAGTTCGCCCATCCACGCCTTTTCTTTTTTGAGAATGTCGAGGCGATCTTCAAGCGACAGGGGTGAGGCCGTCTTCAGCAATTCGTGACTATGCCGACCCAAGGCTTCTGCGCGACTGTAGCCGTAAAGCATTTCGGCGCCCCGGTTCCAGTCGACAATGCCTTTTTCAGGATGCCAGGCAAAAATCGGCTCAAATGACATGTCGATCAAGTTTGCCTGCCGGATGCTGGAGGCTTCGATTGCCTTGCGGGCTGAAATATCCAATCTGGCACCTGCAATGCGTACAACAGCACCGCTTGCATCCCGATAGAGCCGACCCGAGTCCAGAACCCACACATAATGCCCGGCCTTGTGGCGCACCCGGTATTCGAGCATGTAATGGTCATCGGAATGGGCATAATCGGCATAATTCATCATCTGCAAGCGCTTCTCGTCATCGGGATGGAGCAGCGCTGCCCATCCGGCGAAATCGGCGCTTAATTCATCTGGTTGCCAGCCAAGGATCTGCGTCAAGCCGTTGCTGCGCCAGATTTTTTGGGTGACTGCGTCCCAGTCATAGATCAAGGCACCTGCTGCCTCTTCAGCTGTGGCCAGCCGTTCGGCGACCAAACGCATGGCATTTTCGGCGTTCTTGCGGGCCGTGATGTTTTGCGTCGCGCCAATGGTTCGGACAACCTTTCCGCCGCTGTCGCGCATCAGTGTTCCATGCACCAGCCAGTATGCCCGGCTGTCATCACCCGGCATGCCCCTGAATTCCAGCGCATAGCTGCTGTCGCCATGGGCGATTGCGGATTCGAATGCCTGCATCATGTGAATGCGGTCTTCGGTTGCGGCAAAAAAAGCACCCTCAGCCGGATCGCAGGAGAGTTGGTCCGGCGTGCAGCCAATCACCCGTGCACTGTTGGGTGCCCAGGAAAGAAGGTTGTTCACCATGTCTATTTCCCAGGCAAACATGTCAGCAGCTTCTGTTGCAAGGCGCAGGCGTTCTTCGCTTTCAGCCACATCCTTTTGCAAGGTAAACATCTTCCCAAATGACTGATCGTTCACCAGATGGACTTCCCTGTCATCAGAAAACCCTTTCTTCATGCCACCTCAAGTGACCTTAAACGCCGGGTCCGGCAAAACGTTCCATCCCTCTTAAGCCGCCGTTGGCAGTTTGGACTGGAATGTCGCATGGGACACAGAAACGGTTGTGCCCAAGAGTGAGCTGGTGGTTTCGATTTCACCATCGAGCTGATGGGCCAGTGCCCTGACCAGTGTTGTGCCCAGCCCTGGCGATTTTTTGAGAGGTGCCAGCGTCATGCCGATGCCATTGTCGGATACCAGCAATTTCCAGTCTCCGTTGCTGACTTCATATGTCACGAGCACCCGGCCCTCCTTGCCGGCGTCCGGAAACGCATGCTTCATGGCGTTGATCACCAGTTCGGTGACGATCAACCCGAGACTCACTGCCTCTTCTGACGGCACGTATGCCATGCCTGCAACCACCTTGAGTGCTATCCTGCTACGCTCGCCGATCATCGATCCGGCCAAAGTCGCACACAGTGTTGTCAAATAGGTTCCAACCTCAACCGGCTCGCCAATCCCCGTTGGCTTGAGGTGTTGTTGCAAGGCCGCGATTGACAACACCCGGCGATGGGCATCCTCAAGGTGGCCACGGGTTTCTTCAGAGTCAACGGAACGCGCTTTCAGCATCAATATGCTGGCAACAATTTGCAGGCTGTTGGCAACGCGGTGACCCATTTCCGACAGCAACATGTCCTTCTTTTCACTGAGACTCTGAAGCTGACGCTCGATGGCGCGGCGCTCAGTGATGTCCTCTATGGCCAGCAGCAATGTTGTATTTGTAGCGCCTTCATAAAAAACCCTGCGTGCATTCAACAGCATGGTCTTGTGGCCGATGACCGGAAAAATCTGTTCAATCTCGAAGTTGTCCATCACACCATGTTCGGGCACGATGCGATCAAGAAGCTGGCGCAATGCGGCGTTGTTCCATTCGCCGGCACCCAAATCGTAGACCATGCGCCCGATGGTATCTTCAGGTGTGGTTTGAAAGGTTGAATAAAACGACCGGCTCGCCGCCACCACGCACAAGTGATCGTCAAGCAGCAACAGCGGGTCGCGAATCGTATCCACCATCGCCTGCGCCAAAGTCCGGACGTCTGAAATCTTGTCCATGTCACCATTTCATTTTGTATGCCTGAATCTTGCGCCCCTTTGGATGACTTAGCAAACATGGCGATCCGCAGGGTGACATTTCAAGATGTGGAACCATATGGCACTTCGCGCGTTACTTGATGTGACTCACATTTCCCATGGAGGATTTCCCAATGGCCACTTCAAAACGCAAAGCTGGTGCCACATCAAGCAAATCGACCCAAGGTGTTTCATACAGGATATTCGATGACATTCTCGCCCTCGCTTCGACCATGGCCCGCAGCCGGAAGGATTTTGGTGCGGAAAAACTCCAGTCTCTGGCAACAGCGACGCGAGATTATGCCGCATCATTGACCGACATGCCTTCCATGCGGGCCCATGTTGTTTCAGCATCCGACAGCATCGAGGGGCTTGCAGGCTATGTCATGCACACCGACATCGACCATATGGTGCATGACGCCGGCATTTTTGCACGGCGTCATCCTCTGGCCACGCTCGGATTGACCGTGGGAGCTGGGATTGCCGTCAGCCAGTTGTTTCGTCCTGCGCGCGCGACAGCTGTGGCCAAGCCTAAGGTTCGCACGGCAAAGAGGAAAACCGCAAAATCAAACCCACGCAACCGCAACGGTGCCAATGGTACGGTTCATGCCAATGCCTGAAACCAGCGAGGAAATGCCTGGGGTTATCCAGCTTTTAAGGCAGCTCTTCGGTGAAGGGGCGCGCGTTGTTGAAGCGGAGCTGGCGCTTGCCCGTTCCGAGGCTGCTTCAACAATGCGCGGCTATCTTGTCGGCATTGCAATGGCCGCCATGGCACTGGCCATGACAATTGTCGCGCTGTTCATAGTGGCACAATCTGCCGCGCTGGCCCTGACAGCTGTCTTCGCCAATTCTGCCATTGCCTATCTCGTGGTCGGTCTGGGCATGGTGTTGATGGCCGCCAGCCTGGCGCTGGCCGCAAAGCATTTTTTCACGCGCCGCTATCGTCCCGTCGGCGTGGTATTCAGGCAGATTTTTGGAAATCCTGTGGCGAAATGAAATCGCTCGATGAGCTCGAAAAAGACGCGCTGCGTCAGCGCATGCAGTTCAATGCAACACTGGCCGCATTGAAGCGTCGCACCAGCCTGCCGCATTTGGCAGATGAAGCTGTAAGGGCGCTGGACGTGCGGCACGGCCAGTCACCACTTACATCCATCGGCATCGCGAGCGCAATTTTGATTGTTCAAAGTCTTGTCCGCACTTTCCGGCAACCCCGCAATCGCAGAGCAAAGAAGCGATCACTGAAACAGGAGAGCAACCATGAAAACTAGCCCACAGACAAAGACTGCCACAAAACCTATACTCGCCAAGCCCTTCAAGACTGCGGTGGGCAAGTCAAAGGCGAAAATCAAAAGCGGCGTTCGTTCCGCCACCAAGGTGGCAGACAGCAGCCACGCAACATTGTCTGGCTACAGCGACCAGGCCAACCGCTATCTCAAACGCGGCAAGGTGGCTCTCGGTGATGCCTATGCGTGGGTCGGCGAAACTGGAAGGTCCTTGCCCGACCACAGATCCGTTGAAACATATGTGAGCGACAGGCCTCTGATTCTGGGTGCCGTTGGTCTCGGCATTGGCGTGGTGCTGGGTGCAATGCTGCCCTCCATGAGCGCAACACAAAAGCCTGCGGCAAAATCCATCCGCCGCAAATAATTCTTCAGTGCTCATACAAAAGGGAGAGGCACAAGTGCCTCTCCCTTTCTCCATTTCAAACCCGATTGGGCTACGCCGCAGCCTTCTGCATGGCATTGCCTTCGGCGAGTGCCGTCAGCGCTTCATCGGCGGCCATTTCTTCCTTGAGTGTCATCTCCAACAGCTTCGCGGCGTTATCCAGTCCCAGCTTGCGGGCCCAGCCAGCCAAAGTGCGATACCGCGCCATCTCGTAATGCTCAACAGTTTGCGCCGAGGATATGATGCCAGCATCACAGGTGGCGGTATCATCGATCTCGCCCAGCACTTCCTCGGCTTCCGCCAGAAGACCTTCCAGGGCTTCGCATTTCTTGGCCACTGGCTTCTTGTCGATAGCGGCAAAGACTTCTTCAAGCCGTGTCACATGGCCTCCGGTTTCCGTGAGATGATGCTGAATGGCGGCCTTGAGTTTGGGCGAGGTCGCCTTCTTGATCATCTGAGGCAAGCTTTTCACCAGCTTCTTTTCCGCATAATAAAGATCCTTGACTGTTTCGTGAAACAGGTCGTCGAGCGTTTTGACGGACATGATGGTCTCCTGATTGTTGGGTGGTGGAGCGGACGTGCACATGCAGTCGCATTGTCAAAACACACTTGCGCAGCCATGGTTCCACCTCTTGCCATGAAAAAGGGCGGCTCTTTCAAGCCGCCCAGGTCGGGGAGTTTGTTTTTCTCAGCGCCAGCGTGTGAAGTGTGAATGATCAACAGCTTCGTTGCGATGGCGTCCACCCGTTGTTGCGGCCCACCAGGCGGCAACAGCTCCAAGGAGCAGGGATGCTGCGGTCAGAAACGCCGCCAGAATGCCAAACCGGCGCGCCATGTCGGCTTGCGTCTTGAGTGTCGTCACTGTCTGGTCGAGGCGGATTTGCGCTTCCGCCGGAGTAACGCCGGAGCGCGCTGATATTTCATTCACGAGATACGTCCTGTCAGCATCGTCCATCGTGGCGCTGCCGAGGTTCCTGACAAGCACACGGCCAATTGGCGCTGTGTCAGTCACAGCAGAAGAAGCAGGCGGAGTTGTACCGCGCAGCATCTTCTCCATATCATAATCCATGACGTTTGAACGCACCGCGCCCGACAAGCCGGAAATCGTCAATAAGCCAGCAACCACGGCACCCAGTACGACAGCAAGCGCCCAGGCCACAAGACCATGGGTGCCGTCGCGCAACTCGACTTCGTGAGGTATTGCATCGCCAATGCGGCGGCGCATGCGTCCTGCGACATAACCACCGGCGAGAAAGCTGGAGACCTGGATCCACAAGAACCAAAGCGCAGCGGCGACCACCAACGCGGAGACCGAAGCTGATTTGCCACCCTGAAATGATGTTACGCTCAACCCGATTGCCGAACCAAATGCGATAAATATTGACGAAATGGCGAATGCCACAAGTCCACCTGCGGTGATCGCTCCCCAGTCAACATAGTGTTCCGCAGAGCGGGGGGCAGATATTGTCTCTGTCAATGTTCCGACGACGGCCATGGTCTTCTCCTGTTTCAGTCAATGTCAACAATGTGATTTGGAACGCAGCTCAATGCAGCCCAAGGAACGACAGGATTGCCATGACAACAACGACCAAGCCGACCAGATAGATAATTGAGTTCATTTTCTCTCTCCTGAAGTGAACGGGGCACGCCCCACGAACCCTCAACGCTTTTCGACGGCATTTGTTCCCGGGAACAATTCGCGGTGATCAACGTTCTTCAAGGATAGAAGGAGTTACCGCCATGCGTGGAATCTTGCTTTGGCTCGTCGGCATTCCGATCCCCATCATCATCCTGCTGTATCTTTTTCATATTGTGTGAGGGGTGCACATTCTTCAGGGTGTGTCTGGAACCGTATCAGTCACGGCGACTTTGCCATTTTGGCGTACCGCGATGAACTCGCCCAGACCTGACAATCCCTCGACATGATCACAAAACACCTTGAGTGTCACCAGCATGGGTACGGCAAGTGCCGCCCCTGCAATGCCCCAAAGCCAGGCCCAGAACGCCAGTGACAACAGGATGGCAACTGCATTCATTTGCAGCCGTCGTCCAATGACGAGCGGATTGACGACTTCCGATTCCAACAGCGAAATTGCCGTGAGTGCCAAGGGAACGAGCAGGGCATAACTGAGGGAGTCAAAGGTTACGCTTGCAACAAGTGCTGACAAGGCAACACCAGAAACTGCACCGACATAGGGAATGAAATTGAAAAAGAAGATGAGAAGCCCCCACAACAATGGTGACGGCATGCCCAGCAAATGGAAAGCTGCTGCAACTGCCACGCCAAGGCCCGCGTTGATCGCCGTCAGTGTCAGCATGTAGTTCGAAACGTTGTCCTCAATGTCATAGACGATGTGGAGGGCCTGCTTCTTGTCGGTCATGGTGGGCAGCACGCGCACCAGCTTCTCATAGAACAGGTCACCAGACGCCATGAGAAAGACAGCGAAAGCCAAAGTGGCACCAAGCGTAATGAGAAGCTGAACCGGATAACCGGTGATCAGGCCCAGCATGGCGGGCAGCGCCGACTCGCGCACGACGACCTGTTGGACGCCAGGAGAATTGACGGGCGTGGACACATCCTGCAATTTTTCAGTGATGTTTGAAACCGCTTCAAACGAGGCCCGAAGACCGCTGAACTTGCTGCTCAGCTTGTCGGCCAATTGTGGCACCTGTTCAATCCATGTCGAAATCTGCCCACTGAGCAGATAGCTTGCATAGAGGCCGCCGCCGACCAGAACAATGGCCAGGATCGCTGCGGCAAGCCAGGGCGGCACGTAGTGATGTGAGAGTGATCGCACTGCTGGCCGGAACGTGAGTGCAATGAATGTCGCCAGGACGACCGGCATCAGGAAGTCACGGGACACATAAATCGCTGCGATCACGGCAATCAGCAACAGCCCACGCGTTGCATTCAGCATCTGTCTTTGAATAACGGTGGGATCAGGCACCACGTCTCCCGGATCCGCGGCCATCAGATCTTGCCAAGGACGACCAGCACGACGACAATCAGCAGAAGAAGGCCCAAGCCGCCTGAAGGCCCGTAGCCCCAGTTGTTGCTATGACGCCAATTTGGCAATGCGCCCACGAGAAAGAGTATGAGAAGAATGACGAGAATTGTGCTGAGCATGGCAACCACCCTGATACGGCCCGGACAGTTCCCGGCCCTCACCATAAACGTGTGGGGGCAGTATTAGTTCCGATTTTCGCTGGCTATGAGCGCGGAGGAGATTGTCGCGGCCTTGAGCGGTTCAACCGGGTTCAATTGCAACAACTCGGACAATCTGGTTCGCGCCCGGTTGACCCTGCTCTTGATGGTTCCGACAGCAACCGAGCAGATGTCGGCGGCCTCCTCATAGGAAAAGCCGGAGGCCCCGACCAATATGATCGCTTCGCGCTGGTCTTCCGGCAGTTTGGCGAGAGCAACGCGAAAATCTGCCATGTCAAGTTTACCGTCCTGTTCGGCATGGACGGCAACCTTGCTGGAATAGAAGCCGTCGGCATCTTCAACTTCCCGCTTGCGCTTGCGCAGCTGGGTATAAAACTCATTGCGCAGGATTGTGAACAGCCACGCCTTCATGTTGGTGCCTTCGGTAAAACTGTCGTGATGCTTCCAGGCTTTCATCAGGGTTTCCTGTACCAGGTCATCGGCCCTGTCGCTGCGCGCGGTGAGCGACATGGCAAAGGCGCGCAGGCCCGGAATGGCTGCAATGATCTGGTTCCTAAACTGGTCTGAAATGGTCATTCCGCCGCTTTTCCACAATCGTCTGCATGCATGGTGTTCAATTGGGTTTCTTCGCCGCAGCTGCTGCTTCAAGCTGGTTCAGCAACTCCATAAACCTGTCTGGCACGGGTTCGCTGGCAACGGCCTCATAGTAGTTTCGTAGACGCTGGCCGATCAGATCGGCAACTTCGGGCTTGGCTGAAGTCGGTTTCATCATCTCAATCTTCTTCGCAGGCAATGAGGCCTTGCGCTTGGGTTTCTCATCATCAACCATAGGTCACCACTATCAGGGCCGATCCGCATGCTGCGGGCAGGTGCTTGTATTCTGGCTTGTAAGTACAATGCGAACAACGCAAAAAAACCAGAAAAAGTTCCTTACGACAAAACCTGGCAAGCTATGGAACCATGTGGCAAGTTCGGCGTTGTATGAAATCGTGTGTCACCAACACGGTCCAGCACCGTCAAAATGCAGGCCAAAAAATATGCGGGGATTTGCATGAAACTAGCAGCAAACATTGCTCCACACCTGCCTTTTCTAAGACGATTTTCGCGTGCCTTGACCGGCAGTCAAACGGGCGGCGATGCCTATGTCGTGGCCCTGCTGGAAGCTCTTATTGCAGATCCCGGCAAATTCGTCTCGGGTCCTGGTCTGCGCATCGCGCTCTATCGGGCTTATTGCCAGCTCTGGGAGTCGGTTTCGCTCAACTTGAAAGCACCTTCTGACAGCAGTGAATGGGAAGAGAACGCCCGCCAGCAGCTGTCGTCAATCGCGCCCAAATCCCGCGAGGCCTTCCTGCTCATGGCCGTTGAAGGCTTCAACAGGGCCGAGGTAGGCATCATTCTCGATAAAAATCCCGACGAGATCCAGGCATTGCTCGACGATGCGTCACACGCAATCATCAAACAGGTGGTAACCGATGTCATGATCATCGAAGACGAGCCCATCATCGCGATGGATCTGGAAGCACTGCTGCTCAGCCTTGGGCACCGGGTGACTGGCGTTGCCCGCACCGAAAGGGAAGCCCTGCATCTTGCGTCAAGCAAGAGACCGGGACTGGTCCTGGCCGACATTCAACTTGCTGATGGAAGCTCTGGCCTCGACGCCGTCAATCGCATTCTTTTGGACATCAATGTGCCTGTGGTTTTTATCACGGCATTCCCGGAGCGGCTGCTCACTGGTGAAAAACCCGAGCCTGCATTTCTCATCACCAAACCCTTCATGCCCGACATGGTAAAAGCCGTTGTCAGCCAAGCGCTGTTTTTCAACGACAAGGCCGGAGTGTCCGCGTGAGTGGAACTTCGTGGACGGCACGGCGTTAACCCCACAGGCCGGAGCGTTTCGGCTGGCAAACCAAACATGGAGACTGATCATGAACTGGGATCGTGTTGAAGGAAACTGGAAAGAAGTTCAGGGCAAGGCCAAGCAGCAGTGGGGCAAACTCACCGATGATGACCTGACCGTCATTGAAGGTCGCCGCGAGGAACTCGAAGGCAAGCTGCAGAAGCACTATGGCTATGCCAAGGACAAGGTGAAGACTGAAGTCGACGCGTGGCTCGCGCGCATGTGAACGATAACATCACTCGACAAACCAACAATTCAAAGGGCGGGCCGCAAGGCTCGCCCTTTTTCCATTGATTCAAGGCAGACAGATGCTGATCGCCACGGCGCTATTCATGCATCTGTCAGTACGGACTGGAACATTGACGGTAATGTCCGCTGTAGGAGAGCCAGGTATTTGTGCGACTGTTATAGGAGCGATAGCGGTTCGCGCACCAGCGCACATGGTTGACCGAATAACGGAAATTGCCAATGCGGGGCATCAGCCACCAAGGGTTCTGGTAGTAGTGGCCGCCGTAATAGTTGCGGCAATTGTCATGGCGAAAATTGCATCGCCGTCCATGGCGCAAGCGGTCATAACCCTGGCCGATGCCGATGGTGATATTGACCTTGGCCTCTTGCAGAAGACTTTGCTGCACAGGAGCTGCCACACTACTTGGTGGTGCCGTGACAGTTGCCATGGCCCCTGCTGCCGAACCAAGATAGACACCAAGAGCAATAATCGTTCCCAACGCCGCTGGCTGGCTGAAAGTGAACATGGCTGGGGTTTCCTTTGCTTTTGTGAAATGAAATCGCGGTGCCGGATCAGAACTGGCGCAGCCACGCATCGACTTCGGATGCTGCTTTCGCGTTGTCATAATCATAGTATCTCATCAGCAGCGCTTCGAGCTGGTCGCGCCTGCCCTCAATGACATCAATATCGTCATCAGTCAGCTTTTCCCATTCAAGCTGCAGACTGCCTCTCACGTCTTTCCAGTTCTTCGCAACATGGTCCCAGCTCATGGTCATCTCCCTCTGAATGCGTATGATCGTGCTGCACTAACGCCATGAGTGGCGAATGGTTCCATGGCCGGGAACAACTTCACCGAACAGAAGGCCGCGACGCCTGTGCGCGCGCCACAATGTTCCGCTGACTGCTGCTCCCGTGCCTGGTGAGAACTCAGACGACTTGAAGTCCAAATTCTGCGGCTGACATTTCCAGCCATTCCCAGAAACTCTCCGAGAACCCCCTGAAAACTGAAAGCGTGAATTCATCCTGCCCGGTCCGGGTGATGTGCACACCGACATGGGCCATTTGCGTCATTGCCGATTTGCCAACCGGGAATTGATCCGTGTGCAGATCTACTGGCGTGCCCTTGGCCAGAACCGCGCGTGACTTTGGACCTGACACACGCAAAACAACACGTCCATGGCTCTGGTCGATCACTGAGGCATTTGGCCCAAGTTTGTTTTTCAGTTCAGCAGCTGCAGCGCCTTCCACAAAGTATTGGTCAGGGCCGGCCCATATCACACTTGCATTCTTGATGGCCTTCAGGGCATCAGCAACAATGCCGCCTTTCCCCTTGCGTGCAATCACGCTGGCCAGCACAACGGGATGGACAATCGACAGCGTTACACCAGCGGTGCCCGAAAAATTTCCAAAGCGGCCGGGTCGGGCACGGGTGCGAAGCGGCAATGCACGGATATCAGACATGCAGCCTCTCGTTCTTCGGGTCAAAATGCATGGGATCGCAGATCTCGGCCAGCATGTGGATGTTGCGCAGGCCGTCAAATACTTGCACAATTTCTCCGTGGCGCGCACGGCCATTGCCAAGCAATGCGAGCCCCAGCCACATGCTGTGCATCGGTGACCAGGCGACCGACGAGATGTAGCCCTGGTCATTGGCCATCGAGGGCTTGTCGCCGCGCTTCAGCAAATGCGAGCCGGAGCGAAGCTTGTCAGTTTTGTTCACGGGCCGGATGCCGACCACGCATTGGCGGTTGGGATCAACAAGCCCTTCGCGGGTCGCCATCATGCGGCCGATGTAATCCTTCTTGGTGGACATCATCTTGCCTAACCCAAGATCACCCGCCGTCGTCGTGCCGTTCAGCTCGCCACCTGCCACATGGCCTTTTTCAATGCGCATGATCGACAGGGCTTCGACACCATAGGGCGTGATACCGAATTCGGCACCGGCCTGCATCACAGCACGTGCTACGGCATTGCCGTAGTCGGCGGGTACTGCCAGCTCATAGGCATGTTCACCCGAAAACGATATACGGAACAGCCGCGCTTCAATGCCGCCCAGGGCTGTGATCTCTTTTGCGGCCAAATAAGGCACGGTCTCATCATTCAGTGTCAGGCCATCAACGATCTTCTGGAGAGTGGCGCGAGACTTCGGGCCGGCTACGGCCATCTGCGCCCATTGTTCGGTTACAGACACATAGGTGACATCAAGCTCCGGCCACAGGGCCTGGTGGCAGAATTCGATATGCGACATGATCTTGGCGGCATTCGCCGTCGTGGTCGTCATGATGAAATGATCATCAGCCAGCCGCGATGTCGTCCCGTCATCCATCACGATGCCGTCTTCACGCAGCATCAAGCCATACCGCGCCTTGCCGACGGCGAGTGTGGAGAACGTGTTGCAGTAGAGCCTGTCGAGGAAGGCACCGGCATCCGCACCCTGAATGTCGATCTTGCCAAGGGTGGATACATCACACAGGCCCACACTGCTCCGTGTACTGATGACTTCGCGTGACGCGGCGGCGAGCCAGTCTTCACTTGCGCGCGGAAACCATGATGATCGCATCCATAGTCCGGTCTCGACGAATACGGCACCAAGCTCCTGCGCCCATTCATGCAGCGGTGTCTTGCGCACCGGCTGGAAATGATGGCCGGTCGAGGGACCCGCAAAAGCGCCGAAGGATACGGGGGTATAGAATGGCCTGAATGTCGTGGTGCCGACCTGCTGCATGGACTTGCCAGTGGCTTCGGCCAGAATGGCAATGGCATTCACATTGCCGAGTTTGCCCTGGTCGGTGGCCATGCCGGCTGTGGTGTAGCGCTTGGCCAGTTCAATGTCGCTGTAGCCTTCGCGTGCCGCCAAAGGCAGGTCTTTGGACGTTGCATCATTCTGATAATCGACAAAGGCCTTGCCCGTCGATTGCTTGACCCACCAAAATGGTGTGATGGCAAAGGCTTCATCACGGCACTTTGGAACCGCCATGGATTTGCCTTTCACTGTACCTGCCGTTCCGCCATCGCGCAGACATTCGGACAAAAGCATGTGCCCTGCGGCGCTTCCCGCAGCGACGAAGTGTTCGCCGACATGGGGCGGTTCGAATGCCGCGATCGTTTCATTCCATGTTGGCTTTGCACCGCGATGGCACATCAGGTTCACGATGGGTGACCAACCACCCGACATGGCAATGGCATCACACGGAATTGTTCCCAATGTGAAACTGCCTGAATCGTCCCTGTCGATTGTGGCACCCGTGACGATCTTGCCGCCCTTGGCATCGGTGACAAAGCCCTTGCGCACAATCGGCACGCCGGATGTCTCTGCACCAGAGCTGGCGCGGGGATCAAGGATTGCTTCGACGTGGACGCCTGCTGCTTTCATGTCACGTGCCGTGCGGTAACCGGAATCATTGTTGGTGAAAACCGCGATATTGCTGCCCGCCGCCGCACCATACTGATTCAAATATTTCCGCATGGCGGAAGCCGTCATCACACCAGGCACATCGTTGCCGCCAAATACGATGGGGCGTTCTTCAGCACCTGCCGCAAGTACCGCTTTCTTCGCAAAGATGCGCCAATATCTTTGTCGTGGTTGATGCGCAGGCGGGACCGCGACGTGATCATTTACCCGCTCCACAGCGCCAAACACATTGCCATCGAACCAGCCGAAAATCGTGGTGCGCGGCATCAGTGTGACATTGGGCATGGAGGCGAGTTCAGCGATCACACCTTGCGCCCAGTCATGGCCAGACGTGCCATCAATCTCTTCATTTTCGAAGGTAAGTGAACCGCCGAGCATTGCATTTTCATCGGCGAAAACAACCCGCGCACCAGAACGTGCTCCGGCAAGTGCTGCCATCAATCCGGCGGGACCGGAACCAATCACCAGCAGTTCACAATGGGCATAAGCCTTTTCATAAGTGTCGGGGTCGGTTTCTTTGGATGCTGTGCCAAGGCCCGCCGCCTTGCGGATCAGCGGCTCGTAGATTTTTTCCCAGAAGCTTTTGGGCCACATAAAGGTCTTGTAGTAAAAACCGGCAACAAAGACATGCGACGCCAGCGAATTGATGGCACCAATATCGAAATCAAGTGACGGCCAGCGGTTCTGGCTCTTGGCGTCGAGGCCTTCGTAAAGTTCAATCATCGTCGCCCGGGTGTTGGCCTCCTTGCGGCCGCCACTGCGCAATTCGACCAAAGCATTGGGTTCAGCCGCACCTGCCGTGACAACACCGCGCGGACGGTGATACTTGAACGAGCGGCCCATCAGGTGCGTGCCGCTGGCGATCAATGCTGACGCCAGCGTATCGCCCGCAAACCCCTGCAACGGCTTTCCATCAAAAGTAAAATTGAGTGCGGCGCTTCGATCAACAAGACCGCCTTTGCCGAGACGAAAGCCGGTCATCGCCTGTAATCCTTCGCCGCAACAACCTTGCCGACGTCATGCGTCTCAGTATTGCGCGTCACCACCAGCCAGCTGCGGCAGCCACCGGAATGATGCACATATTCATCATAGTCGCCTCGTGGATTGTCGCGCAGATAAACATAATCATGCCACTGCTCCATTGACGACGGATCAGTTGATGTGGGCCGCAGTGGTTTGGCATCACCCAGAAAGGTGAACTCTTCAACGGGGCGCGTGCCGCAATGGGGACATGGGATCAACATGGGGAGATCAGCATCAATGCAAATTGGGCGTGGCGCCCTGCCCTTTTTCGTCGATCATATAGCCCCGGCGGAAGCGGTCCAGCCGATAAGCGGTTGCTGTGGCCTGCGGCTCATCGCGCGCGATCAAATGCGCGAAGCAGAAGCCAGACGCAGGCGTGGCCTTGAAGCCGCCATAGCACCAGCCGGCATTGAGATATAATCCGTGTACGGAGGTTTTGTCGATGATCGGCGATCCATCCATCGACATGTCCATGACACCGCCCCAGGAGCGCAGCATGCGGATGCGCGACAGGGCCGGGAATCATCGCCACACCGGCCTCCACCACATGCTCGATCATCGGCAGATTGCCGCGCCGCGCATAGGAGTTGTAGCCGTCGAGATCGCCGCCGAACACCAATCCGCCCTTGTCCGACTGCGACACATAGAAATGGCCCGCACCAAATGTCACCACACCATCAATGAAAGGTTTCAGGCCTTCCGACACGAAAGCCTGCAACACATGGCTTTCGATAGGCAATTTCAATCCGGCCATGGCCGCGACCTCAGACGAATGACCCGCCGCCGCCAGTCCAAGCTTCTTGCATTTGATCGACCCGCGCGATGTTTCGACACCGATCACCTTGCCGTCCACCACATTGATGCCGGTCACTTCGCAGTTCTGGATCACGTCAACGCCACGCATGTCGGCACCGCGGGCATATCCCCAGGCCACCGCATCATGGCGCACCGTACCGCCGCGCCGTTGCAACAAGCCGCCCTTGATGGGAAAACGCGCGTTGTCATAATCAAAATAGGGATACATCGACTTCACGTCGTCACGGTCCAGCAGTTCCGCATCAACACCCTCTATGCGCATGCCATTGCCGCGCCTGGCAAAGGCATCGCGTTGCGCATCCGTGTGGCAGAGATTGAGCACACCGCGTTGCGAGACCATGGCGTTGAAATTGAAGTCCTGCTCCAGCCCTTCCCACAGTTTCATCGACAATTCGTAGAACGGATTGTTGCCGGGCAGCAGATAGTTGGAGCGGATGATCGTGGTGTTGCGGCCAATATTACCGGAGCCAAGCCATGATTTTTCCAGCACAGCGATATTGGTCAGACCATGTTCTTTCGCCAGATAGTAAGCCGTTGCCAAGCCATGCCCGCCACCGCCTACGATGATGATGTCATATTCCGGCTTCGGCTCAGGCGTGCGCCAAGCCGGCTGCCAGTTCTTGTGGCCGGAGAGGGCGTTCTTGAAGATGGAGAAGGCGGAATACTTCATGGCGACAATTGCGAGATGCAACGATTTCCCTCCCCCTTGTGGGGAGGGTTAGGGTGGGGGTCGCTCCGGCGTCTCAAGTTGTGGTTCATTTCAATTCTGTAAAAGTTGTGCGACCCCCACCCCAGCCCTCCCCACAAGGGGGAGGGAGAAGGTCTAGCAATCCAGTGTCGTGTCGCGTTCCCATTGCGTCAGGTGGCGGCAATATTGGTTCCACTCATTGTGCTTGAGCTTGAGATAACCACTCATCACCTCACTGCCGATTTCGGAGCGCAACAGCGTGTTGCCTTCCAGATTGCGCAACGCATCGAGCAGATTGAGTGGCAGCTTCTTGGCGTCCTTCACCGTGTGGCCTTCGGCATACATGTCGATGTCGAGGCGCTTGCCCGGATTCATTTTCTTGGCCACGCCATCCATGCCCGCCGCCATGATGCCTGCCAGCATCAGATAGGGATTGGCCGCAGGATCGGGCAGGCGGAATTCGCAGCGGCCATTGTCGGGAATGCGCACCATGTGGGTGCGGTTGTTGCCGCCATAGGTGACCGTGTTTGGCGACCATGTGGCACCGGACAAGGTACGCGGCGCATTGATGCGCTTGTAGGAGTTCACCGTCGGATTGGTGATGGCCACCAGCGATTCCGCATGATGCATCAAGCCGCCGATGAAGTTGTAGCCAAGCTGCGACAGCCCCATGCCGTCCTTGTCAGCTTCATCTTCAAACAGGTTTTTCTTGCGCGCATTGTCCCACACCGAAAGATGCGCATGGCAGCCATTGCCCGACAGATTGATGAAGGGCTTGGGCATGAAGGTGGCGCGAAGCCCATGCTTTTCGGCAATCTGCTTCACCATGAATTTGAAGAAGCATAGTTGATCCGCCGTCGTCAGCGCGTCGTTGAAGTCCCAGTTGATTTCGAACTGGCCATTGGCGTCTTCGTGATCGTTCTGATAGGGCCGCATGCCAAGCTCGGTCATCGTCGTGCAGATTTCGGTGATGACATCCAGGCGGCGCATGATGGCGGCCTGATCATAGCAAGGTTTCTCCTGCATATCGCGGGCATCCGAAGGGGCAGAGCCATCGGCATTGATCAAATGGAATTCCGGCTCGCAGCCAACCATCAGCTGCATGTTGTTCTTCTTGTGCTTCTCCACCATGCGCTTGAGCGCAAGACGCGGTGCCTGTTCCAGCGGCGCACCACTCATCCACGGATCGCCCGCAACCCAGGCCACACCGGGCTTCCAGGGGAGTGGAATGATGGCATCGGGATCAGGCATCACCAAAACATCCGGATGGGCCGGTGTTTGATCGAGCCAGGTGGCAAAGCCTGCAAACCCCGCACCGGCCTTTTGCATGCGCGTGGCCATTTCGGCGGGCACAAGTTTTGCACGCTGTGTCCCGAACAGATCGGTGAAATTGAACAGGAAATATTTTATGTCGTGTTTCTTGGCATATTCCGCAAGTTCGCCAGCCATGATTTCGCTCCCTGTATTTTTTTGATTAGTAGTTTCCGCGTCCCGGAATCCATGAGGTCCCTGCCAGCGGCACGCCCGCCATGGCAGCGGCTTCAATGGTCAGTGCACAGAGGTCTTCCGGTTCAAGATTATGCACATGAGACTTGCCGTTGGCACGCGCGATGGTCTGCGCTTCCAGCGTCAGCACTTTCAGATAATTGTAAAGCCGCTTGCCAGCCTTCACCGGATCAAGCCGCTTCATCAATTCCGGGTCTTGCGTGGTGATGCCCGCAGGGTCGCGGCCTTCATGCCAGTCATCATAAGCACCAGCTGTTGTGCCAAGCTTGTTATATTCATCTTCGTAATGCGGATCGTTGTCGCCAAGTGCCACAAGTGCCGCCGTGCCAATGGACACCGCATCAGCGCCAAGAGCCAAAGCTTTCGCCACATCGGCGCCGTTGCGAATGCCACCAGACACGATGAGCTGCACCTTGCGATGCATGTTGAGTTCCTGCAGCGCCTTCACAGCGGGACGAATGCAGGCGAGTGTTGGCATGCCCACATGTTCGATGAACACTTCCTGGGTGGCCGCCGTCCCCCCCTGCATGCCGTCAACGACGACGACATCGGCACCGGACTTCACCGCAAGTGCGGTATCATAATAGGGCCGCGCACCGCCGACCTTCACGTAGATCGGCTTTTCCCAATTGGTGATTTCGCGCAGTTCCTGGATCTTGATTTCAAGATCGTCAGGACCTGTCCAATCCGGATGACGACAGGCGGAGCGCTGGTCAATGCCTTTCGGCAGGCAGCGCATGGCGGCCACGCGATCCGAAATTTTCTGGCCCAGCAACATGCCGCCACCGCCGGGCTTGGCCCCCTGGCCGACCACAACTTCAATCGCATCGGCCTTGCGCAAGTCATCGGGGTTCATACCATAGCGTGACGGGAGATATTGATAGACGAGATGCTTTGATTGTCCACGCTCTTCCGGCGTCATGCCACCATCGCCCGTCGTTGTCGATGTGCCAGCAGCCGAAGCGCCACGGCCCAAGGCTTCTTTCGCATTGGCAGACAAGGAACCGAAACTCATGCCCGCAATGGTGATCGGAATCTTCAGCTCAATAGGTTTCTTGGCATAACGCGTGCCGAGCACCACATCGGTGCCGCATTTTTCACGATAGCCTTCCAGCGGATAGCGCGAAATCGACGCGCCGAGAAACAACAGATCATCAAAATGGGGCAGGCGGCGTTTGGCACCTGCGCCACGAATGTCATAAATGCCGGTCGTCGCCGCGCGGCGGATTTCTGACAAGGTGTAATCGTCAAATGTTGCCGATTTGCGGGGCAGGGTGCGGGGAATGGTGGGATCCATTGTCTCTCTCAGTATGAATCGGCGTGATCGACGCTGAAGGTGTAAAGCTTGCGGGCCGAACCGTAGCGGCGGAACTGTTGCGGTTTTTCTTTTCGTTTCGCCCGCTCCAGGAGTTTTGCGAGATCATCGAGATGTTCGCTGCGCATGTCCTTCTCGATGCAATCGGCACCGAGATTGGCAACCTTGCCCTTCACATAAAGCCGCGCTTCATAAATGGAATCACCCAGCGCTTCACCGGCATTTCCGCAGACCACGAGATTACCGCGCTGCGCCATGAAGGCCGACATGTGGCCGACATTGCCGCCGACGACAATATCAATGCCCTTCATCGAAATGCCGCAGCGGGATGAGGCGTCGCCGTCGACAACCAGCAATCCGCCATTGCCGGTGGCACCGGCTGATTCAGACGTGTTGCCCTTGACCCAGACAAGTCCCGACATCATGTTTTCGGCTGTGCCCACACCCGCGTGTCCGTCGATGGTGATCTCGGCTTCCTTGTTCATGCCGCCGCAATAGAAGCCGACATGGCCCTTGATATCAATCTGCAGCGGACCATCAAGGCCGACAGCAATCGAATGCTGCCCGGCCGGATTGCGCACCACCCAATGTTTTTCATTGGTATTCTTCGGCAGGGTTTGCAGCGTCGCATTGATGCCGCGCACGCCGATTTTTTTCAGGTCGAGTTCGTTCACGCATGCCCCCAGGAATAGACTGTGCTTGGTTCGGGTTCCCAAATCTTGGCATCATCGGCACCGGGAAGATGGGCGATGGCGCGATATTCGGTGGCCATGGCCACCCAGTCGTCAGTCTCGGCGATCACCGCATGTTTGCAGGCAATCGGATCGCGCACCACGGCAAAACCATCGGCTGTGCCAACCAGGAAAGTGAAGAAGCCGTCGAGATCTTTCAACGAATCTTCCAGCGCCTGTTTCAGCGGAACGCCCTTGCGCAATTTCGATGTCATGTAGGCGGCGGCAACTTCCGTGTCGTTCTCGGTCTGGAATTCGATGCCTTCCTTTTTCAGGTTTTCACGCAGGCGGTTGTGGTTGGACAGTGAACCATTGTGCACAAGGCAAAGATCTGCGCCTGTTGCAAAGGGATGGGAACCGGCCGTGGTCACGGCACTCTCGGTTGCCATGCGCGTGTGGCCGATGATGTGGGTGCCCTGCGCTTCGTCCAGATTGAACTTGTCATAGACATTGGCAGGCAGGCCCACTTCCTTGAAAATCTCGATGGTGTGGCCTGAGCCGACAACCCGCACTGCCGGATGATGCTCCTTCAACCACTTCACCACAGCGGCTTCTTTGCCAGTCGTCACCATGATGCAGTGATTGCCAATCTTCTTCGTGGTGCACTCGCAACGCAGTGCCTTTTCAAGCCCGACATCAACTTTCTTCCAGTCGTAACTCGCGATCATCATGCGCCAGCGAGAACTTGGTCTGGGCTTCTTTTTCGCCGGGTTGCGGTAGATCGCAACGCCCGCCGAATCCGGGCCGCGATTGGTCATTTCGATGATCATGGGCTTGAACATCTTGCCAAGCTTTGGTTTAAGCTTTGGATTCTTGAGATAAAGTCCGACAATGCCACACATGGGCGCACCTCATTGTTGAGGAGAGCCTAGCAGGGCACAATTCGCCTTTCAACTGTCAGGAACAATTTTTTCACTGAAGGAACGGAAGAGCTGCGCAAGTGGGGCTCGCCTGACCATCTCCGCCTACATGCCCCGCCAAGCCCCCAGGATCGCTCTACATGAGCATCTTGGGCCGCCAGCTATGGGGGTAGCGGAAAGAACGTAAAGTGAACGTACGGGCTTCCTGGAGCGATTGCGGGGCTTTCGCCTTATGGTAGCAGATTGCGCCCTACCTCACAACAAAGGGTGTCCATGACGTTGGATGGAACTGGAGAGCTTGGTCTTTCGTGACCAGTTGGCAACTTTCAGCAACCGCAATCGACAACAGCAGACGGTCAAAAGGGTCCTTGGTTCGCGGTTCAATGCCGATGTCTTCGTGAAATATGTTTGATTCGAGATCGAGCAACGTTCGATGTTCATGTCGTTCCAACATTTGCGGCCAATGGTGCCACCCCTTTCCGCAGTGGCAACCGACCGGCTCTGCCTTGATCGAAGCATTCCCACAGACTCACCACGCTGGCAAAAGATCGCCTGCTTCCAAGCCATCTCCAGTATACTGGGTTCGGACAAACCATGGGCAAGATCGCCACGGCCTCAATCACGAAATGCGTGTCAAGCAGAAGTTTCATTCGTTCATTTGGCTCTGGCACATCAGGCAGCGGACGGAAACAGAAAGTCCTCGGGCAACGGATCATCAAAATCCGCCGGAATGAAATCGACGAACCGGGCCGATGCCGTGCTGGCGTTTATATTCTCTCAAAGCCTCCCAATTCAGGCCGCGCTTGCGGGGCGTATGCTTGACGAGATCGACGATGGGCTGGCCGTTACGGGTCACGGTCACGCGCTCGCCCGCCTCCACTTTGCGAAGAAGTTCGGTCAGCTGGTTCTTGGCTTCTTTGACGGAGATTTCCATGAAAGTGAAGTAGCTATCGGTAGCTACATTGTCAAGTCAAACATCTGGACGCCTGATCGCTCATTCGATGCTTTGCAAATAGCTGTCGAGTTCAAATTGCCACAGCTCCGGTTTATAAACCAGCCCATGGCCTCCAGGGGCGGCTACAAAAGTTCCTTGTCCGCCAGCGGAGACATAGCTGTCAAAATTACTCCGGCAGTGACTCATGCGGTAGTATTGGTCTTTCGTTCCGTGAAGCCAAAAAGTGGGAATGTCGGCTCCCCCACCCATCCTGAATATCCGAGGGTTGATTTCCTCATAGGATGCGGGGCACCCACTGCCCAGCCAACCGCCGTTGAAACTGATGGCACCACAAAAATTTCCAGGACGCATTCCCGCATAAGCAATAGACAATATTCCACCTCTCGATACTCCTCCGATGGCGACCCGCGTATGATCGACGTCATCCCTCGTGTGAACGTGGGCAATGACGGCGTCCATATCTTCGACCGCGCGTTCAAAACCGCGCATCGCGACATCAACTTCACATGAATAGCCAATGCCACCAGCCTTCAAGCCTTCCGCATAATCACCGCCAGATTTTCCCCGCCCCCGACGCTGGGGAAACAGGACCAGCCACCCGCGTTCGGTGAAGTAGGTCAGGATATTGGAAGGACATATCGTCCTTTTGAACATGGAAGGATTGCCGCCCCCAGTCGAACCGTGATTGAAGACCATGGTCGGGTGAGGTCCGGCGGATTGAGGGCGGGCTTCAATCAACTCCAATCGGACTCCGGCTTCAATTGAAGAAATGAAAGTCGAGGATTTGAACACCCGCCTCACTCCTCCCTTCGGTAACTGATCACCGAAATATACCGCGCCGGCAGTTTCCTCAATTCATCCGGCCCATGCGGTGCTTCTGCATCAAAGAACAGTGCGTCCCCCGGATGCATGTCATAAGTCTTCTCGCCGTGGCGATACACGACGTTGCCCTCGAGCATGTAGAGAAATTCCATGCCTGGATGCTGGAAGGCCGGGAACACGTCGGTCTCCTGCGTCAGTGTGATCAGGTAAGGCTCGACCATCACTGGTCCATGGGTAGAGTGGCCGAGCAGTTGATATTGATGGCCCGCGCTGCGTTCCGCGGCGTTCGATGGTGAGGCCCTGGCCTGCTTTCACAAATGTTGCATCGCGGATTTCCTCGTAGCTCTTGAACAGCGCCGTGAAGGGAATTTGCAGGGCGTTGCTCAAGGCTTGCAGCGAGGCCAATGACGGCGACGTGGCCCCGTTCTCGATTTTCGACAGCATGCCTGCCGACATGTTTGCGGCCTTGGCGAGTTCGGAAATGGTGAGGCCAAGTTTCTCGCGAAAGCGCTTCACTTCGCGGCCGATGGCTTCTTCCAGAAATCGCTGGTCAGTGCCTGATGGGCGGTGGGGATTCTGAAAACCGACGTCGTCCTTCTTTTCTTTCAGCATCCCTGCGCCTTTGTTTTCATGGTCTTGTGCGGCCTTGTGCGGTGCAATGTGGCAATTTCTTGACAGACGTTAACGATAGATGTTTCCTGCCATCAAATAAAGTTGCCCCGCAGCAAAACAAAACACAAGGGGCAGGCTGGCAGCGGCGGGGAAAAAGCTGAGCCTGCGGGAGGATCGTAAATGTCTGACCTCGATCAAAGAATTGAGGCCATGTATCGCTCCGATGTGCGCGGTGCCTGGGCCTTTGTGGCGGCACTTTGGGTTGTTGTGCTGTTCGTGCTTTTCATGTCATGGCCGCACATACCTGATGGCGGCGTGCGCATGGTTGCCCTTCTTGCCGCGGCAGCGGTGCTGATTTTCAACACGGCGTCCATTGCGGCAATGGTCAAAAACTACGCTGCCGACAAACATTTCATCTATGGTCTTGATATCAAGATGCTGGATGAATCGCGCAAGAACCAGGGTTGAGGGAAACGAACATGGCAAAATACACTCCACCTGAACAATCCAAGGCAATGCAATGGGTCGACATCATTGTTGTTGTGGGCGCGATTTTCCTTGCACTCTGGTTTCCGCTTTATATGGGCTGGGCCGGCAACACCAAGAACATCGAGAAGATTGAAAACCCGACCTGGGAAGCGCTTGAAGCAAACGCCAGCGCAAGTCGAACAATGGGTCAAGCTTGGTTATGCCGATGCGGCTGCAGCCCATGACATCATCCAGAGCAAGTGGGACTACAGCATCAACTGGATGCAGCTCGTGCTGCTCACCGTCGCGCTGGTTGGCTACTTCGTCTTTCTGTTCAAGGCTTCCGACAAGGAATACCGTGACGTGATCGATGAAAAGTTCAACGGCAAATAGGAGCCCACGACCATGTGGATGACAATCGCAAACATCGGCTGGGCACTTTCAGCATTGCTGGGCATCTGGCTCGTCTATGACTGGTTCAGGACCGACACGACATATTCGGAAGCCGAGCTGACATCATCGCGCGAAGGCGAGATTGAGGCTGTCACCGAAAAGCATCGGATTTAAGGAGACGGACATGGCACAGGCAACCGCGACCAGCAAACAACACATTTCGCTTTCCCGCGTTCTCGGCCCCGCCCATGTCTGGGCGCTGGGTGTCGGCATTGTTCTGGTTGGCGAATATACCGGCTGGAATTTCTCGGCGGACAAGGGCGGAACACTTGCGGCCCTGATCATCTGCTGGGTCGTCGGACTTCTCTATACATCTGTCGCCATGATTGACTCGGAGGTAACCTCAACCGTTGCCGCCGCGGGCGGGCAATATGCGCAGGCCAAACACATTGTCGGGCCACTGATGGCGTTCAATGTGGCGCTCTATCTGGTCTTTGCCTATACCATGCTGGAAGTGTCCAACGCCATCGTCGTTGCCGACACGATCAAGGCCTATGCCGGAGACGGGTTCACCGACTGGCATTATCGAGGCGTCATCGCCACAATCATTCTGGTGCTGGCAGCGTTGAACTATCGCGGCGTGTTGATGACACTCAATGTCAATTTTGTCATCACGGCCTTTGCCTATCTCGCCATCATCGTGCTGTTTCTCTCGGTGCAACCGTGGAGCCAGGGCGCGGTGTTGAAACTTGGCGACATGGTAACGCCGGAAAATGCACTGCCCTATGGCTGGATCGGCGTCATCGCCGGTTTCCATTGGGGCATCTGGTATTACCTCGGCATTGAAGGGACCACACAGGCTGCGGAAGAAGTGCGCTCACCATCACGTTCGCTTCCTTACGGCACAATGGCGGGCATGATCACGCTGCTGATCGGCGCTTCGCTCACCTGGTACGTCTGTGCCTCGCTGATGCCGTGGCAGTATCTTGGCTTTACCTATTTCCCGTTGCTGGATGCCGGCAAGCTCACCGGCAGCACCACACTGGAATACCTGATGTTTGCCGCCACTGTTCTTGCCGCCACCGCCTCGGCCAATGGTTGCATCAATGATGCCGCACGCGCCTGGTTCTCGCTGGGCCGTGACCGCTACATTCCAACCTGGTTTTCGGCGGTGCATCCAAAGTACCGCACGCCCTATCGCGCCATCCTGTTCCTGGTGCCGATTGCGCTGGCCTTTGCCTTCACCGCAAACCTGGGACAGGCCATCACCTTCTCGATCCTGTCAGGTGTGCTGCATTACACCTTCATGTCGATCAACATCATGATGTTCCGCAACAAGTGGCCGCTGGGTTCCATCCGGCGCGGATACACCCATCCGTTCCACCCGTTGCCTGCCATTGTGTTGTTCATTCTCTGTGTGGTGACATTCTTCGCCATCTTCCTCGGCTATGGCGCGCAGCTCACGGCGATGGTGGTGTTCTACATCATCATGTCTGTGTGGTTCCATTTCTACCGTTACCAATATGTGCGGCGCGGCGAGCAGTTCACCATGCCTTGGCCCAAGCCCAAGGGTTATTGACAATGGCATCACTTGATGGCCTGCCAGATGGCGGGCCATTCTGGTTATGACCAACACAGTCCAAGTGATTGCCGGAACTTGTGTTGCCGTGATTCTGGCAGGGCTGCTGTGGCGGCAATTCATTCGTGACACGGCAAAACGCGCTGACCAGGGTCGGGTGCTCTTCGAACCGGTGTTTGCATTGTTCGATGTGCCTGATCTGCAGCGGGGGCAAACCGCTGGCGTCTGGACCTTGACGGGCCGATATCGCAACCACCTGTTTCAACTGAAAACTGTTGCAGACACGCTGGGCACCCGCAAGCTGCCAAGCCTTTGGCTGATGATCACCTTGCCAGAACCGCAACCCGTATCGGCAACAACTGACATGATGATGCGCGCTGCCGGTGCTTCGTCCTTTTCCAATTTCGATTTTCTGCCGCATACGCTTAGCCTGCCTCAGTCCTGCCCCAAGGTTTCCCGGAGCAGGCGACAATCCGGAGTGATGATGCCACTTCCAATGCAGTTGTGCAGGTGATGGCAAAACATCTTGATGTTTTTCATTTTGGCCGGGGCAAGGAGTTTCTGGTCTCGCCCAAGGGACTGCGCATTGTCGTGCAACTGGCCGAAGGCGACCGGGTCCGCTACGGTGTTTTGCGCGACGCCAGTTTCGACCATGCGCGGGTCGATGCAAAGCTTGCGCAGCTGGTCATGGACACGCTGATCAATATGCGGAATGATCTGCGGCAACATGCAAACATCTAAGAACCCATATATCGTACTTGCGGCCTCGATTGTTCCCGGTGCAGGGCATGTTTTGCTCGGCCAGCCACAACGTGGATTGATGTTCATCTTCTTCATGACAATCCTGGGCTGGCTGAGTTTCAAGTTGATGCCCGAATCCGCTACCTTCTTCGGGCGCCATATTGGTGGCATTTTCATCTATGGCATGTCGGTCATCGACGCCTATCGCACCGCACGAATTCATCAGTAATCGATAGTTCGGTCTTGCACTGCCATAAATCCGTAGTAGATTGGGGAAAAAATAGTTCCGCTCAGGAAACAATCAGAGGAGACCTTGATGCCACTTTCTTGGAGATTTTCAACCCTTGCCGACCGCCACCGTGCTCTCGGCTCCAAGCTTGAAGACTGGTCGGGCATGGGCACGGCCTGGACCTATGACGACGATCTGGTCGAGCAACACGCCACGGTGCGCACCAAGGCAGGACTCATGGATGTGTCGGGCCTCAAGAAAGTCCATCTCGTCGGCCCCCACGCCATTGCCGTGCTTGACTACATTACGACGCGCGATCTGACCAAGGTCTATCCCGGTAAATCTGTTTACGCCTGCATGCTGAATGACCGCGGCATGTTCACCGATGATTGCATAGTCTATCGCACTGGTCCCAATTCATGGATGCTGGTGCATGGTTCAGGCTCTGGCCACGAAGAAGTGGTGAAACAGGCCTTGGGCCGCAATGTGGCAGTCTTGTTTGATGACGATCTGCATGACCTGTCGTTGCAAGGGCCAGTCGCTGTGGACTTTCTCGCCAAACACGTGCCCGGCATTCGCGACCTCAAGTATTTCCATCACATGCAGACCACCTTGTTTGGCGCACCCGTGATGATCTCGCGCACGGGATACACCGGTGAACGCGGCTACGAAATTTTCTGCCGGGGCCAGGATGCGCCGATGATCTGGGACACGATCCTGGACCAGGGCAAGTCCATGGGCATCAAGCCGGTGTGTTTCACCACACTCGATTTCCTGCGTGTGGAAAGCTACCTGTTGTTTTATCCATTCGACAATTCGCAGATGTACCCCTTCCCCGACCAGCCCCCCGGCGATTCACTGTGGGAACTGGGTCTCGATTTCACCGTGTCACCGGGCAAGACCGGTTTCCGTGGCCACGAGGAACACTACAAACTCAAGGGCCGCGAGCGCTTCAAGATTTTCGGGCTGCTCATCGAGGGTGACAAGATGGCGGAAGGTGGCGACGAGCTTTGGGCCGATGGCAAGAAGGTGGGCGTCATCACCTGTCCGAGCTATTCCAAGCTCACCAAGAAAAGCATGGCCATCTGCCGCATGGATGTGGCCGTCGCCAGCCAAGGAACACCACTGGAAGTGCGCGGCAAGAACCTGAAAGCCAAGGCCATTGCCCACACCATTTCGTTTGATGATCCAGAAAAGAACAAGCGCAAAGCAGTCGGGTAAATCATGCTGGTTCAAGGCATAAAGAGCCGCCCCGTGTATCGCGGGGTGGCCATCGACCCGAATGCGAAGAAGCATCTGTTTGTGCTGCAGGGCGAGGGGGCGCAATGTCTCATCGAACAAAAGCCAGCTGCCCAGGATATGGCCAAGACTGATATTCTCCATGTTGCTGCACCAGAGGTTGATCACGGAGCGACATTGGCAAGTTTGAAGGCGAACGATTACTGGACGGCCCCCACCATTCCCATTCTGCTGAACCGCTTGAATGTGGTGCTGGGCAACGAGCGCATGGGAACCAGGCTTTACATTGCGGGCACCGAAGGTTTCATCGGGCAGGCGATGCAGGTGGCACTTGCGCACGGATTGGATTTCAATTCGATCAAGACCGAACACCGAGGTTCTGAAGCACGCCGCGTGCAATGTGTGCATTGCAAGGGCATTACAGACGATGTGACAACGCAACCGGTGACGTGCAGCCATTGTGGTTTGTCGCTGTTGGTGCGGGATCACTATTCGCGCCGTATCGGTGCATTCCAGGGCGTGTGCATTGACGCCGAGGAACCCGGCACCGCGCCAAAGCCGGAGGTGATGTTTCCGTGACCGTCAACACCGAAATGCCATGCCGGGTGGTGGCCATCACCGATGTAGCGGAAAAGGTGAAGCGCTTCCGCTTTGAGCGCGTGGATGGCGCAACGATGCCGATTTTCTCTGGCGGCGCCCACGTTGTCTTGGCCTTTCACACCGATGATGGCCTGCGCCGCACGCCTTATTCGCTGATGTCGCGGCCCGGTGACACGACAGGCTACGAAATCAGCGTGCTGCGTGTTGAGCAATCACGCGGCGGCTCGCATTTCCTGCACGACAAGTTGAAGGTGGGAGATGAGGTTCATCTCACCCAGCCTGTCAACCTGTTCACCGTGGATCAGCGGGCGAAGAAGAATTTACTGTTTGCCGGTGGCATCGGCATCACACCCTTCATCGCCATGATGGACCAGATGCAGCGCGATGGCGAAAACTTCGAACTCTACTACGCCATTCGCGACCGCCAGCATGGTGCGTACTGGAAAGAATTGTCGGAGCGCTACGGATCACGGGTGAAACTGTTTGTGGATTCTGAAAAGTCGTTCATTCCGCTGGATGCTGTTCTCGGCAATCAGCCGCTGGGTACGCATCTCTATGTGTGTGGCCCCGCCGGGATGATTGATGCTGTGCTGGGGAAGGCCACAAAGCTCGGCTGGCCGCAACAGAACCTTCATTCAGAACGTTTCCTCGCACCGCAACCGGGAGACGCTTTCAAGGCAACACTCGCACGGTCGAAGAAGACCATCACGGTGGGCACACACCAGAGCATACTCGAGGCTGTCGAAGCCAACGGCATCGATGCGCCCTACATGTGCCGGGGTGGAGCCTGCGGGCAATGCGAGACCGCTGTTGTCTCATGCGATGGAAAAATTCTGCACAATGACATTTACCTGGAGCCGGACGACAAGGCTTCGGGCAAGAAGATCATGATCTGTGTTTCCCGCATCAAGGGCAATGCGATCACGCTGGACCTGTAGGAGGGCCACATGAACATTACCTTCAACAAAGAGACATTTCGTGACGCCTTCTCTTTCCGCAATTCGCCGGCGACCATCCGGCGGTTTCCGTTTCCCTTCCACGAAGACAAATACATGTATTCGGTCAACATGGAGCCGCATGTTTCAGCGGGGCCGGAGAACCATCCGTACAACAAGCTGATTGATGTCGATGAGCATTATGTGGCGGAGATGGAAGACCGCGCCTTGGTGCTGAAGGAAGACCCGCTGCGCTGCCAGGCCTTGCCCCACATGATGGCATCGCAATGGGATACGCTGGAACTGATCATGGAGCAGAAAGCGCTGGGCTATCCGGAGCTGTTTTCGCTCACCCGCAATGGCGACAACTGGCACTGGATCAACACGCCACTCGGCATCGATCAAAAATTCGTGTTCGGTGATGTGACCACATTGCCCTACGAACCAATGGAATACATCATGCGGCAGACGCAAGGCGACATCTGCATTGTTGACCAGCGCGACAACCAGCTGTGGATGGATGCAGGAGTGGTGACGACGCAGGCCGACTGGTCGCTGGATTTTGATCTCGGCATGAACTTCATGGAATGGCACGGGCCCGTGCCGCTGGCGCACCAGATTGGCGTGTTTGATCGCGCGCTGAAATTTCTGTTGAACCTGCAACAGGGCAAGCCGGTGCGCCGGTTGAACTGGACCATGACGATCAATGCGCGGCTGGATACTTCTCCAGAGAATTATCACAAATGGGGCACTGACCGCATGACGGTGACGCCGGAAAATGTCGGTGACAAAGTGCATCTGCGCTGTGAGTTGCAATCGCTGTGGCGGCTGCCGCGCTCCAACGCCATCCTGTTTGTCATTCGCTGTTATCTGTTGAAAATGGAAGAGCTGGTGACCGTGCCGAAATGGGCCCGGCGTTTTCACCGCGTGCTGCGGGATCTTCCGCCGGAGCTGGTCGATTACAAGGGCCTGACGCGCTATCGGCCAACTACTGTTGAGTGGCTTTCAAAATTTGATGATGGCAAGCCGACCAGTCCCGGCATCTTTCCGGACTGAATGAATACGAGGGGACAACATGACACGTGTAGCAATCATTGGTGCAGGACCTTCAGGTCTGGCGCAGCTCAGGGCTTTTCAGGCTGCGGCGAAGAAAGGAGCCAAGATTCCTGAAGTCGTTTGTTTTGAAAAACAGGACAATTGGGGTGGCTTGTGGAACTACACATGGCGCACTGGGCTTGATCAGTATGGTGAGCCTGTGCACTGCTCAATGTACCGCTATCTCTGGTCCAACGGCCCCAAGGAAGGTTTGGAATTCGCCGACTATTCTTTCGAGGAACACTTCGGCAAACAAATCGCGAGCTATCCTCCGCGCGCTGTGTTGTTTGATTATATCGCTGGCCGCGTGAAAAAAGCGGGCGTGCGCAAGTGGATTCGTTTTTCGACCACAGTCCGCATGGTGAACTATGACAAGAAGAAGGGCAAATTCACTGTCACCGTTCACGATCTGAAGAAGGACCAGATGTATCAGGAAGTATTCGATCATGTGATCGTGGCGTCGGGACACTTCAGCGTTCCCAATGTGCCGGAGTATCCCGGCTTCGACAAGTTCAACGGTCGCGTGTTGCACGCGCATGACTTCCGCGATGCCCGTGAATTTCAGGGCAAGGACCTCCTCATCCTTGGCACATCTTATTCTGCGGAAGACATTGGTTCGCAATGCTGGAAATATGGGGCGAAGTCTTTGACAGTCGCCCATCGCCATGCGCCCATGGGGTTCAAATGGCCAGACAATTGGAAGGAAGTTCCAAAGCTGGAACGGATGGATGAAAATACGGCTTACTTCATTGATGGAACTGCCAAGAAAGTTGACGCGGTCATTCTCTGCACGGGTTACAAGCACCACTTCCCGTTTCTGCCTGATGAGCTGCGGCTGAAGACAGCCAATCGGCTAGCGACAGCGGATCTCTACAAGGGCGTGGCCTGGGTTCATAACCCCAAGCTCTTTTACCTTGGCATGCAGGACCAGTGGTTCACCTTCAACATGTTCGATGCCCAAGCCTGGTGGGTGCGTGACGCCATCATGGGGCGGATCAAAATGCCGGCCTCGAAGAAAACACTGCAGAAGGATGTGGCAAAGCGCGTCGCTGGCGAAGACGCTGGCAAGGATGCTCACGATGCAATCCACTACCAGGGCGACTATGTAAAAGAATTGATCGCAGACACCGATTACCCGTCATTCGATGTGGATGGTGCCTGTGAAGCTTTCTATGAGTGGAAAGAACACAAGAAGCAGGACATCATGGCCTTTCGCAACCATGCGTACAAATCCGTCATCACGGGCACCATGGCGCCCGTCCACCACACACCGTGGAAGGATGAGTTGGAGGACTCGATGGAATCCTATCTTCGCGGCAACTCGTGAACCACCATCTGCTGCCAACTTTTGCTGTACTTGCAGTGGGCATGCTGTGGGGCATCTTCTGGATCCCCATGCGCCTGCTCGACAGCTATGGTGTCGGGGCAGCCTGGGTCAGCGTTGTCTTCTCAACTGTAATGATGCTCTCACCCATGCCGTGGTTTTTGGCCCGGCGCGGGTGGTCAGCCAGTCGGAAGCAGGTGATGGCGGGTGCTTTGCTCGGCACGGGATTTACGTTTTACACCTGCAGCCTGCTGCTCACCGATGTCATTCATGCCATCCTGCTGTTTTATCTGACGCCGATCTGGAGCATGCTTGCAGGGTTCCTGCTGCACGGCACCAGGCCGACGCTCTTGCGGATATTGGCCATTCTGTGCGGGCTTGGCGGTATGATGTTCATTCTGGGTGCAGGTGAGGAATTTCCGTGGCCGCGCAATGCCGGAGACTGGATTGCACTCACCAGCGGCATATTGTGGGCAGCAGGCAGCATGCTGGCGGCAAGCGAGAGCGATGACAGCATCGCCGTGCCGATAGCATTGTTTGGCTTGGGTGGTGTGGTGAGCTCGCTTGCATTTGTCAGCTTGGCAGGTGCGGCAGGATCAGACATTGCTGCATCGGGCAATGTGGGAGCCAATCTGCCATTGATCATCGGTCTGGCCTTGGTGTTGTTTGTCCCAACCAATGCACTCGTGTTATGGGCGCAGCAGAAAATGGATGCCCCGCGTGTGGGCATCTTGCTGATGGGCGAAGTGGTTGTAGGCGCCATCACCGCAGCACAGTTCTCCGGCGAGGCATTTACCCGTGGCGATCTCGCAGGCACGCTGCTGATCATCGCTGCCAGCATCACCGAGATTCTGTCGCGCCAGGAAAAACCGGCTACTTCAGCTTGATGTCAAAGTGCTTGAACACCTTCTTGGTGATCTTCCACTTGCCCTTGAAACCAGCTTCCACAACAAACGCATCACCAGCCTTCACCTTCACAGGCTTGCCGCCATCAGGCGTGATGGTGATGGCACCCTTGATCAGATGGACGAATTCATAACCGGTATATGTGGCATGATACGTGCCAGGCGTAGCCTCCCAGCAGCCCGAGATCATGCTGCCATCGTTCGAAGTGTGCAGCACCCAGGTCTTCATCGTCGGCTTGCCTTCAATTTTCGTCCAGCCGTCAAGATCTCCGGTGATCGCCTTCTTGCCCTTGATGCTGGGCAGTTTCACAACAGTTTTCATTGTTTCTCCCTTTTTCAAAAAGCCCCCACCGCTTCACGCAGTCACGATCTCGGTCGTGTTTTCTCCGGATCATAATGCGCGAACTTGACAATTTTCGCCGGCAGGCGTTTGGCGTGGCCGTCGCCCTTGCCGATTTCGACTTCGGTGCCGATGTCGCTGTTCAAGGCATCGACACGCGCCAGTGCGATGTTCTTGCCGAGAAGGGGTGAGCGGCAGGAGCTGGTGACGACGCCGACTTGCGCACGGCCGATGTGAATGCAATCGCCGTGGCCCACGGTTTCGTTGGAATCGATATCGAGTCCGACGAGCTTGCGGCGCGGATGCTCCTTGCGTCGCAATCAATGCGGCCTTGCCGATGAAATCATCAGTTTTGGTTTTCAAGGGTACGGTGAAGCCGATGCCCGCTTCAAAGGGGTCGGTTTCAGAATCGAATTCGTAATTGGCGAAAATCAGTCCGGCTTCGATGCGCACCATGTCGAGTGCTTCAAGCCCCATAGGCTTGAGGCCATATTTTTGCCCTGCTGCCCACACGGCATCGAAAACCTCCGTGGCGTGCTTGGGGTGGCAGAATATTTCGTATCCCAGTTCACCTGTATAGCCCGTGCGCGACACGACCAGCGGCACCCCTTCGAAATGTCCGATGCGGGCGACACTGAAGCGGAACCATTCCAGTTCGTTGATGGAAGGCTGGGCGGGCGACGTCCAGATGATTTCCTTGAGAAGGTCGCGCGATGCTGGGCCTTGCACGGCGATATTGTGCAATTGATCCGTCGAGGAGCGCACCCAGGCCTTGTAGCCCATTTTCTCCGCCTGCTCACGCAGCCAGATGCCGGAATAATCATCGCCGCCGATCCAGCGGAACAGGTTTTGGCCAAGCCGGAACACCGTGCCGTCATCAATCATGCCGCCGTTTTCATAACACATGGCGGTGTAGACAACCTGCCCCGTCGACAATTTCCGGATGTCGCGCGTGCAGCAGTATTGCAGCAGCGCTTCGGCATCGGGGCCTGTCACTTCAAACTTGCGCAAGGGCGACAGGTCCATCACCACCGCCTTCTGGCGGCAGGCCCAATATTCCTCAATGGGTCCGTCATTGTTGAAGCGGCCCGGCAGCCAATAGCCGCGGTATTCACCATAGTGACGCGTCATTTGCGACAGGCGCGGATGGAAGGCAGTTTCCTTGGTCATCACGGGATCAGCATCAGGTGTCATGCGGGTTGCCACTGCTCTCTGGAATTTCTGTTCAGCGCCATAAACGCGCACGTGAATGTCGGTCGGGTTCCAGCCATTGCCGGGATCAATGTCATCAGGACAGGATGAGGTGACGCAGACGAGATCGGTGAGCGCCTTCACCATCACATAGTCACCGGGTCTGGACCAGGCCTCATCGGAGACGATGACATTCGCATGGTCCATGCGGGTGTTGTAAAAGAAGTTGAGCGCTTCCCAGCCTTTGCGCTTTTCGATGCCGAAGGGATCAAGCGCGAAGTTGAAATTTTCGGAACAATTGGCGTGGCCGGGATAGCCCATGTCATCATAGAAGCGCGCATTGCAGGCCGTTGCAAACGCATCGTGGCGTCCGCAAGTGTCCTGCACCACTTCAATCAGAGGCTCGAAATCCAGCGCAAAGGCCTTTGAGGGCAGGCCGGGTGTGGGATAGGCGCGGCCCGTCAGCGTGCGCGTGATGGTGGCATCAAGGGCGTGCTGAATGCCCTTGTCGAGCTTGCGGGCGGAGAAGCACTGGAAGTCTGTCATCTGGCGGCCCGAGACATCGATGATCTGGATATATTCGCCAGCCTTCACCACAAAACTTCGCGCTGTTGCGGCTGCGATGCGCAGATCCTGCAAGGGATCGGCCAGCGGTTCCGGCAGATCATCGCCGCGAAATTTGGCTTTTGGATTGGCGCGGAGAATGCGGAGTTCAATGTCGGTTGCAGTATCGTGGGCGTCCGGCTGCATGACGGCAGGGGGGACGGCAACAATCAGCACGCCGTCACGCTGCGCCAGGAATTCGGCGATGTCGCCGGACCTTGTATCAGATCCAAACAATAAGGCACAACGCAATGGAGCCACATCAATTTTCCGGCGAGCCAAAGCGGCGCGTGTGCGGCGCGCGCTTTCATTGTCCTGCGCCAATATTGATTTGACAGCTTCAGCGCTGCTTGTCGCGGTTATGCCCAGGCCTGCCAGATCACTGCGGCCTGAATTATCACAATAGGCCAGCTCTATACCTTGTCCGCCTTCGATGTTGTTCAGCAAGAGACGGTCACCCGCTTTCACGTCCGCAACGAGCGAACCTCCACCCTTTACAACGTAGCGTTCAACACCCATAGGCAAAGCGCGTTCGCCGGGACGCAAAATGCGGCTGGGTCGGGGGGCCCCGGGGGCAAAGAAGGCAGGCGCGTTCACATCATTCCTCCACCGCATGCAGATGCAACTGAAAATATCCTGCAGAATGGACGAAGTATCGCATAGTTCTCCTTGACCGTCGATATCATGTGGTGAATAAATCTTTCCCAGGAGTGGGGCTACTCCGGTGCCAAGGGCACCGGCGTCCCCGTCTCTGCGGGGGTTCGACATCGTCCGGGAAAGAAGAGGCTGACCGGGCCCTCATAACCAATAGGTTTTAGAGGGGAAACCATATGTCTACTGAAAAAAGTTCAGGCGGTCTCATCCGAGCGCTTGATTGGAAAGGTGCCTTCTGGGTCGCCGCCGGTGTTCCACCACTCGTGCTGTTCTCGATTGGCGGTATCGCAGGTACCACTGGAAAACTAGCCTTCCTGGTCTGGATCATCTCCATGATCATGGGCTTCCTGCAATCCTTTACCTATGCCGAGATCGCCGGCATGTTCGGCAACAAGTCCGGCGGTGCATCGGTCTATGGTGCGACAGCATGGCTGCGCTATTCAAAATTCGTGGCACCCCTTTCAGTGTGGTGCAACTGGTTTGCCTGGTCGCCGGTGTTGTCGCTGGGCTGCGCCATAGCAGCAGGCTACATTTTGAACGCACTGGCACCAATTCCTGCGGCAGATTCACAAGCTGTGCTGGATTGGGTTGCGGCCAATGCTGCAAACTACACAGCAGCAACACAATCCGTTGTTGATTACATCGCGGCACATGCGGGCACATCAGCTGCTGACGCCATCAAGGCCGTGGCATCGGCAGATGGTGTTGCCGCCTTGACGCCAGCCTTGCGCACGTGGGAAGCGCTGACTTTCAATATTCCCGGCATCGGTGCCCTGCATTTCAATTCGACATTTGTCATCGGTGCCTTGCTGATGCTGGTGATGTTCTGGATCCAGCATCGCGGCATTGCTTCCACTGCCACGGCGCAAAAGTGGCTTGCCATCATCGTGCTTGTTCCATTGTTGCTGGTTGGATTGGTGCCGATCCTGACGGGCCAGATTCAAAGCGCCAATGTCACGGGCCTTGTGCCGCCGACGGCAAGCTATTCCGGTGTTGACGGTCTTTGGACCCTTGGCGGATGGACGCTTTTCCTTGGGGGCCTGTATATTGCCGCGTGGTCGACCTACGGCTTTGAAACGGCTGTCTGTTACACGCGGGAACTGAAGAACCCGAAGACGGATACGTTCAAGGCGATCTTCTTTTCAGGATTGCTGTGCTGCGTGTTCTTCTTCATCGTGCCCTTTGCATTCCAGGGGGTGCTTGGAACATCGGGCATGCTGGCGCCGGGCATTGTTGATGGCACAGGCGTTGCAGAAGCCTTGGGCAGCTTTCTTGGCGGCAACAAGGTGATCACCCAGATCTTCGTGATCCTGATGATCCTCGCACTCTTCCTTGCCATCATGACGGCCATGGCCGGGTCATCGCGCACACTCTATCAAGGGTCCGTCGATGGTTGGCTGCCACGTTATTTGAGCCAAACAAACGAACACGGTGCGCCAACCCGCGCCATGTGGACAGACTTCGTCTTCAACCTGTTCCTGCTGGCTTTGGCGTCCGACCTTGGCGGCTATTTCTGGGTGCTGGCGATTTCGAACGTCGGCTACATCATCTTCAACTTCCTCAACCTCAATGCCGGCTGGATGCACCGCGTGGATTCGGGCCATATCGAAAGGCCGTGGAAGGCACCGTCCTTCCTCATCGGCCTCAACACCGTGCTGGCCTTTGTCAACGCGCTGTTCCTTGGAGCGGGCGCCAAGGTGTGGGGCTATCCGCAAGTGCTGTGGCAGGGATTATTCTTTGCTGCCCTGATCATCCCGGTTTTCTACTACCGCCATTACATTCAGGATGGCGGTCAGTTCCCCAAAGGAGCTCTCGAAGCCCTCGGCCTGAAAGACGGAAACATGGGTGAACGCAAGGCGGGCATGCTGCCCTATCTGGTTCTCGTCGCTGGTGCAGCAGTGGTCCTGTTTGGCCACTTCTTCTTCCAGCTTCCTGCCTGACAGTTAATTGTAACCTGGTACCGCCGTTGCTACACAACGGCGGTATTTTTTTGGAACAGTGAAAACATGACCCTGCCGAACAATGCGCTTCTCGGACGCCCCGTTGCTGACGACATTCTCTCCGCCACGCATCAGAGGATCATGGATCTTGACACCAAAGGCTGGCCCGCCAAACTTGTCTCGATTTCCATAGGCAATGTGGAAGCCGTCAATCTCTATGTGCGCAACCAGGCCAAGGGCGCGCGGCTGGCGGGCATCGCGTTTGAAGAGCGCATCATGCCGGAAAACATTTCGCCTGTGGAATTGCTGGGCATGATCGAAGGCCTGAATACCGATCCACGTGTCACCGGCATCATCATTCAGCGCCCGGTGCCGGGCACGCTCAATATTCGCCAACTGCAAACCGCCATCCACCCGTTGAAAGACGTGGAAGGCATGCACCCGACGTCCATTGGCAACATTGTCTACAAGGACGTGGCCCTTGCTCCCTGTACGGCTGCGGCCTCTGTCGAGCTGCTCAAGCGCACCGGGCTGAAACTTGCGGGCCTCGAAGTTGTTGTCATTGGCCATTCCGAGATCGTCGGCAAACCCATCGCGTTTCTTTTGATGGCCGAGGGTGCAACAGTTACCGTGTGCCACCACATGACGCGCAATCTTGCGGTTCATTCAAGATCGGCTGACGCTGTGTTCGTGGCCGTCGGCAAGCCGCGCTTCATCACCGCAGACATGATCAAACCAGGTGCTGCAATTATCGATATCGGTATCAATCAAATCACCGAAGATGGAAAATCCAAGATTGTTGGCGATGTGGATTTTGAGAGCTGTGCGGCAATTGCAGGCTGGATCACACCGGTGCCTGGCGGTGTTGGCCCGGTCACTGTATCGATATTGATGCGCAACACATTGACCGCACTTGAAGCCCAGCAAAAGTTCTACAGCGATGCATTCGATTCCAAGCCGGACAAGCTCTTTCATGTCGCGCCGGCCCAAAATATAACCTGAACATTGACGGATTTTGACCGAACTCAGGACTTATTTCCCTGACATTGCTTGAGTTGCAATCTTCTGCTCGGGAATATTTGTTGCCTTGCAGGAAACAGAAATGTGACCTAACGTCCATCCACCAGCTGTGCTGGTCCTGACCCAAAGAGCAAGCAAAAAACCATTTGAATATTAGGGAAGAACACAATGTCAGCCATAAAAAAACTAGCCTATGTCAGTGTTTTCGGCCTTGGCATGATTGCAGCCGCATCAACCAGTTTTGCCGAAGACTCAAAAGACCCGATCAAGATCATCACCAATAACTGGACCAGCCAGCTGGTGCTGGCCAATGTTGTTGGTCAGGTGCTGCAATCGCAAGGCTACAATATCGAATACAAGTCGTCGGACACGCAGTTGCAGTACACGGCTCTGCCCGCTGGAGACATGGATTTCCAGGTTGAGGTGTGGGAAGGTTCGCAGGCTGAGTCTTTCAACAAGGCAGTCGCTGCCGGTGCCATTGACCTTGGCGCGCACGACGCCGTAACGCGCGAAGACTGGTGGTATCCGTCTTACATGAACGAGATGTGCCCGGGTCTTCCAGACTGGAAGGCACTCGATGCCTGCGCTGCAAAACTGGCGACGGCTGAAACCGGAACCAAGGGTCGCTTCGTGGGTCCGCCAGCCGACTGGGGCAAGCATTATTCAGAGCGTATCCAGGCCCTGAAAATGAACTTCCAGGAAGTGGCTGTCGGCCAGGCCGCAACATTGTGGGCTGAACTGCAAGCCGCCTATGACCGCAAGGAACCCGTGGTGCTGTTCAACTGGACGCCGAATTTCATTGAAGCCAAGTTCGAGGGCCAATTCGTCGAGTTTCCGAAATATGAAGCTGCGTGCTTCACCGATCCGAAGTGGGGTTCCAACCCTGACGCGATCTACGACTGTGGTGCTCCCGCCAGTGGTTATCTGAAAAAGGCAGGTTCGAAGCAGCTGGCTGAGAAGTGGCCAAAGGCGACGGAAATTCTGAAGAAGGTGAATTTCACCAATCCGCAGATTGCTGCTGCTGCCGCCATGGTTGACGTTGACGGCATGACGCCGGAAGACGCCGCCACCAAGTGGGTGAAGGATAACGAAGCCACCTGGAAAACCTGGGTGCAATAAGCACGTGACATGATTGCGCCGGGCGGAAGAATATTTCCGCCCGGCGTTTTGCTGCCTACCATTCTCAGGCGGTGTGGGCTAGCGTGACGACTGGGCTGAAGGGGGCTGGAGGGGACATGACAGCGACCGCGAAAATTTCGTGCCGCAATTTGTGGAAGGTGTTTGGAAAAGATCCGGTGGGGTTTCTGGCGCAGCACAATGGCGCGCCGAGTGACGCAGACCTCAAGGCAGGCGGTTATATCGGTGCGGTGCGCGATGTTTCATTTGATGTGCATGACGGTGAAATCCTCGTCATCATGGGCCTGTCCGGATCGGGCAAATCCACACTCATTCGCGCGATTACCCGGCTGAATGATGCGACCAGCGGAGAGATATTGCTCGATGGCAAGGATCTGCTCAAGGTTTCAGAACGGGAGCTGATTGAACTCCGCCGTCACAAGCTGGGCATGGTGTTCCAGAATTTCGGCTTGCTGCCGCATCGCAATGTCCTCGACAATGTGGCGTTTCCCCTGGAAGTGCGCGGCTCGCCACTTGATGAACGCGAGACACGGGCGCGCGAGATGCTGAAACTGGTGGGGCTCGAAGGTCGCGAAACATATTTTCCGCGCGAGCTTTCAGGCGGCCAGCAACAGCGCGTTGGCATTGCTCGCTCACTCGCGGTGGGGCCAGATGTCTGGTTTCTGGATGAGCCGTTTTCGGCACTCGATCCCCTGATCCGGCGCGAAATGCAGGATGAGTTTCTGCGGTTGCAGCGGCTGCTCAAGAAAACAATCGTCTTCATTACGCATGATTTTGATGAAGCCATACGCCTTGCCGACCGCATTGGCATCATGAAGGATGGGCGCTTGGTGCAACTGGCCACGCCCGAAGAAATGGTGACCAGCCCCGCGGATGATTATGTGAAAGCCTTTACCAAGAATGCGCCACGTGACAAAATCGTGTCGGTTGGTGCGATTGCAACGTCGAAAAAACTTAAGACGGCAGGCGAGCCCCTCTTGTCATCCGCAAAACTGGGCGAAGCGGCCTGGCGTGTGTTGAATGCTGACGAGGCTGTCGCCGTTGTTGATGACGCAGGAAAGAAAGTGGGTGTGGTCACACGTACCGACATGATTGCAGCGCTCTATCCGGATGCAGATACATGACTGATGTTGCCCATCGCATGGGTTTCAACTTTGACAAGAGGACGCTGTCATTGCCGGTGACACTCATCGGCTTTGTTATTGTCAGTGTACTGATCAGTAAACTCGTTCCAGCACTGGATGACTGGCCTGCCGAGTGGCTGGTGCCGATGCGCGCATGGGTCACGGATTTCTTTGCATGGTTCAGCGCGTTCGCGAAACCTGTAACGCGCGCCATTTCGTATGTCCTTTCCCAGCCACTCGCCGCTGTTGAGGCGCTGCTCTATCGCGGCGCGCCCAATCTCGGCATTGCGCCGCTACCATGGATTTCAATTGTCATCGGTGCCGGACTGCTCGGCCACTGGATTGGGGGCCGCAGGCTCGGGATTTTCTGCGGGCTCTGCGCCTTCTATCTGGCGATTTTCGGGTTGTGGACGGATTCGATGAAGACCTTGGCCATCGTTGCCGTCACGGTGCCACTGGCTGCAATGATCGGGTTGCTGCTCGGCGTGTGGGCGACGCGAAGTCCGCGCATTGAACGCGGGCTCAACATCATATTTGATGTGCTGCAGGCGACACCGCACATGGCCTATCTCGGCCCAGTCGTCATCATGTTTGGTTTTGGCCAGGTGCCGGCCATGCTGGCAACACTTGGATTTGCCGTGCCGCCCATGGCGCGGCTTACGGTGCTCGGAATTCGCAATGTGCCGTCCGATATTCTGGAGTCAGGGCAAATGTCGGGTTGCACGCCACGGCAATTGCTGTGGAAGGTGGAGCTGCCATCGGCACAGCAGGCGCTGCTGCTCGGCCTCAACCAGGTGGTGATGCAGACCTTGGCGATGGCCGTGATTGCCTCGCTTGTTGGTGCATCCGGGCTAGGCGAAAAGCTGTTGTTCTCGTTGCAGCAATTGCAAATCGGCAAAGCGGTGGAACAGGGCATCGCCATCACGCTGATTGCCATGGTGCTGGACCGCATGACGCAGGCTTTTGTGAAGCGTACCCCGCCGCGTTTTGTGGCTGGCACGCCCTGGCACCAACGGCACCGGCATCTCACATGGTTTCTCGTTGCGACAGCGGTTGCAATTGTTGCGGCCACTTTTATTCCGGCACTCGCCGTGTTGCCGAAGGAACTCACGTTCTCCTATGGCGGTCCGATCAATGATCTGGTGCGCTGGGTTTCGAAAAACCTGTTCCCCTATGTGAAACCGATCCGCGACACGATCACCGTTTGGATGCTGCTGCCGATGCGGGATTTTTATCTATGGCTGCCATGGACAACAGTGATCGGCACGCTCGGTCTCATCGGCTGGCATTTTGGCGGATTGCGACTGGCGCTCATTCCCGTTTGTTTTCTCAGCTTCATGTTGCTTGCTGGATTCTGGGTGCCGTTGATGCTGACGGTCTATCTGGTCACGGGCTGCACCATCCTGTGCATCCTGATCGGCATTCCGCTGGGCATCTGGAGTTCGCGCAATTCCACAGCAGCGCGAGTGATTTCCAGCATCTGCGATCTGCTGCAGACGTTTCCAAGTTTCATCTATCTTATTCCGGTGATCATGCTGTTCCAGACCAGCGATCTATCAAACGTGATTGCGATGTTGTTCTACGCAACGGTTCCCGCCATCCGTTACACCTATCTCGGTTTGCAGCGCGTGCCACAGACCGTGATCGAGGCCGCGACGGCGTCCGGCACGACGAAATGGCAGCGCCTGTGGAAAGTGGAATTGCCAATCGCACTTCCGGAAATTCTGCTCGGCATCAACCAGACCATCATGATGGCCTTGGCGATGGTTGCGATCACGGCATTGATCGGCTCACGCGATCTCGGCCAGGAAATCTACAAGGCATTGCCGGGGGCAGATACAGGGCGCGGTCTGCTGGCGGGGTTGGGCATTGCGTTCATTGGCATAATAGCCAGCCGATTGATTGGTGCATGGGCGGATCAACGCAAGAAAGAACTTGGCATGGCTGCCTGAGACGACAATGAACATGTTGCCGCCAACAGCGACTTCGCCCAGAAGTGCCGTGACCGAACATTCCGATAACACTGCTTACACCCATTGGCCTCGTGGGTCAGGATGCAGGGTCGCGCCTTGATTTCACAAAGGCTTCACGCTTCTGCTTTTCGGATTCCAGTTCAGTTTCATCCCAATAGCCGATCAACACGCCAGCACCGATATTGAGATCAAAGTGTCTGAAGGCTTCATCACTTGCTGTGATCGCCTGATCCGACACAGTGATTTGCGTACGGGTGGTGCGGCTCCATCTTGCGAGTGCCTCATAGCATCCGGACCTGATTGACTCGAATTCTGGGTCGTTGCCGACGTCAATCAATTCGTTTGGATCATTCAGCAAATCATAAAGCATGGGACGAAAGCCGTCGGCATGGATGTATTTCCAGCGGCCATCCGTCACCAAATAAAGCCGGGCCTCCGGGATCGGCACTGAGAGATTGATGCGCGCGATATCCATGGAATAGTCATATTCGCTAATGGCAAATTTGCGCCAGTGTCTGGGCGTTTCACCATGCAACAGCGGCATCAGTGAATGACCTTCCAGAATATGGGGCAGCGCCTCCCCGCCAAAATAGTCAACGAACGTCGGCGCGAGATCTATCATTTCGACAAGTTGGTCACTTACAGTTCCACGGGTTGCGTTTGCCGCTGGTGACGGATCGCAGATGATCATGGGCACGCGCGACGAGACGTCATGGAACAGATATTTTTCGCCCAGCCAATGATCGCCAAGGTAGTCACCATGATCAGAGGTGAACACGATCATGGTGTTGTCCATCAATCCTTGCTCTTGCATGAACTTGAACAGCACACCGAGCTGATCATCGATCTGCTTGATCAGCCCCATGTATGCCGGGATCACATGTTTTCTCACATCATTTTTGGAAAACGCCTTGGAAAAGCGCTCGTCCATGAAGGCCTTATAGATGTCATGGGGCTTTGCCTTTTCATCTTCGCTGCGAATGGCAGGAATGACATCAGCAGGGCCGTACATGTTGTGATAGGGTGCTGGCACAATGTAGGGCCAGTGCGGCTTGATGTAGGAAAGATGTAAACACCAAGGTCTGCCATCAATCTTCGCTTCCGCCATGAACTGCATGGCACGACGCGTCATATATGGTGTTTCGGAATGTTCCTCCGGAATACGGGCGGGTTTGTCTGCATGGCTGAGCAGCCAGCCATTGAGGATTTCGCCATTTTTGCCTTCAGCTGAATTTGCCCATTGTTCCCAAGGATTGTCTGCGTTGAACCCTTGCTCTCGCAAATAGCGGTCATAGGCGGGGTCAGGATCATATTTGCCATCGGGGTGCAAGCCGTCATCACGTTCATAGGGTTCAAAGCCACATTGCGAAACATGCACGCCGATGATGGATTCCTTGTCGATGCCAAGACGGTCCATGCCTTCGTCATCGGCCACCATGTGGGTTTTGCCGACGAGAACATTGCGAATGCCGAGTTTCTTCAGATGATCACCCATCGTCGGTTCGCCAACTCGCAAGGGCACGCCATTTTGGGTGGAGCCGTGGCTGCGCATGTAGCGGCCGGTATAGGCGCACATGCGGGAGGGTCCACAGATGGTCGATTGCACATAGGCTTTGGTGAAGCGCACACCGCGGGCCGCGAGGGCGTCGATGTTCGGCGTTTTCAAATGAGGGTGGCCATAGCAACCGAGATAGTCAAAGCGCAGTTGGTCGCACATGATGAAGAGAATGTTCTTGGTTTTTGTGGCCATGCTCATGCCTTGCGATAATGCCAGAACAGCCAACGCTTTTCGAGACGAAACGCAATCGCATTGATGATGACGCCGACAAGTGAGATGAAGGCAATTCCGGCGAGGCCTGCATCAATCTTGAATGTTTCCTGGCTGCGCTGCAGATAGGTGCCAATGCCATTGGTGGACAACAACATTTCCGACGTGATGCTGACCAGCAACGATGATGCGATGGCCAGACGCGCGCCTGTTGCAATCATTGGCAGCGAAGATGGCAGATCGATCAGCCGCATCGTTTCGAGTCTGGTCATTTGCAATGACACAGCAAGCTTGCTCATCATGGGGTGAATGGAATGGGATGCCTCATAGGTATTCATCAACAAGGGCACGGAAGCGGCATAGGCGATGATCACGATCTTCGCTCCATCGCCGGTTCCGGCGAAGAGCATCACCAGCGGCACAATGGCGGGTGGCGGCAATGTCGCCAGCATGTCCATGACCGGTTCGAGGATGCGCCCCAGAATGCGCACGCGACCCAGAAATATGCCAAGCGGAATCATCAAGGCGACAGCGACTGCAAAACCCATTGCGGCGCGCAACAACGTAAATCCCAATTGACTGACAATGACATTGACGTTCTTGGCTATTGCAAAGGCGACTTTGATGGGCCCCGGAAACAGTGGTGTTGCGTAGATCACGCTGCCGAGCTGCCAGGCCAGCAAAATGGCGGCAGGTACTGCAAGACTCCATACATCTTTCCAGCGATTGGCCTTTGTCATTCGTGGCGCTCCATCATGCCGATGTGCCAGCCGGTGAAATATCGCCGCAAGAGATTGACGATGCCATTGAGCAAAACACCGTTGATGCCAACCACAAACATCAGCGCGAAAACCTCTGGCGTGCGCATGGCAAAGGCCTTCTTGAAAATCATGAAGCCCACACCATCACGGCCTGCAAGCATTTCGCTGACAATGACAGCAATCAAACTGATGGTGGCGGCATAGCGGATGCCGGCAAAAATTTCGGGCATCGCCGCAGGCAACTTGATCTTCCACAGCAGATCCCAATTGTTGCATCCCAACATGCGGCCCGTGTTGAGTTGCACGCTGCCAACAGCGTTCAGGCCCGCGACGCCATTGAGATAGGGCGGCCAGACAGTGACCAGTATGATCACAAAAGCATAGAGCTTGAGGCCCAAGCCAAGAGAGAACACTGCCATCGGCACGAAGGCCGCGGGTGGTATGGGCTGCAGAACATCAGAGACGTAGCCAAATCCCTTGCCGAAGACGGGGAAAACATCGCTGAGTATCGCAAGGGCTACGCCAAGCACGCCTGCACCGACGAGGCCGACGAGTGCGCGACCGAATGTCAGCCCATCTGCTTTCAGCAATTCTCCACTTGTTGCCATGCTCCAAAATGCGGAGGCAATGCTGGGCACTGAGGGGAAGTATTTTGGATTGACAACGCCAAAGGCGTAAACCAGCTGCCAGACGCCAAGCACGATCACAATTGAAATCGGCACGCGCAAATGTTCCAGCCATTTGCTCATGACAGCACGTCAATGCGGGCCTGCCGCATCGAACGAATAAGTGAGAGAACCTCGTGTCGCGCCTTCAGGAACGCCGGCGCCTCGCGCGTTGTCAGTTGATCACGCGGTCGCGGCAGATCAATCAGGATTTCGCGCACAACCTTGGTGGGGCGTGGACCCAGCACCAAAACACGGTCGGCCATGTAGACAGCTTCTTCGACATCGTGGGTTACCAGCACGCAAGTTTGATTGAAGGTCTTGGCGAGATCGAGCAACAAGTCCTGCATATCGGCCCGCGTTTGCGCATCCACCGCTGCCAAAGGTTCATCCAGCAACAACAGGCGGCTTTGCGCGGCAATGCCACGGGCGATGGCCACGCGCTGCTGCATGCCGCCGGACACTTGCCACGGATAGTGGCCGGCAAAGCCAGTCAAGCCAACAGCCTCAAGGAGTTCAGTGGCCTTATCGCGCTTCTGAGTCTCTGTCATGCCAGTGACGCGCCGCATGCCAAAGAGTACGTTGTCGAGATTGGTTTTCCACGGCAGCAAAGAGCGGCTGTAGTCCTGAAACACGACTGAAAGTCCAGGAGGTGTTGACGCTATTGGCTTACCCTCAAAAGCCACTTCGCCTGCGCTCAATTCCAAAAGGCCTGCAAGGCACATGAGCAACGTCGTCTTGCCGCAGCCTGAAGGTCCGACGAGTGAAATGAACTCGCCCGAACGAATGTTGAAGCTGAGTTCGTCAACAATGACCAGGCGTTCAATCCCTGCCCCATAGCTTTTGACGACGGCCTTGGCGGTGAGGATGTCCGGCATGAGTTTTCCGAAAGCTTTGAGCGGCCCCAAAAGGGGCCGCCCAACTGCAATCAATACTTCAGCTCTTCGACAAAGTCCGCTCCATTGAGAGGACCGGGCTGCATGCCGGTCTTGATCATTGCATCAAGCAGACGCTGCACGTCGCCAGCGGTGATGGTCATGCCTTCGTCGACAATCGGCAAGACGAACGATTTGGCTGCTTCAGGTGTGAGTTCCATGAACTTAACTGCCGCAGCCTGCAGTGCGCCTGGATCTTTCAGCAATTCCTTGCGGGCCTTGTCCATGACTTGCGCAATTTTCACCGCGTCATCATGATGGGCTTTCAGCCAATCATCCGTGGCGAAAAGCCCATCATTGGCGAGTGGCACTGTCAGGTCCGCCAGCGTGCCTGCTGCCAATGGCACCATGCCGATATTGGCATTGCCCATCATCGAGGCGTGAAATGGATTGATGGTGCAGGTTGCGTCGATGTTGCCTTGCTCCAAGGCTGCCTCTTGTTCCGGGAAGGGCAATACAACAGGCACGACATCTTCGATCTTCATGCTGGCAGCTGCCAGATGATCGCGCCAGGCCAGTTCGCACAATCCACCATTGGCGTTGAAGGAAATCTTCTTGCCCTTGACACCAGCAAGATCAGCAATGCCAGATGCTTTCGACGCCACCAGCCATACAAATTTTTTATCGGGTTCTGCTTCCTTGCCCAACTGCAGGAAAATCTTCACGGGAACGCCGTTGATGTGGCCGTTGATCGGCGGCACCAAGGCAGCATAGCCAATATCAGCCTCGCCTGATGCAACAGCCGCGACAACGGCAGGGCCACCTTGCACCGGGATGAATTCCGGCTCGAGGCTTGCGTCCTTGAAATAGCCCTTGTCATTGGCATAGAGGGCGGGGAGCATTGAATCCGCCTGCAGATAGGCAATCTTGAATTTTGTGGCTTCAGCCAGTGCTGTCGTTGCCATTGCAAATGTTGCAACTGACGCCAGTGCGGCGGCGGCAATGGCACTCAGTCCATTTCCGTTGGATATTGTCATTTTTATCCTCCCTTTTTTGTATTCATTAGATAACATGTTAATTAGTTTTCTGTGACTGTCAATTGCGCTCGCCCGGATATTGCTTTTTCGCAAGTCCACGGCGTAGGCGTTAACTTCTGCCATCACGGCTGCCGGATACGAAACGACATCACAGGTGAAGGTACGATGACGACGGCGCATGGTCTTGTGCGCACCGGTGTGACCAGCCATCTTGCCGCGGCCAAGACGGGGTTGGTGTTGTCTTCAACTGGCTATACGCTGAATGGTGCCGTCGGCTAGCCATGAATCAAAAACCTGCATCGCCTTGTCGGCGAAGGCCTGGTCATTGATATGGGCATCAATCTCGGTTGTTTGAACTTTCGGTGCAACAGACCTGCGCACCTCGTCAATGAATGCCGCAAGGCCTTCAGGATCATGGGCCGGGCCATTTTCCTTGTCCCATTCCTCAACACCCCGCAGCGGCAGCAAAAAATGCACTGGTGCTTTGGACTGCGCCAATCTTGTGCCAATTTCGCGCGCCGTTTCGCGCCTCTCCTCGCTGTTCAGGGCCGATGATTTGATCAGGCGATTGTGCTCGTGGAAGGGTCGGTCGGAAAAACGCGCAGGGATGTCCTGCCAACCGGGAAAGTCGATGAGATCAAGGCAGCCTGGGGCCACCACTTGCGGGATGCCAGCGCGCCCCGCATTCAGCATGCGATCCTTGCCCGCGTTGACGACGGAACCCGCCATCAAGTTGCCAAGCTCGGGCAATGCAAAATCCATGACCGCAACGAAGCCGCCTTCGGCACAGATATTTTCAAATGCCATGCCACCCATACCGGTTGCATGGAATATCGCCACTTCGAAGCCGCGCTGCTCCAGAGCCGGCTTCAACAGTTTCATGTAGGACAGGCATGAGCTGCCAAGCGATGTCATGCCCACCACGGGCTTGTGAAGCGACGGTGGTTCAACCGCACGCGCGGCACCCAGCACAGCGCCTGCCGCTTGGCTCAGCGACGACTTGCAAATGCCGTTCAAGCCATAAAGTCCACCCGCCCACAAGATCATCTGAATGTCCGCACTCAAGCGATCAGCCGGGATCAAAGGTGAAAAAGAGACGGTCGAGATGATATATTTTGGTACCCCAACGGGCAGGGCCCGCGCGCAATCCAGAGCAAGATCGGTGCCCATGGTGCCACCCATGGCAATCAGGCCATCGATCTTTCCTTCGGCGTGGAGCTTTCGCACGATCGCGGTTGCACCCCGGGCCATTATTTGCATGGCCTTGTTTTCATCACCTGAATCAATCGCCGCCTGAATGCTGGAGCCTGCGGCTTCGGCCACGTCATGTTTGCTGAATGCCGCGGGGACAGGTGCGGCACCGAGCACACTCACATCCATGGTGAGTGTCTTGCCTCCCTGGCTTTCAATACGATCCACCAGATAGTTCAATTCATCGGATTTTGTGTCATAGGTCCCAATGACCAGTATGGTTTTTGCTTTTGTCATCATTCCCCCTAACCGCGCATGAGTAAGCCTGCAGGATCATAGAATGGCTTTAGTTGAACATCGATGGGGTGGCGCTGTCCTGCCACCATGATGTCAAAACCACCCTCTTCGATCCAGATCTTTGAAACACCCTCGGCGCGATGCAAACTGGCAAGGCCCAATGATTTTCCAACGCGGTAACCCCAGGCCCCGGACGTGACATGGCCCACAAGTGCGCCGTCTTTCCAGATGGTCTCGTTGTGAATGAGAAAGGGGCCTTTGGTCTTGTCTGCTTGTTTGAGTGCAATGGCGACCGTGCGGTGGGGCGTTGCCGCGCCTAGCTGTTTCTGCTTTTTCAGAATCCCTTGCCCGAGAAAAACTTCCTGCTTTTCCGTTGCCACTGCAAAGCCCAGGCCCGCTTCAAATGGCGAGTCTTCTTCACCAAGATCATGTCCAAAATGCCGGAAGGCTTTTTCCATCCGGCAATGATTCATGGCAATCATGCCCGCATGCTTGAGACCATGAGCAGCGCCCGCAGCAAGAATGCCTTCACAGGCGCTTGCCGCAAACTCGCTTGAAAGCAAAAGTTCAAATCCAAGTTCACCAAAGAATGATCGCCGAATTGCCCAGGCGCGGCCAAAGACCAAATCCATTTCCCTGGCTGCACCAAAGGGAAGAGCAATATTTGAAACGTCATCAGACGTAAGTGCCTGCAAGATCTCGCGCGCCTTGGGACCATGCAAACTGAGGAGTGCGTAAGCAGAGGTCGCATCAAAGATTTCAAAACGCCACACTGGGTCTGCATGATTTTTGATCCAGGCTTGATCACGGATTTGGCTGGGATGACCTGTCACAACGATGAATGCCTGCTGTCCAATTCGCGTCACTGTGTTGTCCGCCTCAATGCCGCCGCGCGCATTCAAGAACTGGGTGTAGACTGATGTTCCAACTGCGACATCTATTTCTGCACCACAAACGCGGTTCAGCGCCCGCACAGCGTCAGGTCCTTGCACCACTATTTTGCCATACATGGATTGATCAACGAGGACTGCAGCATCGCGCGCCGCCAGGCACTCTGCTTCAACATATGGAGACCAGTCCTGAAATCCCAAGCTTGCACGGGTTGACCAACCTTTGCCTGAGGCGTCGAAGTACATCGGTACTTCCCAGCCAATTCGCTCGGCAAATACCGCGCCTGCATCCTGCAACGGCTGATGCAACGGCATGCGTCTGATTCCCCGCGCCGTCTTGATCTGGCGCCCCTGCCACTGCAGGCCATAGTGCATCCCTAGTGCCTCGGTAACACGTGTCTCCAGATATTTCTGATTGGATTGGAATGGATGGGCGCGGGCCATGAGCAGCGATGTCATGCCCTTTTTCGGCATGCCGTCCATCATCCACTCCGCCATGGTGAGGCCAGTACCGCCGGACATCAAGATGCCATTCGAATTCATGCCGGCCGCCATGAAGAGGCCGGGCAATTCGGGTGCGGGACCGAGATAAGGCCTGCCATCGGGCGTGAAGCTTTCCGGCCCGCAGAAAAATGTCTTGATGCCAAGCTCGCCAAGACGCGGCATGCGCTTGAAGATTGTTTCAAGCATTGGCTCCATGTGCTGCATATCGAATGGGAGTTCGTCGAACTCGAAGGACTGGGGAATGCCACCGCTGCCCCAAGGCTTGGCGATTTCCTCAAAGGCTCCGATCAGAAGTTTGCCAGCGTCTTCTTTCCAATATGCGCGCTCTTCACCAATGACCATGCAAGGCAGGTCACGCGGCAGGTCTTTTATGGGTTCGGTCACCAGATAAACATGTTCAGCTGCATGAAGCGGTACAGTCACACCGTGCCGTTTGGCAAATTCATGCGTCCACATACCACCGGCCAAAAGCACTTTCCCGGTTGCGATGATGCCGTGTTCCGTTTCCACACCGGACACTTTGCCATTGGTCGTCAGGATGCGGGTTACCATGGTGTTTTCGTAGATTTGCGCACCGCAATTCTTTGCGCCTTTGGCAAGCGCCTGCGTCACATCCAGAGGGTTGACCTGGCCATTCGACGGCACAAGAAATCCACCCTTCACCTGATCATAGTCGATGAAGGGCCAAGTCTCCTGCAATTCTGCAACTGACAACATGCGTGTTTCGATCTTCATGCGCCTGGCGTGGTCGTGACTGCGCAGAAGCTGTTCCATGCGCACATCACTCAGGGCAAGATTGATTGTGCCGTTTTGCTTATAGCCGGTAGCCTGACCAGTTTCAGTTTCAAGTTCCTTGAACAGCTGAACGGTGTATTTCGACAATTCTGTTTGAGCAGACGATTCTCGCAATTGCCCCACAATGCCCGCGGCATGCCACGTTGTACCTGATCCCAATTTCTTGCGCTCAAGCAACACCGCATCGCCCAGACCTTTTTTCGCCAGATGATACAATGACGACGCACCAATGATCCCGCCGCCTATGACAACGACACTGGCGCGCGCTGGCAACATCAGAGCTGGATCCACGCCGTCTTGAGATCGGTATATTTCTCAAGTGCATGCAAGGATTTGTCGCGTCCAAAGCCAGATTGCTTAAATCCACCCAAGGGAACAGTGATGTCAGATCCACCATAGGTGTTGACATGGACAACTCCTGCGCGAATGGAGCGCACCATGCGGTGGGCGGTCGACAGGTTTGATGTCCAGACGGCTGACGCCAAGCCAAAATCCGTGCTGTTGGCGAGTGCTATCGCTTCGGCTTCGGTTTCAAATTTCGTCACGGCCAAGACAGGCCCGAAAACTTCTTCGCGGAACAGCTTCATTGATGGCGTGACATTTTCGAAGATCGTGGGCGACATGAAATAGCCACCCGTCTCCTTGCGAATTTGCTCACCTCCCATTTTCAATCCCGCACCCTCATTCAATGCACTCTCGACGAAGGCCAAGTCCTGCTGAAGCTGATCCGCACTTGATACGGCACCGATTTCCGTTGTCATGTCCAGCGGGTCGCCAAGTTTCATCTTTGCCGTTGCTGCAGCCAGTTGCTCGACAAATTGATCGTAGACACCGGACTGCACCAGGAGGCGCGAACCTGCCACGCAGACCTGGCCTGCATTGCGGAAAATGCCGCCCGCCGAAACCTTGGCCGCTTTTGCAATATCAGCGACGTCGTTGAACACGATGTTGGGCGACTTGCCGCCAAGCTCAAGATAAACCCGCTTCAGGTTGGAGCGCGCCGAATATTCCAGCAAGCGGCGACCGACCATGCCGGAACCTGTGAAGGCGAGGCAATCCACATCCATATGCAGGCCAATGGCCTCGCCAACAATCGAGCCCTTGCCGGTCACGACGTTGAAGACGCCCGCGGGAATGCCTGCTTCGTTGGCGAGCTGCGCCAGGCGCAGCAAGGTGAGGGAGGCAATTTCCGGTGGCTTGAGCACCACCGAATTCCCTGCGGCAAGTGCGGGTGCTATTTTCCACGCGCCAATCATCATGGGGAAATTCCACGGCACGATAACGCCAACAACACCGAGCGGTTCGTGATGAACCAGTGCCAAGACGTCGTACTGGGTCGGTGCGATTTCGCCAAACACCTTGTCCACGGCCTCAGCATAATACCGAAAGGTACCGGCTGCACTCAGTGGTTCGGCCTTGTAGGCCATGGAAATTTCCGTGCCATTGTCGCGCACGCCCAGGACGGCCAGTTCAATCGCGTGTTTTTCGATCAACTCGGCCAGCCGGAGCAATTTCTTCTTGCGCTCGGCAGGCGCTGCATTGGACCAAACGCCGGATTCGAAAGCCTTGCGCGCGGCAGCAACGGCTGCATCGACATCCGCCGCCGTGCCATTGGCCAGTGTCGACAATTCTTTGCCATCTATCGGACTGACTACACTCAAGGGCGATCCTTGCCCCGCAACAGCGCGACCGGCAATCCAGTGACTTTGTGCGGCGACAGGTATTGAACGCAGCGCGTTGATGTCTTCCTGTTTCATGATTTCCGGGCTTTCAAAACTGTGTAAGTGAAAATGACGGACGAAAGCACGGCCAGCGCCAACAGGCTCGCGGCGATGGGCCGTTGCAGAAATACCATGGCATTGCCATTCGACAGACTCAGGGATTGCAGCACTCTTGATTCAAACAGTGGGCCGAGGACGAGGCCGATCACCAACGGAAAGCCCGGAATGTCATTGCGCAGCATCAGTTTTCCAATGAAGGCAAATACCACCGCGATCAGCGCATCACTCAAGCGATAGTTCTGGGTGTAACAACCGACGAGACTCAGCACCAGAACTGTCATGCCGATGAAGCGCGGGTTGATGCGCGCCAGTTTCATGATCCATTTGGTGCCGAAGAGCAGCATGACCAGGATCATGATGTTCAAAATAAAAAGTGAAATGTACAGACCTGAAATGAACTCAGGATGTTTGGCAAAAAGCTGCGGACCTGGAATGTAATTGTGGATCATGAAAACGGAGAGGATCATGGCCATCAGTGGATCAGTCGGGATTCCCAGCGCCAAGAGTGGCACCATCACGGTTGATGTGCAGGCGCTGATCGACGCTTCAGATGCGATCAAGCCTTCAGGCGAACCTTTGCCAAACTCCTCCGGCTTCTTTGAGCCACGCCGCGCCAGCGAATAAGACAGGAACTGGGCTCCGAATTCGCCGACACCGGGAAGCAGCCCCATGCTGACGCCGAGTGCTGATGAGCGCAACAATGTGCGTGGGTATCTGATGGCTTCCAGCAATCCGCGAAAGCGGTTGGTATATTCCGCCTTGGTCTCGAGGCTGCGATATTTTTCAGTCTTTAACAGAACGAAGGCTTGCGACATGGCGAAGAGGCCGATGACAACAGGGATCAAGGGAATGCCGCCGAGCAGCCATGCCTGACCAAATGTGTAGCGCTGCGTGTTGAATATGGACTCGAAACCGACGGTGCCGAGAAACATGCCGAAACCCAGCGACATCACAGCGGCCAAGGCCTGCTTTTGATGCGCGATGACAACCGAGACCAATGCAACAAGTGCGATCATCGCGTATTCGGGCGCACCGAAGTAAGCCGCAGCTTTGGCGAGATAGGGTGCCAGTACAATCAGCGCGATAATGCTTATGGTGCCACCGATGAAGGACGATGAATAGGCGAGTGACAAGGCGCGGTGCGCTTCGCCTTTTTGCGCCATGGGATAGCCATCGTAAGTGGTGAGCACATTTACAGGAGTTCCCGGCACGCGGATGAGAATGGCGGGGATGGCACCGCCATACCACGCACCGCCATAGGTGCCGAGCAACATGGTGATGCCGGGGAGTGGATCCATTTTCAGCGTGAAAGGGAGAAGGATGGCCATGGCACCTGCGGGTTCGAGGCCCGGCACAGCGCCGATGAAAATACCAATGGCCGCACCGATCATCAGGGCCAGCATCACATCAACGTGGCTGACCTGTTGTAACCCCAGAAGTATTGCATCCATGATCTAGCGCCTCACAAATAGGTGCCGAGAAAATTTCCCGGGCCGGAAGGCAGGAGCTTGAACAGCGGTGCCATGGGGAACCACAGGCCGAGCAAAACGCGCAGGACAAAAACCATGACCGTTGTGAAAATGAGGTTCTTGAGAATCCAATCCCTTGATTGCAAACCGGAGCGATAGAGACAGACCTGGCCGAACACAAATGTGCTTATCGCGAAGCCAATGTAATGGATGACCCAGAGGTAGGCGCAGAAGTAGACGCCATACTCGACTGCCGCGAGAAAATCGCCGAAGGCCCAGCGTGACTTTTCCATATAAACTTGGGGAGACGGCGCTGTGCGATAAGCCTGCCACCAGCGCCACGACAATATCGCCGCAGGTATCGCCATCACCACAAGTGCAAACACTGACCCGATGATGGGAGCAAGGAACCAGGCCTTGTCAGCTGGTTGAAGTCTTGTGACAAAAGGGGCCAGCGCAATCAGGCCGATAGCGAGTGCAAGCGACAGCACAGCCATCAGACCTTCCGCCTCTTTGGGCACGGCGGGAGTCAAATCATCTTCGTTCGGCGTCAACTCAACAGCTCCAAGGCTTTCTGGTTTTCAGGCAAGGTTGAACCGCCATCAACCACGATGGTTTGACCGGTGATGTAGCCAGCTTCTTCGCTGGCCAGAAACAACATTGCATAAGCAATGTCATCAGCGTGACCGAATTTTCCGGCCGGAATCAGCTCGCGCATTTCATCAACCTCCGCTTCGCTGCCAAACTGGTCCATGGCGGGGGTGAGAATGAACCCGGGTTCCACGCCATTTACCGTGATGTTGCGCTTGGCATATTCAAGTCCTGCTGTGCGGATGAAGCCATTGAGGCCTGCCTTCGAGGCACCATAGGCGGCAAAGCCCGGCATGACGACGCGGGGGCCCGTGACGGAGGATGTGAAAAGCAATCGTCCCCATCCCGCTTTCAGAAGATGCGGCAATGCAGCCTTGGTCAGGCGAAAGGCCGCCTTCAAATTCACTGACAACACGTCGTCAAGCTGCTCATCCGGCAAATCGATGATGTTGCTGATCGGAAAAATGCCGGCGTTGTGAACCACGATGTGCAAGGCACCATAGCGTTCCACAGCGGCTGCGACAGTTGTTTCACAGGCAGCGACGGTTCCGAGGTCAACTTGCAGCAGAGATGCTTTGCCGCCCGCTGTGGAGATTGCGTCAACAGTCTCCTGGCCGTTTGCCTGGCTGCGCGTGGCGACGAGCACCGTCGCCCCTGCTTCTGCAAAACGCAACGCAATGCCACGGCCAATACCTTGGCCAGCCCCAGTGACAATCACTACGCGCCCATCAAGCCGCCCAAACATGTTGTCTCCACGTTGCTTCATCCTGACAGCGACGCGGAAAATCGGGCCTCCGCGCCGCTTGCTTGTTCGTGCGTTATTTCGCCAAAGCTTTCACCAGTTCTTCCGAAGCAGCATAGTCAATGTCGATGCGCTTGGCAGCATCGGCGGCGTTCATCCAATAGACACCGGCACCCGTCGCCTTGGCAATTTCAAGCGCCTTGTCGCTCTTCATGGCCTTTTCGGCTATGGCTGCGATCTTTTCCTTGATGTCTTGCGGTGTGCCTTTTGGAACAAACAAGCCGTTCCACAATGTGACATTCAAACCCGGAACCTGTTCAGACAGCAACTTTCCATCAGGCATCACGCTCAGGGGCTTGTCGGTGTAGGCGGCGATGACTTTCACATCAGCGAGGCAACCCAGCATCAAGGCCATGGTGGTGTTGACCACATCCGCATCGCCGTTGGCGAGGGTTGAGCAATCCAGCGCATCGAAGGCTGCATCTGCGCCAAATTTGAAACCCAGCTTTTGGGCCGCCACAAATGTTTCCATGGTGGGGATCAGATCATAACCGAAATGGCCGAGCTTGACGGAATGATCTTTTGCGTAGGTCGCAAGTTCTGCGAGGTTGTTGTAGGGCGCGTCTTTCTTGGCAACGAGCGCGAAGGGATAGGTCAGGAAAATGCCAACAGGCTCAAACGTGTCACGCTTGTAGGTGGCATTGGCCTTGATGATATGGGTTGTTGGCACGTCAATAACAAATGAGCCAATCGTATACCCGTCAGCGTCTGATTGCGCGACAGCTGTGGCACCTTCAACAGCACCACCACCGGGGCGGTTCACAACCTTTGCCGGAACGCCGGTTGCCGTCGTCATTTCATCAGCGATGATACGCGTCAGTTGGTCTTCAAGGTCACCGGGTGGCCACGGCACGATGAATGTGACAGGGCGTTCGGGGTATTCCGCAAAGGCAGGAGCTGCAAAAAATGTTGCAGCCGACGCCAAAGCGGCGAAGGCCAAAAGTGTAAATTTGCGCATGGTGTTCTCCCTGGAAAAATCGCGCTCAAGATCGGTCAAATTCTATTGGTTCACTATTGTCACCGATGGTGATTTTATCTTGCACAGAGGTTTTTGCTCTGTCAAACTGTTTTCAAGAGATCATGCAGACTGTCGACAAAGCCATGGCCCTTTTGGGGCACTTTTGCCCGGCCCAGCCAGAAATCGGGCTGAGCGAACTTGGCCGCATGGCCGGGTTCGACAAGGCGGCGACGCGGCGGTTTCTGGTGGCGCTTTCCAAGCACGGTTTCATCGAACAGAACCAGGACAACAAGAAATACCGCCTGGGTTCGGCCTTCCTGCATTTCGCCCGCATCCGCGAGGCCACATTGCCGTTGGTCTCCATTGTGCAACCGGTTCTGAATGACCTTGCCGCAAGCACCGGGGAGACGGCCCATGCGTCCATTCTCTCCGGTTATTCGCTTGCGACCATCGCAGTGGCGGAATCGCAGCGGGCGACGCGCGCCAATGTTGACCCGGCAGAACCCTTGCCACTCTATGCAACAGCTTCTGGCCTCGTCTGCCTGGCATTTGGAACAGCATCATTGCGCGACGACTACAGCAAGCAGGTGCAGTTCAAACGCATTGCGGCCAATACACTCACGTCCAAAAAGGCGCTGAAAGAGAAAGTTGCGGAAACCTTTGTGCAGGGATTTGGCCGCGCTCATCGCAGTTTTGAAAGCGACATCATCGGTACCGCTGCGCCCATTTTCAATCAGTCGGGGGCGGCCTTTGGTGCTGTTGCGGTGGCCGCCGTTGCGTCGCGCTTCAACACCGCAACCGAGCGCTTGATTGTGCGCAGGGTTCTGGAGGCGGCGCGGGCTGTGACCCAGGCGACAGGTGGTGTGATGCATGAAAATGTAAAACATGCCGCCGGGGCCTCACTGAAATGAAAACTCTTGTCCTCGATTTTGGCGGCGTGATCTCGCGGACGGTGTTTGAAACCCACGCCGACAATGAAGCAGCGCTTGGCCTGCCTCCGGGAACGTTGACCTGGCGCGGGCCGTTTGATCCAGCGAGCGACCCGCTGTGGCGATCCATGCAGGCGGGAAGAATCAGCGAGCGAGACTATTGGTTCACGCGGGCGGCGGAAACCGGAAGGCTGGTTGGTGAGAACTGGACCAGTTTGCCGCAGTTCTTGCAACGCATTCGCGGTGACAATCCTGAGGCGATGATCCGGCCTGAATTTTTGATCGCACTGAAGAAGGCGAAACCTGCGGGCTACAAGCTTGCCATTCTGTCCAATGAACTCGATCTGTTTTATGGCGCTGCATTCCGGCAGAAGCTGCCCTTCCTTGCGGCGTTCGATCTCATTGTGGATGCGACCTATACCGGCATCTTGAAACCTGATCGAAAGTCCTATGCCGCAATCACGGAAGGCCTGGGTGTGGTGCCCATCGACTGCGTGTTTGTTGATGATCAATTGAAGAATATCAAAGGGGCGCAGGAATTCGGCATGAACACTGTCCATTTTGACGTCACACAACCTGCAGCAAGCTATGCCATGGCGCTTGGCATGCTCACAGCAGAAACTTCGGAGCCCATCCATGCGTAATGCCAACTTCCTCAAGGAGAACAATGCCCGACACATGTGGCATGCGATGGCCAATGCGGGTGACATGCGCGCCAATCCACCGCAGATCATCAATGCTGCGAAAGGCGTTGAGATCACTGACATTGATGGCCACACCGTGCTTGATGCGGTGGGTGGTTTGTGGAATGTGAACCTGGGCTATTCCTGCGAGCCCGTGAAAAAAGCCATTCGCGACCAGCTCGATCAACTGCCGTATTATTCCACATTCCGCGGTACCAGCAATTCACCGCTTATTGAATTGTCTTTTGAGCTTGCAGAGTTTTTCAAACCGGACGGCATGACGCGGAGTTTCTTCACGTCAGGTGGTTCAGACTCCATTGAATCAGCGCTCCGTCTGGCGCGGCAGTATCACAAACTCAAGGGCCAGCCCGAGCGCACGAAATTCTATTCGTTAAAGAAGGGCTATCACGGCACGCATTTTGGCGGTGCCTCGATCAACGGCAATGCCAACTTTCGCCGCGCCTATGAACCTTTGCTGCCCGGCGTGTTCCATCTGCCGGCACCCTGGGACTATCGCAATCCATACAACACGACGGATGGTGCGGAAATTGCCAGGCGTATCGCCGCGCAGTTTGAGGACGAGATTGCCTTTCAGGGTGCTGACACCATCGCCGCCTTCATCATGGAACCTGTGCTGGGTGCTGGTGGCGTGATCGTGCCGCATGAAACCTTCATGCCGCTGATGCGCAGCATTTGCGACAAGTACGGCATATTGATGATTGCGGATGAAGTGATCACAGCCTTTGGCCGCACTGGTGCGTGGACGGGATCGCGGCTGTGGGGCGTGCAACCCGACATGATGTGCACCGCCAAGGCCATCACCAATGGCTATTATCCCTTTGGTGCCGTGATGATTCACGAGAAGCTTGTGGAGGCGTTCGAAACGTCCAAGTCACCACTGGCTTCCATTGGACATGGTTACACCTATTCCGGCCATCCTGTGGGTGCTGCGGCGGCGCTGGCCTGCCTTGCCGAAACCAAACGGCTCAACATCTTCCAGAATGCTGGCGCGCGCGGAGCAGAACTTCTGAAGGGCTTGCAAGGCCTGAGGGTAAAGCACGAACTGGTCGGCGATGCGCGGGGCAAAGGCCTGATGTGTTGTCTGGATCTCGTCTCCAATCGCGGGACCAAGGCTGGGGCGGCAAAGGACATCATCCAGAAAGTGCAGGACATCGCCTACGCCAATGGCGTGATGGTCCGCACATCGGGGGCCAATATCATCCTGTCGCCACCTTTGATCATCACGGCGAAAGATGTCGACCGCATTGTTGGGGCGCTTGATGTTGCACTGGCTGGAGCATGGGGATGACAGACAGTGAGCTTATCGCACGGCGGAGAAAACTGCTCGGCCCCAATGTGAGGCTGTTTTATGATGATCCCGTTCACATCGTCAGTGGCAAGGGTGTTTGGCTCGCTGATGCCGGGGGCAAGCGTTATCTCGATTGCTACAACAATGTGCCACATGTGGGCCATTGCCACCCGCATGTGGTGGAAGCGATTTGCCAACAGGCCGCAACACTCAACACCCATACGCGCTATTTGCACGAGGGAATTCTGAACTATGTTGAGCGCTTGATGGGCACATTCGCCGGAGATATCTCGTCTGCGATCATGGTGTGCACGGGGAGCGAAGCAAATGACATTGCGCTGCGCATGGCACAGGCAGTCACAGGCAAGACTGGCATCATTGCGACCAATCATACCTATCACGGCAATACGACTGCCGTTTCGCAACTGTCGACAACCAAGCCGCCGATTGGTGGATTTGGAAAGCATATCCGCCATGTGAGGGCGCCTGACAGCTATCGGCCAATGGGCGGCGATGCAGTTTCCCATGCCAAGGCTTTTGCAGATGAAGTTGATATGGCTTGTGCATCTCTCAACGAAAATGGTTCCGGAGTTTCAGGCATGATTGTCTGTCCCACTTTCGTGAACGAGGGCTTCCCGGAACTTGCCAAGGGGTTTCTCGATGGGGCCATCGCTGCTGTGCGCAAGGCCGGTGGAGTGATCATCTCTGATGAAGTGCAGCCCGGCTTTGGCCGCACCGGTGCTCATTTCTGGGGTCATGAGGTTGCAGGCTTTGCACCCGACATCGTGACCATGGGAAAGCCCATGGGCAATGGGCATCCGGTGGCGGCAGTCGCAACGTCCCTTGATATCATGTCAGCGTTTCGCAAGGCCTTCGGTTATTTCAACACGTTTGGCGGCAATCCCGTTTCCTGTGCTGCGGCCAATGCTGTGCTTGACGTGATGGGCAATGAGAAGCTGATGAGCAATGCCCACACGACCGGTATCTATGTGAAAACCGGTTTGCGCAAACTTGCGGAAAAGCATTCCATCATCGGTGATGTGCGCGGCCACGGCCTGGCCATTGGTGCAGAGTTGGTGACGGATCGCAAATCGAAGACGCCCGCCACAGCGGAGGCCGAGCGGGTCGTCAACATGATGCGGCACAAGGGTGTGCTGATGGGGTCGAACGGCATTTCCTACAATGTGCTGAAGATCAGGCCACCGATGCCATTCAGTCAAACGGATGCAGATGTTATGCTGAGTGCGTTGGATGAGTGTTTGGCTGCACTTTGATGGCCGACACATTTGCGCAAGCGGCTGAAATTGCGTCACGCGCCTGCCGGGAGTGGGACTGCATAACATCGGCACCGCGATTGTTCATGCACCGCGAAAATTCGGTTTTCAAAGTGGAAACGACGCATGGCCCGGCCGCGTTGCGCATCCACCGTCACGGCTATCACAGCAAGACTGCCATCACATCCGAAATGCAATGGATGGCGCATCTCTCAGCGAATGGTTTGTTGGTGCCGGAACCCTTGGCCAGTTCTGCCGGCTTATATCTCGTGGACGTGTCACATGGTGGAAGAATCCACTTCGTTGATCTGCTGACCTGGCTTGATGGTGTGCCGCTGGGGACTTCCAGCGACCCGCTGGCCTTCGACAGAATCGAATTGCGACAGATTTTTTTCAATCTGGGTTCGTGCATCGCGCGCATGCACAAGGTGTCGGATGCATGGGCCCTGCCTGAAGGCTTCACACGCCATGCCTGGGACAGAGACGGATTTGTTGGCAACAAGGCTTTCTGGGGAAATTTCTGGGAGGCCGATGAAATCAGTGAGGCGGATCGCGGCGTGTTGTTGCGGGCACGTGAGAAAGCTGGTGTGGCGCTCGACAGGTTGCGCAAGGCTGGGGCTGACTATGGCTTGATCCACGCCGATTTTGTAAGGCAGAATATTCTGGTGTCGGGAAGCGATGTGCGGATCATTGACTTTGACGATTCTGGATTTGGATTCCGCATGTATGATTTTGCCACAGCCTTGGTGAAAAATCGGGCTGAGCCGCATTACGAGACGATCAAGGCGGCATTGTTCGAGGGCTATCGTTCGCGGCGTCCCCTGGCGGCGCTGGATGAAAGATCACTTGACCTGTTTTTGACGTTGCGCGACCTTGCCTATCTCGGCTGGATGGAAGAGCGGCGGGCGGAACCTGGCGTGGCAGAACGGATGCCCGGAATTCGGGTTGCATCGGTTGCAGCAGCGCAGGCATTTCTCAACGCACCATTTGTGATTTAATATCTATATTTATGTTTATTCCCAGTTGAAATCGACGCTAGCTGGGTAAAATTGCCCGTAGAAGCGATTCATTCCTTTTGGCTATTCCCCTAGCACTCCACTCCAACAACACGCCGTAGCCCTCTTAAAACGCAATTAAAGCCTATTCCAGGATCAAGGCTGGCATCAGATGTAGTTGATGTAGAAATCCCGCAAAGCCTCGCCCTCAAGCTTGGCCGTCTTTTCCACTTCAGCCCGTTTCATGAATATCTGGTTGTCGCAAAGCATTTCTCCCACGGCCATGCGAAGCGCCTCATCGGCCTGCAAGGCATCCATCGCATCGGAGAGACTATCGGGTGCTGCCGATGTTGCGGTGGTGTGTTCGAAGCAATCGCCGGTTTCGCGCGGCGGCAGTTCATAGTTCTTGGTGAAGCCCAATCGCGCCGCCTGCAACACGGTCGCCACCAGCACGTAGGGGTTTGCTGCACCATCGCCCATGCGATGTTCCAGGCGGGCCTTGGCACCACCTTCGGCGGAGACGCGCGTTGTGACCCCGCGATGATCGCCGCCCCAGTTGCACCAGTAGCCGGACATGCTGGCAGGCTTCAGCCGCTCATAGGAATTCACGATGGGTGCGATCAGGCCGGCCATGCCACGATGGTGGTGCATGAGCCCTGCGATGCAGCCCTTGGCCAGTCTTGTCATCTTCGTTTCTTCGCCGGGGTTGCCGATGGCGTTCTTGCCCTGCTTGTCGAGGAAGGAAAAATTCACATGGGTACCACTGCCGCCTTTGCCGGGAAATGGCTTTGGCAGACAGGTGAGCACAATACCGAAATCCATGGCGATTTCGCGAGCCATGACGCGGAACAAGAAGTGATCGTCAACGGCTTTCACCGCATCATCATATTTGAGCGTGAACTCAAACTGCGGGGTGTCGTATTCGGTGGTCACCGACTCCAGTTTAAACCCAGCAAGTTCAGACGCCTCCCAAATCGCATCGACAAAGCCGCGTGGGTCGGCATAGCGTCCCGTTGAGTAAACATAGGAATGCGGCGTGTCGTAGGGTTTCAGCGAACCATCATCTTCGCGCTGGAAGGCATAGGCCTCAATTTCCAAACCGACCTTGGCCTTGTAACCCAAGCTTGCCCCAGTCGCCGACCGCATTCTTCAGCGCGGTGCGGCCACACATCGGCACAGGTGAGCCATCCCATTGCTGCAAGTCTGCCGTCACAACTTTTGTATCAGGCTCCCAGCCCGCTCGGATTTCAGATTTTCTGTAAACCGCCTGCATGTCAGGCGCACCCTCCATCATGCGCGAACCCGGTGACGGTAAAAGATCGCGGTCAAAATGCACGCCATAAAGTGACTGCGAAAAACGTGATGAACCATCTGATTTCATTTTATCAGCAGGCAAATATTTGCCACGGGCGAGATTGAGGTGATCACAAAACAAGAGTCTGAGGCGTTGCTTGGCCATGATGGTTTCCTAATTCAAAGAGACACGCACCGGCAGGCGCTTGATGCCGCCGACAAAGTTGGAACGCACAAAAGCGTGTGGCGCAATTTGTTCGATAGATTTCACGCGGCGCACGAAAGCTTGCAGGATGAGCCGCACCTCCAGCTTCGCAAGCCACATGCCTAAACACACATGGGGCCCGCCCTGCCCGAAGGCCAAATGGCGATTGGGATTGCGCAGGGTGTTGACCTGCATCGGCTTGTCGAACGCATTCTCGTCGCGATTGCCCGACACAAACCAATAAAGTACCTTTTGCCCAGCCTTGATCGTCTTGCCGTGCAGCTCGAAATCCTTTGTCGCCGTGCGGCGAAAGTAAGTGGCGGGTGAGGCCCAGCGGATGAATTCGTCGGGTGCAGTATCCCAGACATTTTCCAGACCGGATTGCATGCTTGCGAGCACACCCGGTTTGATTGGCCATGGCATGCAGGGCCGCTGCGATCGAATAGCGTGTCGTGTCGTTGCCTGCAGCAACAGCAAGGCAGAAGAAATTCTGGAACTCCTGTTCCGACATGACATTGCCAGCAGAATCTGGCTGCAAAAGCAGACCCAGAACGCCCTTGTCTGCGCCGGACCGTTCCTTCTCCGCCATCAGCTGTTTGGCGTAGGCATAAAGCTCCGCGCCTGCGGGTGAGCGAAACGGCATAAACCGGAATTCATCGGTGTTGGTCTTGTCGAGCACATGCGCGGTGAAATCCGGGTCGGTGTTGCCCATCAATTCATCACCCTTTCGCACCAGCCAGTCCATGTCCTTTTCAGGAATGCCGAGAATTTGGCCCAACATGCGCATTGGCAATTCACGGGCGATGGCTTTCACAGCGTCAAATTCGAGGGACTGAAAGGCGTTGTCGAGGACCAGATTGCAGAGGTCTGTGATCTGCTGTTCAAACTGAACGACAACAGGCCGCGAGAATGCCTTGTTGAGCAACATGCGGGTGCGCGTGTGATCCGGTGGATCGGTTTCCTGAAAGGTGCGGCGCGCCAGATATTCCTCATAGGTCTGGTCTTCCATGCGAATGCCGCGCGCGGAGCTCAGAAGTTCCGTATTGCGGTTGAGATTCCAGATGTCCTCGTGGCGGGTGATCGACCAGAAACCTTCACCATCGGCATAATTGCACCAGGTCACCGGGTCTTCGCGGCGCAGGCGGGCAAAGGTATTGTAGGGCGCACCATTGACGAAACTGTCATGACTGGACAAATCGGCATGGCCGTCATCGGTTGGCACCCAAACTGTCATTTCTTCCCCGCGCTTTTCTTTCGTGCAAAAATTGCACATGTTAAGTATCTTGGCAACTGAACACATGAAGCAACACATGGAGCAATGAGGGGCAGAATATGCGCATTGGCATTCTGGTGACAAATACGGATGAATCAGATTTCGCCCAACGTCACCCCAAGGATGGCGAGAAGTTCCGCTCCATGTTGCAACCCTTGCGACCTGACTGGACGTTTAGCGCCATCCAGGTGAAAGACGGTGTGTTTCCGGATAGGCTTGAAAGCTATGATGGGTTCGTCATCACAGGAAGTCCGGCATCGGCTACAGGAAATGACCCGTGGATCTTAAAGCTGCTCGAAACCATCCGCGAGATCGATGCCAAGAAAATTCCAACGGTCGGTATTTGCTTTGGTCACCAATTGATTGGACGCGCACTGGGCGGTGAAGTTGGCAAGAACCCGGGCGGCTGGGGCTTTGGCATTTCACCGACGCATTTCTCGTCAGCCGAAGACTGGATGGACCCCAAGGCCGACACACTCAATCTCTACGCCGCCCATAGCGAGCAATTGCTGAAGCCGCCTGTTGGTGCCGTGATCCTTGGAGGCGACGATTTCTGCGCGGTGGGATCATACCGGATTGGCAATCATATTTTCACGACCGAATATCATCCGGAAATGTCGCCCGACTTCATGACAGGCCTAGCGGACGAGTTTGCACCCCTTGTTGGGGCAGAGCACGCGTCAAGAGCAAAGGACGAGGTTTTCACCAAACAGGCAGACGGACAAATTTTCGCGCAATGGATGGTGAACTTCCTTGAGATGAAACGATAGCCCACCTGCAGCAATACCGCCATTGGCGCTTTAACCAAACATGCAGCCAACCGATCCGTAGCTGCCGAACTCGGCGTGAATGACTGTTCCGTGTTGGGTTTCGATGGGCCTGATGAATGAACCGGACAACACAACCTGCCCGGCTGAAATGTGATCGCCATATTGTGCAAGCCGATTGGCAAGCCAGGCGATACCACGTGCCGGGTCGTTCAGTACGCCAGCACCAAGGCCGGTTTCTTCTACTTCACCATCCCTGGAAACAATGGCTCCCATCCAGCGCATGTCGATGTCCTGGGGTTTGAACTTCTGCTTGCCCAGAACGAGGCCGGCATTCGCCGCGTTGTCGGAAATCGTGTCGATGATGTTGCGCGTTTTTTTGGTTATGGGGTCCACACGCAAAATGCGCGTATCGAGAATCTCCAGTGACGGTACCACATAGTCGGTTGCCGCCAGCACCTGTTCCGCTGTGGTGTTGGGGCCGCGCAAATCGCTTTTTATCACAAAGGCAATTTCCGCTTCGACGCGCGGCTGGATAAAACGGTTCCCAGGGATGGTCGCACCATCTGCAAACACCATGTCATCCAGCAGAACGCCCGAGTCAGGTGTGGTGATGTTCAGCGCTGATTGCATGGCTTTTGATGTGAGGCCGATTTTCCAGCCAATCACCTTGCGGCCTGATACGAGTTTCAATTTTACCCAGGCAGACTGAATGGCATAGGCGTCGTCCATCGTCGCTTCAGGGTGCTTGAGCGAGATCAGGCCGGTTTGCACACGGGTGCGTTCGGCGGCATCAAGGGCACGAGCGGCGGTTGCGATATCCTTGTCCGCCAGCATCAGATCACCTCGTCTGCGACTGCATTGCGCAAGGTGCCAATACCGTCAGCCTCCACCTCTATCACATCGCCCGACTTCAGCCAGATGGGCGGATCGAAGCGCGCCCCTGCACCGGTTGGTGTTCCCGTGATGATGACATCGCCTGGCATCAGGGTTGTGAACGTGGAAATGTAATTGATGATCTTGCGGAAGGAGAAAATCATCCGCGAGGTCCTGTCCTGTTGCCGCACCTCGCCATTGACGCGGGTGGTGAGCTTTATGTCAGCCAATTGCGATTCATCCGTATACGGAACAAGCCACGGACCCATGGAACCTGAGCGATCAAAGTTCTTGCCTTGGGTCACATTGAACTTGGCGTGGCGCACCCAGTCGCGCAAGGTGCCCTCATTGCACAGTGAAAGCGCTGCAATATGAGACAATGCGGTTTTTTCCGGAATGCGACGGCCTGCCCTGCCGATGACAATGACGATTTCGCCTTCATAGTCGAGTTGCACTGATTCAGGTGGGCGGATCAGGGCCTGATTGTGGCCCACAAACGAGCGCGGGAAGCGGATGAACAATGATGGATTGGAAGGAGCGGCCTGATTGTCCTTGTACTCTTCATTGCGATCCGGAAAATTGACGCCAACGCAGATGATTTTTTCCGGACGTGCCAGCGGAATGCTGAAGGAAACTTCATCCAATTTGTAGGTTACGGGTTTTCCTCGAAGATCGCTACCCAACCTCGACAATGCGTCTGCCTCCACCACAGCCTGAAGCGTCGGCCACTTTTCGGTCGAGGCCACGATAATGCCGGCCTCGGTCCATAATCCATAACCACTTTTTGACTTGTGCTCAAAACTGACAAATCTTTGGTGGTTCATGGCGATAGTCTCCGCGATACTTCTGTGATGACGTGCAAGGCCATGTCGGCATCCGCTTCCATCATGTCGAATGATCCCGCCTGAAAGCGGATCGCAATTTCGCCGTCCACTTTAGTCTGGGTGAGATAGATGCGGCCGTCATCATTGATGGCGTTGACCAGTTCGAGATTGTGTTTGTCGAGATCTGCAACGTTCTTTGGTTCATGACGGAATGAAAACAACGACAGCATTGGCTTACTGGTGATTCTGAAATTCGCGACACGCGCCAGTTTTTCCGCCAGGCATTCTGACCACTTGACATGATTGCGGATCATGCCGCGCAATCCCTCCAAGCCATAGGCCCGCAGCAGAAACCAGATTTTCAAGGCACGAAAGCGGCGGCCCAAGGGAACCGTCCATTCCGAGTAATTGATCAAGCCATCGTGGCCATGAGTCTTGAGATATTCCGGCTGGATGGCCAGTGTTTTGACAAGACTCTTGGCATCGCGAACGAAATGGATGGAGCAATCGAACTGCGCGCCAAGCCACTTGTGCGGATTGAAAACAATCGAGTCGGCATTTTCAATGCCGGCCCAGAAGTGCCGGTATTCCGGGCAGATCATGGCGGAACCCGCCCATGCGGCATCAACGTGAACGTAGAGCCCGTGACGTTTGGCCACTTCGCATACACTTGCAATATCATCGGTTGCGCCGATGCTGGTGCCGCCGACGCAGGCTATAAGTCCGGCTGGCATATGTCCCGATTTCTTGTCGGCCACAATAGCTGCTTCAAGCGCTGTGATATCCATGCCGCGCCTTTCACCGGTGACGGGAATGCGGACCAGATTGTCTTCGCCGATGCCCGACACCCAGATGGCGCGGTCAATCGAGGTATGAACCTGGCCGGAACAATAGACGCGCAGTTGTGGGTTTTGTGCCAGCCCCTGTTTGTTGCCGCGCCATTGCAATGCCTTCTCGCGCATGACCAATACGGCAGACAGTGTCGCCGACGAGGCCGAGTCCTGGATGACGCCGGAGAATGCATCGGGCAGGCCCACGGCGCGGCGCAACCAGTCTATCACGCGGGTTTCAAGTTCAGTCGCTGCGGGCGACGTTTGCCACAGCATGCATTGCGCACCCATGGCGGCAACGAGTTGCTCGGCTATCACCGAGGCGGGTGCCGCATTGGCCGGAAAATAGGCGAAGAAGCGAGGGTGCTGCCAATGGGTCATGCCGGGCATGATGATGTTTTCGAAATCGGCAAAGATCGCTTCCATCGTCTCGGCGGATTCCGGCGGATCGGCAGGTAGTGCTTTGTATGTGTCGCCGGGTTTGTTTTGTGCCCGTACGGGGCGATCACGCAAGTTCGCGCGATAATCGGCGCTCCAGTCTGCGGCCTTGTGACCCCATATGCGAAACGCTTCGTTGTCCATCAGGGTGCCACGATGGGTTGGGCCTTGAGCACGGCGTCTTGCGGTTCGATGCCTTCAAATAAAGTTCCCTCTTCGAACCAGGACCTTGGTGCTGGCGCGCCCCACAGGGTTTGACGTTGTGGATCTTTCAGGTCCCATTTGATTGGTTCAAGATCGGGATCAACAGTGAGATAGTCGGAGCAGTAGATTTCAATGCGGTGGCCATCGGGATCTCTCACATAGAGAAAAAAAGCGTTTGAGATGCCGTGGCGGCCGGGGCCGCGCTCGATATTGGCGAGATAGCCGGTGGTCGACATGAGATCGAGTAGATCAATGATGTTCAATGGCGTTGGCACCCAAAAGGCCACATGATGAAGACGGGGACCGCGGCCATTGGTGAAGGCCATGTCATGCACGCCACCCTTGCGGTGCATCCAGGCGGCCCATAGTTTTTTCGAAGCATCGTCTTCGGTGTATTCGGTGACGCGAAAACCCATGGCGTTATAGAAGGCAACGGAGTCATCGACGCTTTGCGAGAAGCAGTTGAAGTGGTCAATGCGCAGCGGCTTCACGCCCTTGTAGAGCGCATATTTCTGGTGAATGTTCGGCAGCCTGTCCATCGTTGCATAGAATTCGATGGGGACGCCTTGCGTGTCGCTGGCAAGAAGCGTGCGGCCCTGATGCGGGCGCGTGACCCACGAGGTTTTGCGGCCCTGCGCTTCAAACCAGACTTTCGCCTTGTCGAGATCACCTTCGCTGTACACCTTGAAACCGAGCACGCGGGCGCAAGGCCTGTCGCCCTTGGTGAGGATCAGACAGTGATGGCCGCGTTCTTCCATGGCGCGCAAATAGATGTGCGAAGAGTCTTCAGCGGTGACTTGCAGGCCCAGAGTATCCGCATAAAAGGCGCGGGACTTTTTCAGGTCGGTCACGACGAGCTCAACGTGGCTCAGGCGCACCACGTTGAAGTCGGGATAGAGATTGGGTTTGGGCACGGGCATGATCAGCCTCCGAGCTGTGGAATTGAATGTTGCGAAGTGGCGAAGGAGACATTCTTGGTTTCCATGTAGAAATCAAATGACCAGTCGCCGCCATCACGGCCGATACCGGAATTTTTCACGCCGCCAAAGGGAGTGGGCAAATGGCGGAGGTTTTCTGAATTCACCCAGATCATGCCGGCCTGCAGGGCGCTGCTGAAACGAAAGGCGCGCGTGACATCTGAGGTCCAGAGATAGCCTGTCAAACCATATTGCACATCATTGGCTATGGCCAGCGCCTCGGCTTCATCCTTGAAGGGAATGGATGTGAGCACAGGGCCAAAGATTTCTTCCTGTGCTATGCGCATAGCGTTGGTTGCATTGGTGAACAGCGTGGGTGCCACATAGCATCCGCCACCCGGACCATCGACCTTGGTGCCGCCTGCGCCGAGCGTGGCACCTTCGGCTTTTCCGATGGCGATGTAGTCCAGCACTTTCTTTTCGTGCACTGGATGGATGAGGGGGCCGACCACGGTTGAAGGATCAAGCGGATGACCCACCTTGATGCGCCTGGCCTTCTCTGCCACCATTTTGGTAAACTTGTCGTAGATTGATTGCTCGACGAGCAACCGCGATGATGAGGTGCAGCGTTCACCGTTGAGTGAATAGATCATGAAGACGGCAGCATCGGCGGCGCGTTCCAGATCTGCATCTGCGAACACGATCACGGGGTTTTTTCCGCCAAGTTCGAAATGGACGCGCTTCAAGGTATCCGCACCTTGCTTCATGATCATGCTGCCCGTGCGGCTTTCACCGACAAAGCCTATGGCCTTGATGTCAGCATGCTGGGTCAAGGCCTTGCCTGCGTCTTCGCCCATGCCGTTGACGAGATTCCACACGCCTTTCGGCAAGCCGGCCTGCTCAGCTATCTCGACGAGCAGACGTGCTGACAGGGGCGAAAATTCCGCAGGCTTGTGAACGAGGGTGCAGCCCGCAGCCAAGGCTGGCGCGATTTTCCAGGTCGACAACATGAACGGCGTATTCCAAGGCGTGATGATGCCGACGGGACCAATGGGTGAGCGCGATGTCATGTTCACCTGGCCGGGCGCGTTCAATACCTTGCCGTCGCGCGCTTCGGGGGCACGATCCGCGAAGAACCGGAAATTCTCTGCTCCGCGCAGTGCGGCTTTCGACATGAACCTGATGGCCTGGCCTGTGTCCATTGCTTCCACAAAAGCGATTTCATCGGCGCGGGCCACAATGGCGTCGGCAATCTTGTGCAGCAGCGCCTTGCGCTTGTCGCCATCCATCGCCGCCCAGGCAGGGAATGCGGCTTTCGCCGCTTTGGCTGCCTTGTCGATGTCGGCTGCCTTGCCGTGGGCCACGCGTGCGAGCGGCTTTACATCAACGGGCGAGATGATTTCGAAAGTCGTGGCGTCGGCAGCCGAAACCGCTTCGCCATTGATGTGGTTCAAAACGCCGTCGCGCTTGAAGCGTTCAAGGAAGCCGTTGGCGCGTTCGATGTTGTCTTCGAGAGTTGTCATGTGGTGCGCAGCCTTGGGTGCATGGCGTTTTTCTTCCAGCTCAGGTTGCCGTTGATTTCCGTGATCTGGAAACTCAGGGCAAAGTGTGGCGTTGCGAAGAGAGACGCGAGGTGTTCACTTGCAGCCTTGAAAATATTCTCCCCTGCCTGCCTGAGGTCATCTGTACTGCGGCCCTGGCCCACCGCAAACTGCATGTCAAGGAAGGCGTTCTCCGGCAACTGATCAGCAATGGCATAGTGATCGGCGGGAAAGGCGCGAACCCTCACAGCACCCAATTCAAACAATCCTGTTTCCATGATGGCCTTGTGGATGACAGCACAGAACTCCGTCATATCCAATTTGGCCAAGATGTTCGATGAATATTCAATGCGGAAATGTGGCATCGGTGTTGACCCTGAATTACTTAACATGTTAATTGTTTGGCCATGCCAGTCAAGAGCCAAATCAGGCGCAAACGCGTGAAGCCAAAACAGACGCGGCGCTCCCTTCCCATGGCGCTGTTGCGGGCGCGCGAGACAGTCATGGAGCAATTTCGGCCGATGCTGGCGCGGCACGAGGTGACGGAGCAGCAGTGGCGGGTGATCCGCGTTGTGGCCGAAGCAGGCAAGCTTGATGCCAGCGAGGTGGCGGCCCGTGCGTCGATCCTTGCACCAAGCCTGACACGCATGATCCGCGCGCTTGAATCACGGAAACTCATCAAGCGCCGCAAGGATACGGGTGATGGACGGCGCGTCATTCTCGAAATTGCGGCGGCTGGATCAGCTCTCATTGAACGCGCCAGCCCCGAGAGCCTCGCTGTATATGACCGGCTTGAGCTTCGGTTTGGCGTGCGGAAACTTGAAACGCTGCTCGATCTTCTCGATGAATTGACAGCAAGACCACTGGATTAGCCGCCAAAGCTTCCCGATTGCGTCGGCACGTGTACATAGTGGCGGTCGAAATACAGAAGTGCATGGCCATCAGGCCGCTGCCGGAGGTCGATGACAGTGCCAATCAGAATGTTGTGGGTGCCGACGCGCTGTATCGCAGAAATCTCGCATGCAAACGAGACAATGGCATTGCGCAGTGCGGGAAGGCCCGACTTGAAGATGTGCCACTCCGCCGCGTCATAGCGCGTTTTCATGTCGGCCACGCCGCCTGCAAAGCCTGCAGCCAGGTCCTTGTGCTCGGCATGCAGGACATTCACGCAGAAGGCGTTGTTCCTCACAAACAGATCTGTCTGCGTTGACTTCGCATTCATGCACACGAGCAGTGTAGGGGGTTCATCGGTGACGCTGCACATGGCCGTTGCGGTAAATCCACCGCGGCCTGCAGGACCATCAGTCGTGACCACATTGACGGGTGCGCATACACGCGCCATGGCATTGCGAAACTCTGTCCGCGAAACGTGAGGTTCCACCTGGCTATTCCGCAGCCTTCAAGTCGGCGTTCCCACTGAGCGGTGGCAACCATGTATCCCCGGTCCAGCCATTCTCATCGTAATCACTCATGCACGTGTCGACGAGTTCCTCCATGCGTTTCAGCGTGCCGGTGCGCTCGGCACCCTTCAGCACCTGTACACGCACTTCTTCGGGCGCACCGGCATAATTCAGTTCATACAATGCATGGCGCCCACCAAACTCTGTGCCTGTTGCATCCCACAGGAGTTTCATGATCTTGATACGCTCAATATGCCCCATGTCGTTGGAGCCACGCACATATTGCGCCAGGTACTTGTTGATTTCCGGATTCTTGAAATCCGCCGCCGAGGACGGAAGATAAATGAGACCCGATGCCACGATCTTGCGCACCGTTTCAATCACACGCGGATAGGCTTCCGACATGAATGTGCGGTAGCAAAGGGCTGACTCCATGTTGGGCAGCACAGCGCCACTGGCCCAGGGTTGCGGGTTATGCGCCATGGCGTTGGAGAAACTCCAGAACATGTGGCGCAGTGCAATCACCTCGCCCAGTGCTGCCTGGTTGCCGCGGAAGGCATCTCCGCCGGTGGCGCGCAGGGCCTTGGCCAAAAGACCAGCGAGGAAATCCATCTTCACTGCAAGGCGCGTGCAGCCCTGGAAGCAATAGCCATGCATGAAGCCCGATGCGGGATGAAACGACAAAATCTTTTGCGCATCACGCAGTACCAAAACATCTTCCCAGGGGATAAACACATTGTCGAGCACGAGGATGGCGTCGTTCTCGTCAAAGCGTGAGGACAGTGGGTAGTCGAATGGGTGCCCGACAGTATTGGCTGTCTGCTCATAGGACACGCGGCAGATCATCTTGATGCCCGGCGCGTTCATGGGCACGATGAACATCACGGAAAGCGATGGATCTTCCGTGACTGTCGCTGAACTTTGTGCCAAAAAATTGTAATGAGTGAGCGCTGCCGACGTAGCCACCACCTTGGCACCCGACACATATATGCCAGCATCAGTTTCCTTGGTGATGTGAACAAACACATCTTTCACGGCATCGGCGGGTTTATGCCGGTCGATGGGTGGATTGACGATGGCGTGGTTCATGAACAGCACGGATTCCTGGGCGCGCTTGTGCCAGGACAAGGCATTATCCTTGAAGGGGCCATACCAATCGGCATTGGCACCCAGCGTGTTCATGAGGGCCGCCTTGTAATCCGGCGTGCGGCCCATCCAGCCGTAGCTCATGCGTGACCAATCAGCGATGGCGCTTTGCTGGGCGACCAGTTCTGCTGAAGATTTTGCCACACGGAAATATTTGTGGGTGTAGCCGCCAGAGCCAGTATCGGTTTCAATTGTCAGCTTTGCCCTGGTCTTTTCGTCATGCAGGGCATCATAAAGTCGTGCCAATGAGCGGGCGGAATTGCGCATGGCGGGATGGGTCGTCACATCCTTGATGCGCTCGCCGTTGATGAACACGGTCCTGCCATCTTGCAGGCTCTTGAGATATTCAGCGCCGGTAAAGGGGCGTTTCCTGTCGGCTCGAAAATCTTCTGAACGCATGGCGGAATTCCTCTCGGTTACAATCTTCTTAGGCGGAATTGCAGATTTCTGAAATTGACAAATCCATCAAATTGATTGTACTTTTTCAGGCACCATGCCCCGCAACAGCATTCCCAGCTACTTTGTCTATGGAGAGTCTGTCCGCAACCTGGATGTGGGCTTCCTCCATGTTGAACTGGTTTCCACCCGTAAAAGTCTACATCGCGGCAATGTTGCGGCCCACAAGCATCCGCAACTGGCACAGATCACGTTGTGGACGAAAGGCGGCGGCACCTATCATATAGAAGATTCTTCTTGGACTTTTTCGGTACCCGCCATCAGCTTTGTGCCAAGCGGCGTTGTGCACGGTTTTGTCGCACGGCCAGGATCAGACGCAATTGTCGTTTCCATCGCAAATGACGCGCTTGACGGGATTTTGCGACAACAAGAATCGCCCGCGCTGAAAGCGGTGTTCGTTGACCGGCAGGTGAACAGAAACGACTGGCAGGTCATTCGCACCTTGATGGACTTGCTGCTGCAGGAATATGGCAGTCTGCGCAGCTATCATACGTCGGTCATGGCGCACTTGATTGGCGCAGTGTTGGGGTACATCGCGCGGCAACAGGTCGCTGCGGAAGTCTCCATGCCACAACAAGCCTTGTTGGCGCAAAGACTTCAACAGGCCGTGGACCGGAATTTTCGCGAAAAGCTTGCCATCGAAGACTATGTCATTGAACTTCATACAACCCATCATCTGCTCGACAAGGCGGCGAAGGCGGCTTTTGCAATGCCTGTGAAGCAATTCGTCCTGCAGCGGCGCCTGCTGGAAGCAAAACGCCTCTTGCAGTTCACCATCCGCAGCGCCGAAGACATCGCCCATGAACTGGGCTTCAATGATCCTGCCTATTTCAATCGTGAATTCAAAAAGCAGACAGGGCTATCGCCAGGCATGTGGCGATCGAAGCGTGGTTGAGGTCCATTCAGCGGGCGCGGCTTCGCTCGGGGTCCGGCCCGAACTTGATTGTTTGCTATTGCCGGCGCTTGGTTCGCACCGCTGACATGGTGCGCGACAGATTGTCTTCTGCCGAACTATAGCTTTTTTGTGCCACCGCCATGAAGATGGCATCCATGATGTTGAGTTGAGCGATGCGCGCTGCGGCATTTTCACTGGTCAGCGGCGAGCCCAGAGCGGTGGAGCATAGGACCACATCGGAGAGTTCTGCCAATGGCGACGATTCGTAGTTGGTGAGCGCAATCACGCTTGCGCCCTTGTCGCGCGCAATTTGTGTTGCCTCAAGAACACCGGTGGTGCGCCCCGAATGGGAAAAGGCGACAACAACATCGTTCGGATGCAGCAAGGCGGCGGACATCGCCATCATGTGGGTATCGTCCAGCACCGTTGCCCTTGTGCCGATGCGCAGGAACTTGTGAGCGACGTCACGGGCGATCTGGGCTGACCCGCCAAGACCGTAGAAGTCCAGCTGCCGCGCCCCGTGAATGAGATCGGCCGCACGGCGAAAACCGGACATGTCGAGAATCGCCAGTGTTTCTTCGAGAGCCTGAATGGCCGTGCGAAATACTTTCTGCACAATGACCTCTGCGCTGTCGTGCTCGCCCAGGTCCTCATGAAGATCGACATTGGGCTGCTTTTTGTAAGCGCTGAGGGCCGCGCGCAACTCCCTGAATCCCGAAAAGCCCAGCCGCTTTGCCGTCTTGACCACCATGGCTTCTGAAATATCGGCGTCCGCAGCAACCTGCTTCAAGGGCAGGGGATCGTCGGATGCGCTGCGCAACATCAGTTCGGCAACGCGCGCCTCACTGGGGGTCAGCTCAGGCAAAAGCATGCGGATACGGGGACCGACGGTGCGGGGATCGTAGTTCAAGACTTATCCTTTGCCGCGCGCAAGCCGGTCCACCAGCATGGCGAGGATGATGATGATACCGGTGGCCAGCAGTTGATAGAATGCTTGGACGTTCAACAAAGTCAATCCATTGCGCATGGCACCGAGAACAATTGCGCCAAGGATGGTACCAAAGATGGAGCCCTTGCCGCCCATCAAAGACGCACCCCCAATGGCCGCAGCAGCGATGGCTTCGAGTTCCCAGAGATTCCCGAGGATGGGCTCAGCGGCACCGAGGCGCGCAATCAGAATGATGGCCGCGAGTGAAGCAAGGCCGCCGGAGATCATGTAGGTGATGACTTTGGTGCGCTCGATGGGAACACCGCTGACACGTGCTGCCTCTTCATTGCCGCCCACCGCCAGAATATATTCGCCAAGAGGCGTTTTCTTCAACAGCACCGTTGCGGCAATTGCCAATATGCCAACGACGATCACAGGAACAGGCAATCCGAAGATCTCGGATGCAAACAGGCGCCGGAATTCATTGGGCAGTCCCAGCACCGGATTGCCACCGGTGTAGATCAGGGCCAGGGCGCGAAACAGGCTGAGCGTGCCAAGCGTCACTATGAATGGCTGCAGGCCCCCATAGGCAATCAGGGCACCGTTGACGAAGCCACAGGCAAGCCCCACAGCCAGGGCCGACAACAAGACAACAGGCACCGGAAGACCGGCCATCAAAAGGCTCGCACTGATCACGGCAGCCAGTGCTGCAGCCGGGCCAACCGACAAGTCTATCCCACCACTGATGATGACCAGCGTCATGCCGATGGCGATGCAGGCGTTGATGCTTGATTGCTGCAGGATGTTGATGAGATTGCGTTCTGTCAGGAATACCTGCGACATGCTGGAGAACACGACGACCATGATCAGCAGGCCGACAACGGTGCCCATGTCGCGCCAGCTGATTTTCCATCCACCCAGTTTGTCGGTCAGTGCCATTTGATTTTTTCCGTCTGCATTCAGGCTCTTCGTTCAGGCCGCCAGCTTGCCGGTGATGGCAAGGCTCATGACGGATTCTTCAGTCAATTGCTCGCGGCTCAGGCGGCCCGCCATGGCACCGGCGCGCATCACAATCACGTTGTCTGACAGGCGCAGGATTTCCGGCAATTCAGATGACACGACAATGATGGCACGGCCCGCTTCGGCCAGGGATTCTATAAGTTTGTAAATCTCGCCCTTGGCACCGACGTCAATACCGCGTGTCGGTTCGTCAAAGACCAGAATATCCGAGCCCGCCATCAGCCAGCGGCACAGAATTGCCTTTTGCTGGTTGCCGCCGCTGAACAGGCGAATGGCGCGTTCAATATCGGGGGGCCGCAAATTCACGGTTCGGGCAAGTTCATTTACCTGTGCACTCAGTTGCGCAGTCCGGATAAACCCCACGCTTGTGAGCTTGCGATAGCTCGGCATCGCCGCATTGACGGCGACGGAGCGCAGGGGAATGATCCCCTCCTTCTTGCGATCCTCTGGCAACAGCGCAATGCCTGCCGCAATCGCCTCACGCGGATTGGCAAAAACCACCGCCTTGCCATTCAACACCATCCTGCCGCCCGTCGGCCTGTCCACACCAGCAAGAAGTTTCACCAGCTCCGTGCGTCCTGAGCCGACCAGACCTGCAATGCCGAGCACTTCACCCTTGCGCAGTTCCAGCGATACATCGCGCACCTGGCGACCGCGCCCCAGGCCTTCAACAGAAAGCACCACCTGGTCCTGCACATGGCTGCGATGCGGCGGGATGTCGAGGCTACGACCCACCATCATGTTGACCAATGCATCCTGGGTGGTTTTTGACAGATCGACGTCTGCGACCTGCTTGCCATCACGCAGGACAGTGGCATGTGAGGCGACACGAAACACTTCATCCAGCTTGTGCGACACATAGATTACAGCCACGTCATTGGCTTTGAGGCGATCTATCACATGCACCAGCTTTTCAAATTCAACAGGCGTGAGACTTGACGTCGGTTCATCCATGGCAATGATGCGTGCCTGCCCGAGCAAGGCCTTGGCAATCTCGACGATCTGCCGTTGGGCCACGCGCAGTGTTCTCACTTTGGCGCACACATCGATTGTCGGGTCAAGTTGCAGCAGCAATTCCCTGGCGCGTGCCTGCATGGCGCTGCGGTCAGTGATAAAACCAAGTTTGGTCACCTGGTTTGCGAGAAACATGTTTTGCGCCACGTCAAGTTCGGGAACCTGTTGCAGTTCTTGATGAATGAGTGCGATGCCCGCACGTTGCGCTGCCTTCGGATTGTGGAGGTCAACTGGCTTTGCGTTGATCAGAACTTCACCTGCGTCAGCGTGATAGATGCCGGACAGGATTTTGAGCAGGGTTGACTTGCCGGCACCATTTTCGCCCAGCAGGGCGCGTACCTGGCCTGGCTCGACGGCAAAACTGACATTCTCCAGCGCCTGCACGCCGGGAAACCCCTTGGAAATATCCTTCAGCTCGATTGCTGCGGTCGATCTATCGTCAGCCATTGAATGGTCCATGAAATCCAGCTCCGCCCAGAGGCGAAGCTGAATGAGCAACCGCTATCCGGGGCGCGGCGAAAGCAGGGAGACAGTCGCCGCGCGCCATCATACGATTACTGCTTGGCGTCTTCCATCAGATTTGCACGCACGGCGGCTTCATCACCGGTATAGCGGGCAATGTTATCCTTGGTGACGAGGGCCTGTGGCGTTGCGACGACCCGGGGCAGTTTCTGCCCGGCCTGCAGGCGCAGTGCCACTTCCATTGCCACTTCCCCTGTCAACACAGGAAAGCTGTCGACGGTCGCGGTCAGCTCGCCTGCCTTGATGGAAGCATAGGCATCGCTTATTCCGTCGGTGCCAATGACAGCGATCTTGTCAAGCTTGCCTGCGGCCTTTACAGCTTCAACAACACCCAGCGCCATGCCATCATTGTTGCAATAGAAGCCGATCACGTCAGGATTCTGTGACATGATGTTGGTGGCGGCATCATATGATTTCTGACGATCCCAGTCACCCGGAACGGAGGCGACGACTTCAAAGCCCTTGCCTTCTGCGGCAATGGTTTCCTTGAAGCCAGCGGTGCGTTGCACAGCGGCATAAACACCGGCCATGCCTTCGATCACAGCCAGCTTGCCGCCATCCTTGCGGTTGGCGATGAACCAGCGGGCAGCGCGTACGCCATTGTCCTTCTGGACGTTGCCAATGTAGTTCTTGGCCGACGGAATGACGGCGTCATTGACGTTGATCACAGGCACACCAGCCTTTTCAGCTGCTTCGACAGCGGGCTGCAGGTTGGAATCTGTCTGTGGTGATACAAGCAAGAGCTTGTAGCCCTGTGACAGCATGTTTTCAGCGATTGCCAATTGGGCCAGCTGATCATTTTCATTTTGACCGGCTTGCAGATCAACCGTGACGCCAACCTTTGAGCCGAACTTGACGTAACCTTCACCAAGGCTGCGCCAGTATTCATTGGTCAAGGCCTTGGCCACGGCGCCAACCTTCATGCCTTTTTCAACAGCAGGCAGCGGGCCGAATTTGGCTTCAAGCTGCGACCAGTCCATGCGGTCTGCTTCGACGTCAGAGTTCAAGGGGGCGAGACCCTGTGCATAGGCAACGGTAGAAAGCGCAACAGCGGCAATCGCACCCAGCAGCACTGAACGCTTTGTCATCTTCATCATATTGGTATCCTCCCAAAGGTTAAAATCGAAAACGGCCGAGCGCACCGCATTCATGTGCAGGTGCTCAGATTTTTGCTGTGTCTGCTGACGGACCTCCATAAAATGCCTCGCGCACGACATTGTTGCTGGTCACAGCATCTTGTCCGGCAATGGCCGTCTTGAGGCGGTTGTCTGCTTGCAGTTTTCTGACGACTTTTCGCATGGCCTCCACGGTTGCAATGTTGGCACTGCACTCGGCGACCGGGTCCATGCCTGTCATATCCGGGAAAGTGTCGAAATAGATGGGGCGGTCATATTTGATCTCCTCCAGCACGTAGAGCAGCTCCATGGTCTGGACGGGATGCACGGTGCCAACCATCAGGCCGTCGTCACGCTTGGCGTATCCATCATTGAGATGCACACCGAACAATCTTGAAGCGCGCGCCGCCAGCGCTGCGGCATAGGCCGGCATTTCATCAGCATACAGAACATGGGCAAAGTCGATGGTGACGCCAACGTTCCTGCGACCCATTTCCTGAATGGCCAAAAGCGTCGTGCCGATATCAGGCATCAAGGCAAAGCTGCGCGGTTCATTCGGCTTGTATTCGATGCTGAGTTCGGACGACGGCACATGATCGGCCACTTCCGAGATGGCTTCCAAGGTCTGGTTCCAGAGCCGTGCATAATCTGCCTGGAAGGAGTAATCAAAACCGTCCTGGCCCATCCACAAGGTCATCAACGAGCCACCGAGTTCCAGCATCTGGTCGATGCCGCGCCTGGTCTGGTCAATTGCAAGGCGGCGCAGCCTGGCATCCGGATTGGTGAAGGCCCCGATCTTGAAGCCAGGATCGCTGTAATAGCGCATGGCGAAGCCATTGACCGAGAGGCCCAGCCGGTCGAGATGGCGCTTCATCTCTTTTAAATCCGCGCCCTCCAGATGATCTGGAAAATTCAGGTCAACAGCATTCAGACCTTGAACTTTTGCAGCACGTGACAGGCAATCGAAGACGCCTATTCCGCCATCGCCAGTCCTGAATGAATTGAGCCGGGCTGCATATTTGTGGTGTTGATGTGGCGCGGATATTGCCATGTCGATCTTCCATGAGACCCAACAAACTTCACATCATGATACATTTCTGTAAAGTTGAATCTGCCGGTGTGAAGAAAAACTGAAGACTTCATATGTTGATCTATCACCAATCGACTGCAAATGCATGATTTCAGTGATTTGACGGAGGCATTCGACTGGTCCCTGTGGAATTTGCGTAAAGTTACTTCAGAAACTTTACAAAAGATGTGCAGCCAACACCAAGTCAAACTGATCGTAAACACGCCGTGACGCTTTTGAATGCGATGATTGCCAACTGAAGCCCAAGAATGATTGCAATGGCAAAGTGTGAAGGGCTTTCATTTGACTTCAAAAATTCTACGCCATAGAATAATTTCATAAAAAGAAATCCGGGAAAGAAGCCTGGCCAAGTATTTCATCAAGGGAGGAAAACCGATGAAAGTCCTGAAGACCCTGCTGGCCGCTGCGGCGGTTTCCACACTCGCCATTGGCGCTGCCATGGCCCAGCCGAAGACATTGATGCTGCATCAATGGGCCACTGGCTCTGATGCCGCCTCGATTGCCAAGCTCGGTGAAATGTTTGAAGCCAAAGGCGGCAAGTGGGAACAGAACGCCATTGCCGGTCACACCGCCAATACGCTGGCCAAACTTCGCGCGGACGTGCTGTCGGGCAACGCGCCTGCTGCTGTCCAGTTGAAGGGACCGGAAATTGCCGAGTGGAATGAAACCGGCAAGACGGCAAACCTTGACGAACTCGCTGCCGCTGAAGGCTGGGAAAAAGTTGTTGCACCGGAACTGTTTCCAGTGATGAAGCCCAAGGGTTCATGGGTGGCGGCACCGATGAATATCCACCGCATCAACTGGATCTGGGGTTCGGTTCCAGCCATGAAAGCGGCAGGTGTTGCTGAATTGCCCAAGACCTGGGCCGAATTCAATGCTGCCTGCGACAAGGGCATTGCCGCTGGCAAGATTTGCCTGGCTCACTACTCTGCCGACTGGACCGATTCGACGACGTTTGAAGTCGTGCTCTATGGCATGGACAGGGATGTCTATACCAAGGCGTTTGTGGAAGGCGACACCGAAGCCATGCGTTCGCCAGGCATGATCAAGGCGTTTGAACAAATGCGCCTGATGGTCACCAAGTACATGGATCCCGGCATTGTCGGTCGTGACTATGACACCGCTTCCAACCTGATGGCCAATGGCGATGCGCTTTTCCACATCATGGGTGACTGGCAAGTTGGCGTGCTGAAGGCCGTCAACAAGGAACATGGCAAGGACTATGTCTGCGCCCAGGCTCCAACCGATTGGGGCAAGCCCGGCTTCATTCTGAACTCGGACTCGGTGGTGTTCTTCCAGCAGTCTGACCCTGACTATGTCGAAGGCCAGAAGTTGCTCGCTTCAACCATCCTGTCGCCGGAATTCCAGACGGTGTTCAATATCACCAAGGGCTCGATCCCGGCGCGGCTGGATGTTGACCTGAGCAATGGCTTCAATCCCTGCCAGCAAACGTCACAGAAAGACCTTGCGGCATCGATCAAGGAAGGCACGCTGGTTCGTTCGATGGCCCACAACATGACCGTGCTGCAAAAATATCGCGGTGCGATGATGGAAACCATCACGGAATTCGTGAACTCGGACATTTCAGCAGCAGATGCCGCCAATGCCATGGCTGATGCGGTTGAAGCACAGAAGTAACAACGAACACATACCTGACACGTCATGGCCCGCATCATGCGGGCCATCCACTGCGCATCAATCCGAAGCCCGGTGGATTCTCCGCATCAATGGAGGATGACGGATTGAGGGTGGAAAAGACATTTGAACCAGGCAGCAATGAAACAACCACAACGGACAGGTGCGAGCCGCCTTCGCGACTTGCTGCCGTTTTGGCTGATCCTTCCTTCGCTCATTGCCTCGTTTCTCTATACGTTCGGTTTCACTGCCTGGACGGCCTACCTTTCCCTGTCTGATTCCGGCCAGCTGCCGAGCTACAATTTTCTCGGCCTTGAGAATTACGAACGGCTGTGGGCCAATCGACGCTGGAACATCGCGTTTTCAAACCTGTTTTTCTTCAGCGGTTTTTATGTCCTCGGCACCATGGCCGTTGGGCTTCTGCTGGCCATCCTGATCGACCAAAAAGTTCGGGCCGAAAGTTTCTGGCGCACGATTTTTCTCTATCCTCTCGCTGTGTCCTTTGTCGTCACCGGCGCGATCTGGAGCTGGCTCTACAATCCGACATCCGGCATCGAATTTCTGGTGCGCGGACTGGGTTGGGAAAGTTTCTCTTTCTCACTCGCAACCAGCCGGAAATATGCAATCTGGGCCGTGATCATCACCGGCATCTGGCAGGCGTCGGGGTTTGCCATGGCGCTGTTTCTTGCAGGGCTGAGGTCAGTCGATCAGGACCTGGTGAAGGCCGCGCAGATTGATGGCGCAGGACCATTTCGGACTTATGTGCGGGTCATTCTTCCTTCCATCGCACCGATCTTCATCGCTGTTGCGGTGATCATGCTGCAATTCGCCATCAAGACGTTCGATCTGGTTGTGGCACTCACGCGCGGCGGGCCGGGAATCTCGACGACCTTTCCGGCGAATTACGTCTACGACCTGATGTTCCAGCGCGGACAAATTGGTGAAGGGGCGGCTGCCTCGATCATGATGGTTGCGGCATTGGCAGTGGTGCTTGTACCTTACTCCTTCTATCTCGTCTGGCGGCAGCACAAGGAACGGCAGAATGGCTGACGCAATACTGCATGACGGGGAAGCTGCCGGTGCAGCTCGAAACTACCTGTTTTCGCGGATCGCCATCTATGGGTTACTGCTGCTCTTTGCCCTCATATACCTGATACCGCTTGTCGTTGTTGTGATGAATACCTTCCGCGAAAACGTCGATGTGGGGCGCAATGGCCTCATTGCTTTCCCGCGTTCATTCACGCTTGAAGCTTGGCCCAAGGCGTGGGGCAGTTACTGCCTGAATGGGCGCTGCGAAGGCATGTCCGCGAATTTCTGGAATTCCGTTTACATGACCATCCCTGCAACCATCATATCCACGGTGCTTGGCGCGCTGAATGGCTATATTCTCTCCAAGTGGAAGTTTACGGGATCAGATGTGATTTTCACCATCCTGCTTTTCGGCGTGTTCATGCCGGGCCAGATCGCGTTGATGCCCTGGGCCTATATCCTTGGCACAACCGGGCTCAACCAGACCCTCTGGGGCCTCATCATGGTGCATGTGATCCAGGGCATTTCCTTCACAACGCTGTTCTGCCGCAATTTCTATGTCAACATTCCCGATGACCTGATCAAGGCCGCGCGCATTGACGGTGCCGGCTTCTGGCGAATCTTCTGGAAGATCATCCTGCCGATTTCACCACCCATCCTCATCGTCACGGTGATCTGGCAGTTTACCGGCATCTGGAACGAGTTTCTCTATGGCGTGGTCTTGACGACTGGCAAAACCCAACCCGTTACGGCTGCTGTTGTTGCCTTTGCGGCGCAAGAGCAGAATGTGAAAGAATACAACGTCATCAGCGCAGGCGTGCTGATTGCCGCGCTGCCACCGCTGCTGGTTTATTTCTTTGGCGGGAAATATTTTGTGCGTGGCCTGACACAGGGTGCGATCAAGTGATGGGGGCGATCAAGTAATGGCCGTTTTGCAGATCAGTGGCGTGAACAAGAGCTTTGGCGCAGTTGAAGTGTTGAAGGACATCAACCTTGATGTGAAGTCCGGAGAGTTCATCGCGCTTGTCGGCCCATCAGGCTGTGGCAAGTCAACATTGCTCGCCATCATCGCCGGACTGGAAAAGGCATCCGCGGGCACGATCACCATAGGAAATCGTGTGGTCAACAGTGTGGCACCGAAGGATCGCGATATCGCCATGGTGTTCCAGTCCTATGCCCTCTATCCCACCATGACAGTGCGCGAGAACATGATGTTCGGCATGGAAGCGCGCGGGGTGCCAAAGGACCAGCGCGAAGCCGCGCTGAAGCGCGTGTCAGAGCTCCTGCAAATTGACCAGTTGCTGAAGCGCAAGCCGGGTCAACTTTCGGGCGGCCAGCGGCAACGTGTTGCCATGGGGCGCGCGCTGGTGCGTGATCCGGCACTGTTTCTTTTTGATGAACCACTTTCCAATCTCGATGCGAAACTTCGTGTCGAGATGCGCGGTGAAATCAAGAAGCTGCACCAAACCATCGGCAAGACCACGGTTTATGTGACGCATGACCAGGTTGAAGCGATGACCCTTTCGTCGCGCATTGCGGTTTTGAACAAGGGCGTGCTGCAGCAGTTTGACGAGCCACAGCAGATCTATGATTGTCCAGCCAACATGTTTGTTGCTGGCTTCATGGGATCGCCTGCGATGAACTTTCTGCCCGCACAGATGCGGGTGAATGGCGGCGTTACCGAACTTTTCCTTGAAGGTGGCTCGTCGCTGAAATTCAATCGCAAGGCGACGCCTGCGGGCAATGGCAATGTCATTGTCGGCATCAGGCCGGAACATCTGACAAGGGGTGACGCAAAGACTGCCAACAGTCTCATCTGCAAGGTGACGCTCGTCGAGCCTACAGGTTCTGAAACGCATGTGATATCGCGTTTTGGCAAGAGCGATGTCACAGCCAAGTTCTTCCCGAACCAGGCGCCTAAATTGGGTGAGGATGTCTGGCTTAATGTCGACACCGATCGGATTTGCATTTTTGATGCACAAACTGAACAGGCCCTGGCGTGAGCAGTGGTTTTGCACTTTATCCAAGCCTGAAGGATACAGTGTGGCTGGTTTCGGGGGGAGCCAGCGGCATCGGTGCAAGTATCGTTGAGGCAGCGCATGGCCAGGGTGCCAAAGTGGCATTTCTCGATGTCTTGCAGAATGAGGGTGAGGCACTGGCAGCGTCCCTGCCCGGCTCGATATTCTTTCATTGTGATGTCACTGATACTTCGGCAACGGCACGTGCCGTTGCAACCGTGCGTGAACGGTCGGGGTCCATCGGTGTGCTGGTCAACAACGCCGCGAATGATGATCGACGTGCGCCAGCGGACGTGACGCCTGATTATTGGGACAGGTCGATGGATATCAATCTCAAGCACCAGTTTTTCCTGGCACAACAGGTTCATCCCCACATGAAAGAATTGGGCTGTGGTTCCATCATCAATTTCTCGTCCATTGCCTGGCGCTTTGGCGCTGATGCAATGATCGCATACGCCACCGCAAAGTCCGCCATTACCGGCCTCACGCGCGCCTTGTCACGCAGCTTCGGTGCCGACAATATCCGCGTGAACACCATTGAACCCGGTGCCGTCATGACCGAAAGGCAAAAGCGCGTGTGGTATACGAAGCAGGACCAGATTGATGCAATGATTGCGCGCCAACGCATCCAGCGCGTGCTGGAGCCAGAAGAGATTGCCCGTGCCGTGTTGTTTCTCGCGTCTGATGACAGCCGCATGATCACCGGGCAAACCCTGATTGTGGATGCGGGGATGTCATGAAAATTGATGTTGGACTGAACCCCTATGGCCTGACCTATCATCTTGGGTTGCAGGGCAAGGGCACGTCCCGTGCCAATCCACAAGGCAAGGGACTTGAGGGGTTCATTGAAATCGCCACTGAGCTGAAGGCAAGAGTGCTGGAGATTTTTGACCCGTGGCTGGCTGAGCTGTCAGATGACGCGTTGCGTGATTTGAAAAAGCGGCTCACCGACCTTGGCATGACACCCGTGATCAGCGCCGGCCTCAACATGATGGGTCCGATTGAAAGCGCATTTCGTTCGGCCCGCTTGCTTGATGCAAAGGTTATCAGGTTGGGACTTTCACCCGTGCTGGAAGGCAGCCGCAATGCCTGGGGGGCAAAGTGGTTTGAGTTGCAGCATGCAATACGGGATGGTTTGGCAAAGTATGTTCCTGTGGCAGAGGCTGAAGACCGGATTCTGGCGGTCGAAAATCACCAGGATTTTGGCAGTGACGAGCTTGTCGGTTTCTGCCGTGAATTCGGCCCCGCCATGGGCATCACGATGGACACGGGCAATACGTTTCCCGTGGGCGAGGCACCGATGGATTTCGTCCGTCGCGTTGCAGCCTTCGTGCGACATGTGCATCTCAAGGATTACCGCGTACAATTCACCGATGAAGGCTATCGGCTGATCCGCTGCGCCATTGGTGACGGGGCTGTTCCACTGACAGAGATGCTGGCGGAGCTTGCAAAACATCACAGGCAAATGAATGCCGTGCTTGAGCCCGGTGCGCTGGAAGCGCGGCATATCCGTTTTCTGAGACCTGAGTGGTGGAATGGCTACCGGCCAGCAGTGGCACAGGATTTCGCAGCTACGCTTGCGGCGGCCCGCGTCCATCGATTGGCGGATGATGCAGACTTCCGCACCCCTTGGGAACGTCATGCAGACGATGAACTGATCGACTATGAATTGGCGATGATCCGCCGCAGTGCCGCCAACATGCGCACACTTGGCATCATGAATTGAGAGGATGACATGACACAGGAACTTGCAGGAAAGATCGCATTCGTCACGGGTTCGGGCCGTGGCCTCGGCAGTTTCATGGCCAGGCGTCTGGCAGAACTTGGGGCACATGTCGCCGTGCATGACCTGTCAATGACGGAGACTGCCAAATATGGCGAGTCTGCAACTCTTGATGCGATGGTGAAGGAGATCGAGGCCCATGGCGTCAAGAGTGTTGGTGTCACCGGCAATATTGGCGACCAGGCCGCCGTGGCGCGGATGAAGGAAACCATCGAGTCCAAACTGGGGGAGGTGGAAATCCTGGTGAATTGTGCAGGCGGCGACATTGGTGCCACTGGAAACAAGCCCAAGCCCAACAATGCTCTCGATATCTCGTTTGAAGATATCAAGGTCCTGACCGACAACAATCTCATTGGGACAATGCTGGTGTGCCAGGCTTTCGTTCCACCGATGGTGAAACGTGGTGCCGGGAGTGTGATCAACATTGCCTCGGCAGCTGCGCATATGGGCTGCTCGCCAGAAGTCGTCTATTCAACACTGAAAGCCGCTGTCGTTCACTACACACGCTGCCTCGCCAAGGAACTCTACCACGAGGGTGTGCGCGTCAATGCGGTGAGCCCGGGTCCGGCCAAGACGGCACGCTTCCAGAACACGCGGGTGATTGATCCGGAGCGGATGAAGTCAGACAAGAAATCGTTTGACCGGTATGCGGAGCCAACGGAAATTGCCGATGCCGTGGCCTTTCTTGCGGGGCCTCGTGCCAAGTTTATCAACGGCCAGGTCATTCGTGTGGACGGCGGACTGACGTTGTTCCCCGGCTGAAACGAAATGCTCAGATATCGAGCGCTTCAATATTCTTGAAGGCTGTCCGCAGTGCCTTGGACCATTCGGTGGAAAGCATCTTGAAATAAGGATCATCCGGGCCGATGCGCTTGGCATGTTCGATCTTCAAGGTTCCTGTTTCATAGGTCATGAGGTCAATCGGCAGGCCCACGCTGAGGTTCGAACGCAGGGTGGAATCAAATGACACAAGCACCATTTTCGCGGCCTCGCCCAGCTCCATATCACTGCGTGCCACGCGGTCGAGGATGGGTTTGCCGTATTTGTGTTCGCCAATCTGGAAAAAGGGCGTGTCCGGCGTGGCTTCGATAAAATTTCCTGCCGCGTAAATATTGAACAGTCGCGGCTTCTCCTTGCCGATCTGGCCTGCAAAAATGAAACTGGCGGCGAAGGATTCTCCGTTGGCCGTGAGATGGCCTTCATCGGTTTCCTTGATCGCCCGCACAGCGGTTCCCACGACGTTTGCGGCCTGAAACATGGTTTTCGCACTCTTCAAGGTGTCGCCATGTTCGGGTGGATGCTCGACCTGCTCAGACAGAAGGCTGGTGACAGCTTGCGTGACAGCGAGGTTGCCTGCGGTGAGCAAGACGAAAACGCGCTCGCCCGGAAATTCCCAGGTGTAAAGTTTCTTGAATTTGCCCACATTGTCGACACCGGCATTGGTGCGCGTGTCCGCCGCCATGACCAAGCCCTTGTCGAGCAAAATACCTACACAATACGTCATTGATGTGATTCCAGATTCCCGTTGGGCCTATTGTTGCGCAATCTCGGCCCGCACCGCAACAGTCAGTTGTTCTGAACCGAACGCACCGCGCCGCGAACCTTTCACGGGTGCCACTGCACTGGCATCGAGCCCGGCAGCAAGGCGCACGTAATGATCGGTTGGACACTGGCCATTGGCGGCGTCAAAGCCAACCCAGCCGAGATCGGCTATATGCAGTTCCGCCCAGGCATGTGCTGCTGCTGATGATGCGCCAATACCTGTCACCAGATAGCCCGTCACATAACGGGATGGAATGTTGAGCGCGCGCGCCATGCCGACAATGATGTGGGCATGGTCCTGGCATACGCCGCGCCCCGATGCGAATGCCTGTGCAGCCGTTGTTTCCGCCACCGACGCACCAACCTCATAAACAATCCTGTCATGTACAAACTGCATCAAGGCGTGTGAACGCTCGAGCAATGTCCCCTTTTTTGACAGGTGCGAGAGAGACTCCTTTATCGCTTCATCAGGTTGGGTTGCCGGGGTCTGGCGCAAATAAATGTTGTCGGGCAATGTGCTCGCCATTCCGCTCACAACGCCTGCAGCATCTGTGGTTTCAATTTCACCTGCCGCGACGATCTTGTATACCTGGTCTGTCACTTCAGCGGTAACAAGATGCACCCTGTTGCCGAAGCCATCGATGTAGCTCAGCGCTTTTTCCATGCCAGGAGCCGAAATATTCCAGCTCAAGGTCTTTTGCGCAGAAAATTCATTTGGTGTCAGGTGCAAGCGCTGCACCAGATGGCTTGGGTACACATCGTAACGATAAATTGTCTCGTGATGAATCCTGATGCGCATGGGGCTCACGGGAAATGATAGGTTTGTGCAATGCTGGACGACAGCGCGCGATTATTGTCGACAAAGGCTGTGATATATTCATGCAAGCCCGACTGGAAAATCTCTTCCATCTTTCCGCCCCGCAACCTGCTCAATGCCAGGGCTGCCATGTCGTGGCAGGCATAACGTTGGCCGTGCAGATGCCCCAAGCCATCCAGTGCGGTGTTGATCCACTGATAGCTGAAAACCAGCGAGCGCGGCATTTCCTCACGCAAAATGAGAAATTCGGCGACCAGCCATGGGCGGTAATGACTATCGCGATAAAACCAGCGATAGGCCCGGTGGGCCGAGACACTGCGCAGAATTTGCGCCCACTGCTGCATGTCGACATCCGAACCAACATCTGACGGCTTCGGCAAAAGGATATAATATTTTACATCCAGTATGCGGGCTGTGTTGTCAGCGCGCTCGGTGAAATTACCAAGCTGGCTGAAGTAATAATTCTCGTTGCGCAGCATGGTGCCAAGCACGGCACCGCGAAATGCCATGGACCTCTGCTTTACCCATTCGAGAAACTCCGGCAGGCGGTCGGCGCCGAGATCCGTGTGCTTCACCGCGACCAACTCATTCCATGTGGCATTGATGCTTTCCCACACATCGCGGGTGATGGCCGTGCGCACCGCGCGGCAGTTGTTGCGCGCCGTGCGTATGGCAGACTTGATGCTGGATGGATTGCTCTCATCGAAGACAAGAAAATCGACGACATATTCAGCGCTGATGTCAGCGTACTTGTCGTCATAACCCTGCTCACAGGCTGCACTCATCAAAGTTGACCGCCATTCGTCGCGGTGGCCTTCAATGGCGCCAGGCATGAGCGAAATGCGGTGGCCGACTTCGAGAAGCCGCGCCATGTTCTCAGCGCGCTCCATGTAGCGCGACATCCAGAACAGTGAAGAAGCGGTGCGGCCGAGCATCAGTCCTCCAAAACCCAGGTGTCTTTCGTGCCGCCGCCTTGGCTGGAATTGACCACGAGCGAATCCTTTTTCAATGCCACACGGGTCAATCCACCGGGCGTAATGCGCACCTGGTCGCCAGACAAGACAAAGGGGCGCAAATCAACATGGCGCGGTGCCAGGCCGGAATTCGTGTAGGTCGGAACGGCTGAAAGTGCCAATGTGGGCTGCGCGATATAATTCGCCGGGTTCGATTTGAGCTTTGCACGAAACGCCTCGATCTCCTTCTTTGAAGATGTTGGCCCGACCAGCATGCCATAGCCACCGGAGCCATGAACTTCCTTGACCACCAGTTCGCTCAAATGTTCGAGCACATAGGCCAGAGCCTTTGACTCACTGCAGCGCCATGTGGGCACATTCTTCAGCAGGGGTTTTTCGCCCGTATAGAATTCGATGACATCAGGCAGGTAAGTGTAGATCGACTTGTCATCGGCAATGCCGGTACCTGGAGCATTGACGATGGTCACACGGCCCGCGCGATACAGATCAATCAGTCCCGGAATGCCAATTGTGGAATCGGGGCGGAAGGACAGAGGATCAAGGTAGGCATCGTCAATACGGCGGTAGACGACATCAACGCGCCGTGGTGCTTGCGTCGTGCGCATATAGAGGTAGCCATCTGACACAAAAAGATCCCCGCCTTCACACAGTTCAACGCCCATTTCATCGGCGAGAAAGGCGTGTTCGAAAAAGGCCGAATTGAAGATTCCCGGCGTCAGTACAACAATTGTCGGCTCACCTTCACAGGCTGGTGGAGCAACACTCTCCAGTGTCTTGCGCAACATGGCGGGATAACCATCGACCGGTGCCACGCGCTGCTGCGCAAACAGGTCAGGGAACAGCCGCATCATCGCCTCGCGGCCTTCCAGCATATAAGAAACGCCAGATGGCGTGCGACAATTGTCTTCCAGAACATAAAACTCGTTCTCCGACACGCGCACCAGGTCAACGCCAGTGATATGTGCATAGACCCCGCGCGCCGGATTTACACCCATCATATCGGGAACGAAAGCCGCGTTCTGCACGATGACCTCTGCCGGGATCCGTCCGGCGCGGATGATTTCCTGGCGGTGATATATATCATGTAGAAAAGCGTTGAGCGCGCGTACCCGCTGTTCGAGGCCGGCGGACAGCTTGCGCCACTCGCGACCTGAAAAAACCCGCGGAATGATATCGAATGGGATGAGACGTTCAGCTGCCTCGCCATCGCCATAGACAGCGAACGTGATGCCCTGGCGGCGGAAAAGTTTCTCTGCCTCGCGCTTGGCACGATCAACATCCTTCCGCGAAATTGTCTTTAGCCATGCAGCCACATGCGCGTAGGGTCGCCGTGCGGTGTCCTTGCTTTCTCCCAATTCGTTGAAGCTCTTGCTCAAGGGTTCAGCCCGCCCGTCTTTTCCAGAAAGGCCACGATGTCACTCACGCCACGCAAGCGCAAGAGATCGGTGAAAACATATGGTCTGGTACCGCGCGCCTTTCTGGTATCGCTCTCCATCACCGACAAATCCGCCATCACGTGGGGTGCCAGGTCGGTCTTGTTGATGATCAGCAGATCAGAGCGGGTGATGGCCGGACCACCTTTGCGCGGGATTTTTTCGCCCTGGCACACGGAGATGACATAGAGAGTGATATCAGCCAGTTCGGGTGAGAAAGTTGCCGCGAGATTGTCGCCGCCGGATTCTATGAAGATGACGTCGAGACCTGTATGGCGCTTCACCATTTCATCGATGGCGGCGAGATTGATTGATGCGTCCTCACGGATTGCTGTGTGCGGGCAGCCGCCGGTTTCAACGCCCATGATACGGTCTTCCGGCAATGCCTGGAGCCGGTTCAGGATCAATGCGTCTTCCTTTGTGTAAATGTCATTGGTGATTGCCGCGACGGAATATTTGTCGCGCATGGCCTTGCAAAGTTTTTCGGTGAGGGTGGTCTTGCCTGAGCCGACAGGACCGCCAATGCCGACGCGAAGCGGGCCGTGCTTGCTCATGTGCGAAAGATCCTTGGTTCAAGGGTTTCGTGTTGCATGGCTGCGATGTCTGCGGCCACACAATTGGTACCGATGTCTTCCCGTGTTGCTGCAGCGGCGCGATTTGCAATTGTTGCAATCAGCGGAGAGAGGTTGCGCAAAATTCTGAGGCCCGCTGTTTGGCCGATTGGCACCAGGCGCACGGCGACCGAAACCTGTGCCGCGCAGAAACCTTGCAGGAAGGCGAGCAAAGCCTGTGACTGTGATATTCCCATGGCCTTGCAGGAGCAGCCTGCTGCGACCGGATAGGCCATCACGCTGCCTTGCTGTTCATCTCCAGTCCATACCGCTGCGGCGAGGTTGAAGTTGCGGCCCAGTTGGATGGTTTCGGAATATCGTTCAGCAGAACCTGCAAGAGCCAGCGCCTGTTCGTTGATTTCCTCTGGAGAGCCAAGCCAACATTGTGCAAAAAGTACAGCGTCGTTCCAGGCTGTACCTGCTTGCAGGAGATCGGCGATCCAGCGTGCGACATCGTCTGGTGCCGTGATGCGGCCATCAGCGATGGCTTGTTCCAGACCGTGGCTGTAGGCGAAGGAACCTATCGGGAATGTCGGGGACATCCAATTGAGGAGGAGCAGGAATGAGGTCTGGTCAGTGGCCATGGCTGTAGGCGCCGTGTTCGGGAAAGAAGACTTCGCTCACCGTTGTAAGTGTTGCGCCCAACTGCTCGAGCATTTGTGCGATCACATGGTCGCGGCGGATGAGAATGCGCGTTTCTTCAATCTGCGCTTCCAGATGGCGATTGCCGATATGCCAGGCGAGTTGTGCGAGGTGCGTGGCATCACGTGCCGTCACCTGCAGCAATTCTTCATCGGACGCGATGATCTGCACCAATCTTCCGTCTTCAAGTATCAGACTGTCACGATCAGAAAAATAGACGGGTTTCTCCAAATCAACCAATACTTCATCGCCGCTTTTCAGTGTGATGAGCTTGCGCCGGAGGTGGCGCGCGGCAGAATCCATCACAACAATAGCCCATGGCGTTTCCGTGAGATACCGGGCGCGAACAAATGATGTGGCACGCAGGGTCATCAAAACAGAAAGTATCGCTGCGCCATCGGCAGGCTGGTGGCGGGTTCGCAGACGAGCAGTTCGCCATCAGCGCGGACTTCGTAGGTTTCGGGATCGACTTCGATATTGAGAAGGGCGTGGTTGTGGACCATGTCTTTCTTGCCGATGCCGCCCCGTGTGTTTTTCACGGCGACCATTTTCTTGGCGGTGCCCAAGCGGTTTTGCAGTCCTGACGCAAGAGCGGCTTGCGATACAAAAGTAACCGACGAATTGGTGCGCAGTTTGCCGAAGCTGGCGAACATCGGCCGGTAGTGCACGGGTTGTGGCGTAGGGATCGATGCGTTGGGGTCACCCATCGGGGCAGCTGCAATTGAGCCGCCGAGCAAGACCATTTCCGGCTTCACACCAAAGAAGGCGGGATTCCAGATGACAATGTCAGCGCGTTTTCCAATTTCGATGGCGCCGACTTCGTGGGACAGGCCATGGGCGATGGCCGGGTTGATGGTGTATTTGGCGATGTAGCGTTTGGCGCGGGAGTTGTCGTTTCCGTTATCGCCTGCAAGGCTGCCGCGTTGTTGCTTCATCTTGTGGGCGGTCTGCCAGCATCGGATTATGACTTCACCAACGCGGCCCATGGCTTGTGAATCAGAAGAGATCATCGAGAAGGCACCAAGATCATGCAAGATGTCTTCTGCGGCAATGGTTTCCTTGCGGATGCGGCTTTCGGCAAAGGCGATGTCTTCGGGTATTTGGGGGCTGAGGTGGTGGCAGACCATGAGCATGTCAAGATGCTCGGCAACCGTGTTAATGGTGAAAGGGCGCGTAGGGTTTGTTGATGACGGCAAGACATTGGGCAGAGATGCCACCTTGATGATGTCGGGGGCGTGGCCGCCGCCTGCGCCTTCTGTGTGAAAGGTATGAATGGTGCGGCCCTTGAAGGCGGCGATAGTGGCTTCGACGAAGCCAGATTCGTTCAATGTGTCAGTGTGGATCGCCACTTGCACATCCATGGCATCGGCCACGGAGAGACAGCAATCAATGGCTGCCGGTGTGGTGCCCCAATCCTCATGCAGTTTCAATCCACATGCGCCGGCCAGCACCATTTCTTCCAAAGCTGCGGGACGCGAGGCGTTGCCCTTGCCCATCAATCCGAGATTCATCGGGAAAGCGTCTGCGGCTTCGATCATGCGCTCAATATGCCAGGCACCGGTGCATGTGGTGGCGAGAGTGCCGTGGGCAGGGCCGGTGCCACCACCCAGCATGGTGGTGATGCCGGAGTAAAGTGCTTCTTCAATTTGCTGCGGTGCGATGAAATGGATGTGGCTGTCGATGCCACCTGCGGTGATGATCTTGCCTTCGCCCGCAATAATCTCCGTGGACGGACCAATGATGATGGTCACGGCGTTTTGCGTGTCCGGATTGCCGGCCTTGCCGATGGCGGCGATGCGGCCATCCTTCAGGCCGATGTCGGCCTTGTAAATGCCGGAGTGATCGAGGATCAATGCGTTGGTGATGACAGTATCCATCGCACCTTCGACGCGCGTGGCTTGTGATTGCCCCATGCCATCGCGGATCACCTTGCCGCCACCGAATTTCACTTCCTCGCCATAGTGTGTGAAATCGTTTTCAACTTCAATGATGAGATCGGTATCCGCCAATCGCACCTTGTCACCGACCGTCGGGCCGTACATCTGGGCGTAGGTTGAGCGGGAGATTTTGGCCATCAGAGTTCTCCCATGATCTTTTGCTGGAAGCCGAATACCCGGCGTGCGCCGCCGAGCGGCACGAGCGTAACTTCACGACGCTGACCGGGTTCAAAGCGCACGGCTGTGCCTGCTGCGATGTCGAGGCGCATTCCCCGTGCCTTGGCCCGATCAAAACGCAGCGATTCATTGGTTTCGAAGAAGTGATAATGCGATCCCACCTGAATGGGCCTGTCACCCGTATTGGCAACCTCCAATGCCTCGCGTTCGACGCCGACATTCAATTCAATGTCGCCAGACTTCGCAATGATTTCACCTGGGATCATGTTTGGCCTCAACGGATGGGATGATGAACGGTGACAAGTTTAGTGCCGTCGGGAAATGTGGCCTCCACCTGCACGTCATGGATCATGTCGGGAACACCATCCATACAATCGGATTTCGTCACCACGTGGGCGGCTGCTTCCATCAGGTCGGCCACGCTGCGGCCATCACGTGCCCCTTCCACGACATAATCGGTGATCAGTGCAATGGCTTCCGGGTGATTGAGCTTTACGCCACGCTCCTTGCGGGCACGGGCGACGATGGCCGCCATGGCGACCAGCAACTTGTCTTTCTCTCTTGGCGTAAGATGCATAAATTTTCCTCAGCGTGCCCAAGATGTTGGCAGTTTTTCGCCGTCCAAACATGTCGAAAGCGCCTGAATCAGGGTCTTTCGCAAGTGAAAGCCATCTCTTGCCAATAGCCTAGCAACTAGCTTGCCATTCCAGGCTGAGGCGCCGCCGTGGGGACCAAGAACATCGCGCAACCGCTGTAGACGTGATTCCGCCCGTGGCGAAACAAACAGGACTGCGGCTGCAGCGTGATTGCCCGAGAAGGTTGCTGCGGATTGCGGCCAGTCTGGCCCAATGGTGAAGGCTTCGGCATGGATGAGCTTGCCGGCCTGAGAGATTTTCCAACGATCCTTCACTGACACATGCTTCACATGCTCGCCCATTTCGCGGCGGCCAAACACCATCGGCTCGACGGCAAGAAAGGTTGCGCCTTCGGCGAGATCAACATCCAATGAACGGGCGAGTGCGCTGCCTTCGAAAAAAATGCTTTCCTGCGGCATCCACAACAATGTTGCGCCTTTTGCGGCGGACAAGGTCACGCGCACGTCTGCCGCCGGACCGAGCGTGCGATATATACGTTCTGCCGCTTGCGATGTCAGCGTCAGGGTAGCTCGTTCGCCTACTTCGGCCTTGATGTTCACCGTGTCGCCACCAGCAAGCCCACCAGCCGTATTGATCAGTATTGCTTCGTGTGAGCCGCGGGGCATGCGGCACTTCGATGAGCCCGCTTCGCGCATAACGGCCAGGCCGTCGCGCTCCATGCGGATGTGCACATGTCCAGTGCTGCGCTGTTCAAGAAGACGGGCTGTCGCGTTCATAGGATCAGACTAGAGGGATGCGGGCGGATGTCAAACCGTCAGGTAAGCGCGCACGTCGGTTGTTTCCAGAATCTTGCGGTCTCCCGACAGAACCGAGCGGCCACGATCGAGCACCAAAAAATCATCTGCGAGCCTCTTGGCAAAATCAAAGTATTGCTCAACCAAAACTATGGCCATGGTGCCGCGGTCACGCAAGAGTGAGATCACACGCTCAATGTCCTTGATGATAGAGGGCTGAATGCCTTCGGTTGGTTCATCGAGCAGCAGAAGTGTTGGACGCATGACCAAAGCGCGGGCAATGGCGAGTTGCTGCTGCTGCCCGCCGGAAAGATCGCCGCCGCGCCTGTGCAGCATGGACTTGAGAACCGGAAAGAGTTCGAAAATGTCCATGGGCAAGGTGCGATCCTTGCGAGGCAGTGAAGCAAAGCCGGTCTTGAGATTTTCCTCGACAGTGAGCTGCGCAAATATCTCACGTCCTTGCGGTACCAGGGCAATGCCACTGCGCGCGCGTTCTGCGGTGGACAGGCGCGACAGGTCCGTGCCGGCAAATTCCAAACGTCCTGACCTGACCGGGGTCAGGCCCGATATCGCGCGAATGAGACTGGTTTTGCCCACGCCATTGCGGCCAAGAATGCACGTCACCTTGCCGACTTTGGCAGTCACTGATACGCCATGCAAGGTCTGGCTTGCGCCGTAGAACAGGTCGATGTTGGAAACGGTGAGCATGTTCAACGGCCCAGATACACGTCGATGACGCGTTGATTGTTTTGCACGGTATCAAGATTTCCTTCTGCCAGCACGGTTCCCTCGTGCAGAACTGTCACTCTCACATTCAGTGCACGGATGAATGTCATATCATGCTCGACGACAACGACTGACCGCGTTCTGGCGATGTCACGGAGCATATCGGCGGTTTTTTCCGTTTCCGCATCAGTCATCCCGGCAACAGGTTCATCGACCAGCAGAAGCTCCGGTTGCTGCATCAGCAACATGCCGATTTCAAGCCATTGCTTCTGTCCATGCGACAGGTTTCCCGCCAGTGCGGCGAAAGACTGCTTCAGATTGATGCGCTCGAGCACTTCAATAATCTGCGACTTGTCTTCACCTTTCAGATTCCAGCGCAGCGATGCCCAGGGCGAACGATTGGCCTTTAACGCCAATTCCAAATTGTCCCATACTGTATGGTTTTCAAACACGGTGGGCTTCTGGAATTTGCGGCCAATGCCGAAGTTGGCAATTGCTGCCTCATCAAGACGCGTGATGTCCGTGTTGTTGAACATGACGCGGCCTGAATCGGGGCGTGTCTTGCCAGTGATCACATCCATCATCGTGGTCTTGCCTGCACCATTGGGGCCGATCATGGCGCGCATCTCACCGCGGCCGACAGCGAGGCTGAGATCGTTAAGGGCCTTGAAGCCGTCAAATGACACGCTGACGCCCTCCAGAAAAAGCAGGGTTTCCGCGACAGCTGCTTTGGCGAGTGCTGTCATTCTGCGGCCTGCGGGACGTGCGCGCCTCTTGGCTTACGTGCGACAGCGTTGCGCCAACCGGCGAAGAACCCGGCAAGCCCCTTGGGCATGTACAGCGTTACCAGAATGAATAACCCACCCAGCATGAACAGCCAGGCGTCGGGCAACAATCCGGTGAACCAGCTCTTCGCGGCGTTGATGACGATCGCACCGAATGCGGCACCCCACAACGTTCCGCGTCCGCCAAAGGCTGTCCAGACTACGGTTTCAATCGAATTTTCCGGTGAGAACTCTGACGGATTGATGATCCCGACTTGCGGCACATAAAGTGAGCCAGCGATGCCTGCCATGACAGCAGAAATTGCAAAGACAAACAGCTTGTAGTGTTCGACGCGATAGCCGAGGAAGCGTGTGCGGGATTCGGCGTCGCGGATGCTGACGAGAATGCGTCCCAGTTTCGAAGACACAATCTTGCGTGCAATGATGAAGCACAGCGCCAAGGCCGCTGCAGAGGCGAAGAACAATGCACCGCGTGTTGATGCCGCCTGGACCGGGAAGCCGATAATGTCCTTGAAGTCTGTGAGGCCATTGTTGCCGCCAAATCCCATGTCATTGCGGAAGAAGGCAAGCAGCAAGGCATAGGTCATGGCCTGCGTGATGATCGAGAGATAGACGCCGGTGACGCGGGAGCGGAAAGTCAACCATCCGAACAGAAAGGCGAGAATGCCTGGTGCGAGCACCACCATGATCATGGCAAACGTGAAATACTCAAACCCTTGCCAGTACCAGGGCAATTCCTTCCAGTTCAGGAACACCATGAAGTCTGGCAAATCCGGGTTTCCATAAACGCCACGTGTTCCAACCTGGCGCATCAGATACATGCCCATGGCATAGCCACCCAACGCGAAAAATGCACCATGACCGAGACTGAGGATTCCGCAAAAACCCCATACGAGATCCACAGACAAGGCGAGCAAGGCATAGCAGAGATATTTTCCGAGCAGTGTTACCATATGGTCCGGCACGTGGAATGGCGAGGTGGCTGGCATCAGCAAGTTCAGTGCGGGGACCAACAAGCCCGTGGCCATGACGACTGCCAAGAACAGCTTCGCGGCAGGATCCAACACTGGTGTTATTGGCGCGGTGATCATGCGTCCACCCAACGACCTTTCAATGCAAACAGTCCGCGTGGCCGCTTCTGGATGAACAGGATTACGGCAACGAGAATAATAATTTTGCCGAGTACGGTTCCGGTGAAGGGCTCAAGAAACTTGTTTGTGATTCCGAGTGTTACGGCGCCTGCCAGCGTGCCCCAGAGATTTCCGACGCCGCCAAATACCACGACAAGGAAGCTGTCAATAATATAGCTTTGACCGAGATTGGGACTGACATTGTCAATCTGGGTGAGCGCAACACCTGCAAGGCCGGCGATGCCTGATCCCAGTCCGAATGTCAGCGCATCAACCCAACGCGAACGGATGCCCATGGCATTGGCCATTTGCCGGTTCTGCGTCACGGCACGCATGTGCAGGCCGATGGCGGATTTCTTCATCAACGCCATGAGCCCCATGAAGACTGCGATTGCAAAGACCAGAATGACCACGCGGTTCATGGTCAGCGCCAGTCCACCTGCGAGTTCAATCGACCCGTTCATCCAGTCAGGCTGTGTCACTTCCTTGTTGGTGGGACCGAAGATGGAACGCACCGCCTGTTGCAATATGAGCGAAATGCCCCAGGTCGCCAGCAACGTTTCCAGTGGCCTGCCATAGAGGTAACGGATTATGCCACGCTCTATTGCGATGCCGACGCCACCAGATACCATAAATGCAGCAGGAACGGCGAGCAGCAGCGACACCGGCATGATCGCTGGCGCATGAGCCGCTATTATCCCTTGCACCACATAAGTTGTGTAAGCACCGAGCATCACCATCTCGCCATGTGCCATGTTGATGATGCCCATGACACCAAAGGTGATGGCAAGGCCGATTGCTGCAAGAAGCAGGACGGACGCCAGCGACAGTCCATACCAGATATTCTGAACTGCGGCCCATTTGGCCTGGCTGCTTTCAATGGAGTTGGCTGCAGCAAGCGCTGCGGCTTTCAGACTGTCTTCGGCAGTTGCGGCAAAACCTTTCAACAAGGCAACGGTGTCGCGGTCGGTGCGCGTTCTGAGCGTGTCAATCGCGGCGCGCTTGTCTGTTTCGGGGCGGTCACTGTTGAGCGTAGCGGCAGCGGCGGCCTGTTTCAGCAATTGTGCAAGGCCCGCATCTTTTTCAGACGCAATGGCGTTCTCAAGCGCTGGCAATGCAGCAGGATCGCCTGATTTCAAGACAGACAGAACTGCCTTGCGGCGCGTGCCGATGTCAGGGTTGAGAAGTGTGAGGCTTCCCAGCGCATTCTGAAGAACGCGGCGCACCGCATTGTTGACCTTGATTTTCTCAAATCCGGCTTTGGGCCCTTCACCTTCCGGCTTCATCCCCTCAGGGTTTGTCAGGGTAAGAAGGTCGCCATTTGCCGTGGTGATGAAAACCTTGCTGTCGGATTTTCGAACATAGAGTGTCCCTGCTGTCAGGGCGTCCAGCACTGGTATTGCGGCCTTGCTGCCTGATGCTGCGAGCGATGTGATCGCCGTTTCGCGATCCTTGAAATTGCCTTGCCCGAGCGCATCGATGAAAGTTGTTGCATCCTGCGCGATTGCGGTGATGCTCATGAGGAAGATGGCAATGGCAGTGATAATCAGGCGCATGATGACTTTGTGAAAAATTGGAGTCCGCCCGACGGGAGGAGGTGCCAGGCGGACTCGGGGTTGCGGTGGCTTTACATCTCAGCCGCCGGACGTGACTGCGGCTCCGCCACATTTTCCGGAGGCAACATTGAAGTTGCCGCATGACATCGGGGCGCGCCAATCAGAGATCAGGTCTTTTGATTCAGGCAGGAAGTCCGACCATTCATCACCGACGACGAGGCCAGGTGTTTGCCAGACAATTTCGAACTGGCCGGTCTCCTGGATTTCGCCGATCAATACCGGTTTGGTGATGTGATGGTTTGGCATCATGGTCGAGACGCCACCAGAAAGATTCGGGACGGCAACACCGATGATGGAAGCGGCCACTGGATCGGTCTCCGTGGTGCCTGCCTTCTTCACCGCCTCGACCCACATGTTGAAGCCGATGAAATGCGCCTCCATCGGATCATTGGTCACGCGCTTCTCGTCCTTGATGAAGGTCTTCCAATCTTTGATGAATGCGGCATTGGTCGGGTTATCAATCGACATGAAATAGTTCCAGGCCGCGAGATGGCCAACGAGTGGGCCCTTGTCGATACCGGCAAGCTCTTCTTCACCCACGGAGAAGGCGACGACCGGAATGTCTGTTGCAGCAACGCCTTGTTGACCGAGTTCCTTGTAGAAGGGCACATTGGCGTCGCCATTGATGGTGGAGACAACTGCTGTCTTCTTGCCTGCGGAGCCAAACTTCTTGATATCGGCGACAATTGACTGCCAGTCGGCATGGCCAAACGGTGTATAGTTGATCATAATGTCATCCGGTGCCACTTTCAGAACATCCTTGAGATAGGTCTCGAGTATCTTGTTTGTGGTGCGCGGATAGACATAGTCTGTGCCTGCGAGCACCCAGCGCGTTACCCCTTCATTGGCAAGATAATCGACGGCGGGAATGGCTTGCTGGTTGGGTGCAGCACCCGTGTAAAAGACATTCTTCGAGCTTTCCTCGCCCTCATATTGCACGGGATAGAACAGCAGACCGTTCAGCTCTTCAAACACCGGCAATACAGACTTGCGCGACACGGAGGTCCAGCAACCGAAGACTGCTGCGCATTTGTCTGCTGAAATCAGGCCACGGGCCTTTTCTGCAAAGAGCGGCCAATCAGACGCCGGGTCAACCACAACGGCTTCAAGTTTCTTGCCCAGCAATCCGCCTTTGGCGTTTTGCCCTTCGATCAACATCAGCATGACATCTTTCAATGTGGTTTCGCTGATCGCCATGGTGCCGGACAGCGAATGCAGGACACCAACCTTGATTGTCTCACCTTCAGCGAAAGCGTATTGCGGCAGTCCCAATGCCGCTGCAGTGGCGGCGAATGCTGCTGCAGATTTCAAGAATCCCCGTCTGTTGGTCATCATTTTCTCCTGTGGTGCCTTGTGCACTGCAGGAGAGATTGCAACGGGCGTGCCAAGTGTTAATTGGCGTTAAGTAGCTGTGATATATGTATTTTAATTGTGCCTCGTTTTTAGCCTTTTGTGATATGTGACTGTTAAATCACCAGTTCGGCAGTTTCAGGTGCATTTTTGTGCAATGCGGCGAAAACTTGCCTGGGTCTCAAACCTTGAGGCGCAGCATGTGGTACGTGAATGGTGCCAGTTTGACGGTGAGCCTGTCATCATCCACCGTGGCACCCGCGCCTTTTTGCGGGACCACATTGTTCTGGTTCTTCAGCGTGTTGGTCGCCTCGAGATCCTTGTTGCTGATCATTTGATGATCGATGACCTTGGCCTTGTCAAAACCCTGCAACGAGAACCCGGTATCGAGCGATTCCGTGGCGTGGCGGTTGACGAGGAAGAACGTGAGCGTTCCCTCCGCTTCATTGTGAACACCTGCAACATCGAGATAAGGCACATTGTCGGCGACGTCGGCGTCATAGCCTTTGCAGTTGACCGCGAGTTGCAGTGCGGTGCCACGGCCATAAATGGAAGCAAAGTAGTAAGGGTAGTAAATCGTCTGGCGCCAGGCATCGCCGCCGGGTTCGGTCATGATGGGAGCGATGACATTCACCAATTGCGCAATGCAGGCAATTTTCACGACATTGCTGCGCCTGATAAAGGTGTTGAGAATGCAGCCCACCTGCAGCACGTCCTCAAAATTATAGGCGTCCTCCAACAGGCGCGGCGCATGCGGCCAGCCGGCATTGCCACCCAGAATGTCGCGGTCCCCGGCGCGCGAATGATACCACACGTTCCATTCATCGAATGAAATATGCACCTTGTGTTTCGAGCGCTTGTTGGCCTTCACCACATTGATGGTGCTTTCGATGGTGCCGATATAGGCATCGAGCTTGTGGCTGAGCGCCAAAAAATTCGCCGTGTGCTTGGCGTGGTTGGCGAAATACATGTGGAGCGAAATGTGATCGACTGATTCATAGGAATGTTCGAGCACGGTGCGCTCCCATTCCGGGTAGGTTTTCATGTCCGAGTTGGAGGAACCGCAGACGATCAGTTCGAGTGACTTGTCGAAGGCGCGCAAGGTTTTCGCCGTTTCATTGGCGAGACGGCCATATTCATCCGCGGTCTTGTGGCCCACTTGCCAGGGGCCATCGAGTTCATTGCCCAGGCACCACATTTTCACATTGAAGGGATCTTTCTGGCCGTTCTTCTTGCGCAAGTCCCCCCAATAAGAGCCCGTCGGGCCGTTGACATATTCCACGAAATTGCGCGCCTCGTCGAGGCCGCGCGAACCCAGATTGATGGCCAGCATCATTTCGGTGTTCACCGTCTTGCACCAGGCGGCGAATTCGTGAATGCCGACGTGATTGCTTTCAGACGTGTGCCAGGCAAGATCGAGCCGCACCGGCCGGTCCTTCACGGGGCCGATGCCATCTTCCCAATTGTAGGCCGAGACGAAATTGCCGCCTGGATAACGTACGCAGGGGATGTTCAGCTCACGGACGAGTTCGGCAACGTCACCGCGCATGCCGTCCTTGTCAGCCGTCTTGTGGCCTGGCTCATGAATGCCAGTGTAGACTGCCCGGCCCAGATGCTCGAGGAAGGCGCCGTAGACCCGGTCGTCGATCTTGGCGATGGCGTAGTCCTTGTGTGCAGTGACGGTTGCTTTCATGGCGGTCTCCCGGGTGTGTCTTGCAATTCATGTTTTTGGGTTTATATCGGGAAGATGGGTATGTAAAGGTGAAGGTCAGCAGCCCATTTGCCACTGACAAGATTTTCTAAGTGGTTTGATCGGAGGTGGGGGACACGGACCGCATCTCACCCCCGCGCCACTTGCAGCCGCATGACGATATCCTGATCGTAATTCCCAAACCCGCGCCCGAAGATGTTGATGCCGCCCCTATGTTTGGCGTCTTCTCTTACTTCTATGCGCAGGCGGATGCTGTGGTGGTTGTCGAGGTCGAGCTCTTTCAATGACACCGGCGATATCTTGGTGCCGTCGACGTAGGTTCCATCGTCCAGCACGCGCCAGGTTTTGAGCATGCCGTATTGGCTGCCTTTGAGTTTCCACCAGGCGGGGGTGTAGACACCGCGCTTGTCGCCGAAATCGCCCGGCGACATCCAGGTGCCGATCTCGATACCGTTGACGGAGAGCGTGATGTCAGACGGCCAGTCAGCTGAGGTGCCGGGCACTTCGGAGGAGAGTTCCATGGCGAATTCGAGTCCGCCCAATTTGCGGTTTCCCAGCTTGGCATTGTTGGGGAACTGGTATTCGAGAAATCCCCTGGTGAACCAGATGAGGCCTGCATGCATGCGGTCAGGATCAAGAAACGCGTTCGGCACGTCGAGCAAGCCGATGATGCCTTGCGGCGAACAGAGGCCGCAGGGGCCAGCGACTTCGCAGCTTGTATAGAGACCCAGCGGCATGGCCACTTCGATGGAATCAGCGCGAAGGTTTTCGGTGTCCTCCTTGAACATCACCAGCACCTGATCAAAAGTGGAGTGACAGATTTTCTGGTTGCCCTTCTTGGCGCGTTGCGACTGGGTGCGGATCAGGCCTGCATCTTCCAGCACCTGAATGTTCGACGAGATGGTGGATTGCGGCAATGCCAGCGCCGCAGCGATGTCGTTGACGTTCATGCCACCCTTGAGATGCAAGAGCTTCAGCACCTTGACGCGCACATCCGACGCAAAGGCCTTTAACACGTCGAGGCTGTCTTCCGGATCGATGACGAGAAATTCGCGGCTCACGGGGTATTCTTTCTTTTGATGGCGACAGGTTCTGTATCAGCAATGACGGTACAGTCAAGATTGGCTCGCCAGACCGATGCCAAACCAGTTACCATAACGGAATATCCGATACATATCTTGCAAAGCGTTGACAGTTGCCTGCGATTGCTAGAGTGTCATGCCGTCAGGCTCATGAAGAATGACGTATCTGGGCCGCGGCGCAATGGCGAAAGACCAACCCTGGGAGGATCCAATGATCAAGAGAATGTTATCGGCGGCAGTATTGTCCACTGCACTTTTCATTTCCAATGCCTATGCCAAGGAAACTGTCGTGTGGTGGGATTTCCTCGGCGGCGGTGATGGCGTGCGCATGAAGAAGATGATCGAAGACTTCAACAAGGAACATGCTGACAAGATTGAGATCAACGCCACCACGCTGGAATGGGGTGTGCCGTTCTACACCAAGGTGCAGACATCTGCCTCCGTTGGCGAAGCGCCTGACGTGATGACCTATCATGCCAGCCGCCTTCCGCTTGCTGTGTCACAGGGAATCCTGCAGGAGGTGACAGCCGCCGACTGGACCACGATGGGCATGGGCGAAGCGGATTTCGCCAAGGCGACATGGGATGCCGTCACCGTTGATGGCAAGCAATATGCCGTGCCGCTCGATACGCATCCGATCGTGCTCTATTACAACAAGGATATTCTGGGCAAGGCCGGGCTGCTGGATGAAAACGGCAAGCCCAAAGGTTTCAATGGGGCCGACAACTTCAAGGCCGCCATGCAGAAGGCAAAAGATGCCGGAGCCAAGTGGGGCATTGCCGGCGTGACAGCTGACGGCAATTTCATGTACCGCACCATCTATTCGCTGATGGGCCAGCAGGACGGCGAGCTGATGACCGATGGCAAGTTCCTGCAAGGCGACAATGGCAAGAAACTTGAAAATGCATTGGGCGTTCTGGCCGACTGGACCAAGAGCGGGTTGCAGTCTCCCTACACGGATTATCCGTCAGCAGTGGCGCTCTTCACATCGGGCGAAGCCGCGATGATGATCAATGGCGTGTGGGAAGTGCCAACGATGACAGATTTGAAGGCCAACGGAAAACTGTTCGAGTGGGGCGCCATCGAATTGCCGGTGATCTTCGCGCATCCCTCGACCTATGCCGACAGCCACGCATTCGCCATCCCCGCCAACAAGGGCAAGGACATGGCTCCTGAAAAACGTGCTGCCGTTCTGGAAGTGATCAGCTGGATCGACAAGCATTCGCTGTTCTGGGCAACGGCTGGCCATATTCCGGCCTATGGGCCTGTGACCGCGACAGATGGGTACAAGAAGATGGAGCCCAACGCGACCTATTCACCCCTGACGGCCAACATGATCTTTGACCCGAAATCCACCGTGTTTGGCGTGGCAGGACCAGTGTTCGACGTGATGTCGACGCACTTCGTCCCAACGCTCAATGGCGAAATGGATCCAGCGGCGGCGGTTGAAAAGATCAAGGCTGATCTGGACAACATGTAAAACCCTGCAATGATCGGGCTGCCCGCAACCTCCCTGCGGGCAGCCCGAATTGTGATTGATCCATGCTGCGCAACGTCCGCACCGAAGCCCTGATTGCCCTGCTCTTGCTGGTGCCGTTCCTTGCCGTTTACGGCCTGATCTTCATCTATCCCACCATCCAGATGTTCATCACGTCGTTCACCGATGCGCCGCTGATCGGCGAAGGCAAGTGGGTGGGCGTGGAGAATTACGCGCGGCTGCCAAAGGACCGATTGTTTGTACTGTCGCTGTGGAACACGGGGTACTTCGTTCTTCTGTCAGTCGTTCCCGGCGCGTTCATTGCTCTGTTCATCGCGCTGGGCGTGAGCAGGCTTTCAGGCTGGTTGCAGTCCACTGTCTTGGCGCTGTTCTTTCTGCCTTTCATCCTGCCGGTCTCAGTGGTCTATTTCGTGTGGGACTGGATCCTGAATTACCAGTTCGGTGTCGGCATGCACATTCTCAATTTTTTCGGCATTCCGCGCTCACCCGTATTCAAGACCATCACCTGGTTCATGCCCGCTGTTGCGCTTGTTACAATCTGGTGGACGGCCGGATTTTCATTGTTGCTTTTTCTCGCTGGTATTCGTGCCATCCCGCCAGAAATCTATGAAGCCGCAGCACTCGACAATTCCGGCCCGTGGCGCACGTTTCGAAGAATCACCTGGCCGCTGTTGTGGCCCGTGACCGCTTTGGTGCTGACAATCCAGCTGATCCTGCAGTTGAAGATATTCGACCAGGTCTATCTGTTTTCGATCGGCAGCAGGCCGAACGACACCATGGTTATGGTGCAGTATATCTACACCCGCGCCTTTGTGAACAATCAGGGCGGCCGCGCGGCAGCGATTGCCGTTACATTGTTTGTCATCGTCATTATCATCACTGTCTTTCAATTCCAGCTCCTGCGGATGGCAGGGGGAGCGGAGCGCAAATGAATTACGCTTCGGCCCAGCGCTGGAACCTGTTCGGCGGCATCGCTACCATACTGACGGTTGTCTTTGCCGTGATCTGGGCGTTTCCCTTGTATTGGGGTGTCATATCGTCACTCAAACCCGAGGACGAAGTGATCCGCCCCTATGTGGAATTGTGGCCGCAGCATTTGACGTTTGAACATTATACCAATGCGCTTTTCAAAACGCAGATTGGAATCTGGTATCTCAATTCTGTTGCTGTTGCGATTGGCGCAACAGTCATCACCATCATCTCGGCAATGCTTTGTGGCTATGCGATTTCGCAACTGAAATTTCCGGGACGGACCGTTCTGTGGTGGCTGATCCTCGCCAGTTTCATGGTGCCGACGCAAACCCTGATCATCAATCATTTTCAGTTGATGGCGGGCATGGGATTGTTGAACACCTGGGCCGGGATGATCCTGCCGCAACTCATTCATCCGGTGATCATCATCGTCTACAAGCAGTTCTTCGACAACGTGCCCAAGGACTTTCGCGAGGCTGCGGTGATGGACAATGCCTCGGAGCTGCGCATTCTTGTCAAGGTGTTCATGCCGATGAACTGGGGGATTACGACGGCGCTGTCCATTGTGGTTTTCATCTGGACCTGGAACGCATTCCTGTGGCCATTCCTTGCTGTCTCGAAATCAGAAATGATGACGGTGCCGGTGGGCATCACGCAAGTGAACGATAATTTTGGTGTATTCTATGCGCGGCAGTTGGCGGCGGCGATCCTGGCGGGGCTGCCAGTTGCCATTGTGTATCTGCTGTTCCAGCGGCAGGTGACGCGGGCGATAACCTTGTCGGCGGGAATCAAGGGGTAGCACCACGGGTGCCCGAATGGCAGAGGTGGGGTCAATCTGCGTGATACGCCTTGCCTGATGCATCAAAAAAATGGCTCTGCGTCATGTCGAAGGAAAGCTGCACAATGTCTTTCGGTTGCAGCGATGAATTGCCGATATCCTGCGCTGTGAGCAAAGCACCATCGCCCATGCGGGTGTAAACCAACGTTCGATCACCGAGGCGTTCGACGACTTTGACCTGGCCACTGGCGTCGCCGCCCTTGGGGACGACCCGCAAGGATTCGGGGCGGATGCCCAGTTCATAAGTACCGGAGGAAAAATTTGCCGGTGGGCGCGGGAGCTTGGTGCCATCTGCTGCGGTGATGCCGCCGTCCGACACCTTGACCTTTATGAAGTTCATCGCCGGTGAGCCGACAAAGCCTGCGACAAAGCGCGAGGCTGGCTTTGAGTACACTTCCATCGGTGTGCCGATCTGCTCGATCTTGCGGTCATTCAGCACAACAATGCGGTCGGCGAGCGTCATCGCTTCGGTCTGGTCATGGGTGACATAGACCATCGTTGATTTCATGCGCTGATGCAGCTCGGCGAGTTCAACGCGGGTGCGCACGCGCAAAGCCGCATCGAGATTGGACAGCGGTTCATCAAACAGAAACGCCTTCGGCTCCTTGACGATAGCACGGCCAATGGCGACGCGCTGGCGCTGGCCACCGGACAGCTGCGAGGGTTTGCGGGCCATGAGCGGCTCGATTTCCAGAATGCGTGCCGCATCCTTCACACGTCGCTCAATTTCGGCTGCTGGCAGGCCAATGTTTTCGAGCCCGAAGGCCATGTTTTGCTGCACACTCATGTGCGGGTAAAGCGCGTAATTCTGGAACACCATCGCAACATTGCGCTGGCCGGGTGGCAAGGTTTCGCAACGCACGCCGCCAATCATCAATGTGCCGCTATCAATGGTTTCAAGACCGGCAATCATGCGCAGCAACGTCGTCTTGCCCGATCCCGACGGCCCCAGGAACACGATGAACTCGCCGTCATTTACCGACAGCGACACGTTCTCAATGACCGACACAGTGCCAAATTTTTTTGACACGGAATCGAGAGTGATATCTGCCATTGCGTGCGCCCTCCAGGTTCAATACCATCATTTCCGATACAAACCAGAAGTCAAGGTATAATAGAAGCGACATTACCGGAAGAAGAACTGCCACCATGACACTTCGCCAATTTCACCCCGTCAATTTCAAGGCTGTTGCGCTCACGGGAAAGTTCTGGTCGGAGCGCCTCGACACAGTGCTCGAAAAAACCATTCCCAGCCAATATGACAAGCTCGTTGAATACAACATGGTGGAGAGCCTGAAAGTGGTGCAACCACCGCCCCCGCTGACCATTCCGCGCAACAACCATAATTTCACCACGCAGATCTTCTGGGACTCGGACATCGGCAAATGGATCGAAGCGGCGAGTTATGCACTGGCGCACGGGCCGGATGCCGATATCGAGGAAAAGATCGATGGCATTGCCGATCTCCTGGAGAAGGCACAGTTGCCGGATGGCTATCTCAATACCTGGTATATCGGCCGCGAGATTGACAAGCGCTGGAGCAATCTGCGCGACAATCATGAACTCTACAATGCGGGCCATATGCTGGAAGGTGCCATTGCGTATTTCCAGACCACCGGGAAACGCAAGCTGCTGGGCCTCATGGAAAAATATCTGGGGCATATCGAGAAAACACTTGGCCCCGGCGCTGCGCAGAAGCATGGTTATTGTGGACACCAGGAAATCGAAATAGCCCTGGTCAAGCTCTATCACCTGACACAGGAACGGCGCTGGCTGAACCTGTGCGCCTACTTCATCAACGAACGCGGGAAGCAGCCGCATTATTTCGACCAGGAAGCAGTGGCACGCGGTGCTGATCCCAAGACATTTGTGCAGAAGACGCATGAATACAGCCAGTCACACAAGCCGGTGCGTGAGCAGACCAAGGTTGTGGGCCATGCGGTGCGGGCTTTCTACATGTATACCGCAATGGCGGATCTGGCCGCCGAGCTTGATGACAAGACTCTGAAGAAGGCTTGCGAGGTCTTGTGGCGCGATGCCGTGACAACCAAAATGTATGTGACAGCAGGGTTTGGCCCTTCGGCATCCAATGAAGGCTTTACCTCGGATTATGACCTGCCGAACGACACGGCCTATGCGGAAACCTGTGCGACTGTCGCGATGATATTCTTTGCACAGCGCATGCTGAACCTCGATCTTGATCGTCAGTATGCGGACATTATGGAACTGGGGATCTACAATGGCGGGCTTTCCGGCCTGTCATTTGACGGCAAACATTATTTCTACGAGAACAAGCTGGAGAGCAGCGGCAAAGACAGCCGCTGGGCCTGGCATGTGTGCCCGTGCTGCACCATGAATGTGTCGCGGCTGGTGGCATCAATTGGCAGCTATTTCTATTCGAGCGGCAAAGACCTGATTGCCATCCATCTCTATGGCGGCGCTGAAACCGAAATCGAGCTTGGCGACACCAAGGTCAAAGTGTCCGAAAGCAGCAATTATCCGTGGGATGGTGCCATTTCCATCAAGATCAATCCGGCGAAGGAAAAAACCTTCAAGCTGAAACTGCGCATTCCGGCCTGGGCTGAAGCGGGCGCCAAGGCAACAGTCAACGGCAAGGCCGTGAAGATCAAGGGCGCATTGCAAAAGGGCTATCTCAGCCTCGATCGCACATGGCACAAGGGTGACGTCGTGAAGCTCGACCTGCCGATGGATGCGCGGCGCATCTATGCCAATCCGCTGGTCAAGGCCGATCAAAACAAGGTGGCGCTGGCGCGCGGACCACTGGTTTATTGCATCGAACAAAAAGACAATGGCAAGACACCTGTGGCAACGCTGGCGCTGCCGCGCAAAGGCAAGATCAACGTAACGAAGACGGGATTGTTCGGCGGCATTACTGTGTTGCAGGCCAAGGGCAAGGCACTGTCAAAGAAGGGGTGGGAAGGTTTGCTCTATCGCAATCTGCCGCCAGCGGCAGTACCTGCAACCATCACCGCTGTACCCTATTACGTGTGGAACAACCGGGGGCCCAACGCCATGCGCGTTTGGATCAACGAAGAGACGTGAAACAGCCTGTTTGCCCAGAATTCGGTGCGAAGCAAACGTTCAGTTCAAGGCCTGGATCAACGTCGGTGAACCCAGGCGTTCGGCAATTTTTTCGGGCGTGTCGCGGGATATGGTGCGTGACGTGGTCGAACCACCTGCGTCGACGACCAATTTTGCGATATCAGCCCGGTCGATCCGTACTGCCAGTGTAAGAACCGTGTCGCCATCAAGGTTTTTCTGATTGATGTCGGCGGCGAGCGGCAGGAGGAGCCTGACGGCTTCCAATCGGCCCCTTGCTGCAGCCAACATGAGCGGCGTGTTCCCGCTCTTGTCGAGGGCCTCCACCTCGACCGGTTTTTGCAGAAGGGCATTGATGATTTTTGTGTTGCCAGTGTTGGCTGCGACATGAAGCGGCGTGAAGCCTTCATTGTCCGAGGCTGTGAAAGCTCCGTCACGCTCCAACAGCATTTTGGCCAATGGCTCATTGCCGCTGGCAATGGCACGCCACAGGGGGGTGCGTCCGGCAGCGTCGGGGAACACTGCGTCCTCTTCCGAAACCAGGTTTCCTGGCACTTCAACTTCAGGGCAATTGCGCGCCAAGACATGGGCTGCCGTTTCGCCTGCATGGTTTGAGCGTGACTGGCGGAAATGCGATTCCGCCTCCTCAAGGGTTTGCAGATTGCACTGGCGGGCGGCCAGCAGATCGGCGGAGTTGCCGTGAGCCGTTTTCTGGTCAACGTTGGCGGCAGCGCCCACAAGAATTTTTGCGAGCGCGATGTTTCCGGTTTCAATGGCCCAGAGATAGGCCGACATGCCACCCTTGTCAGACAGGTTGACGTTGGCCTTCAAGGCCAGCAATTGTTCCACCAGTTTTGTATTGCCGCTCCGGACCGCAACAATCAGAGGCGTTTGTCCTGCAGCATCGCGCGTATTGATATCTGCTGGCGTGGCCGGTGTATCCACTTTTTCAAATGGACGGGCCACACTCAATATCAGCCAGTCCTGCTTTCCGGACGGTTGTGGCTTCAATTTGGCCAGAGATGCAATGCGCGGATTGCGCAAGGTTGTTGCATCAGGAACCGGAACAGCTTCAGTGGTGACAATGTTTGCAAGGCTGGTGAGCAATTTCCCCGCCTCGGCATTGCCTCCTGCGGCGGACTTTCGCAACCAGTCGCGGGCCCTTGCATCGTCGCGTCTGGTGCCGAGACCGCTTCGCAACATGACAGCCAGGCGATATTGCGACAGTGGATTTCCTGATCTTGCGGATTTGGTGAGCAGGGCAACGGCCTGCTTGTAGTGGCGGCCGAGGATGAGTTTCTGGTAGGCGTCATCCCTGGCGAGCGCTTGCGGCGCTGTCGCAAGAGCTACAATCAGACAGGCAGTGCCAAGGAAGGTTCTAAGCGGTGCCATATTTTGTCACCATGTCGATGCCTGCCGATTTCAGGAATTCGGTGGGGAGAATTCCACCAGCACAGATGATCACGGCGTCATTTTCCATGCGGCCTTCCTTGCCATCGGATGCCAGGACCACGGCGTCACCGGTGATTTCCTTGACCACTGATTTGAACAAAAGAAGCAGTTTTCCGTCACGCGCCATCGCCGAAGCCTTGTCGCGATTTTTGGAGCGGGCCCTTCCGAATGCGTCGCCACGATAGGACAGGGTGACCGTGGTGCCGGGCTGTTCGGCTATGCTGGTTGCCGCTTCAAGGGCTGAATCACCACCACCCACAACAAGCACATGCTTGTTGCGATATTGCTCGGCATCGATGAACTGGTAGACGACTTTCGGCAGGTCCTCTCCTGGAACGCCAAGTTCGCGCGGTGTGCCACGGCGGCCGATGGCCAGAAGTACGGCGCGACACAGATTTTGTACGCTGCCGGTGTTGACGGAAAATCCGTCGCCGGATTTCGCTATGCTGCTCACCCGCTGGCGGTATTTCACATTGAGTGAATGCTTGACTTCAATGTCCTTCCAGAATTCCAAAAGCTTTTCTTTCGAGACTTCCCGGAAATTCACTTTGCCGACAATCGGAAGAATTGCCGGTGCCGTCATGACGACCTTGCCACGGGGATACTTGAACACTGTGCCACCGAGATCATCCTGCTCGATGACAAGATAGGACAGGCTCTTTTGTTTTGCAGCAAGGGCTGCGGCAATGCCTGCCGGACCCGCGCCCACGATGATCAGGTCAAAGCGGCCCGGCTGGCCGAAGCCTGTCAGTTTGCTGATTGATTCAACTGCCTGCCTTCCTTGCTCGACGGCATTGCGGATCAGGCCCATGCCACCCAATTCCCCGGCGATGAAAATCCCCGGAACATTGGATTGAAAGTCCGGCTTGACGACTGGCAGGTCAATACCGCGCTGCGCGGTTCCAAAGACCAATGTTATCGCATCGGTCGGGCAGGCCGTCTTGCAGGCACCATGGCCAATGCAATGGGTCGGCTCGATCAATTCCGCCTTGCCGTTGATGATGCCCAGGATGTCACCCTCAGGACAGGCCAGGGTGCAGGTCGCGCAGCCCAGGCAGGTGGCGGCATTGATAACAGGATGCAGCGAGGTTGGCTCCGACAGGCCCGCTTCAAAGGCTGCCGTCTTGATCGCAATCGCGCGTTTTTCGGAACGACGGCTGATCGTCAGATATATGGCCCAGATTGTGGCCATGATGATCAGATAGGGCGAGAAGAGTTTTATGGTTTCCATGGGGCGCGGTGCTGTCTAGTTTTCCGATATTCCAAGTTCCGCGGCGCTGGCCTTGAGCTGCGCCTGGGTCGGTGCATCATCGGCAAATATCGTTAAGGCTTTGCTGAGTGCGGCACGGGCCTCTTCCTTCTGTTGCAGCACCATGCGCGAACGCATGAGTCTCACCCAGCCTTCGGCATCGCGGGGCGATGCATCGAGTTTTGCCGCAAGCCTGTCGACCATGGAGCGGATCATTTCCTGCTGGTCGGCAGCGGGCATGGACTGGATTGCGGCAACATCGTCTTGCGAAATCTGCGGGGCCGCTGTCTTCATTTCCTGCGGTGGCTCTTTCAGCTGTTGTGACACGTCGCGGCCCAGCGCCTTGCCGAGATCGGCAATATGTGTGCGCACATCGGTCAGCCAGCCTTCGCCGTCTGGGGCATCGGCGAGAAGCGCCAGCCACTTGTCGAGAGAAGCTGCCTTGTCGCCCGCTTGCTCCAGTTGAAGTGCGTCATAGAAACGCGAGCGCGGATCCTTTGGTTGGCCTGCCAGCACCTTTTTGAAGTTGGCAAGCGCTTCCGGGGTGACGATGCCTTGCGCCGCCTGAACCTGGGCTTCGGCGAGTGCCGACAGATAATCCAGATTGGCCGGGTCCAATGCAACTGCCTTGGCATAGGCTTCCATGGATTGCTGGTAGCGCTCAGTGTTGAAATAGGACCAGCCCAACATGCGCCAGCCCTCGGCATCGGCGGGATTCTGTTTCAGGCGGTCTTCCAGCTTGGTGATCATGGCGTCAACCTGGCCCGTTGACGCGCCCATGCCGGGGGTTGCTGCGGGCTGGGCTATGGGCTGGGATGCGACAGTGGGCCTGCTGTCAACAATTGGAACAAGCGTCGGGCTGCCGAGTTTCGCATAGAGAAAGACCGAGGCAAGCGCGACGAAGCCGGTTGTCGAGATCAAGGCAAGGCCACGCCAAGCGGGCGAAAGTGGACGAGCCGTCGTGCTTTCTTTCAACGCCGCGATCATGCGGCGCTGGATTTCAATGCGGGCAGAGCTTGCTGCAGTTGCGTCAATCTGGCCGGACTGCAGGTCGCGATCGAGTTGCTCGAGCTGCAACTCGTAGATTGCCGATGTCCCTGCCTGCGGCGCATTGGCATGTTCGAATTTGCGAATGAGCGGAATGCTCACTGCCACACAGGCAGCGCATGCCATGAGGGTCAGGATAATCCAGAGTGTCATGTGTTCTTGCCCTTGATTTCTTCCAGCAGTCTCGTTTCTTCCGGTGACAATGGTTCCGGTACGGCAGGCGAAGATGCCGACCTGCGGCGCATATAGACCAGGAAGACTGACAAAGCGCTGGCAAAAACCAGAAGCGGACCCAGCCACAGCAGTACGGTGCTTGGTTGCAGTGGCGGTTTCAACAGAACGTAGTTGCCAAACCTGTTGACGATGAATTCCTGAACCTGCGCGTCAGTCTCGCCCAATTGCAGGCGCTCGCGCACGATCAGGCGCAGGTCGCGCGCGAGGCCGGCGTTGGAATCATCAATTGACTGGTTTTGGCAAACAAGGCAGCGCAGGTCGGCACTGATGGCGCGCGCGCGCGCTTCAAGCGCTGGGTCTTGCAGCATTTCCTGCGGCTCTACAGCCATGGCATGAACTGCCAGGTACATGAAGGAGAAGGCTGTGAAAAACAACCGTGTCATCATTGTCGCCTTCATGCCGCGGCACCTGCGAGCCTGACGCGATGCGGTGCGCCAATACGGAAACGCCGGTCGGTGAGCGAGACAAAGCCGCCCAACGCCATGGTGAAACCGCCGATCCACAGGAAGGGGGCGAGTGGGTGATAATAGAGGCGCACCGTCCACTTGCCCGACTGATCGGCCTCGCCAAGTGCAATGTAGAGATTCGAAATGATGTTGGTCCGGATTGCCGTTTGCGTTACCTGATTTTGCTGCAACGGGAAAAAGCGACGTTCTGCCACCATGGTGGCGAGCGACTTACCGTCGAGCGTCACATCGAAGGTTCCCTGCTCTGCTTCATAGTTGGGGCCATTGGCCTGGGTGATGCCCCGCAATGTGACCATGTAACCCGCAATCTCGGCTGTTTCGCCCGGGGCCATGGACAGAATGTTCTCGCGTTGCCAGGTTGATACAACAGTAATTGCACCCACAAGGAGGCCAAGCCCGAGATGGGCGAGGACCATGCCAAAGACGCTGCGCGGTGTATTGGCGAGAAGGCTCACGGATGAATCAAGTGAAGTCTGGGCGAGCTTGATGCGGGTGAACAATGCCCAGACTGCGCCCAAGATGAGCCACAGCGACAGCGCGATACCGCCCGCGGTGAAGATGTAGGACAGGTGGCCGAATGCAAGGACCGCCAGAAATGCCGCCAGTGCAATCACCAAGGGTATGCGCAGCTTCTGCAACGCAGGCACCACTTCGTCGCGCTTCCATTTCAGCATCGGCCCAACTGACAATGTGAGCAGCAGCAGAATGAAGATCGGGACGAAGGTGCGATTGTAGAAGGGCGGGCCAACGGAGATCTTGTCGTTGCCCATGAGGTCGATCAGCAAGGGATAGAATGTGCCGATGAAGACGGTTGCAGTTGCGGTCACAAGCAGCACATTGTTGAGGGACAATCCGCCTTCGCGGCTGACGAGGGAGAATGGCACGCCGGATTTCACCTGCGGGATGCGCAAGGCATAGAGCAGCAATGCGCCGCCCGTTGCCACCGAGAGAATGGCGAGAATGAACACGCCGCGTTCAGGGTCCTGGGCAAATGCATGGACACTTGTGAGGACGCCTGAGCGAACGACAAAGGTGCCGATGAGACTCAACGAGAATGTGAGAATGGCGAGCAGGATGGTCCAGCTCACCAGAGCGTGACGACGCTCGACCACGATGGCCGAGTGCAGCAGGGCCGTGCCTGCGAGCCATGGCATAAGCGACACGTTTTCAACCGGATCCCAGAACCACCAACCGCCCCAGCCAAGAATATAATAGGCCCAGAAGCTGCCGAGCGTGATGCCCATTGTGAGGAAACACCAGGCAGCCAGAACCCAGGGCCTGACCCAGCGGGCCCAAGCAGGATCCACTTTTCCCTCGATGAGAGCTGCTACCGCGAAAGAAAAGGTGACGGAAAATCCGACGTAACCGAGATAGAGACAGGGCGGGTGAATGGCGAGGCCCGGATCCTGCAAAAGCGGATTCATGCCATTGCCTTCAGCCGGTGCGAAGGCAAGGCGCGCAAAGGGATTCGAAGTGAAAATGACAAAGGCCAAAAAAGCTGAGGCAATCATACCCTGCACTGCAAGGACACGCGCCTTCAACTGATGCGGAAGTGCTGATCCGAAAACCGCGATGAGACATGAGAACAATGTCAACACCAGAACCCACAGCAACATCGAACCTTCATGGTTGGCCCAAACACCGGTAAATTTATAGACAAGTGGTTTGGTTGTCTGTGAATGAGTCGCAACCAAGGCCAGTGAAAAATCTGAGCTCACGAATCCTGCTGTCAGAAGTGCAAATGCGGCAGCGACGCACACAAAGGCCGCAATGGCGCCATAATTCCCTAACGCCATCAGGCTTTCATCGCGCCTGTTTGCGCCGATGATTGGTGCTACTGATTGCACCAAGCACACTGAAAAACCTAACAAAAGCGCAAACAGTCCAAGCTCTGCAATCATGTTTTTTCCATTCATCCCAGGTTATCAGGCTGCCACAAAATTGACTAAAGTTTTATCGGAGAAAAAGCAAAAAAACATCGATTTTCTCCACATTTGTTAGCTGATTGTCAGACTAAGGTATGTAAGGACGGCAGCAAGAAGAAAAGTTCCTTTTAACAGCCGGGGGCATTCTGATGAGTACTGCGTTATCGCGCAAGTCTGCGCGTGAACTTGTTGCATTTGATCCAGCCGTAAATCCGGCTTCACGACCGCCACAGCGCAGTGCACCGCGTCCCGGCTCCAAGCCTGCGCATGTTGCTGCACCGTCTGCGCCGCGCGAAGGTCTTGGAACATATTTCATCCTTATCACATCGTTGCTGGCGATTGCCTATGGCTATTCGACACGCAATGCCGATGTGTTTGTTCCCTATGAAGGGGCCGGCTACTGGATTGGTGTTGCCGGCGGCAGCGGCATGCTGCTGCAGCTTGCCTATTCATCGGTCAAGCGGCTGAAATTTTTCCGGCGTCTTGCGGCTTCACGCATGCTCTTCCAGATGCATATGGTGCTCGGTCTCGCAGCACCCATCCTCATTCTCTATCACGCCAATTTTTCTTGGGGGGCAACGAACAGCAATGTGGCACTTGGCACCATGCTTGCCGTGGTTGCCAGCGGGCTGATTGGCCGCATCGTTTACCGGCACATCCACTTTGGTCTGCACGGTGCCAAGGCCAACGCGAACCAGATGTTTGAACATGCCCGACACCTTTTGGGCGACATTGAAGAAGATGTCGGCGGTTCGCAGGGTCAAATTGCGGCACGGCTTGCGAATTTCGCCGCGTTGCCGATCTTCCACGAGCGGTCATTGTCGCGGCAATTCGTTTCGGCGCTGGTCATACCTTTCAAAGTGCGGCTTGCCAGACTAAAGTTCAATTCAATGATTCGGCGAACCGTTGCTGAAAATGCGGTCAGAAACGGTTGGTCTAACGCAGAGCTGGCACGCCACAGGAAACAAGCACAACTGCATGTCAGGGATTTTCTCCAGTCTTTCAGCGCTGCCTCGCAGCTCGCCTTCTGGGAACGGTTGTTTTCAGTCTGGCACCTGCTGCATGTGCCCTTGTTCTACCTGCTGCTGGTCAGTGGCGTGGCTCACGTCATCGCAGTCCACTGGTACTGAGGATGTTCCGTGATCAGGAGGCTGGCCCAATTCCAAATTGGCCTGGCCTTCCTGGTGGGTCTGGTGTTTCTTACAGGTCCCCTGTGGGCGCAAAACACAGTCGAAAACCTGGTTCAGCCTGACCTGCTGGCGACAGCACACAAGAAACTCGAAGAAGACTGCAGTACCTGCCACATGGCCTTCAAGAAGGCTGCGCAAAGCTCACTCTGTGCCGATTGCCACAAGCCGGTGAAACAAGACATTGCCAAGGGCGAGGGCTTCCACGGCAAGAATCCCCTGGTGAAAAAGTCCGAGTGTGCCAACTGTCACGCTGAACACAAGGGTCGCGACTTCAAACAGGACCGGTTCACCAGCATTACCTTCAACCATACTGAAACGGATTACCCGCTTGATGGCAAGCATGCCCAGGTGGATTGCAATGGTTGCCATTTGCCGGGCAAGAAGTTCAGCGCAGCACCACATGCCTGTTTCGACTGTCACGAGAAGGACCAGCCACATCGCGGCAATCTGGGAAACAAGTGCGAGTCCTGCCACAACACCAAAGACTGGAAAAAGACCGCGATCTTTGACCACAGCAAGACAGACTTTCCGCTGAATGGCGCGCATGCCAAGGCGACATGCTTTGGTTGCCATGTCGGAGAAGTCTACAAGGGTGTCTCCAAAACATGTTTTGGCTGCCACGCGATGCAAGATGTGCATGATGCGCGGTTTGGCGAAAAATGTGAGAGCTGCCACACTGAAAAAGACTGGAAGCACAAGGCTTTTGATCATGGCAAGCTGACGCGCTTTGCCCTGACAGGGGCCCATGCCAAGGCCGCATGTGCCGACTGTCATGGCAAGAACCTCACATCAAAACTGCCGATGGGCTGCTTTGATTGCCACAAGAAGCAGGATGTCCACCTGGGCCAGCTTGGACAAAATTGCGAGAGCTGCCACAAGACTTCTGCCTGGCGGCAGGATGTGACATTCGACCATGCGCTCACGGCGTTTCCGCTGTCTGGTTTGCACGTCGCAGTGGCCTGCGAAAGTTGCCATGCGAGCCCAGCCTATAAAGATGCCAAGACAGATTGCTTCTCGTGCCACAAGAAGGACGACGTGCATGAAGGACGGCTCACGGCAAAGTGTGAAAGTTGTCATTCGGCCTCCGGCTGGACAAAGGTTGCCTTCAACCACGATACCGGAACGAAATTCCCGCTGACGGGGGCGCACAAAAAGCTTGGTTGCCATGGCTGCCACAAAGAGAAAAACGTGGTTTCGGCCAGCCTTCCGGTTGCGTGTTATGCCTGCCACAAGGCCCAGGACATACATCGCGGGGCGTTTGGCCAGAACTGCGCCGAATGTCATTCAACGGTCAGTTTCAAAGGCGCAATTATCCGTAAATGAGTCATTAATCCGAATCATTTCACTAGACTTTACGAATGAATCCTGACTTTAGTTAACGCGCCAAAAGCATGGGGAAAACGGCACTCCGGCTGAAACTGACAAAGCGCTGACAGGGTTCGCGCCGCGATCGGAGAGGAAGGAATGCACAGAGGAAAAAGTCCAGTGGTGCCGTTGTCGGAAGAGTCGCTGCTTTCGTGAATGGTGCGCTGTCATATTCCACAATCGCCAATGCCGCCTTGCGTGGCATTGTGGCGTTGTTTGTGCTTCTCGTGCTGGCTTGCGGGTCTGCTTCCGCAGAAACAGTGATCGACAAGAATTTCGACCACTCCAGGACCAACTTTCCGCTGACCGGCAAGCATATCGATGTACGGTGCGAAACATGCCATGCGGGAGCCAAGTTCAAAGGTACTCCTACTGCCTGCTTTGCCTGCCATGACGGCAAGACAGCGTCGGGCAAGAGCCGCAATCATCCACCGACCACGAACCAGTGCCTGGACTGCCATGACACGGCACGCTGGAAAAATGTAAAGGTCGATCACAGCAAGATCTCGACCAACTGCTTCAGTTGCCATGACGGAAAGATTTCAACCGGCAAAAGCAAGACACATATTCGCAGCAGCGCAACATGCGAAGACTGCCACCAGGTGAGCACGTGGAGTGTCGCAAAATTTGACCATGCGATGACGACACTTCCCTGCGCCAGCTGCCACAATGGCGTGCAGGCCATCGGCAAGGGTCCGAAACATGTTCCTTCATCCAACAATTGCCTGTCCTGCCACACGACAGCGAAGTGGGAACTCAGCGGCTTTGATCATGCCGGCATTACCGGATCGTGCTTTGGATGCCATAACGGGCGGGTCGCGACAGGCAAAACGCGCAATCATGTGAAGACCACCAATACCTGCGAAGACTGCCATTCGGTGCGGGTGTGGATTCCGACGACACGCTTTGACCATGCGTCAGCTCTCGGCAGCTGTGTGAGCTGCCACAGCGGCAAGGTGAAATCCTCTGAAGGGACGATCCAGGGAAAGTCGCGCAGCCACTTCAAGACAACCGATGCCTGTGAAACCTGTCATAGTGTGACAACCTGGACCACCTCGCGCTTTGACCATGCGGAAGCGCTGGGGACGTGTTTTTCGTGCCACGACAACCGGCATCCGCCAGCAGGTGGCAAGGGTCGCCGGCATTTTGCAACGTCGAATGCCTGCGAGGCCTGCCATGTTGTTTCAACGTGGATCACTTCACGTTTCGATCACGCCGAGGCCAGCGGAACATGCTACTCGTGCCACGACAACAACCATCCGCCAGCCGGTGGCAAGGGCCGCAGGCACTTTGCCACGTCGAATGTGTGCGAGGCCTGCCATGTCAATTCGACCTGGACGACCTCGCGCTTTGATCACGCGGAGTCGACCGGGACCTGCCTGTCGTGCCATGACAACCGGCATCCGCCAGCCACCGGAAAAGGGCGCAGGCACGTTGACACGGTGAAACCCTGCGATATATGCCACCTCAGCACTGCTGACTGGACGATCCTCGATCCCAACTGGCCGCAGCTGCAATGAAGTATCGCGCATTCAAACAGTTGCACGGATTCAGCGCCAGCGTGATCGCATGCACGGTCGCCGCTTCGAGCCAGACCAGTATCGCGCAATCCGTGCCCCAGAAACTGATGACGTCCCTGCAAGTGACCGAAGATGGAAATTGCGAGCAAATTCACCTTCGGCTGAATGAAGCGGCGAACTTTGCCGGAGCGACACAAAGCGGAACGTCGGCCATCGTCGAAATTCCCATCGAGATCCTCGCGGGTGATACTCCGACACTGCCGACGGCAGAAATTCTGCCCGTCCCGGCCGACAATGCGGCTGGTGTGAAGACAATCGGATTTTTGCGAAATGCCGGGCAAACGCCCGCGATTGCCATCCGGTTTAACGCAGCCGTCAACTATCGCATCATCATGGACGCTGAAACGCGCCATATCAGGGTTGATGTATCCAAGTCCGGCAGCACAGCGGCCTGCAACACAGGCCAGGCTGCAGTCGGCAGCATCACGCAACAGCCGCCAGCAGGGCCACTGGCACAAGCCAGTACCGCGATTGCGGCGGGACTCCATGAAGAGGCGCTGAAACTTCTGGCTCCCCTCATCGTGTCACTTGCCGGAAACGACAAGCAGAAGGCGATGGAACTCAATGGTCTGGCACTTGAGCGTCTCGGTCGGCTTGATGATGCCAAGTTGCAGTATGAAGCAACTCTCGCGCTTTTTCCCTCCCATGAAAGCAGCGGTCGCATCCGGCAACGCCTCGCTGATGTCGTTGATGCGCTGAACGCAGCAGCAATTGATGATGCAGCCAAGGGCGACCTGCCGCGCGAACTGCAGGGCGGTGACAAGGCCAACGAGAGTCTTGCCGACAACAGCGGGGCGCTGCGGGGGACAATTGCACCCGAGAGCACGTTGCGCAGCATGCGCAAGATCAAGGACCCGGTTGTTGATCCTGACGCCTGGACCTGGACCAAATATGGCCTGGCCGGACAAGCCTATTACCGTGACGACCAGTTGGGTGATGACCATGAGCTTGTTGAAAGCGAAGTGATCAGCAATGTCAGCGTTGCCTTCAAGGGTGAAAACCAAAAACGTGTTGTTTCCCTGCGGGTGGATGCGCTGAACCGGCAAGACCTTGGCATCAATGGCAACGAACGCAAGAACAGTGTCGCGACGTTCTATGCCGACGTTCTCGACAAGCCTTCCGGTGCTTCGGCGCGCATCGGCCGGCAGGTGCGCAATGATGGTGGCATCTTCGGGCGGTTCGACGGCGTTTCGATGACGTACAAAGCGAACAAGGCCCTTGACCTGTTGATTGCCGCAGGTTCGCCGGTTTATGACCGTGGCGCGCTTCCCTTTGAAGATGAGATGTATTTTTTCAGCGCCAGCGGGGTTTATGAATTCCCGGACAGCCCGTGGAGCAGCGAAGTCTACGTGATCGAGCAACGGGCTGGCAGCATCGTTGACCGGCGGGCGATTGGCAGCGAACTGAGATATGAAACCGATGACCTTTCGGGCTACACGGGCATTGATTTTGATTTCAACCAGAACAAGGTCAGCAGCGCATTCATTTCAGCAAACTGGCAAGCGAATGACCGGCTGGCGCTGAACGCGTCCCTGGACTTCCGGACGCAGCCATTCTTGCTGACATCCAACGCGCTCTCAGGGCAAGAACTGGACAGGCTGCCGAGCCTGGTCAACCTGCTTGGTGAAAAGCAGGTGCTGATCCTGGCCAAAGACCGGACCGCTGACGCGGTGACGGCAGCACTTGGCATCAGTTATACATTCTCTGACACATGGCAAATGTCATTCGATGCCTTGTGGTCAGATGTGTCGGGGATGCCAGCTTCCGGCGGCATTGATGAAATCCCCGAACTTGCCAATGACATTTATGTGGGGGCCTATCTCAATGGTACCAGCATTCTCAAGACTGGCGATACATTGGGACTTGGCCTGACCTACAGTCATGGTGAAAGGCGCTCGAAGATCGGCGCTGACATTTCCTGGCGCTTCCCGGTTGACGAGGCATTGCGCCTTACCACGCGGCTCAGGACCACTGTGACCACGCGCAACGGGGACGCCATCTACAGCATCACGCCCAGCATTGGTGCGCGTTACCGGATCGACAAGCACTGGCTGCTGGAGTCGGAGCTTGGAGTGACCCTGCAAAACGGCGAAATGCCTGCAGAACTGCAGGCATTTGCCGGATACAGATATGAATTCTGAACGCGCTTACAGAATGAAATCGACCGCTCTCAATTCGTGGTGACCTGCCAGCTCAATCTGGAAATCAGCCTTGGCATCGCCGTCAACGTCAACTGCAACAATCGTGTTGTCACCCGAGAAGCGATAGTCAACGTCTCCGGCCCGGCCCGAAAGCCCATGCCAGCCGATGAACTTGAAGGCGTTGTTGCCGCTGGCAAAGCTGTTGGCGTCAATCGATGACAGATCAATCCTGTCGGTTCCCTGGTTGAAATCCATGACCACATCGCGTGATCCTGCAGCGGTGCCGGAGTCCTTCAGGGAATTGAAGTCGAAGACGTCCTTGCCGCCACCGCCCCGCATCGTGTCCACCCCGGTTCCGCCTGCGAGACGGTTGGCAGATTCGTTGCCGATCATGATGTTGTCAAGCGAATTGCCGATGCCGTTAATTGCCTTGGTGCCGCTCAGTTGCACGCTTTCGACATTTGCACCGAGGCGGAAATTGACCAAGGTCTTGACCAGATCGCGGTCGGCATTGGCGGTTTCGATAACCTGGTCGCTGGACCCGTCGACGATATAGATATCGGTGCCAGAGCCACCATAGAGCTTGTCAGCGCCGAGGCCACCATTCAGCACGTCATTGCCGCCGCCGCCGCTCAGCATGTCATCACTCTGGCCGCCGAATATCTTGTTGGCGCCCTTGTTGCCGACGATGGAATTTGCCAGGGCGTTGCCTGTTGCGTCGAGTGCTGCAGATCCCGTGAGCATGAGATTTTCGACATAGGCACCCAGCGTGTAGCTGATTGAGGATCTTACGGTGTCAGTTCCACCGTTTGCAATCTCAACAGCCCGGTCGCCAGAGTCATCGACGTAGTAAGTATCATTGCCGTCGCCGCCGTAGAGCATGTCGGCACCAGCGGCACCATTGAGCGAATCATCACCCGCGAGGCCGTAGATCGTGTTGTTGTCGGCATCGCCATTCAGCGTATCGGAATTGCCCGTGCCATTGTTGGTCGTTCCACCGCCAGTTCCACCACCTGTGCCGCCGCCTGTTCCACCACCTGTTCCTGCGGTCAGATTTGCCAAGGTGACAGTGCCGTCGGAGAATTTGAAATTCTCGACGTTGGTGACCGTTTCGACGCCGTCGCGGCCTGTCGTCAGATCGGTAATCCTGACCGTCGTGGCATTGATGGAAGTGACCTGATAGTTGGCCTTTGCGCCCGTAAGCACTAGCGTATCGTCACCTGCTCCGCCATCAACCGCATCGTCGCCACCGAGACCGGACAGGGTGTTGCTGGCGCTGTTGCCCGTGAGGCGGTTGGCAAGGCTATTGCCCGTGCCATTCGTTGCGCTTGTCCCGGTGAGTTCAAGGTTTTCAACGTTTGCGCCGAGGATATAGGCAATCGCAGACCTGACAGTGTCAGTTCCTTCGTTTGCCTGTTCCGTGATCGTGTTGCCGCCTGTGTTGATGACATAGATATCATCGCCCAGACCGCCGACCAATGTGTCGGCACCCACAGCCGCCGTCAGCGTATCATTGCCGGCAAGGCCGTTGATGGTGTTGTTCATTGAATTGCCGGTCAGCGTGTCGGCACTTGCGGTGCCGTTGATCACGACAGGGTCACCGGGAACAACAACCGGAATGAAGCTTGCGACGGTATAGGAGGTGCCGCCGATTTCGATTTTGGTGATGCCCGAGAGCGTGTCGGTGACGCCGCCAATCGTAACGGTGGCGTGGGTGGCGTCCGTTGCGGTGATGGAGTAGTTCCCAACGGCACCCGTGTAGACGGCTGTATCAGTACCGCCGCCGCCCGTCAGTGTGTTGGTGGCGCTGTTGCCGGTGAGACGGTTGTCCAACGTGTTGCCGGTTCCATTGCTTGCACCCGAACCGGTGAGTTCAAGGTTTTCGACGTTTGCGCCGAGGCTATAGGTGATTGCCGACCTGACAGTGTCGGTGCCTTCGTTTGCCTGTTCCGTGATGGTGTTGCCGCCCGCGTTGATGACATAGATATCATCGCCCAGACCGCCGACCAATGTGTCGGCACCCAAAGCTGCCGTCAGTGTATCATTGCCGCCGAGGCCATTGATGGTGTTGTTCTGCGAATTGCCAGTCAGCGTGTCGGCACCCGCGGTGCCATTGATGACGACGGGATCGGCCGGGACAACAACCGGAATGAAACTTGCGACGGTATAGGAGGTGCCGCCGATTTCGATGGTGGTGATGCCCGAGAGCGTGTCGGTGACGCCGCCAATCGTAACGGTTGCGTGGGTGGCGTCCGTTGCGGTGATGGAATAGTTCCCCACAGCACCCGTGTAGACGGCCGTATCGGTGCCGCCGCCGCCAGTCAACATGTTGCTGGCGCTGTTGCCGGTGATGCGGTTGTTGAGTGCGTTGCCGGTGCCATTGATCGCGGTGGACCCGGTGAGGACCAGGTTTTCAACATTGGCTGTCAGGGTGTAGCTGACTGCTGCGTTGACAGTGTCGGTGCCTTCATTGGCATTTTCGACGACGACATGGCCGCCGGCATCATTGATGTTAAAGGTATCATTGCCCTGACCACCATTCATCGTGTCGGTGCCGCCGGAGGCGGTGATCGTGTCGTTGCCGGCCAGACCATTGATGGTGTTGCTGACGGAGTTGCCCGTCAATGTGTCAGCGCCTGCGGTGCCATCGATTTGGACCGGCGTGACTGGAGGTGGAGGAGGAGGTGGTGGCGGTGGTGGAGCAACCGTGACCAGCGTGCCGATGGCAAAGGTGCCGTCAGTGAATTTCACGTTTTCGATGTTGAGCAACTGGTCAGTGCCGTCAGCACCCGTGTTATCAACGATCTGGTACGTGGTGCCACTTACTAATGTGACAGTGTAATTGGCTTTTGCGCCCTGCATCACAACAGTGTCTGTGCCTGCCGCGCCGTCGATCGTGTCATTGCCACCCAAACCAAAAAGCCATGCATCGGATGCAGTCGTACCTGTAATCGTATTTGCAGCGGCAGTGCCCAAGTTCAGTGTGATGTCAGCATATTTGAACACTTCGAAATTCTTGAACTGCATTGTCCCTGCGCCGCTTGCGCTGGTTGCCACCAGTGTGCCATCGTTGAGGGCACTGAGTGTGAAGTAGCGCGCAGCTGCCGAGCGGGTGTCGGTACAAGAAATCGTATCTGTACCGGCAAGACCATCATAAATATTATTCCAAGTGAGACCCTGCTTCAGCACGGAGTTGGTGTCATTACCTGTGGTATGATTGATCAGTGCCATTTCGCTTCTCCAGACGGACAGAATTTCAAATAGGGCCGACCAATGATGTTTGCCCGGCACGGGTTCAGAAAAATTTTCTCGGTTTTGATTGTTTGAGGCGGCACGCCGCCCCAAACTTACATGTCATTCTCAGGCGATGAAATCGACGCTGGTCAGCGTCTTCAAGCCCAGCAAGTCAATGGTGAAATCGACAATCTTGTCGCCGTTCACGTCACCTGAAATGATCGTGTGTCCGGAGGCCTGACTGTAATGCAGTTCACCGGCGATCTTGTGGAACACAGTGCCCTTGGTAATGGTGCCAAACTTGTGCGAGGCATTTGTCGGATTGATCGTGGACAGGTCGATCTTGTCCACACCATGGGTGAAATCGGTGATTTGGTCACGGGTCGAGGACGTTTTCCCCGTTTCCGTGATGGCGTTGAAATCAAAGATGTCCTTGTCGGCACCACCGGTCAAGCGATCTGCGCCTGCACCGCCGATCAGTTTGTCAGCTCCCGCTCCACCCATCAGCCAGTCACCGCCACCCAGACCCGAAATCGTATCAGCGCCACCAAGTCCAAAAAGGAACTTGTCAGCAAGCTTGCCGCCAGTCACCTTGTCCGCTGCAGCTGTGCCGAGGTTGATGCTCAAATCTACGATCGTCGAGTGGGTCTTGTACCACGTGAATTTTTCAACATTTTTGAACTTTGTGATGCTGCCACTGGACACAGTCATCGTCATCACGCCGTCGGCAGTCGCCGTCAAGGTGAAGTATTTTCCGTAATTATTGTCAGATGTAACAGTGTCTATGCCGCCAAGTCCATCAACAGTCTGTCCCTTGAGATTGGCGAACCCGGATGTGTCATCTCCTGGAATAACGTAGCCGGGTGATCCATTCAGGTCATATGACGAACTAATAAACATATCGAGCTTATCGCTTCCAGCAGTCAGTAAAACAGTCATTCAACTCTCTCCTTAGGTCGGTGGTTTATTCAAAAATTTCTGGCCGTGAATATCGACAAGTAGATATCCGCAACCTTCCTCAACTAAAAATTTCTCTGCTTTATTTTCCTTTAACATTGCAACCGTGGAATAAACGCCGGCCTTTAGCGTAGATGCCTGACTTATGCTGACAGAAGACCAACAATTCACGGGCCATCCGGTTTTGGGATTAATAATATGACAATATCTGCGGCCATTTTGCATAAAGTACTTCACAGCATCGCCACTGGTGGCCAGTCCGCCGTTTGAAACCGGGATGGTCGCGATGATGGCCCCTTCTTCGCGGGGATTGGATACGCCGATCAGCCAATCCTCCCCGCCAAGCTGAGGACCCAGCGCACAAATATCGCCGCCGAGATTGACGTAACCGGAGCCTATACCGTGTTCTTTCAATTCCCTGCCAGCGCGGTCGGCTGCATATTCCTTGCCGAAACCGCCAAAGTCGATCTCCATTCCCGCTTCCCGCAAGCGTACTGAATCGTCTTTTATTTCAAGCTTGTTCCAGTCCACCAGTTGCAAAAATCCTGCAATGGTTTCATCAGAAGGAATGACAGGTTCGGCAAAATTCCAGGCCTTGCGCAACACACCCGAGGTGATGTCAAACAAGCCATCACTTTGAGTGTAAATCTGGTTGGCAAATCTGAAGAGACTTATTGTTTCAGGGTCACATTCAATCCATTCGCCATTTCCGGCGCGGCTGTTGATGCGATAGATAATGCTGGAATCGTCAAAGCGGTAACGCGAATACTTGTCCTGTATGCGCAGAACTTCCCTCGCAGCTGCTTCCATTGCAGTTGCTGCGTGCTGATGGCCATCTGTTACAATGACAATTTCATTTTCGCCACCCATGGCAAAAAATGTTGTTCGGAAATTCTGCATTCCCTAAAGCGCCCACAATGGAGCCGTTCCCGGCTCCGAACTGGTTGCCAATTGTGGCATCCTTATGTCTGACCACTAAGGTATAGATATTATTTCCAAATATAAATTGTCACTAAAAGACGATTCAACTGTGTCAGCGCCGCTTCTTCTTCGCAATAGCCGGAGGGTTGAGGCGTGGTGCGGCCTGACCTTGTGCATCAAAGAGGTGGCAATTCGCAGGTTCGAAAGTGAGGTTGACCGTGTCGCCGATGTCAAAGGCTTCAACACCGTCTACGAGGGCGGTGAGGGGACGCTCCGAACCGATGTCGGCTTCAAGGAATGTCTGATGGCCGAGAAGTTCCACAAGGCCAATCGTGCCTTTGCAAGTCGCTTTTTTTGCGGTGGCCCCAACATGTTCGGGGCGGATGCCGACCTGCACCGGCTGGCCTTGCGACAGGCCCTGCGGAGAAACCGGGACATTGATCTTGCCGGTGCCCTTGCAGTCGACCGTCACACCGGTTTTTGCCACAGCCGTGATTTCGCCCGGCAGGAAGTTCATCTTGGGTGAACCGATGAAGCCTGCGACAAACTGGTTTTGCGGCTGGTGATAAAGCTCTAAGGGCGAGCCAAACTGGCGAACGGTTCCGGCATCGAGCACAACAATGCGATCCGCCAGTGTCATTGCTTCCACCTGATCATGCGTCACATAGACCATGGTTGCACCGAGATCACGATGCAGCTTGGCGATTTCGGCTCGGGTGCCGACACGCAATGCGGCATCGAGATTGGACAGCGGTTCATCGAACAGAAAAACTTCCGGCCTGCGCACAATGGCGCGGCCGATGGCGACGCGCTGGCGCTGGCCGCCGGAGAGCTGCGAGGGTTTGCGATCGAGCAATGGCTCGAGCTTCAACATGCGGGCGGCTTCGGCGACCTTGGTTTCGATTTCACCTTTCGGTGCGCCGGCAATGCGCAAGCCGAAGGAAACATTGTCGCGCACGGTCATGTGTGGAAACAGCGCATAGGACTGGAACACCATGGCGATGGAGCGGTCTTTGGGCGGCAGGTCGTTGACGACACGATCCGCGATGCTGATTGATCCGGAGGTGATGTCTTCAAGCCCCGCAATCATGCGCAGCAATGTCGACTTGCCGCAGCCTGACGGGCCGACGAAGACAACAAACTCACCGTGCTTGATATCAAGGCTGACGCCCTTGATGATTTCGACCGAGCCGAAACTTTTACGTGCGTCTTTCAGTGCAAGATTTGCCATGGTTTATTCTTTCACATGCAGGAGACCGTTGGAATCGACCTGGAGCAGTACCGGATTGCTGACCTTGCCGACGAAATTTCCTTGTTCATCATCATGCAGGAAGCCCATGATGTGGAGCTTGCCGTCTTTCGCGATGATTTTTCCGGCATAGCGATTGCAAGGTTCGTGACCATCGAGAAAAGGTTTGGCGGCGTGCCATGGTCCAAGGTGACTCGATGCCATGAGGTAGCTTGTGCCTGTTACTGGAGTTTGCGGATTGTCCTTGCGGTAGCTTTCAGCCCAGTGATGGGATGACGTGCAAAACGTCATGTACCAATGGCTGCCATGCTTGAACACCTGCGGCACTTCGAGTTGGCCAAAAGCGCCGCCATCATAAACGGGTTTTTGCAGAGTCCATGTGATGAGATCGGGCGAGGTGGCAAAACCTATGGCACCACCGGCATTGGGTTCCTTGCGGCCCGGTACGCGGGCGGTGAAATACATGATCCAGCCTTTACCATCAGGATCGCGCATGACCCAGGGGTCGCGCATGGCTCTATCGTGCCAGTGGAGGGGGGTGTACTCTTCGTAGTATTTTGCGTTGGGTCCGGTCAGGTCCAAACAAAGTCCGTCACCCACACGCACCCAAGAATGCATATCCCTGCGATGTGGCGTGGCCGATGCGTTGATGCATGCCGCGCAGATCGTGCATGGTGCCGGTGTAGAACAGGTGCCACAGGCCTGCATCATCTTTCACGACGGAGCCGGTCCAGGTTGTCCAATCGTCCCACGCCTTGGTTTTCGATGGCGCAAAACATGTGCCCTTGTGGGTCCAGTTGACGAGATCATCCGACACCGCGTGGCCCTGCGTCACATTGCGGTGGCGGTCATCGGGATGGGGCAGCGTGTTGTCGGCCTGCAGAAAATAGATGTGCCACTTGCCATCATCCGCAGTTTGCGGATCGACCAGCCAGAAATCCCAGATCCATTTGTCCTTGAGTGAGAGAACCACGATTACCCCTTGATGCCGGTTGAAGCGATGGACGCGATGAAGGCGCGTTGCAGGAGAAGGTAGAAGGCCAGCACTGGCACGGTGATCATGGTGAGATAGGCCATGACCTCGCCCCAGGCGATGTTGAGCTGGAAGAAGTATTGCAGGCCGATCATGACGGGGCGGTATTGTTCGGCCTGCACCGAAATGAGCGGCCAGAGGAACTGGTTGTACATGACGAGGAATTTGAGAATTGCCGCTGTCGCCAGCACAGGGCCGGACAATGGCATGATGACCTTGTAATAAATTTGCCACCAGCTTGCGCCTTCAATGCGCGCTGCCTCGATCAGTTCGCGTGGCAAATCCTTGAAATATTGCACGAAGAGAAAAATCGTCAAGCCATCCGCGATCCATGGAATGATCTGCACGTGATAAGAATCGAGCCAACTGATTTCAAGTCCGTTAGAGCCGATCCAGGGGAGATAGTTGACCAGCATCAGCAGTGGAATGGCGATTGTTTCAAACGGGATGATGAGTGTTGCGACAATGGCTGAAAGAATGACTTCGCGACCTTTCCACTCCAGGTACACGAAGGAAAATGCCGCCAGCGAGCACAGCAGGAGCGAGAGCAAGACGGTGGTTCCGGTCACCAAAATGGAATTGAAGACAAACAAGCCGACAGGTGCCCGCTTAAAGGCTGCGGTGTAGTTGTTCAGTGAAATGTCGCCGACAGGCAGGAAGGCGCGGATCGATTCTGTATCGGTGAGAAGCTGCAAATCAGGTTTCAGCGACGACATGATCATGAAGACCAGCGGGAAGATGAATATGGCCGCCACCAGAATCAGCAGCACATAACGCCAGACCACATTCTTCGGGGCTTTCGCGGCAGCTTGCATCAGATTTTCTCCCGTGTGAGATAACGTTGCAGAAGTGAAATCGACAGGACAATAACGAAAAGTACAACCGAGATGGCGGAGCCGCCGGAAATGTCTTGCTTGCCATAACCGCGCCCAACAGCCTGGAAAACCACCGTCTGTGTCGCGTCAACTGGTCCGCCGTTGGTCATGACGGCGACCGGGGCGAAAAGCGCAAAGGCCTGCATGGTGATCACTAAAAGCACCAATACAGCCGTGTTGCGCAAGCCCGGCCAGGTGACAAAACGGAATTTCTGCCAGGGTGTCACACCCTCAATGTCGGCTGCCTCATAGAGAGAATCGGGAATGGTCTGCAGGCCCGACAACCAGATTACCATAAAAAACCCGACGGCTTGCCAAATGCACATCGCAATGATTGCCGGAAATGCGGTTGACGCGCTGCCAAGCCAGTCTACAGGTGTGAACAATCCAAACGTCAGTCCACTGAGCAATGTGTTGAGCAATCCGTTCTGGCCGTCGTAGATAAACCGCCACAGCAATGACACCACGACAATCGAAACGACGACAGGCATGAAATAGATGGTACGGAAAATGTTGATGCCCTTGAGTTTCTGGTTGATCATCATGGCAAGGCCAAGGGCCAAGGCACCTTGCAGGGGGGCGACGACCAGCACGAACAGAAATGTGTTCAGCAGCGCCTTCATGAACACCACGTCGGTGGCGAGCACTACTTTCTTTGTGTCGCCCGATGACCATGAGAACCATTCGCGCATGCCCTTGTATTGCGGGAAATCGGGGTTGTTGCGGGTGTAAGAACGGACAGCGGGATATTTGATAGATCCATCGGGTTCTTTGAGAACTGCTTGCGTGGCGGGATCGCGCTCTGGCTCAAGTGTTAATACGCTGACACTGAGAAGATCGCGGAAATTTTGAAGGCCGACATATTCAGCTGCATTGGGCGAGACAAAACGCTGGTTGGTGAAGGAGAACACGAAAGCGAGGCAGAAGGGCAGGACGATGAACATGAACATCAAGAAGGCTGCCGGGAAAGCGAAGAGCCAACCCGTGCGCGGGGCATTCATGAGTTTTGATTGTGTGGTCGCGTTCATCAATTCTGCTCCTCTCATTCCCTCCCCCTTGTGGGGAGGGTGAGGGTGGGGGTCGCTCAGGTGTTCGAAGTGAAAAGTACAGCGCACTCATTTTCAAACAGCGGAGCGACCCCCACCCCGGCCCTCCCCACAAGGGGGAGGGGGAAGTTGTCGTTTACATCTTGGGGGCGTAGCCGCCGTTCTTTTCAATGTCCTTGGTCACTTCGTCGGCGGCGGCGTCGAGCGTGGTTTGCACGTCAGCACCATTGGCGATGTCCGACAATGCCTTTTCAAACACTTTGGCGCCAACCGCATAGCCTGGATAGACAGGACGCAGAACGGCCTGCTTGGCGGAGAGTGCATAGAACACTTCCATTGGACCACCAGCCTTGTAGTTCTTGGATGCTGCCGCAGACGCAGGCGTTGGCGGGATGAGTCCGATGCCATCAGAGAATGCAGTCAGGTATTTGTCCTGCAAGGCAAACTCGATGAACTTGTTGGCACCTTCCTGGTTCTTGGAAGAAGCGGCAACGCCGAACTGCCAAGATGCTGCGCCAATCTTCGGGCCATTGCCGAAATCTGGTGCGGGCAGGAACAGCACGTCGTCCTTGAACTTTTCGACGGCCCCAAGGGCAGCCCAGTTTCCGTTCCAGGAGATTGCATACTTGCCACTGCCAAAGCCTGTGTCACGGTCAGCGCCATCCTGCGATGTGCCGGGTGCCAGTTTGCGTGCGAATACGGACTGCCACCATTTGCCGAACTTCACGGCACCTTCGCCGTTCAGGGTGCCTTCAGCTGTCTTGTAACCGTCGCGGTTGACGATGTCGCCACCGGCTGAAATCATCATCGGACCAAATGCGTAGGGATACCATTCGCCCTTCCAGGCCATGCCGAGATCCAGCGGGAATTCGAACTTGCCGGACGCCTGAAGCTTCACGAGGGCTGCGTCGAATTCGTCCATGGTCCAAGGCTTGTCGAGGGTTGGAATGCGGATGCCATTGGCATCGAGCACCGACTTGCGGGCAACCATGGCGACGGCTGCATCCCACAGGCCAATGGAATAGACCTTGCCATTGTAAGTGCCGATAGGGCCAGGCAGGAAGCCAGCGTATTTTGCAGGATCAATGGTGAGCGGGGCCATGTAACCGGCCCAGGCCCAGCCTGGCATGACAGGACCGTCAACGTCGATGATATCGGGCAGCTTGCCTGATGCGGCGGCAGCGGTGACAGAATCGTTGTAAGCGCCTTGCGGGAACTGCTCAAGCTTGATGGTGTAGTCGGCTTGCGCTGCGTTGAAGTCGGTGATGATGCCGGTCAGAATCTTCTGTTCAACTTCATTGCCAGCACCGTGATACCACATGCTGAGTTCAGTGGCGGCGAAGGCCGCTGCCGATGACAGCAGGCCGGCGAGCAGCGTGCTGCTGAATATAATTTTCTTCATGGATGTCCTCCCAGGAACACTAAAGATTCACATTCCCGGACTGCCGGGCCATTTCCTGTTGTGCTCTTTTCTTGCGCGCGCTTCTCCCTCAAAAGTCATGCGACTTTTGCGGAGCGAGCTCAAGAGAGCGGCCTGCAGGAATGCCGTTCAACCAGTGGGCATGGCACGAGGATGCGCGGGGCCCAGTCCTCGTCATGTTCACTGGCGGAATTCATCAGTTCGACAGCCTTGCGGCCAATGTCGAAATAGGGGAGCGCAACGGTGGTGAGTTGCGGGTGCAGGCTTTCGCTGATCAATTTGAGATCATCAAAGCCGATGATGGAGATATCCTGGGGAACGCCGAGGCCCAGGCTGGCGGCGGCGGCATAGACCTGGATGGCAATCGAGTCGTTGCCACAGATGATGGCGGTCGGACGGTCAGGGGATTGCAGAATGTCGCGGGCGATGTCGTAAGCCACCATGACCTCCTGGCCCACGGGCCCCGTCATGCCACGGCGCTCGAGCGTTTCGTCAAAGCTCGCACCTGCTTCCATGAATGCCCTGCGCATGCCGCGTCCACGCAGTTTTGTGGCTTCGATATCGGGAATCAAGGTGATGATGGCGATGCGGCGATGGCCACGTTCGAGCAGGTATCTCGCCTGGGTGTAGCCGCCGGTTTCATCGTCGGGGATGATGGATGGGCGGTCAGACGCCGATGCAAAGCAATTCGCCAAAACAATTGATTTGCTGAAGTCCGGATTGCCAACAGAATGGGGCCGGTGAAACATGGATGCGTAAATCACTCCGGCAACACGATGGGCGCGATACATGCGCCAAAGTTCAGTCTCGCGTTCTTCGTCGCCTTCTGAGCTGGCGATGAGCAGGATATTGTGTGACGCCTTGAGGGCAGACTGGGCACCGCGCACGATGTCGACTGATGTCGGGGTCGTCGCCACCACGTCGGTCATGAAGCCGTAAACCGAGGACGTGCCGCTGCGCATTGATTGCGCGGCGTGGTTGGGAACATAGTTGAGGGTATCGAGATGCTTCTGGACATCGGCACGTGTCTTGGCATTCACCGCTGCATCGCCGTTGACGATGCGCGAGACGGTCTTGATCGAAACGCCAGCGCGCTGAGCCACTTCCCGCAGTGTTGCCAGTGTCCTTCTCCCCAGTTTGCTCGTTGTTCTAGATGACAACGTTGTCAGAGCAGGAAAACACCTAATGACAACGTTGTCAATCAGAATTTTGCGGGAGGCGCTTCACAGATTCAGGGTGAGGGTAACGCTGACGGTTGTACCGTGCCGCAGTTTTTCTTTGGCGCGGACATCGGCCTTGACAGGCAGGAGATAGCTTTCCGATTTGGTGTCGGGGAACACGGATGTGGTCCAGGCCGTGGTGCCAATTCGGGCAATGACGCGGACCGCGCCAAAGCCGCGGCGCAGCGCGTGATCCCGACCCTGATAGAATTTCACTTGCTGGCCGGTGGCGCGGGGCAGTGTGACAAAGTGCCAGCCCGCCTTGCCGGGATAGAGCCAGAGTTCTGCGTCAAAGACGAGTTCCATTGACCCAGAAAAGCACGCTTTACTGCCGATTGGCAAATTTCACGACATGGTCCGGAAGGCCTAGGCCTTGCAGCAGGCGGGAATCTGCAATGGGTGATCCAAACGTCTGGCGTACCGGTACAACACCCGCCCAAACCGGGTGACCATAATCCTCTTCATCGTCACCGGGCGGGCCCTGCCGCACCTTGGCCGAGACCTCCTTCAGCTCAAGGCCGAGAATCATGGTGGCTTTCACTTCCTTGGCGGTCATCGCCCGCAAGTGTTCGCGGCGACCGGGCAGCAATGAATCGACGAAGGTATTGAGACGCTCCATTTTTTCATCGGCATCGACGACCTTGCGGGCTGTGCCAAAGGCCATCACAGAGCGATAGTTGCAGGAATGATTGAAGGCTGAGCGGGCCAGCACATAGCCATCGAGAATGGTGACATTGATACAGACTTGCGCTGTCTCGCAGGATTCCAGCATGCGGCTGGCGGAAGAGCCATGCCAATACACGTGGTTGCCTTCGCGCCATTGCAAAGTTGGGGTTGCAAAGGGCGCACCATCAAAGACATAGGCCACGGTACAGAGGGGCTGCGCATCCAGGATGGCATGCACAGTTGCCTCGTCATACAGGGCGCGCTTGCTCATGCGCTTGACGCGGGTTTTTTCCGTCGTTGCATAGTCCATGCGCGATGTCTCCTGTTCCCGATTGGGATGGACCCTGTTATGGTCTGGTGAAACATCCAATTTCGGTAACTATGACCAGACCAGTTTCGTCCACACCAACTCTTGACCTTGGCATCGACCGTTCGGACCGCGAGCCGATCCAGCAGCAGATTGCACGACAGATCCGTGACATGGTTCTGCAGGGACGGTTGAAGCCCGAGGCGCGGCTGCCTTCAAGCCGGGCGCTTGCGGAAGAGCTGGGCGTGGCGCGTGCCACTGTCGTCGAGGCTTTCGGGCAGCTGTCGGGCGAAGGCTATCTCGAAACGCGATCGGGTTCGGCGACCCGCGTTGCGGCAGAATTGCCAGAAGACCTTCTGGCCACTTCACCCAAGGTTCCGGCGGCAAAAGCGTCGCAGCCGAACATGAAACGGCTGCCGGCAAAACCATTTCGCGCCGGTCTCGTCGATTGGGAGCATTTTCCGCATGACGAATGGGGACGCCTGCTGGGGCGTTATTGGCGCAATCCGCCCATTTCCCTGCTGGAGCTTCATGATGTGTTTGGCTGGCCACCGTTCCGGGCCGCGATTGCGGCGCATCTTTTCGAGTGGCGTGGCATACGCTGTTCGCCGGAGCAAGTGATCGTGACGGCGGGCGGCATGGATGCCTTCGACCTCATTCATCGCGCCACACTTCGTGCAGGTGACCAGCTGTGGTTGGAAGAACCCGGCTATGCAACGGCGCGGCGGGTGTTTGCCTTGGGTGGCGTCAAGGTGCAGAACATTCCGGTTGACCAGGACGGCTTGATCGTCAGCGAAGGCAGGCGGCTTGCCCCCGGGGCGCGGGCTGCCTTTGTGACACCGGCTCGGCAATACCCGACCGGTGTTACAATGCCGCTGGCACGCAGGCTTGAGCTTCTCGAATGGGCGCGGGAAACTGGATCGATCATCATCGAGGATGATTACGACAGCGAGTACCGTTATGTGGGAAGGCCGCTGCCAGCGCTCATGAGCCTGGGTGCCACACTCGATGGTGCGGCGCGGGTGATTTATTCCGGCACCTTTTCAAAGGTGTTTTCACCCATCGTGCGACTGGGATTCATCGTCGTGCCACTTGACATGACAGAGGCGTTTCGTGACGCACGAGCCAATCACGGTGCGCCACCCTCGCTGATGGTACAGCCTGCCCTTGCAGGCTTTATCGAGAGCGGTCAATTTGCTGTGCATATCCGGCGCATGCGGCGCATCTATGCATCGCGGCGCAAGGCGCTGATCGATGCGCTGGTGCCTGGTGATGGCACGTTGTTCAGTCTTGATGCTTCGCCGTCGGGGCTGATGCTGCTGCTGCGATTGCCCGACCTCCGGAGTGATGAGAAAACCGTCGCGCATTTGCGGGAACAGGGGGTGGAGGCCGTTGCCCTTTCCGGCCACTATTCTGGCGCGCACAAGGAACAAGGATTGTTGTTGAGCTTTGCCGGGTTTAACGAGGCTGAACTGCAAGCTGCCGCTCAAACCGTGCTCGAAGTTTTGGCGCGGTAATCGTCGTCCCACAGTGAAGTCGCCGGTCCCGCAGTGTCTTTGTACCGCAGGACCGGCACGCCGTCATTTTTTCGAGAAAGCTGGCTGGGAGGCGATATAGTCCTTCAGGTCGCTAAACCGCTGCAGGACCAGTGACTGGCTGTCGGCCACGTCGTATTTTGTTTCTGTGGCCTGCCCATCGGTTAATGTGACAATTTTCGGTGTGGCAGCGGATTTACGCTTGCGGCGGCGTGGCAATGGCAGGTGTTCGACCGTGCCAGTCCAGCTGCCATCCTTGGCCAGAACAGCACTTCCTACAATGGCCAATGCACCCCTCATGATTTCACCTGAACCTGTTGCAAAGGCTGGTAAAACCATTGCTTCAAAAAAACCGAACAGAGCCATTTCATCCCCTCCTGTTGCGGAGGAAAAAGCCGGATTTCCACCTCCGGCCATTCCCCTAATACAATTCAAGTCCCCTTCAAATTGCATGGACACCCTAGGAAGAGATGGCGCAACAGATGACTAATGAATTCGATCAAATTGACTTGATCCGCTAGCCTGTGATTGTTTCAGTCATTGCCGTTGCTGTTATGCAACAGAATAGAGGTGGGGGTTAACTTTTGCTCTGAAACAAGCGATAGCATCCGTGCAATGACGAAAACTTTTCATATTGGTGCCGCCGCCTTCGATGCCCCGCCACTGGCACCTGCCCTCTATCTGGTGGCAACGCCCATCGGCAATCTTGGTGACATCAGCCTGCGCGCGCTGCAAACACTTGCCGGATGCGACGTGATCTATTGCGAGGACACGCGCGTTACGGGGAAATTGCTGGAACGGTATGGCATCCGCACGGCGATGCGGAACTATCACGAGCACAATGCAGCGCGGGCGCGGCCCGAGATTCTGGCGGCATTGCAGGACGGCAAATCGATTGCCCTGGTGAGTGATGCCGGAACGCCGATGATTTCCGATCCTGGATACAAGCTGGTTGAAGCTTGCGTGGCGCAGGACTGTCCTGTGACGGCGATTCCAGGCGCATCTGCAGTGCTCACGGGATTGCAACTCTCGGCACTTCCCACCGACCGGTTTTCCTTCATGGGCTTCATGCCGGAGAAGAAATCGCATCGCGTGAAATTGCTGGAGCAGTTCAAGGCGCATCCGATGAGCCTGGTGTTTTACGAAAGCCCCCATCGCGTCCTCGATACGCTGGAAGATATTGCATCGATACTGGGCGACAGGCCGGTTGCAATTGCGCGCGAGCTGACCAAGCTGCATGAAGAAGCCTTGCGAGGGTCCGCACAGTCCATCCACGCAACACTGGCAGCGCGGCCCTCGGTCAAAGGAGAAATTGTTGTGGTCGTCGCACCGGTACCGGACAATGATCAGCCTGCGGACGAACAGGCCATCGAAGCAGCCATCACTGAAGCACTCGTTTCCCTGCCTGCCAGCAAGGCTGCGGCACATGTGGCGAAGCTTCTGCATCTTACCAGGGATGACATCTATGCGCGCATCGTGAAAAGGAAATCCGATGGGCAGACGTGAAGAGGCGGAAAGGCTCGGGCGCCATGCCGAAACAATCGCGCTGTGGTATTTGCGTTGCAAGGGCTACCGGCTGCTGGCGCGGCGTTTCAAATCCGCCATGGGCGAGGTCGATCTCATCATGCGCAAGCGTGACACGACTGCCTTTATCGAAGTGAAGGCGCGGCCGACATTTGACGAGGCGATGTTTGCGGTCACGCCCTGGCAGCAAAAACGCATTGCGCAGGCTGCGGCCCTGTGGATGGGACGCGATCCAAAAGCAGCGCAGGGTTTCTGCCGGTTTGACATCGTGGCGGTGCCCGCTAGCCTGTGGCCCAGACATATCGAGAATGCATTTTACGGAGATCGTTAATGGCGTTGAAAGTTGCCGTGCAGGCAGACCCAATCGAAAGTTTTGACATCACGGGCGATTCCACCTTTGCCCTGATGCTGGAAGCGCAGCGGCGCGGACATTCGCTTGTTTCACTATCATGTGAAAACACTGGCGTGGCGCGATGGCACGCTGTCGGCATCCGGGCATGCCGTTAAAGTGGTTGACAGGAAGGGAGAACATTTCACCTCTGACACGCTGCGGCGCATTGACCTTGCTTCGCAGGACGTGATCCTGATGCGGCAGGACCCGCCGTTTGACATGGGCTACATCACGGCGACGCATTTGCTGGAGATGATCCATCCGAAAACACTGGTGGTGAACAATCCATCGGAGGTTCGCAATGCACCAGAGAAACTGTTCATTCTCAATTTCAAGGCGCTGATGCCGCCGACGTTGATCACGCGCGATGTGTCTGAACTTGATGCCTTCCGGCGCGAACATGGCGAGATCATTTTGAAACCGCTTTATGGAAATGGCGGGGCGGGCATTTTCAAGACGGCGCATGACGACCAGAACTTTGCATCCCTCGTCGAGATGTTCACCACGATGTTCAAGGAACCATTCATCGCGCAGCGCTATCTCCCCGAGGTGCGCATGGGAGACAAGCGGATCATTCTCGTGGATGGGAAGCCCGTCGGGGCGATCAACCGCGTGCCAGCGATGCATGATCATCGCTCCAACATGCATGTGGGGGGCAAGGCGGTGGCCACTGACATCAGCAAACGCGAGCACGAGATTTGCGAGGCCATCGGACCTGAGCTCAAAAAGCGCGGACTGCTGTTTACGGGCATTGATGTCATCGGCGATTACATGACAGAGATCAACGTGACATCGCCCACCGGAATCCGGCAGGTGAAGAATTTCGGCGGAGCGGATATTGCTGCGTTGATCTGGGACGCGATTGAATCAAAGCGATGACACGGTTCACTGTCTGCCTCGATGCCGATGACACGCTGTGGCACAATCTTGTGCATTTCGACACGGCGGAGAAGCAGTTTGGCGAGATGTTTTCCAGCTACATGCCGGCAGTTGATGCGACACGCGCCATCATGGAAACGGAAAAACGCAACATTGCGCTTTATGGGTTCGGCGTGAAATCCTTCACGCTGTCGATGATCGAAACGGCAGTCACTGTCTCGGGAGGTGCGGTTGATGCCGCGACAATCCAGAAGCTGATCGGCATGGGGCGCGACATGCTGGATCATGACATCGAATTGTTGCCACATGTCGAAGAAGCGCTTGCGGCGCTGCATGGAAAACACAGGCTGCTGTTGGTGACCAAAGGTGACCTGCACCATCAGGAGCGCAAGGTTCTGGCTTCGGGTCTGGCGCATTTCTTTGAGGGCGTGGAGATTGTTTCCGACAAGACACCCCAGACCTATCACGCGATCTGCAAACGGCATGGGGTTGCGGTGGAGCGTTGCGTGATGGTCGGCAATTCCATTCGTTCAGACGTGTTGCCGATGATCGCAGCGGGTGGGCATGGCGTTTATGTGCCGTTCAACATCATCTGGGATCACGAGCACGAAGATGTGCCACCGGACACCGTGCGCTTTCACGAGATAGCTGATCTCGGCGAATTGCCCGCGCTGGTGGCGCAGCTTCCACAAGGGTCAGTTCCGTGATATAAGTTTGGCACCAAAGCAGGAGGTCGCCGTGTTGTTGTGGATTGTCATTCTCGTTGCACTCGCACTTGCCGCCATTCTCGGCCTTGCGGCGATGAAACCCAATTCTTTCACTGTGGCGCGCGAAGCCCAGATCATCGCGCCGCCCGGCAAGGTTCACGCATTGATCAACGATTTCCATGAATGGACCAAGTGGTCGCCATGGGAGAAGATGGATCCCAACCTGACCCGCAATTACAGCGGTGCGGCTTCAGGAGCGGGTGCCGCCTATGACTGGAGCGGCAACAAGAAAGTGGGACAAGGTCGCATGGACATTACCGCCACGACGCCATCGCGGATCGACATCGACCTCCACTTCATGAAACCCTTCGAGGCGCGCAACAAGACGGTGTTCTAACGCTTGACACCACGCGATGGCGGCACTGCAGGTGCGCTGGGAGATGACGGGGTCCAGCCCCTTCATGTTCAAGGTGATGAGCCTGTTCACCAGCATGGACAAGATGATCGGCAAGGATTTCGAGGCGGGGCTGGCCAATATGAAGGCGGCGGCGGAGCAGAAACCATTCCTGAACAACGTTGTTGTTCCATTTTTGTTCTTGCGCGACGGAATTGAGTTGCGCTAACGTCTTATCTGCAACTGTTAGCAGTTGGGGAGAGACGGGATGACTTCGCGGGTTTCGACGGTGGCCTTTCAGGGCATTGAAGGGGTGATTGTGGATTGCCAGGCGCAATTCGTTGGTCACCAGGCGAATTTCCTGGTGGTGGGCCTGGGCGACAAGGCTGTGGCGGAAAGCCGGGAGCGCATTCGGGGTGCATTGCAGGCCATCGGGTTGTCGCTGCCCGGCAAGCGATTGGTGGTCAATTTGTCGCCTGCCGATCTTCCCAAGGAAGGCTCGCATTATGACCTGCCGATCATGCTGGCGCTCTTATCGGCGCTCGGGGTCATTCCACCAGATTTTCTTGAGCGCTACGTGGCGATCGGCGAGTTGGCCCTTGATGGCTCCCTGCTCCCGGTTTCGGGGGCCCTGCCCGCCGCCATGGCCGCACATGCCAAGGGGCTTGGCATCATCTGCCCCAAGGCTTCCGGCCCCGAAGCGGCCTGGGCTGGGGAAGATGTTGACGTTCTCGCTCCTGAAACGCTGATCCAGCTGATCAATCATGTGAAGGGCACGCAGGTGCTGTCACCTCCCAAGCCGAACCTGATCGAGAAGAAGGTCGTATTGCCTGATCTCTCCGACATCAAGGGACAGGAGGCTGCCAAGCGGGCGCTGGAAGTGGCGGCGGCAGGTGGCCATCACCTGCTGATGGTGGGGCCGCCTGGTGCTGGCAAATCCATGCTGGCGCAGCGCCTGCCATCGATCTTGCCGCCCATGGATGCACGCGAGATGCTTGATGTATCGATGATCGCCTCGCTTGGCGGGGAACTGAAAGACGGGCAATTGTCCAGACGCCGGCCGTTTCGCGCACCCCATCATTCGGCTTCGATGCCGGCACTTGTCGGTGGCGGATTACGGGCGAAACCGGGCGAGATGGCATTGGCCCATCATGGCGTGTTGTTCCTTGACGAGTTGCCGGAGTTTCAGTCGCGGGTGCTTGAGGCGATCAGACAGCCGATTGAAACCGGCGAGGCGGTGGTGGCGCGGGCCAATTATCACATCACCTATCCTGCCCGCTTCCAACTGGTCACAGCGATGAACCCGTGCAAATGCGGCATGGCAGGCGAACCGGGGCACGTGTGCCGCACGGGGCCGCGCTGTGCCGCCGATTATCAGGCACGCATATCAGGCCCGCTGCTCGACCGGCTCGATGTGCAGATTGAACTCTCCGCCGTGAAGGCTTCCGACCTGACGCTGCCACCGCCCAAAGAACGCAGCACGGACGTAGCCATGCGCGTTGCTGCGGCGCGCAACATTCAACGCCAGAGATTCCTCGCGCGCGGGCTTGAACACTTGCGCACCAATGCGCAGGCGGACGGTGCGGTACTCGAGGACATCGCGGCACTCGACACAGCAGGCACGAACCTCATTCGCGATGCAGCAGATGCCATGAACCTGTCGGCCCGTGGCTATCACCGCGTCTTGCGGGTGGCGCGGACCATTGCCGACCTTGATGGCCGCGACAAAATCTCCCGCATTCATCTGGCCGAAGCTTTGAGTTACCGGCAGAAACCCGCGTCGATGCGCAATGCGGCGTAGAGCGGGTGCTTCACCCGGTCAGCGAAAGTTCTGGCATGCCGCAACAATCCTGTTGACGGCGGCTTGCATCGCGGACACCGGTGCTGCAACGGTTTTTCTGCCGGGAAGATCCACCCAAAACACGTCAAGAGAGGCCATCGCCGTTTCGATGGCATTGATGTCGGCGGCATGTGCTGCCCTGTCGGCTGCAGGAAGGGCAGCAATCATTTGCTGCGCCACCTGCTTGAAGCCCCAGGAATCCTGGTATTCATAGTCCTCAATGACTTTGCCGTCGTGGACGCCACTGGCGTACTCCCCAGCCACGATCTGCATGATCGCGCTGGTGGACGCTATCGTCTTTGCGGTGTCTGAATGCTGCTTCCGCAGCTGATGGACCCGGGCGAAAAGCGCTGCTTTTGCCACTTTGATCTGGTCGTTAGGAAGACGTGCCTGCATCGCCTGGTCCAGCCGGTCGATGTCCGCCTCAAATCCCGGCAGTCCCATCTTTGCAAGAGCAGGCCGCATGGCTTCATAGATCTCGTTGACCGGATGCTGGACATGCGAAAGCCCCATTTCAGCTTCCCCATCCTGATAAAGCTGCATACCAACAACGACATGCCCCTCGATCAGGCTCAATTGTGTTATGAAAGCAATATCCTCATCCGGACCCAACGCTTCGTGTGTTGGCATGCGATGCCCGTCGTCAGCGACAAGAACAGCCCGAAAATGTGTGTCGTGTCCCGGTGGATGAAGACCTGCGGCAAATGCTGGCGCATCCAGCACCAGAAACGGCAACACCGACAGAACCAGACAGCGCATCACTTGCCTCATGCACACAACTCCTCCGACCAAAGTCTAACGACCTCGCTATATTCCAAGGCTGTCTGGAACGCAATCTCTGATGGCAGCGAGGCGGTGCAGTGTTGAGTATCCGCTCCGGGGTTTTCGTTTCGGGCAATCCAGTCGCCGCTTCCCGACCCTGATTAATGGATTTTTCACCGTGATCTCGTGCGTTCAGACTTTTGCAAGTGCAAGTGGCGCATAACACCCGCAGAACAAACAATTGTCGGAATTTGGTGACCACGAACATGCGCAATCCCGTCGGGCAACGCATCGCCATACTTGCAGCATGGGCCATGCTTTCGGCGGCGACAGGGCTTGGCATGCTGGTGGCATCATCCCTGCTGCTTGCCATCCATCCAGCCGTGATCACCGTTGGCCTTGCCGTCAGTTCGGTGATTTCAGCCTTCAGTGCATTTGTCATCCTGCGCGAGACGCAAGTGCCGCCATACGACGAATTGCGTTCCATGGCGTCGGAGACAAGCGAAGAAAAACTCCGCCTGCTCGCCATGATGAGCCATGAAATCCGCACGCCGCTGAATGGCGTGGTCGGCATGATCAATCTCCTGCAAGAGACCGCGCTTACCGCAGAACAGCAGAGCTATGCCGGCACCGCCAACAGCTCAGCGCGCACATTGCTCTCCATAGTCGATGAAGCGCTTGACACAGCAAAGGGCCAGGCGACCGGGCAAGAACCTTCTGGTCCAACCACTCTCAGGCCGCTGGTCGAAAACGTCACGGAACTCCTGTCAGCGCGGGCCCATGCCAAGGCGCTGGAGCTTTCAGCCTTTGTCGCCGCTGATGTGCCGGAGCAGGTTGCGGCCCGCGATGTTGCGATCCGGCAGATCCTTTTCAACCTTGTCGGCAACGCGATCAAGTTTACCGAATCCGGCGGCGTTGGCATCAGTATCTTCATGCGCGACCCGTTTCTGGTTTTCCAGATTGAGGATACCGGCATCGGCATGACCGCCAGCGAATGCGAGCGGATATTTGCCGAATACCAGCAGGCCAATCCTGAAACATCGAAGCGTTTTGGCGGGACCGGGCTTGGCCTCAGCATCACGCGCAACCTTGTTTCGGCCATGGGCGGCAAAATCGAGGTCACAAGCCGCGTTGGACGCGGCACGATGTTCACAGTTTCACTTCCGCAGGCAAGGCAAGAGGATCGTGCTGCAGGACGGGCCCAACCCCTGACAGGGCAGCGCGTCTGGCTGGCTTCCGAGCAGAAATTCACGCGACAACATACGACACAGATCATTGAAGACCTGGGTGGAACCGTCATGCATGTCAGTTCGGACGCTGAACTCAAAGACCTTCTGGCCGGCATGGCCGGACCAGATGACTGCGTCATTTGCACGTCCGGCCATGCAGACAGCTTGCGTGCCTGGGCCAAAACACCGGCGGCGCGCACTGGTCGCGGCCCCAGGATCTGGGTCATGCTCACGGCAGAAGAACGCAGGCCTTTCCGCGACCTTTTGACTGCGCCATTTGCGGGATACCTGTTGAAGCCGGCGCGACTTACAACCATCCTGTTGCGCCTCGCGACAAACAACACTCAAAAGCTCCGCACAACAGCAAACGGCTTGCGTGCCGCTTCAGCCGCACGGTCACTGGCGGGAAAGTGCCATGTCCTTGTCGCTGATGACAATGCCATCAACGTCTTGCTCGTTTCAACAATGCTGCGGAAAATGGGGCACATCGTCACGCATGTGAACAGCGGTGCGGCGGTGCTTGACCTGCTTGAAACGAAACACCAGTTCGACGCACTTCTGCTTGATGTCGAAATGCCTGGACTCAATGGCTACGAAACCGCGGTGCTGTTGCGAAAACTTGAGTCCGAGAATGACCGGCCCAGGCTGCCTGTCATGGCGCTGACGGCGCACAGGCGGGCTGACGAACTCGCGAGGTGCCTGGCGGCGGGCATGGATGGATACCTCTCAAAGCCTTTTGAGCAGCAGGATCTTTACGAGGCGCTGGCCGGACTCACCGCACAACGTGCTGCCTGATTTTGCCAAAGCAACCGCTTCTGGGCTAAACAGCATTCATGACCAGTCAAAGTGACATTGCCGAACGCTTTTCGCGTGGCGGCCTGAGCATCAGGCTGGCGCGATGCGATGCCGAAATCGCGGCGTCGCAACGTTTGCGTTACAAGGTTTTTTATCAAGAAATGGGGGCGCGAGCCGATGGCGAAGCGAAGCTTGCCGAGATTGACAGGGACAGGTTCGACCCAATTTGTGATCATCTCCTGGTCATCAAGTCTGGCCCTTCACCCGAGGGTATTGAGCTCGAAGACGGCGAACTGGTTGGTACCTACAGGCTGCTGCGGCAAGATGTGGCGGAGGAAAATGGCGGATTCTACACTGAAAGCGAGTTTGACATTGCGCCACTCATCGCGCGCAATCGTGGTGCGCGCTTTCTGGAACTTGGCCGGTCGTGCGTGTTGAAACAGCACCGCGACAAACCGGTCGTCGAACTCCTGTGGCAAGGCATCTGGAACTTTGTGCGCGCAAACCGACTGGACGTGATGTTTGGCTGCGCCAGCCTCGAGGGTACCGATGTTGCGGCACATGCCGATGCCCTGAGTTATCTTGCACATTATGCCGCGCCGCAACCGCGATGGCATGCAAGCGCAGTTTCGTCACGCCACGTCGACATGAAGTTAAAACCGAAAGACGCCATTGATCAAAAGCGCGCGCTGCATTCCCTGCCACCGCTGATCAAGGGTTATCTCAGGCTTGGCTGCTCCATCGGCGAGGGGGCGATCATCGACCACCAGTTCAATACAATTGATGTGCTGATCATCCTGCCGGTCTCACAGATCAATCCGCGCTATTTCGACCGGTTTGGCAAGCCCTCATGACTTGAGCGAAGGGTGCCACTTGTCTGCATGCCGCTCTACCGGTTAATGTCGTAAGCCGCCAATGCGGCGAGATTGACGATGTCACTGGCAGTTGCGGACATTGATGCAATTTGCACAGGGCGTGCGAGGCCGGCCAGAAGCGGGCCGATGACCGTGACGCCGCCGAGCTGCTGCAACATCTTGGTCGAGATCGAGGCAGAGTGTGCCGCCGGCATGACCAGCACATTTGCAGGACCCGTCAGGCGGCAGAAGGGATAGAGCGCCATGGCATCACGCGACAGGGCCACGTCTGCTGCCATTTCGCCATCATACTCAAAATCGACATTGCTGGCGTCGAGCACCTTCACGGCCTTGCGGACATGTTCCGAACGGTCGCCTTTGGGATAGCCAAAAGTTGAGTAGGACAGGAAGGCAACGCGTGGCTCATAGCCAAAGCGGCGGGCAACGCCTGCTGCTTCCTTGGCAATATCGGCCAGACCCTGGGCAGACGGCAATTCATGGATCGACGTATCGGCAATGAAAACCGTGCGGCCACGGACCAGCGCCATGGAAACACCAATCGGCGTGTGGCCTTCGCGCGCATCAATGGCCTGGCGGACATTTTCATAGGCGACCGAGAATGTGCGGGTGAGACCTGTCACCATGGCATCGGCATCGCCCATGGCAACGGCGCAGGCGGCAAAGGCGTTGCGGTCCTGGTTGGCGAGGCGCTGGCAATCGCGGAACAGCAGGCCTTCACGCTGCAGGCGTTCATAAAGGAAATTTGCGTAGTCAACATTGCGACCACTGATACGGGCATTGAGAATTTCGACATGGTCATTCAGTTCAAGACCCTGTGCTGACAGTGTGGCATGGATCACGTCCTCGCGACCCACCAATATGGCTGTCCCAAGGCCAGAGGCGGCGAATGAATTTGCCGCACGGATCATGCGGTCCTCCTCGCCTTCGGCAAAGACGACGCGCTTGGGATTGGCCTTCACCTGGCCATAGACTGTCTGCAATGTACCAGCGATGGGATCGAGCCTTGCTGACAACTGCGCTGCATAGGCCTCCAGATCGGCAAGGTGGTGGCGGGCCACACCTGAATCCATTGCAGCGCGCGCGACGGCAACAGGAATACGCGAAATAAGACGCGGATCGAAAGGTACGGGAATGAGATATTCACGGCCAAATGTCAGGCGCGATCCATGATAGGCGGCCGCCACCTCATCGGGGACATCTTCGCGTGCAAGCTCAGCCAGGGCGCGGGCGGCTGCGACCTTCATTTCGTCATTGATGGTCTTGGCGCGGACATCCAATGCGCCGCGAAAGATGTAAGGAAACCCAAGGACGTTATTGACCTGGTTGGGATAATCCGATCGACCGGTGGCCATGATGGCATCAGAGCGCACCTTGTGGGCATCTTCCGGTGTGATCTCAGGATCGGGATTGGCCATGGCGAAAATGATCGGGTTCTTGGCCATGGATTTCACCATGTCGGGTGTCAGCGCGCCTGCAACTGAAAGACCGAAGAAGACATCAGCCCCTTGCATGGCATCGGTGAGGGAGCGAGCATCGGTTTTCACGGCGTGGGCAGACTTCCACTGGTTCATGCCTTCGGTGCGGCCCTGATAGACAACGCCCTTTGAATCACAGAGAATGACGTTTTCGTGCGGCACGCCAAGTGACTTTACAAGCTCGACGCAAGCAATGGCGGCTGCCCCAGCGCCGTTACATACCAGCCTGAATTCCTTCAACGTGCGTCCGGTCAATTCCAGGGCGTTGATGAGGGCCGCCGTTGCAATGATGGCGGTGCCGTGCTGGTCGTCGTGGAAGACCGGAATATCCATCAATTCGCGCAAGCGCTGTTCGATGATGAAACAATCCGGGGCCTTGATATCCTCGAGATTGATACCGCCAAAGGATGGGCCGAGATATCGTACTGCGCCAATGAACTCCTCGACGTCCTTGGTATCAACTTCGAGGTCGATTGAATCAACATCGGCGAAACGCTTGAAGAGAACGGCCTTGCCCTCCATCACAGGCTTCGAGGCCAGTGCTCCCAGGTCACCGAGGCCAAGGATGGCGGTGCCGTTCGAAATCACAGCAACGAGATTTCCCTTGGCCGTGTATTCGTAGGCCGAGTCAGGATTTTCAGCAATTTTCCGGACCGGGACAGCGACACCGGGGCTATAGGCCAGCGACAGGTCGCGCTGGGTGGCCATGGGCTTGGTGGGATTGATTTCAAGCTTTCCGGGCTTGCCCCGACTGTGGAATTGCAGGGCCTCTTCGTCAGAAATGGCTTGACGGCGCGATGGCTTCTTGATGTCGGATGGCATGGGGAACCTGATTGATGATTTGAAGGGCAGGCTAACCGTTCGCGCAAAGCTTCTCAATAGCCCACCTGCAATTGCCTAAAATTGCGCTATTGAGACGTGACAGGCCTGTGGAAATGGCCGATATGGTGGCGGCATGCATGGCCCTGCCCCCATAGCCGACGCCACACCAATGATGGCGCAGTACCTGGAGATCAAGAAATCCTACCAGGGAAGCCTGCTGTTCTATCGGATGGGCGATTTTTACGAGTTGTTCTTTGCCGATGCTGAGAAGGCCTCGGCGACACTCGGCATAGCCCTGACAAAACGCGGCAAGCATCTGGGCGAAGACATTCCGATGTGCGGCGTTCCGGTGCACGCAGCCGACCACTACCTGCAAAAACTGATCCGGGCGGGCCACCGGGTGGCGATCTGCGAACAGATGGAGGATCCGGCCGAAGCGAAAAAGCGGGGGTCGAAGTCGGTCGTCAAACGCGACGTGATCCGGCTGGTGACTCCGGGGACACTGACCGAGGACACCCTGCTTGATGCGTCAGCGAGCAATCATCTCGCCTGCCTTGCCGAACTGGGGACTGGCAATATCAGCCTGGCGTGGTGTGATATTTCAACCGGTGCCTTTTCCGTGCGTGGTACGCACGTGACGCGGCTTGCGGCCGATCTTGCGCAGGTCAACCCATCGGAGATCCTCGTTGCCGACAAGATGCTGGATGATGCGCGCTTTGCTGACCTTCTGAGGGACAGCGGCGTTGCCCTTTCGCCACTGACTGCGAGCCGGTTTGACAGCCAGGCGGCGGAACACCGGCTGACGTCACACTTTGCCGTCGGTTCGCTTGACTCATTCGGCGTATTTGGCCGCGCTGATGTTGCAGCCCTTGGGGCGCTTCTTGACTACATAACCCTCACGCAAGTGGGGAAGGTTCCCTTTCTGCGACGACCCCGCAAGGTGGATGCCAGTGATGGACTGGTGATTGACCAGGCGACCCGCACCAATCTTGAACTGACCCGGACACTCGGTGGTGAGCGCAAGGGAAGTTTGCTCGACGTGTTGACCGCAACTGCCACGGCTGGTGGTACACGGCTTCTGAGTGACTGGTTGTCGCTGCCACTGGTTGATCCCATTGCCATCAATGACCGGCTGGACTGCGTTGCGGTGTTTGCCGCAGATGACCGGCTTGCGGCCTTGCTGAAGGACGAGGTGAAGGCAGCGCCTGACCTTGAACGGGCGCTGGCACGGGTTACCGGCAATCGTGGTGGGCCGCGCGATCTTGCTGTCATTCTCAAAGGATTGTTGCAGGGGGTGCGGCTTGGCGCGTTGCTCATGGGCCAGGAGCGCTTGCAGGGACTGCCTTCCGCATTGATGAGGATTGCCAGGATTCTGGCGTCTGCACCGCAGGAGGTGATCACGCGGCTTGAGCCAGCACTCGGGCCGGACCTGCCTTTGCTGGCGCGCGACGGCGGGTTCATTGCGCGCGGGCTCGACAGCGAGCTTGATGAAGCGCGCGCGCTGCGTGATGACACGCGGCAGGTGATTGCCAACCTGCAGGCGCGCTATGCCGAGATTTCAGGCATCCGGTCGCTCAAGGTGAAGCACAACAATATCCTTGGCTACTTTGTGGAAGTGACGGCACAGCAGGACGCAATCCTGCGGGCAGCAGACCATGACAAGATATTCTTCCATCGCCAGACGGTGGCCAGTGCGGTCCGGTTTTCAACTGTCGAACTTTCGGAGCTGGAACAGAAGATTGCTGTGGCCGCATCGCGCGCCATTGCAATGGAACTTGACCTGTTCAAATCGTTCTGCGTGCTTGTCGAGACCCATGGGGAATCCATTTCCTCTGTTGCGTCGGCGCTTGCAGAACTTGATGTGGTGCTGGGGCTTGCCGAAATCGCGCGGGCGCGGCGCTATGTGCGCCCGGTTGTCGATGCGAGCAGCGCTTTTGTCATCGAGCAGGGGCGGCATCCCGTTGTTGAGGCGGCCCTGATGGCGCAAGGCGGGCGGGCCTTCACGCCAAATGACTGTGACCTGTCCGTTGACCGCAAGCCCTTGTGGCTTCTGACGGGTCCGAACATGGCGGGCAAGTCCACCTTTCTGCGGCAAAATGCGTTGATCGCCATCATGGCGCAGATCGGCAGTTTCGTTCCCGCCGCACAAGCACATATTGGCACCATTGACCGGGTGTTCAGTCGCGTGGGTGCGGCGGATGATCTGGCACGGGGCCGATCAACCTTCATGGTGGAAATGGTTGAAACCGCGGCGATCGTCAATCAGGCGACGGCGCGGTCGCTGGTCATTCTCGACGAAATCGGGCGCGGCACTGCGACCTATGACGGGCTTTCGATCGCCTGGGCGGTGCTCGAGCACCTGCATGAGGTGAATGCCTGCCGCGCACTTTTCGCCACGCATTACCATGAACTCACTGCACTTGCAGCGAAACTCCCGCGCCTGTCCTGCGCTACCATGAAGGTGCGCGAATGGAAAGGCGATATCATCTTCCTGCATGAGGTTGTGGCCGGTGCTGCCGACCGGTCGTATGGATTGCAGGTGGCAAAACTTGCAGGCCTTCCCGACAGTGTCATTGGGCGCGCGCGTGAGGTCCTGGACAAGCTCGAAACACATCGCAACCAGCAACCGGCCCTGCGTGTGGCAGACGAGCTGCCGCTGTTTGCCTTTCATGAAGCACAAAAGCCCCTGAAAATTGACAAGTTGCGCGACAGGCTTGCCAGGCTGAACCCGGACGAATTTGCGCCGCGTGATGCACTTTCCGCCCTGTATGAACTCAAGAAACTGAGTGACGATGACTGACCACCACATGGCCCTGAGTGCCGCGCTGGCCGCGCTGGCCCTTGACCCAGAATCCGACGTGACCAAGGTTCGCCTCAAGGTTTCGGAAACCTTGCGCGTCGTGCTGGAAGGCGTGCGGGCGCAGGCCGAAGCGACGCTGCTGCGCGACGGCAAGGGAACAGCTTGCGCCAAGCTGATTTCAGACCAGCAGGATTTCATCATCCAGTCGATATTCGATTTTGCGCGCACCAAGGTGTTTCCCAAGGCAATCGACGCGGCGGACAGTATTGCAATTGTCGCGGTCGGCGGATACGGGCGTGGCACGCTCGCGCCGGGTTCGGACATCGACCTGCTTTTCGTCATGCCCGGCAAGGCCAATGATGGCGTGACCAAGGTTGTTGAATTTGTGCTCTATGCGCTGTGGGACGCGCGACAAAAGGTGGGACACGCAACGCGCACAATCGAGGAATGCCTGAGGCTTTCCAAAACCGACAACACGATCATGACCTCAATCCTCGAAGCGCGCTTCATCTGCGGCAGTGCCAGGCAATTCGATGAACTCACGTCGTCGTTCCGGCGCAACATCATGCAGACGAGTGCGAAGAAATTCGTTTCCGAAAAACTTGCCGAGCGCGACAACCGGCATGCAAAATTTGGCGAGAGCCGCTATTCGGTCGAGCCCGACATCAAGGACGGCAAAGGGGGATTGCGCGATCTCCACACCTTGTTCTGGATTGCCAAGTTCCTGTTTGAAGCCAACACGCCCGAAGAGCTTGCCGAAAAAGGCGCATTTTCGCGTGATGAACTGATGCGGTTCCAGAAATGCGAGGATTTTCTTCTGGCCGTGCGTTGCCATCTTCACTTCATCGCCAAACGCGGCGAAGAGAAAATCTCGTTTGACCGTCAGAGCGAGCTTGCCGAACGGCTTGGCTACAAGGGGCATGCCGGGCTCAAGCATGTCGAGCGCTTCATGAAGCATTATTTCCTGATTGCGAAGGATGTGGGCGACCTGACCCGCATTTTCTGCGCGTCGCTGGAGGCAAGGCACCTGAAGGATGCACCACGGCTCAGCCGCGCGATTACCGCATTTTTCACAGGCGGGCGCATTTCGCATTCCGGGCACAAGGATTTCCGAATTGATTCCGGGCGCGTCACGCATGCTGCCCCGGAAGTATTCACGCGCGATCCGGTGAACCTGTTGCGCATCTTCAAGATTGCGAGCGAGCAGAATGCCGAGGTTCATCCCGATGCTTTGAAAATCATCCGCCGGTCGCTGCGCCTCATCGACGAGAAAGTGCGCCTCGATGCCGATGCCAATGCGCTGTTTCTCGAACTCCTGACCAAGAGCCATGACCCTGAAACCATCTTGCGGATGATGAACGAGGCCGGGGTGCTTGGGCGGTTCCTGCCGGAGTTCGGCAAGATCGTTGCGATGATGCAGTTCAACATGTATCACCACTATACCGTCGATGAACACCTGATCCGTACTGTTGGGGTGCTGCATGGAATTGAGAACGGCACGCTGAAAGGAGATCATCCGCTTTCTGCATCGATCTTCCCGTCCCTGAAGTCGCGAAGGGCGCTCTATGTTGCGGCGTTGCTGCATGATGTTGCCAAGGGCCGCGAGGAACACCATTCCATTGCCGGTGAAAGGATCGCGCGTGAACTTTGTCCACGGCTTGGCTTGTCACTGTCAGAAACCGACACGGTGGCCTGGCTCATCCGCTATCATCTGGTGATGAGCGAAACTGCACAGATGCGCGATCTGCATGACTTCAAGACGATTCTTGATTTTACCGGCGTGGTGCAATCACTCGAGCGGTTGAAGTTGCTTCTGGTGCTGACGGTGTGCGACACGCGCGCCGTGGGTCCTGGAGTGTGGAATGGCTGGAAAGGCCAATTGTTGCGCACACTGTATTCGGAAGCAGAGCCCATGCTCACGGGCGGACACACGGCAGTATCGCGGAAGGACCGCGTGATGGCGGCGCAAGACAAGTTCCTTGCCCTGCACCCGGATTGGGACGAGGCGAAGAAACAACGAGCGTCCGCAAAGCACTATGAAGCCTATTGGCTCAATGTGTCGCTGGAACGTCAGGTGCAGCATGAAAAGCTGATTGCACGCGCAGCGCCACGCGAAGTGACGACCGGTATCAAGACCGATGCCTTTGCGGCGATCACGGAGATCACCGTCTATGCGCCGGACCATCCACGTTTGCTTGCGCTGTTGTTTGGTGCCTGCACGGCGGCCAATGCCAATATCGTGGGCGCGCAGATCTTCACGACAACCGATGGCATGGCGCTTGATACGATCCTGCTGCAACGGGAATTTTCCAGCGAGGACGACGAGAAACGCAAGGCCGAGCATGTTTGTGTCACGATCAAGAAAGTGTTGCGTGGACAGACACGACTTCGCGACGCACTGAAACATGCAAAGACGCCTCAGGGACGGGCGAAGGCTTTTGTGGTTGAACCAACCGTCATGATCGACAATTCGCAATCCAACAAATATACCTTGATTGAAATCAACGGCCTTGACCGGCTCGGGCTTTTGCATGAATTGACGGAAGCCCTGTTCCATCTCAATCTCAACATTGGTTCGGCGCATATCACGACCTTTGGTGAAAAGGCAGTCGACGTGTTCTATGTCACCGACCTGACGGGGGCCAAGATCACCAGTGAATCGCGACAGAAACAGATCGAGGCGCGTTTGATTGACGTTCTGTCGCCGCAGGATTCGGAAAAGAAAAGCGCTTGAGGGTTTCATGTCACTTCTGAAATCGGCGGCAAAAGTTGGCGGCTTCACGCTTGTCTCGCGGCTTCTCGGTTTTGTCCGCGACCAGCTGATTGCCTTCACGCTGGGTACGGGCTTCGTGGCCGACGCCTTCTTCGTGGCGCAACGATTTCCCAACCTGTTCCGCGCACTGTTTGCCGAGGGAGCGTTCAACAACGCTTTCGTGCCGCAATTTGCCCGCAAGGTGGAAGGCGAAGGCGAGGCCAAGGCTTTGGTCTTTGCGCGCGACACGCTTTCAGTGCTGGCCACATGGATGGTGTTTTTCTGCGCCGTCTGCATGATCTTCATGCCCTGGGTGATGCAGATTTTTGCCATGGGTTTTGCCGATGACCCGGCAAAGCAGGCCTTGGCCACCGAACTGACGCGCATCTGCTTTCCCTATCTCGGCTTCATGACAATGACGGCCCTGTTCGGCGGTATTCTGAACAGTCTTGGACGGTTTACGGCGGCGGCGGCGGCACCTATTTTTCTGAACATCGTCGTCATAACCGCCGTGTTGTTGGCCTGGTACATGGGTTTTGGCAATACGCCAGATACAGGCCGCTACCTTGCCTGGGCGGTGACGATTTCAGGTATCGTGCAGCTGTCGCTGCTGGTGACCGCGGCCTGGCGGGCCAATGCACATGTCGTTCCCGGCCTTCCAAGACTGACTGACGATGTGAAGCGGGTGATTGCGCTGTCCATTCCTGGCATCATTTCGGGTGGCGTCACGCAAATCAATCTGGCGATTGCGACGATGCTGGCCACCGGGTTTGCGGGCGCGGTTTCGTTTCTTTACTACGCAGACCGGCTTTTCCAATTGCCGCTCGGCATTATCGGTGTGGCCATCGGCGTGGTGCTGCTGCCGACGCTGTCGCGCAAACTTCGGGCAGGCGACATGCAAGGTGCACTCGACAGCCAGAACCGGGCGCTGGAGTTGTCCCTGTTCCTGACGCTTCCGGCGGCAGTGGCACTGATGATGATCGGCAGGCCCATCATCCACACGGTCTATGAGCATGGAGAATTCACCAGAGCCGATACGTTTGCAGTGGCGCCGGCGCTTGCGGCTTTTGCGGCCGGACTGCCGGCCTTTACATTGACGAAAATATTCCAGCCCGGATTCTTTGCGCGCGAAGATACACGCACACCGATGGTGTTTGCGATGATTGCGGTGGCGGTGAACATTGCTGCGAGCCTCTTGTTATCGCGGATCATCGGCTATCTCGGCATCGCGGTTGCCACCAGCATTGCCGCCTGGATCAATGCGCTCTGCCTTATCTTCATGGCGGTGAAGCGCGGGCATTACGTTGCCGATGCAAGGTTCAAATCGCGCTTGCCGCGCATGCTGCTGTCGGTTCTGCTGATGGCTGCGGTTCTGGCCGGGTTGTCATATTACCTTCAGGATTACTATGCCGAACGGGCTGGCACGGCAAAGGCGATCTGGGCACTGGTTGCGATGATCGGTGCGGGGACCACTGCCTATTTTGCAGCAGCGCAGGTCACCGGTGCATTCAGCTTTACCGAGCTCAGGGGCGCTGTGCGGCGGTAAAGCTGCATTTCGCTTGAGAGTCGCACGAGGGCCTTTCCAAGCTGGTGTTTTCCCGCCATAAGGCGCGCTCATTTCCATCAAGAGGTCCACACTCATGAGCACGTTTACACCGCGCGTCCTGTCCGGCATGCAGCCAACCGGCAACCTGCACCTTGGCAATTACCTCGGTGCGATGGTCAACTGGATCAAGATGCAGGAGACGCACGAGACGCTGTATTGCGTGGTCGACATGCATGCCATCACGGTGTTTCAGGACCCCAGGGAGCTGCACAAGGCCATTCTTGATGTTGCAGCGGCCTATATTGCCTGCGGACTTGATCCGAAAAAATCCGCCATCTTCAACCAGAGCCAGGTGCATGAACATGCAGAGCTTGCCTGGGTGTTCAATTGTGTGGCGCGGCTCGGCTGGCTCAACCGCATGACCCAGTTCAAGGAAAAGGCCGGCAAGGACAAGGAAAAAGCCTCCGTCGGACTCTATATTTACCCGAACCTGATGGCGGCCGACATTCTCATCTATCACGCCACACATGTGCCAGTGGGTGAAGACCAGAAGCAGCATCTCGAACTGACGCGTGACATTGCCATCAAGTTCAACAATGATTTTGGCGTCGATTTCTTCCCGCAACCTGAACCGATGATCCAAGGTCCGGCAACGCGTGTCATGAGCCTGCGCGACGGCACCAAGAAAATGTCGAAGTCGGACCCCTCAGACCTGTCGCGCATCAATCTCACGGATTCTGCAGAAGACATTGCGAAAAAAATCCGCAAGGCCAAGACCGATGCAGATGGACTCCCTTCTGATCATGAAGGCTTGAAGGGCAGGCCGGAGGCAGAAAATCTGGTCGGCATTTATGCAGCCCTTGCCGACATGCAGAACAAGGATGTACTGCGTGAATATGGCGGCGGGCAATTTTCCGCGTTTAAAAACGCACTCGCTGATCTCGCTGTTGCCAAGCTGGCACCCATTGCCGGTGAGGTGGTGCGCCTGCGTGGCGATCCTGGTTATGTCGAGCGTGTGCTTGCCGATGGTTCGGCGCGGGCACGGACGATAGCCGCGCCAATCATGCACGATGTGAAGAAAATCGTCGGATTCGTGCAGGCCTGAGGCCTGAACCAATCGTTACTTTAAAATCATTCCAAACTGGGCTATATATCCGACCAGAGGACTAAGATATGTTTATTCAAACCGAAGCCACGCCCAATCCTGCAACGCTCAAATTCATTCCCGGCAAGCCCGTGCTTCCGGGGGCGACACGCGAGTACCGCACCGCGGATGACGCAGGTGAGTCACCATTGGCTAAAAAACTGTTTGAAATCAATGGTGTATCAGGCGTATTTCTGGGACATGATTTTGTCACGGTGAGCCGTTCTGGAGCGGAATGGCAGCAGCTAAAGCCGCAGATCCTGGGATCAATCATGGACCATTACATGTCCGGAGCGCCGGTGATCGATGATGGTGCGCCGACAGACCTGGACGGCGCTGGCGAATTCTTTGCCGATGAACACGCCGACATCGTGAAGACCATCAAGGACTTGCTGGATTCGCGGGTGCGGCCTGCCGTGGCGCAGGATGGCGGTGACATCACTTTCAAAAGCTTCAAAGACGGCGTGGTCTATCTCAACATGAAGGGTTCTTGCGCCGGTTGCCCGTCATCGACAGCGACACTGAAGCACGGCATCGAAAACCTGCTGCGCCATTTTGTTCCGGAAGTGAGCGAAGTACGGCCGGTTTAGCGATCCCTGAACACCGGCTTGCGCTTTTCCAGAAAGGCGGCCATGCCTTCTTTCTGGTCCTCCAGTGCAAAGAGCGCATGGATCAAGGCGCGCTCGTGGCGCAGACCTTCTGTCATGGGCTGTTCGAAGGCGGCGCGCACGGCTTCCTTGGCGGCGGAGATCACGGGCTGGGAGAGGTCTGCAATCCTGTCGGCCAGGGCCAATGTTTCCTCCATGAGTTTTTCTGCGGGCACGATGCGCGAAACGAGGCCCAGTCGTTCAGCCTCAGCGGCGTCCATCATGCGGCCCGTGAGGATCATTTCCATGGCCTTGGCTTTGCCGAGTGATCTCGCCATGCGCTGTGTGCCACCGCCACCCGGTATGATGCCGAGAGTGACTTCGGGAAGTGCAAATTTTGCTGTGTCGGCCGAGATAATGATGTCGCAGGCGAGCGCAAATTCGCAGCCGCCGCCCAGGGCGTAACCTGCAACGGCAGCGATGATCGGTTTGCGGATGTCGTTGATGTGGTCCCAGTCCCACAGGAAGTTTTCGGACTTCACTTGTTCATAGGTCTTGTCCTTCATCTCGCGAATGTCGGCGCCTGCGGCGAAGGCCTTGTCATTTCCGGTGAGAACGATGACTGCGATGCCGGCATCCGCCTGACATGCATCCAATGCCTCATTCACTTCGGTGATGAGGCGGGCGTTGATGGCGTTCAGCGCCTTGGGCCGGTTCAGCGTGATGATACCAACCTTGCCGCGCGTTTCGGTCAGGATTGTTTCGTATGTCATGATCACCTCTGATTATCTTTGGCATGTCGGGCAGAAAAACGTGGACCGTCCGGATTGGACAATGCGCTTGATGACAGATTCGCAAGCCCTTGTCCGGCAGGGTTCTCCTTCGCGGTCGTAGACAAGGAAGCGCTGCTGGTATTCACCCTTGACGCCTTCGGCAGATTGATAGTCCTGCAAGGTTGAGCCGCCGGCCGCGATTGCCTCGGTGAGAATATCCCTTACATGGCGGACCAAGTCATCGAGCCTTGGGTCATGCGATGTCTTCTTCAGCAATGTTGATGACTTGCGCCTGGGTGACAGGCGGGCGCGATACAAGGCTTCGCTGACATAGATATTGCCGAGGCCTGCGATGATGCGCTGGTCGAGAAGTGCCGCTTTGAGTGGCGCTTTCTTGCCGCGAAGTTTTGCCGCGAGATATTCTGACGAAAGGCCATTGCCCAAAGGCTCGACGCCGATGGCGCGCAAGAACTTGTGGTTTTCGCCCTCCTCCCGGCTTGCGATATCCATCAGGCCGAAGCGGCGCGGATCGGAATAGGTGATGCGGGTTCCATCATCGAGGTGAAAGACAACGTGGTCGTGCGGGCTTTCAGTGCCATTTTCGAAGTAGAACTCACCGAGATTGGCGGACCGGCCATCGGGCCTCACAATGGTGAACCGCCCGGTCATGCCCAGGTGCAGGATCAGGATTTCACCGGTGTCGAGATGGGCGAGAATATATTTGGCGCGGCGGATGAGCGCTTCGACCTTCGCACCCTGAATGCGTTCGGCAAAACGTGGCGGAAAGGGGAAGCGCAGGTCCTTGCGGCGCAGCTCGACGCGCGCGATCCTGTGCCCGAGGAGCACTGGTTCCAGGCCCCGCTTGACGGTCTCTACTTCGGGCAATTCCGGCATGGGAAAGGGTTAACCCTCCTGTGGCTAACTAGGCAATAGAAGTCTCTTCCAACCTGTCCTATGTAAGGCCCATGAGCACCAGCAACAGTTCCGGCAACGAAACAGTTTTCGGTTTCCGCGACGTCAGGCCCGGCGAAAAGCAGGGTTTGGTGAATGACGTCTTCTCCAAGTCAGCGGCCAAGTATGACCAGATGAATGACCTGATGTCAGGTGGTTTGCACCGGCTGTGGAAAGACGATTTTGTCACCATGCTCAATCCGCCGAAATCGCCGGTGGCCTACAACGTAATCGACGTGGCGGGTGGCACGGGCGACATTGCGTTTCGGATTTCCGATGCAGGTGGTGCAGGCACACATGTGACCATCGCCGATATCTCGCCTGAAATGGTGGCTGAGGGCGCCAAGCGCGGGGCGGTCGAGGGCTATGCTTCACGCGTTGATTTTACCGTTGGCAATGCCGAGCAACTGGGTTTTCCGGACAAGGAGTTTGATGCCTATACAATTGCATTTGGCATTCGCAATGTGCCGAAGATCGATGCGGCACTGAAAGAAGCCTACCGCGTGCTCAAGCCGGGCGGGCGTTTCATGTGCCTGGAATTTTCACATCTTGATGTGGCTGTCGCGCAGAAAATCTACGATGCGTATTCCTTCACAGTGATCCCTGCTGTTGGCAAAGTGGTAACGGGTGATGGCCAGCCCTATCGCTATCTGGTCGAGTCCATCCGGACATTTCCCAAGCAGAAAGATTTTGCACAGATGATCGAAGCTGCCGGATTTTCGAGGGTGACCTGGCGTGACCTCACGGGTGGCGCCGTTGCCATTCATTCGGGTTGGCGCATCTGAAATGTCAAATCCCTTGACCAATGCATTGCGGCTCGGCAAGGCCGGATTCACGCTGGCGCGCCATGATGCATTGATGCCGCCTGACCAAGTTGAGCGTTTGCCATGGATTGTGCGGTTTGGTTTGAAGCTGGCACAAATCGGCAAAGCGGAATTGTCGCAAACGTCACAAAGCAACCGGCTGACTTCGGCACTTGCGGCATTGGGGCCCAGCTATATCAAGCTTGGGCAATTTCTTTCGACCCGGCCTGACGTAATCGGGGCCAAGCGGGCCTTTGAACTGAAAGCATTGCAGGACCGGCTGCCACCCTTTGCGACGGCGGATGCCAAGCGCATCGTGGCGGAAGAGCTGGGTGCGCCGGTTGAGCAGCTGTTCACGGAGTTTGGTGGACCCGTTGCAGCTGCTTCAGTTGCGCAAGTGCACAAGGCGCGCACGCAGGAGGGCACTGTCGTCGCGGTCAAAATCCTGCGCCCGTCGATTGAACGGCGCTTCGCAGCTGATATCTCGAGCTTTGGATTTGCCGCACGGATGATTGAGCGCCTGAGCCGCGAGGGGCGACGCCTGCGACCTGTGGCGACGGTGAAGACGCTCGAAGAATCGATGAAGCTTGAGCTTGATCTGCGCATGGAAGCTTCTGCCTTGGCGGAGATCGCGCAGAACACCAAGGATGATCCCGGCTTTCGGGTGCCGAAAGTGGACTGGCAGCGCACGTCGAAACGGGTGCTGACGACGGAATGGATAGACGGCATTGCGATGTCGGACGTCGAGGCGTTGCGCGCGCAAGGCCTCGACCTCAACAAGATGGCCGACACGATCATCCAGTCATTCCTGCGCCATGCCATTCGCGACGGATTTTTTCATGCCGACATGCATCAGGGCAACCTGATGGTGGACCCTGCAGGCAATCTGGTGGCACTGGATTTCGGCATTACGGGCCGCATCGGACTTTCGGACCAGATGTTCCTTGCTGAAATCCTCTACGGCTTCATCACTCGGAACTACATGCGTATTGCAGAAGTGCATTTCGAAGCAGGCTATGTTCCAGATTCCAAGAATGTCCATGATTTCGCGCAGGCCCTTCGTGCCATTGGCGAGCCCATTCTGGATTTGCCTGCCGACAAGATTTCGATGGCGAAACTGCTGACGCAGCTCTTTGAGGTGACGGAGCAGTTTGACATGGTGACACAGCCGCAATTGCTGCTACTGCAAAAAACCATGGTCGTTGTCGAAGGTGTGGCGCGCACACTCAATCCCAATCTCAACATGTGGGTGACGGCTGAGCCGGTGGTGCGGAACTGGATCGAGCGCAAGCTTGGGCCCATCGGGAAGCTCGAAGAAGCGTCGGAGGGTGTCATGTCATTGGGGCGCATGGCGCTGCAACTGCCTGAGGTTCTGGGCGATGCACAGAAGGCGACGCGCATGCTGTCTGACATGGCACGCGGCGGCGGCATCCGGCTTGATGCCGTGACAACGGCCGAGATTGCCAAGGCGCAGATGAAGCAGCGGCGCTGGTTTCAATATGCGGTGATAGCCGGTGCGGTTGCACTGGTTGTGATCGCGGTGAAGAGTGTGGTTTAATCCCCCATGGCCAAATCCATCCTTCTCATCATCGGTGGCGGCATTGCTGCCTACAAGTCACTGGAGCTGATCCGGCTTCTGAAGGGCAAGGGCATCGCGGTGCGCGCCATCATGACAGGCGCGGCGGAAGAATTTGTCACACCGCTTTCAGTTGCTGCACTGACGGGTGAGAAAGTGCATTCACAACTGTTTTCACTCACTGACGAAGTGGAGATGGGACATATCGAATTGTCACGGTCGGCTGACCTCGTTGTTGTTGCACCGGCAACGGCTGATCTTCTGGCGAAGATGGCGCAAGGCATGGCCAATGATCTCGCTTCCACCGCACTTCTGGCCACCGACAAGCAAGTTCTCGCGGCCCCTGCGATGAATGTGCGGATGTGGCTGCATCCCGCAACCCAGCGAAACATCAGCGTCCTGAGGCATGACGGCATTCATCTTGTCGGCCCGAATGAAGGTGACATGGCGTGTGGGGAATTCGGTCCGGGGAGAATGGCCGAGCCTCTGGAAATTCTCGCGGCGATTGAAAATCTGCTGTCGCATGGCGCACAGCCGCTTGCCGGAAAAAAGGTCTTGATCACTGCGGGACCAACGCGCGAGCCCATTGACCCGGTGCGCTATATCTCCAATCATTCTTCCGGAAAGCAAGGCTATGCCATTGCCGAGGCTGCAAAAGCACTGGGTGCTGATGTCACCTTGATCAGTGGGCCTGTGGCACTTTCAGCACCATTGGGTGTTGCGGTGATCAAGGTGGAAACGGCGCAAGACATGTTGCGGGCCACGGAAGATGCGCTGCCTGCCGATATCGCAATCTTTGCTGCTGCCGTTGCCGACTGGCGCGTGAGCCATGCTGCGGATGAAAAACTGAAGAAGCGACATGATGGTGCAACGCCAACACTGTCGTTTGCGGAAAATCCGGACATTCTGAAATCAATCGCGATGCGCAAGTCAAAGCGGCCTAAAATTGTGGTGGGCTTTGCGGCGGAAACCGAAAATGTCCTGGATCATGCCAAGGCGAAACTTGCAAAAAAGGGTTGCGACCTGATTGTGGCGAATGACGTGAGCACCGAGAATGGTATTTTCGGCGGCGACCGGAATCGCGTTCATCTGGTGAGTGACATCGGTGTGGAGAACTGGCCGGACCTGAGCAAGGCCGAAGTTGCGACGCGCCTGATGCAGCACATCGTTACGCTGCTATGACCAAGGTTGCGATTGTCCGACTGGCACATGCCATTGATCTGCCATTGCCTTCTTACGCAACAGCGGGTGCGGCCGGCATGGACTTGCGCAGTGCCGAACAGCTGGTCCTGAAACCGGGCACGCGTGCACTGGTGGCGACGGGAATCGCCATCGCATTGCCGGACTTTTTTGAGGCGCAGATTCGACCGCGTTCGGGACTTGCGGTCAAGCATGGGGTGACTGTGCTCAATGCACCGGGTACCATCGATTGGGATTATCGCGGCGAAATCAAGGTGCCGCTGATCAACCACGGATCAGAAGATTTTGCCATCGCAAGGGGTGACCGGATTGCCCAGATGGTGATTGCGCGGGTCGAGGTGGCGGAATTGGTTGAGGTCTCCTCGCTGGATGAGACGCAACGCGGTGCTGGCGGCTTCGGGAGTTCGGGACGACGTTAGGTTTCCATCGGGTCGAGGTGGCGACAGCCTCTCACCGCATTGCGGAGCGTGCCCACGCTTTGCGTGAGGGAGCGTAGTTGGTGTACAGTCCAGGCATGCCCCTTTCCGACCTCGAAATTGAACGCTATGCCCGCCACATTGTGCTGCCCGAAATTGGCGGGCCGGGACAGAACAAGCTGAAGGCATCCTCGGTACTGGTGATCGGTGCCGGCGGTTTGGGTGCGCCCTTGCTGCTCTATCTTGCTGCGGCGGGGATCGGGCGCATCGGCATTGTCGATCATGACTCTGTGTCGCTTTCCAACTTGCAGCGGCAGGTCATTCACACAACTGATCGTGTTGGCATGGCAAAAATTGAAAGCGCCAAAGAGCAGATCGCTGCCATCAATCCGCATGTGGTTGTCGAGACCTATCAACAGCGCATCAGCGTCGACAATGCACTTGACCTCATGGCGCATTATGACATCGTGGCGGATGGCTGCGATAATTTCCCGACGCGCTTCATGGTGAGCGATGCCTGTTACTTCGCGAAGAAGACACTGGTCTCTGCTGCTGTCGGACAATTCGACGGGCAGATTTCCACCTTCAAGCCACATCTGATCTCACCTTCCGGTGACCCTTGGCCGAGCTATCGCTGCTTCATCGGCGAGTTGCCGGCACGCGGATCGTTTCCAGCCTGCGAAGAAGCTGGCGTCATCGGCGCATTGCCCGGCATCTTCGGATCGATGCAGGCGATGGAAGTGATCAAGGAAATTCTCGACATTGGTGAAACACTTGCAGGGCGCATGCTGATGTATGATGCCTTGTGGGCGCGATTCTTTGAAACCAAACTCGCGTGGAATCCGGACAACCCGCTGAATGGGCGGGTGCCTGCAGTGACGCGCCTTGATCCGGCCAATTACCGCGATTGATAATCTGATTTGCGCCGCGTCAGCTTGAGGGCCGACCAGTCGGCATCGACAGCACAGACCTTGATGTCCACCAGTCCGCTGGCGCGTGCTGTGGCGCGGATATCGTCTTCGCTCAGGCCTTTCGAGAGAGGCGATGATTTTTTGGGCCAAGAGACCCAGAGCATGATGGCCGGCGGGAGGTGCTTGGCGAGTGTTGCGATTTTCTTGACGTCGGTCTTGTCGACGATGAACAGATGGATCGCATCGGCGTCTTTCGGCTGTTTGACCATCATCCAATCATTGGGGCCATTGATCAGGTCCTTGTAATGCTCCGGCGAGCCAAGCACGCAAATTTTCATGGCTGGCTTGAAGCCGAGCTTCTTCCAGAGTGGCGTGCCTGAGTAGCCGGCCTGTTTCACGGTTTCATCACCCGTCTCAATGTCAAATTGATCCGACCACCGTCTTTCAACAACGTGCTTGTGCCGCCCAGCACACGGTCGATGCCGTGGTACCGCAGGCGCGATGATCCGCCCATCACCAGCACGTCGCCGGAGTGGAGTTTGATTGTCGATGTCTTGCCGCCACGCTCGGTGCCGCCGATCCGAAACACCGCAGTATCGCCCAAAGAAATGGAAACCACGGGCGCTGAAAAATCCTCTTCGTCCTTGTCCTGGTGCAGGCCCATCTTGGCACCTCCATTATAAAAGTTGACGAGGCAGGCCTCAGGTTCGTGGTTGTAGTTGGCAACCTTGCGCCAGATATCCAGCACCCTGCCCGGAATTGGCGGCCAAGGCTTGCCGGTATCCGGATGCGTGGACTGATAGCGGTAGCCCGCCTGGTCAGACACCCAGCCAAGGGTGCCAAGATTGGTCATCCTCACCGAGAATGGCCTGCCGGTGCGCGGCATGACGGGCTGGAACAGGGGCGCTTCGGTGACGAAGGCATGCAATTCAGCCACCAGCGCTTTCTGGTCTGCCAGGTCCAGCAGCGTGGGAAAATGTCTTAAACCTTCCATGATGCTAAAATCTCTCATCACGAATCCTTGATAGCCCGGATTCGCCCCCCTATATACCGCTCGAACGCTGGGGTGGCGGGGCTTGATGGCTTCGATATCCCGGGAATTTTTAATTGGAGACGGCAGCCTTGCAAAGGCTTATTGCACCGCCAGTTCAGGGATGCAAAGAGCGCCGTCGGCCTAGAGGAGAGTAATATGGGAAAAGTTATCGGTATTGACCTTGGCACGACCAATTCCTGCGTCGCAGTCATGGAAGGCAAGACCCCGAAGGTCATTGAAAACGCCGAGGGTGCACGCACCACGCCGTCGATCGTTGCCTTTACCAAGGACGACGAGACGCTGGTTGGCCAGCCCGCCAAGCGCCAGGGTGTGACCAATCCTGAAAATACATTCTTTGCGATCAAGCGCCTGATTGGCCGGCGCATGGATGACCCGATGGTGGCCAAGGACAAGAAGCTCGTGCCTTACAACATCGTCAAGGCCGACAATGGCGATGCCTGGGTTGACAGCCGTGGCACCAAATACGCGCCATCGCAGATCTCTGCCTTCACCCTGACCAAGATGAAGGAAACCGCCGAGCGCTATCTCGGTGAACCTGTCACGCAGGCCGTGATCACGGTGCCTGCCTATTTCAACGACTCGCAGCGCCAGGCCACGAAGGATGCTGGCCGCATTGCCGGACTTGAAGTGTTGCGCATCATCAACGAACCAACCGCTGCCGCCTTGGCTTACGGCCTCGACAAGAAGCAGCATGGCACGATTGCCGTCTATGACCTTGGCGGCGGCACGTTCGACGTGTCGGTGCTCGAAATCGGCGATGGCGTGTTCGAGGTGAAATCCACCAATGGCGACACGTTCCTTGGCGGTGAAGACTTTGACATGCGCATTGTCGATTATCTCGCAGATGAATTCAAGAAAGAGCAGGGCATTGACCTGCGCAAGGACAAGCTTGCCCTGCAGCGCCTGCGTGAAGCGGCTGAAAAGGCCAAGATCGAATTGTCGGCAGGTGCCCAGACCGAAATCAACCTGCCATTCATCACGGCAGATGCTTCTGGTCCCAAGCATCTCACGCTGAAACTGACGCGCGCCAAGCTTGAAGCGCTGGTTGATGATCTCATCCAGAAGACAGTCGAGCCGTGCCGCCAGGCTTTGAAAGATGCCGGTGTCACTGCTGGCCAGATCGACGAGGTCGTTCTCGTTGGCGGCATGACGCGCATGCCCAAGGTCATCGAAGTGGTGAAGCAGTTCTTCGGCAAGGAACCGCACAAGGGTGTGAACCCTGACGAAGTTGTGGCCATTGGTGCTGCGATCCAGGGCGGCGTTCTCAAGGGTGAAGTCAAGGACGTGTTGCTGCTTGACGTGACGCCCCTGTCACTCGGCATTGAAACGCTGGGTGGTGTGTTCACGCGCCTGATTGACCGCAATACCACCATCCCGACAAAAAAGTCCCAGGTGTTCTCGACGGCTGACGACAATCAGACGGCTGTCACCATCCGCGTGTTCCAGGGCGAGCGCGAGATGGCCCAGGACAACAAGATGCTGGGCCAGTTCGACCTGATGGGAATTCCATCCGCACCGCGCGGTGTGCCGCAGGTTGAGGTGACCTTCGACATCGACGCCAATGGCATCGTCAATGTGTCGGCCAAGGACAAGGCGACGAACAAGGAACAGCAGATCCGCATCCAGGCTTCTGGCGGACTGACGGATGCCGAAATCGAAAAGATGGTCAAGGAAGCGGAAGCCAATTCCGCCGAGGACAAGAAGCGGCTGGCGCTGGTTGAAGCCAAGAATGCAGGCGAAGGCCTGATCCATTCGACGCAGAAGACGATCACTGATCTCAGCGACAAGATTTCTGCAGCTGACAAGTCAGCAGCGGAAGCGGCAATTGCCGAAGTGAAGGCAGCGATCGAAGCAGGCGATGTTGAAGACATCCAGGCCAAGACTGCGGCTCTGTCGCAGGCCGCGATGAAACTGGGCGAAGCGCTGTACAAGCAGCAAAGCGCCAATGCCGAGGCCGATCAGGATGATGATGGCCCGGAAGACAATGTCCAGCGCGACGAACTCGACGACATCATGGATGCCGAGTTTGAAGAAGTGAAAGACGACGACAAGAAGACGTCGTAAGGACTTTCGGAATGACGCAGCGCCTCACCTTGCGGATCAAACGCTTGCGTGAGGCGTCTGCTATTGCGCCGCAAGCAGCGATTGAATATTTGTGACGTGATCCTGCCGACCCATAGGTTCCCGCTTGCGCGGGAATGACAGAAAGTGTGAGTTGAATCTCAATAACCATGTCAAAGCGCGACTATTACGAAATTCTGGGCGTCACCAAGGGTGCTGATGAAAAGGCGCTGAAAACCGCTTATCGCAATCTCGCCAAGAAATATCATCCGGATGCCAATCACGGATCAAAGGAAACCGACGCCAAGTTCAAGGAACTGAACGAGGCCTATGATGTGTTGAAGGATCCGCAGAAAAAAGCAGCTTATGACAGGTTTGGGCATCAGGCGTTTGAAGGCGGTGGTGCGGGCAGGCCGGGTGGTGCTGGTTTCGGTCCTGATTTCAATTCGTCGATGTCGGACATCTTTGAGGATCTGTTTGGGGATTTTGTCGGTGGTGGCAGGGGTCGCCAGCAGCGCGGACGTGGCGGCAACGGTGCGCAACGCGGGTCTGACCTGCGCTTCAATCTTGAAATCAATCTCACGGAAGCTTTTTCCGGCAAGACGGCGCAAGTGCGCGTGCCCTCTTCAGTTGCCTGCGAAACCTGCAAAGGGTCCGGTGCCAAGCCCGGCACTTCACCCAAAACCTGCGGCACATGCGGCGGTGCAGGAGCGGTGCGCTCACAATCAGGCTTCTTCACGGTGGAGCGCGCCTGCCCTACCTGCCAGGGGCGTGGCCAGGTGATCTCCGATCCTTGTGGTTCATGTTCAGGTCAGGGTCGCGTTACCAAAGAGCGCAATCTCTCTGTCAATATTCCGGCAGGGGTTGAGGACGGCACACGCATCCGGCTGGCTGGCGAAGGCGAAGCCGGATTGCGCGGCGGTCCGACGGGGGATCTCTATATTTTCCTTTCCTTGCGCCCACATGAATTCTTCCAGCGCGATGGGGCTGATCTCTATTGCAAGGTGCCGATCTCGATGACAACGGCCTCGCTTGGTGGCGAGATCGAAGTGCCGACGATTGACGGCAAGAAATCGCGCGTCACCATTCCGGAAGGTACACAGAACGCAAAACAATTCCGCCTGAAAGCCAAGGGCATGCCGGTGTTGCGTTCTTCGCAGCATGGCGACATGTATATTCAAGTCAGTGTTGAAACGCCGGTGAACCTGACGCGGCGGCAGCGCGAGCTGCTCAAGGAGTTTGATACGGAAGCGCGCAACAACTCGCCCGAGTCAGAAGGGTTCTTTGCCAAGGCGAAGGCATTCTGGGACGGATTTGGGGGGTAGGGGATTGTTGTTCCGCTGAGTGATTGCGCTGGTTTCAGCCGCTTGCTATGGCCTCCCGCATGACACTGAAACTCGCCATAGCCGGGGCTGGCGGCCGGATGGGCCGGGAGCTTGCGAAAGTTGTCCGCGACACTGCGGGATGCCGTCTTGCAGGCGGACTCGAAGTTGCGGGTTCGCCACATGTGGGCGCTGACTATGGCACCCTCATCGGGGCTGGTGAACTTGGCGTCAGTATATCAGACGATGCGGAAGCGGTGTTGGGTGCTGCTGATGGCATCATTGATTTCACCATTCCTGCTGCAACCCTTGCGCTGGTCAAGCTGACAGCGGCGCGCAAGAAAGTTCACGTCATTGGCACAACCGGCATTGATGCAGCAGGCGAAGACGCTATCAGACATGCGGCGCAACATACGCGCATCGTGAAATCGGGAAACTACAGCCTCGGTATCAATATCCTGCAAGGCCTGGTGAAAAAAGTCGCTTCGGTTCTGGGTGACGAGTTTGATATCGAAGTTCTGGAAATGCATCACAAGCACAAGATTGATGCGCCATCGGGCACGGCGCTGATGCTGGGCAAGGCAGCCGCAGATGGCCGGCAGGTGAACCTGCAGGCCAAATCGGTGCGCTCGCGCGATGGCCATACGGGTGCGCGCAAGCCCGGCGATATCGGTTTTGCCACCTTGCGCGGCGGAGCGGTGATCGGCGATCACACGGTGATGTTTTCAAGCGATGCCGAACGCATCGAGCTGACGCACAAGGCGCAAAGCCGTGAGATGTTTGCGCGTGGTGCGGTGCGCGCAGCCTTGTGGGCGCAAGATCAACAGCCCGGACTTTATGACATGCAAGACGTATTGGGATTGAAATGAAATGAGTGGAACACTGGTGCTTGTCCGCCACGGACAATCGGAATGGAACCTGAAAAATCTTTTTACCGGATGGAAAGACCCTGACCTTACCGAAAAAGGTGTTGCCGAAGCCAAGGCTGCGGGGCAGCGGCTGAAGGCCAAGGGCTTGAAATTTGATCTCACATTCACTTCGGTGCTGACGCGGGCGCAGCATACCTTGGCGCTGATCCTTGCCGAGCTCGGACAGACGGGACTTCCCGAAACGCGGGATCAGGCCTTGAACGAGCGCGACTATGGCGAGCTCACGGGGCTCAACAAGGATGATGCGCGGAAGAAATGGGGCGAAGAGCAGGTTCATATCTGGCGGCGCTCCTATGATGTTCCGCCACCGGGTGGTGAATCGCTGAAAGACACGCTGGCGCGGTCGCTTCCCTATTACGTGCATCACATCCAGCCGCATGTGCTTGAGGGCAAGACGGTGCTGGTTGCTGCACACGGCAATTCGCTGCGGTCGCTGATCATGGCCATCGAGGGGATGACGCCGGAGCAGATCTTGAAGCGCGAACTCGAAACAGGTGTGCCGGTGGTTTACAAACTCAAGGCCAATTCACTTCCTGCTTCGGTTGATGTCCTTCACGCCTGAAGCACGTCGTCCAATTTTAGCTATAAATTCCATGTTTTCTTATTATTCCCTATTTTTGCCATATTGAGGGATTATATTCTTTATTGAAGATCGATTCTCGTCGGTCTTCCGGCTGTTTTACATCGTAAAATGGCTCATGGACTGGAGCCGAAATCAGTCCACCCCCGCTTGTCCGGGCTTTTGTCTGGCGGCGAATGACAAGCGGAGGGTGCGGTTACGCAGTCGCACACAAACTGGTTTTGAAAGAGACCCGGCCAAGTGGGGGCATCACCCAGACGGGTAATCCCCAGCTACTGCGCCGAGCTCATCTTCTGAAACTTCGGGAATGGCCCGATGTAACCCACATAGGCGCGGGCGTCTTCAGGGTTCTGCAGCCTGTCTTCGTCCGATTCTCCGTAAGGGTGCTGGATGACGGTCATCAGATAGGCATAGCCGTTGATATCGGGGTACCAGTCAAGCGAGGTGTTTTCGGCACCAAAAGGCGATGTGGTGATACGGGTCATCGCCATGGTCTTGGTGTCCACTGCCCAGCTGGCATCGTTCTGGTGGCCCGAGCCTGTGTCTTCACCGATCAGCAAGGTGCCATAGCCCGGAATGAAGGACAAGTTGTCAGGATTGGCAATGCCGTCAATATCACAGGTCTGGCCGGCATAGGGGCCTTCCTTGTATTCATTTGGCTTGCCCGCGATGAAACCCTTCACGCTGGTTACAACGAAGCTGCCGTCGAGCGGCATTTCGTACACAGCACCACAGGGGTTCTTGGCGAGCTTGATGTCATTGCGGCCACCCTTGTCATACTTGTTGTCCTTGGCGGCATCTTCCATGCCATTCGAAATTTCCGACATGGCCATGAACAGACGCTTGCCTTGTCGATCGAAGGTCAAGCCTTCCATCTTGCGGAATTCCGTCGTGCCACCCAGCATCGAGGCATAGCGGCGCGTTTCAAGGCGCGAGGCATATACCTCCATGCCAGGCTTCACCTTCAGGCATTCCGAACGGCCCTCGGCATTGGAGCCAAGGAAACCATCCGGGCAGCTGCCATCGTCCTTGAATTTCGTCGGTTCGAAAATATCGGAAAAGGTGATGCCGAATTTGAGCGCGCTGGCAATCTCGGCATTGCTGGCGTGCCCGAGGTCGATCCATTCGATGTCGGCGGCACCTGCACCTTCGGCCGAGGTTTGCCTCCATTTGGCGGAATACAACTGGCCCGATGACAGATCGCCTTCCTTGTCGGCGACAAAACGGTAGAGACCTGTATTGGTGCCATCGTCCGAAATATAGGCTGTCTTCTTGTCGGGCATGATGAGGGCGAGTTCAACGGCGACGCGGCCCATGGCGTAATGCTTCATAACCGATGTTTCGCCTGCTTCGTTCACAGACACTTCCACCGGGAAGCCATATTTGTAGGGCTTGAACACAGTCTTGAAGGCCGCGAGGGGAGCAATGTCGGTGTCGACACCGAAATATTTCGCCATTGGCAGCATTTCCTTGTCGAGATCGGCATAGGTTACGGCTGCCTCAACGGATTTTGCATCCGGCGGATATTCTTCCGAACCCAGATGGGTGTTCCAGGGCGTGACTGACCCGGCACAGGGTAACCACAATCCGCCAATGGCCGAGAGGTCGACGGGCCTGGTCGAGACGGGTGTCAAGGTGCCGTCAGTGCCTTGCGAAATCTCGCTCAGGTACATGGCAGCCGGAAGTGTTTCGAACTGGGTGATCGAGTAGAGTTTTTTGCCGACAGTCAGCAACGACGTGAAATCGGCGTCATCGGAAACGGATGGTGCACCTTCGGCATTGAGCAGCGCGGCACCCTTGGCATCGCGGCGGACCGCAAATGCCTGATCGCCAATCTTCTGGCCGCTGCGGGCAAGGACGTTCCACTTGATGGCGTGATCTGCACCGTCAATCCTTACCGAAGGAGAGACGCGGACCGCGCGCTTGTCGACATCATCCACCGGTGCTGCAATCGGGCTGAAGGCGATGTCACCGGCAAGGGCACCCGTTGCGGTGAGTGACAGGAAAGTTGCGGCAAGCAAACTGAACTGACAGTTTCTCATGAGAGTCTCCTTTGAGAGTGGAACTGATTTCTGCTGTATCGGAGGCTCTATATCCTGACTCAGGATTGCAGTTTTATGACGGTGGACCACGTTAAGTGTTGAGAAGCTGCTCCCACTGGCGCCGCGATTTTTCGTGGACTGGTGTTGCAAGAATGCGCCGCATTTCGTGTGGCTGCAGGTCCTTGCGATTCCATTTGTCATTGAGGTCGACAACCGGGATGTGTTCGCCTTCAAATGCAACGCTGGCAAATGTATCGCCGGTCTGCACGTGTCCTTGGCCAAGGACACGGTAATAGACTCCCGGACGGGCGGCGGCGAGGAATTTTTTCACGAAGAATTTGTCATCCATGCGTGCTGCAAAGGTGCGACAGGGGATGCGCGGTGACTTTGAACATGCTGGTTTACTCCCATCTTTCACGGTTCCTCTTAGATCAATTTGCGGCTTGCTGTCCCGCTTCCCAGCCCAGTATGGCCCGCTTGCGGGTGAGGCCCCAATGATAGCCTGTGAGTTCGCCGGATTTGCCGATGACGCGGTGGCAGGGCACAACGAAGGAAATGGGATTGCGGCCGACCGCAGCACCCACCGCGCGGGCGGCCTTGGGTTTGCCGATTGCCGCAGCAACATCGCCATAGGTTGCAGCCCGGCCGCGCGGGATTTTCAACAACGTCTCCCAAACGCGGATTTCGAAATCGGTGCCGATCATGGTGATGCGAAGCGGCTGGTTCGCCTGCCACCGGTCAGCGGCAAAGACCCTGGCGGCGAAAGGTGCTGATCGGGCTGAATCCTCCGTGTACTGAGCTTTTGGCCAGCGCCTGGTCATGTCGGCGAGTGCTTCTTTCTCGCCGCCCTGATCGCTGAAGGCCATGCCGCACATGCCGTAATCCGTGACCATCACCAAAGCGAGGCCAAAGGGAGAGGGATGAAAGCCATAGGAGATGACGAGGCCGTCGCCTTTGGCCTTGTAAGCGCCGGGCGGCATGCCTTCGTGGGTGACGAACAAATCGTGCAGACGGCCGGGACCTGACATGCCGACTTCCAGGGTTGTGTCGAGCACGCTGGCTGAATCTTTCAGCATCATCTTGGCATGATCGAGGGTCAGTGCCTGGAGGAAAGCCTTGGGCGAAAGGCCGGCCCAGCGCAGGAAAAGCCGCTGCAATGTGTCGGGCGACATTTTTGCGCGTTCGGCGATCACATCGAGGGACGGCTGGTCGCGCCAGTTGTTGGTGATGAAAGAGAGCATGGTTTGCACGCGCTCATAGTCATCCAGTTGTGAGTGATGCTGTGTCATGGCTTGAATGATAAGCGGGATGGGCCGCATGAGCCACCCGAAAACCGGGGAGGTAAATTGCCAACTTCAGCACCAGCCATAGCGGTTATCGCATTGTAGGGACCGGGTATTTCCGGAACAACCATGCGAAGACCACGGGATCCGGGTTTGCCGGATCGGGGCCTTTGCATGGGCTAGCGTCTTGACAGTCGTGTGACACTGGTCAAACAGCCGCGGGCCGACTAAGTATTGCAGAGCAAGAAAACCAGGTACCGAAATTCGATGACCACGCCTCCCGCCATGCTGCGCCTCCACGCTTCTGACAATGTCACGGTGTCAACCCGCATTGTGAATGCCGGCGAACCCGTTGGTGATGGTCTTGTGACCAGGGTCAAGATCATGCGTGGCCACAAGATGGCGGCAAAGCCAATTGCCGGAGGCGAACCCATCCGCAAATTCGGGCAGATCATCGGCTTTGCCAAGACAGCCATCGCAGCAGGCGACTGGGTTCATGAACACAATGTCGAAATGGGGTCGCTCAGCCACGATTACGCTTTCGCGCAAGCCGCCCGCACCGAAGACGTCTTGCCGCTGGAAAAGCGCGCAACCTTTGACGGTTACCGCCGCAAAAGCGGCAAGGTGGGAACGCGCAATTATATCGGCATCATGACATCGGTGAATTGCTCGGCAACAGTTGCCGCGCATATTGCACGCGAGGTCGAAAAGCAGGGCCTGCTCGATGATTATCCCAACATTGACGGTGTCATTGCGCTCACCCAGGACAATGGCTGCGTCATCGATTATCGCGGTGTCATCTTCGATACGTTCAAGCGCACCGCCTGGGGCTATGCCACCAATCCCAACATGGGTGGTGTCATGATGGTCGGCCTCGGCTGCGAAGGCTTCCAGATTCCGCGCTTCAAGGAAGCCTACAAGGTTGAAGAAAACGAATTGTTCAGGACGATGACGATCCAGGAAGTGGGCGGCACCCGCAAGACTGTCGACAAGGGCGTTGAATATGTGAAGGAGATGCTGACGTCGGTGAACGACGTGAAGCGCGAGGCCTGCCCCGCTTCCGACCTTGTCGTGGCGCTGCAATGTGGCGGTTCGGATGGCTATTCCGGCATCACCGCCAATCCGGCGCTCGGTGCTGCCGTTGACATTCTGGTGAAACATGGCGGCACCGGCATCCTGTCGGAAACACCGGAAATCTATGGCGCTGAACATCTCCTCACGCGCCGTGCCGCGAGCGTTGAAGTGGGGGAGAAACTGGTCTCGATCATCAAGTGGTGGGAAGACTACACCAAGCGCAACAACATGGAGATGAACAACAACCCGTCTCCCGGAAACAAGCTGGGTGGTCTCACGACAATTCTTGAAAAATCGCTCGGCGCTGCTGCCAAGGGTGGCACCACCACATTGCAGGCGGTTTACAACTATGCCGAACCGGTCACCGCCAAGGGCTTCGTCTTCATGGATACGCCGGGCTATGATCCGGTGGGTGCGACGGGGCAGGTGGCAGGTGGTGCAAACCTCATGTGCTTCACCACCGGCCGCGGCAGTGCCTATGGCAACAAGCCATGTCCTTCGATCAAGCTTGCCACCAATACCGACATCTACAACCGCATGATCGAAGACATGGACATCAATTGCGGCGATGTCATCGAGGGCGTGTCGCTGGACGACAAGGGTGCCGAGATTTTTGATCTCATCCTCAAGACGGCATCAGGCCAGAAAACCAAGTCGGAAGAGCTTGGATATGGTGAAAACGAGTATGTGCCGTGGTATATTGGCGCCGTCATGTGAGTGGCGGAACACCGCAATGTTGCCACGAAGTCTTCACCTTTTGGTGTGACAAGGCCGCTGGATGGCACGAAAACGTAAATCACCCCCGTCGCGGCGGGAACCTTCGCTGTTCTCGGGCGGCAGCGAGAAGGAACCGCGCAAGACGCAACGCCGTTCCGTGACAAGCTGGATTGTCGGCAAGCTGTTCAAGCTCGGCCTTCTTGCATCTGTTATCCTGGCCTGTGTCTTCGGCTTTGCCTGGTTCACGCTCAACGAGCGCGGCTTGTTCAAGATTCCGGAACGGGCCCCTGGCATCATGATGGTGGCAAGTGATGGCAGCGTGCTGGCTGAACTTGGCACCTTCTATGGCGACGAGGCCCGCCTTGAGGAAATTCCCGACTATATCCCCAACGCCATCGTGGCGATGGAAGACCGCCGCTTCCACATGCATTATGGCGTTGATCCCATCGGCATCACCCGGGCGATCTTTCGCAGCATCCAGGCTGGACGAGCGGTGCAGGGCGGTTCGACCATTACCCAGCAGCTGGCCAAGAACCTGTTTCTCACGCCGGAGAAAACCGCCTGGCGAAAAATCCAGGAGGCAGTCCTGGCCGTCTGGCTCGAGCGCAAGTTCTCCAAGGACGAGATCCTGCAGCTCTATTTGAACCGCGTCTATTTTGGTGCAGGTGCTGACAATGGCATCGAAAAGGCCGCCAATGCGTTTTACAACAAGACAACAGCGGAACTGTCGCTTGGTGAAGCGGCTACGCTTGCAGGTGTCTTGCCACGGCCACATGGTTTCAATCCGCTGAAAAACCCTGAGGCCGCCGCACAGCGCATGCATCTCGTGCTCAATGCCATGGTGGAACAGGGCTATGTCACATCCGAGGAAGCAAGCCTTGCCGTTTCATCGCCAACGCAGGTCAAGGCTGATGAATATGTGCCGGCCAAACAATATGTGATCGACTGGGTGAATGAGCAACTGCCGCAGCTGGTGAAGAAATATGACCAGTCAATCATTGTCGAGACGAGCATTGATCCCGCACTGCAAGCCAGTGCCGAAGAGTCACTGCGACGCAGGCTCACTGAAAATGGCAAGACGCTGAAGGTCTCGCAAGGGGCCATTGTCGTCATGGATACGCAAGGCAGCGTCAAGGCCATGGTGGGCGGCAGGTCGTACAAGCGCAGCCAGTTCAACCGCGCCACCAAAGCCAAGCGCCAACCTGGTTCGGCCTTCAAGCCCTTCGTTTATCTCGCTGCCATCGAGCAAGGCTACAAGCCGATGTCGGTCGAAGTCGATGAACCGGTGCGCATCGGCAATTGGCAGCCAGACAATTACAAGCACAAATACATGGGACGTGTGTCGCTCGAAACCGCTTTTGCGCAATCACTGAACACGGTGGCTGCGAAACTTGCTTTCGCCGTGGGCTCAGACCGCATTGCCGATGCGGCGCACCGCCTTGGCATTACATCGCAGCTCGGAAATGACCTTTCACTCGCACTCGGAACATCTGAAGTTTCGCTTCTCGAACTGACCACGGCATTCGCACCCTTTGCCAATGGCGGGGAACTCGTGGCACCCCATGTGGTCACCAGAATTTCAACACGCGATGGCGAAGTCCTGTATGAGCGTGTCGGCTCGGGACTGGGCAAGGTCATTACCGATTATGATCTGGGTGCCATGAACCAGCTGTTCCGCTCGGTGGTGCGCTATGGCACGGCCAAGAATGCGCGCTTTGGCAATTTCGACATTGGCGGCAAGACCGGCACATCGCAGAACTACCGCGATGCCTGGTTCGTCGGATTCTCACCCTATCTCATTGCCGGTGTCTGGCTCGGCAATGATGACAATTCTCCGACAAGGAACGTGACCGGTGGCTCGCTTCCAGCGCTGATCTGGAAAGATGTCATGGAACCGGCACATGCCAATCTTGCACCTGCCATCCTGCCGGGCGAAACCGCGTCGGAAGAACCCGCCATTGCAGACTTGAATGAGCAGGGGCCCGAAGTGATCCTGCAGGATGAAGTGGATGTTGCGGAAACAACTGCGCAACCGCGCAGGAAGAAACGCCATCTTCTCGATTACCTGTTTGGCGATGATGATGAACCTGTCACCCGCAAGCCCCGCCGCCTGGCGCAGGATGAGGGCTTGTATTAATCACCCGACGTGGTGCAAGTCGCGCCCTTGTGACTTGAGCCACAGTTTTGCCTCGCGGGTTTTCGCACAATGCGTCAACACCAGCCGCCAGAAGCGCGGACCATGGTTCATTTCCCTGAGGTGTGCCACTTCATGGGCGGCGACATAATCCAGCACGAAGGCGGGGGCAAGGATGAGCCGCCATGAGAATGACAGCGCGCCGGATGTGGCACAGGATCCCCAGCGGCTCTTCTGGTCACGCACGGTAATCCGCGCAAAGCTGACGCCCATGGCGCGGGCATAGTGCGCACAAGATGTTTCAAGGTCACGCTGCGCCTCAGCCTTCAGCCAGTCTTTCAGGCGGCGCGACACATGTTGCCCGTCACCCGGCACATGCAGTTCGTTGGCCACAGCATCGTGGCGTACCAGGCCGCGGAGTTTTCCGGTACAGCAAATCGCATGATCAACACCGCGCAACGGGATGTGAGCACCGTGCTGAAACTGCCGCGCTGCCGGTTGCCGCGCGAGTTGGGTGGCGATCCAGGCTTGCGACCTTTCGGCGAAGGCCTGGGCCTCCTTGCGCTTGCCCTTGCGTGGCAGTGTCATGATTGCAGTGTCAGGCTTGCGGTCCATCCGCAAGGTCATGCGTTGCGCCCGCGCATTGCGTTTCAGCATGACAGTCACAAGCCGCCCCGCTACGGCAAGCGTCAGCGGAGCTTCATCAAGTACCTGTGGTTGGAAGAAATTGAGGAGGCTGGGCATCAGCCATGAGTGTTGCAGAATTCCACGATTCGCGGAACCACTTCCTTGCGGAACTTGGACCCTGAAAACACCCCATAATGTCCAACGCCGGGCTGCAGGTAATGTGCCTTCTTCGCCTTGGCGAGCTTGCTGCACAGGTCATGCGCGGCTTCGGTCTGGCCAACGCCGGAAATATCGTCGCGCTCGCCTTCAATGGTGAACAATGCGGTTTTGGTGATGGCCGATGGATCAATGATTTCGCCGCGATAGCGGTAGGTTCCGTTCGGCAGATCATGATGCACGAAAACACGGTCAACTGTTTGCAGATAGAACTCTGCGGTGAGATCCATCACCGACATGTATTCATCGTAGAACTCGCGGTGCTTGTCGGCGGAATCGCCATCGCCATCGACCATGTGCCAGAACAGTTCACGATGGGCGTCCATATGGCGGTCAAGGTTCATGGTCATGAAACCGGTCAGTTGCAAGAAGCCCGGATAGACCGAACGTCCTGCACCGAGTTGCGGAAATGGCACGCGCATGATCACATTCTTGCGGAACCAGTCGGCGCCCTTTTTCTCGGCCAGCTTGTTGACGGCCGTCGGATTGCGCCGCGTGTCGATGGGGCCACCCATCAGGGTCATTGATTTTGGCAGCATCGCATCGTCGCGCTGGCTCATAAGGCTCACGGCCGCCATGACCGGAACCGATGGCTGGCATACCGCCATCACATGCGCAGGTTCACCAATCTTGTGGAGGAAGTCGACAACGTAATCGACATAGTCATCAAGGTCGAATTGTCCATCGGCCATGGGAACCGTGCGGGCATCGGCCCAGTCGGTCACGTAAACGTCAAAGTGTGGCAGCATGCCTTCGACCGTGCCGCGCAGCAAAGTTGCGTAATGTCCTGACATTGGTGCAACGATGAGAAGCTTGGGCTGCTTGGTATAAAAATCCTGCTTGGCAAAATGCAGCAGGCGCGCAAACGGCTTGCTCATCACCGGGGTCTGCAACACAGTTGTTTCGTCATTGCCCACAATGGTGGTGGCGATGCCGAAATCAGGCTTGCCATAACGGCGCGTCAGGCGTTCGAACATTTCCAGCGAGGCGGAAGCAGCCCGGCCGACATATGACTGTCGCATCGGATTTGCATCATTGTTCCAGAAGGCCAGGCCCGCATCTGTCATCATGCGCAAGGGCATCATGGCCGCGTGGTTCATTTCATAGACATGGTACAGCATGTATAGGTCCCTCGCCCCCTTGGGCCATATTGCACTGCACAATGTAGGCCCTGAATTGGTTGAGCGCAACCCCTTGGTTTTGCCAGAAATTCGTTAACAGTCAGCAATCTATTGAGAATCAATGATTTTACTGATTCCTGCAGCCAGTTTTGCAGGGTCGTTTTCGTTGGCAAAATGCCCCCTGAAAGCGCCGTCAGGGCCCATCAGGTACAAAATGGATGAATGATCCATGGTATAGTCCTGGGGCCGTTTGGCATTTTCAACCTTCTGGTAAAACACGCGCCAGGCCTTTGCCATCTGCTGGACCTGCTCAGGTGAGCCGGTCAGGCCCACCATGCGCGGATGAAAATTCGAGACATAGGCCTTGACGGCTTCCGGCGTGTCGCGTTCCGGATCGATCGAGACAAATACCGGTGTGATCTCCCCTGCACCGGGGCCAAGCTGGTTCAAGGCTTCCGTCATCACCTGCAATTGCGTCGGGCACACATCCGGGCAAAACGTGAAGCCAAAGAACACCAGCATGTACTGGCCGGCGAAATTTTTCTCGGTCACAGCCTCGCCATTCTGGTTGGTCATCGAAAATGGTCCGCCAACCAAGGCTGTGCCCGACGTTTTCTGGAGTGACGGCTGGTACAGGAACGACATGACGCCAAGGATTGCGGCAAGGGCAAGCAGAAGGCCTGCGACAACACGTGTGCGCCGACCAGGAAGAGTATGAGACAAGGACATGATTTCACCTATACACGACTTTAGGCTAGTTATGCATCACAACGAGGTCACATGACGTTCACGCCAGCATGACGCAGGTTGCGCCCTATTCCAGCCAGCCAGACAAATATGCCCCGGGTGTTCTGCGCTTGCGCACACTGGTCATGTTGCGCTGGCTGGCAATCGTCGGCCAGTCGGCGGCCATTCTTTGCGTCCATGTGGTGCTGGTCTATCCGGTTCCGCTGCCGCAGACACTCTCGCTTATCCTGCTGAGTGCCATTCTCAACATCTACCTGACCTTCCGGTGGCGGGCCGGCCAACTCTTGCGTCCGCTGCCGGCGGGGTTGCTCCTGGCCTATGATATCGCCCAGCTTGCAGGTCTCCTTTATCTTACCGGCGGATTGCAGAATCCGTTTTCGTTCCTGTTCCTGGTTCCGGTCACCGTATCTGCAACCTCGTTGCCGCTGGCATGGACTTTGGGTCTGGGTGCATTTGCCTTTGCGCTTGGAACATTGCTGGCCTTTCAGCACATGCCCTTGCCATGGGATCCGTCAGCACAGTTGATCCTGCCACCAACCTATGTGGCTGGCATGTGGACGGCTCTTGCCGCAGCGACGTTCTTTGCCTCCGTCTATGCACGCCGCATCGCCGTTGAAGCGCGCCAGATGTCGACGGCGTTGAATGCCGCAGAACTTGTGCTGGCGCGCGCCCAGCGATTGTCGGCGCTTGATGGCCTGGCCGCAGCGGCGGCACACGAACTTGGAACACCACTCGCCACAATCGCCCTGGTGGCCAAGGAGCTGAAGCGTGAAATGCCGGCAACAACACCGCATGCTGAAGACATCGAACTCCTCATCAGCCAGACGGTGCGTTGTCGTGAAATTCTCTCGAAGCTTGCCAATCGTGATCAGGTCTCGGACGAGATTTTTGAGAAAGTGAAACTCACGGCAATGATCGAAGACCTCGTGGCACCGTTGCGCGGCTCAGATGTGATGATCAGGATCGATGCCGCCCCAAATGATGCAAGCAAGGCTAGCCTGGAACCTGTCTTCCGGCGCAACCCGGCAATCACCTACGGGCTCGGAAATCTCCTCGAAAATGCCATCGACTTTGCTGCAACCGATGTCGCCGTGGTGGCACGCTGGACGACATCAACCGTGTCCATCACGGTCACAGATGATGGACCCGGATTTGACCAGGCGATTTTTGACCGCTTGGGTGATCCCTTCGTCACCACCAGGCCGGGTTATGACGTGGTGCATGAATCGGACGCCGAAACCGAAGGGCGGATCGGCATGGGTCTTGGCCTGTTCATCGCAAAAACCTTACTGGAAAGGTCGGGCGCTACCGTCAGCCTCGCCAATCGCCAAAGCCCTGAACGCGGCGCCACGGTTTCACTCATCTGGCCACGCCAGGTTGTCGACATGGGCATGGAAGCGGGCGCTGCAGCAGAGGCCGTTTGATTTCTGTGCCCAATGCTCTAAACCAGCCTGCGAGCCTCGACGTATCAGGAGCATGATGACCGCTTTGCCTGCCGACAAGACCCTGCTTCTTGTAGATGATGACAAGCCTTTCCTGACCCGTCTCGGTCGCGCCATGGAAGCGCGCGGCTTTGACGTGCGTTTGGCCGATACGGTGGCAGAGGGCATTGCTGCCGTGCGGGACGTGCCACCGGGCTACGCCGTCGTCGATCTTCGCCTGTCCGATGGCAATGGGCTCGATGTCATCGAAGCGCTGCATGCCACACGTCCCGATGCACGGGTGGTGGTGTTGACAGGCTACGGAAATATTGCGACGGCCGTAACTGCGGTGAAACTCGGGGCCATTGATTATCTGGCCAAGCCAGCTGATGCCGACGCCGTCTATGGCGCGTTGATATCCGACAAGGATGTGCGCACGGCGCTACCCGAAAATCCGATGTCGGCCGACCGGGTGCGCTGGGAACATATCCAGCGCGTCTATGAACTGTGCAACCGCAATGTGTCCGAAACAGCGCGGCGGCTCAACATGCACCGGCGCACCTTGCAGCGCATCCTCGCCAAGCGCGCGCCCAAATAGGATCAGATCTGCGGCAGCAGCAGCAGTGACTGCAAGCGCAGTGCTGCAGCACGGGCAAATGAGAGTGTCACGGCCTTGCGCCGCGAAGCGTGCAGGGGATGATCTTCAGTCTCGCGCAGAATATGCGCATCCCACTGGTCGGCGATGATCAAGCCCGCTTCCTCGGGGATCAGGCCTGAATCCATGTGGTGCGGAATGGCAAAGTAATAGCGATCGCAATAATCGCGGTATTCCGGCCATTTGCTGTCGGTGAGAAAATCAATGGCCGATGACTTGATCTCGACAATCCACACCAGACCATTGTCCTTGATCGCAATGATATCGGCGCGCCGCCCGGAGGCCAGCGTGAATTCAGTCAGCACCGCAAAACCATGGGCATTGAGCAAACGGGATACGCCACGCTGAACCGCAAGGGCGGTTTCCGATTGCCTGCCATCAATTTTCATCGGCGGGCACTTTCCCTTGCAAGAACCTGCTTGAAGACGTGCACGAAATAGCTGGTGGCAAACAGGGGCACGACGAGATTGGCAAGCGGTACAAGTGCGATGGCCGCCGGAATGAGACCCGACATGAAAACATCAATGGCGTTGTCCTTGCGCAGCGCCCTTGCTTCCTGCGGAGAAAGGAAACGCATCGCCGCCATCTCGAAATATTCCCGCGAGATCAGATAGGCATTGATGGCATAGAGGACGAAGACGCCAATACCGGTGAATACCAACGGCAGGGCAAAGATGTTGGCCACCAGCACAAGGCCTGCAAACTGCAATGATGTGATCATTGCGCGCATTGCCGTCAAGGGCGTACCCGGCATGTCGTTGGGATAGTGCCGCGCCTCAACTTTCGCGGCCACAGTGTCGAGGTAAAGACCGGCAAAGAGCGAGGTGACGGGAGCCATGAGGAAAAAGAACAGCACCAGCAGGCCAAGGCCGGTGCCCACTGCGAGCAGGGTTTCCACCCAGGGCCAGCGGACAAACGAGAAAAACCAGAACAACGCTTCAACGCCCAAAATCACCGCGATGAAAAGTCCCAGCGTCAGGCCGATGGACCGCCACAGGATGGAACGGAAGTCGGGTGACAGCACATCGCCGATGGCTCTGGAGGCAGCTTTAATCATGGCAGTCAAATTAGGAACTCAATCTTGCTTCTGCAAGTGTGCTTGGGTAGATCAGGCATTTTTGGAGATATCACATGCAGGATTGCCGCTTTGACGTATTGACCATTGGCAATGCAATCGTCGATGTGATTGCCAAGGTCGGCGACGATTTCGTGGCGCGTGAGAACCTGGTCAAAGGCTCGATGAACCTCATCGATGAGGCGCGCGCTGAAACACTCTATGCGCATATGGGACCTGCCACCGAAATATCCGGAGGCTCGGCTGGCAATACGGCTGCCGGAATTGCGTCCTTCGGTGGCAATGCTGCCTATTTCGGCAAGGTGAAGAATGATCAACTTGGCCAAATCTTCCGCCATGACATGACATCACAAGGCGTGCATTTTGGCACCCGGGCTGCCGCCAGCGGACCTGCCACCGCACGGTCATTCATCCTGGTCACACCGGATGGCGAGCGTACCATGAACACGTATCTCGGGGCCTGCGTCAATCTTGATGCCGCAGACATTGACGCATCGGTCGTCAAGGATGCAGGTGTTACCTATATGGAAGGCTATCTCTACGACAAGCCCGCCGCCATGGCAGCATTTCGCGAAGCCGCGCGCATTGCACGCAATGGCAAGCGCCTCACCGCCATCACACTGTCGGATTCATTCTGTGTCGAACGCCACCGAGATGATTTTCTCGATCTCATCCGCAGCCAAATCGATATCGTCTTCGCCAATGAAGCCGAATTGAAGTCACTCTACCAGACACAAAACTATCATGGTGCTGTTGATGCCATCCGGAAGGATTGCGCCATCGCCGTGCTCACGCGCTCGGAAAAAGGCTCCATGGTGGTGCGTGGCCCCGACACTTTTGAAGTCCCGGCCCACCCTGTGTCCAAGGTTGTCGATGTCACCGGCGCTGGCGATCTCTATGCTGCTGGCTTTCTCTTTGGGTTCACGCGCGATCATGATCTCGCCCGCTGCGCCAGACTGGGAGGCATCGCTGCCGCCGAAGTGATCTCGCATGTCGGCGCCCGCCCGCTGGTGAGTTTGCAGGAATTGGCAAGGCAGGAAAATCTGGCCTAAAGCGGAATACCGCTTCACGGAATCTGCTTTTCGTGTTCTCGCTCTTTGGTTTGTCGCGGCATTTCCGCAGATAACCGGTGCCACTTATCTGCATGCCGCTCTAACCACCTTGCTCGCCAAATTTCTCGTCGGCTGAAGGCTCCGGCTTTTTCACCAGGATGCGCACCCGCTTCACCATGCGCGGATCCGAATCCATGATTTCAAACTCAAGTCCGCTGGCGTGTTTCACCACTTCGCCGCGCGATGGGATTCGGCCGCCCATTTCAAAGATCAGGCCGGCCAGCGTATCGGCCTCGTCTTCCTGATCCTCCGGCAAGAGGTCAACACCGAACATCTGGTCAAGCGTGGAGATGCTGATCCGTCCGTTGGCGACATAGACATCGTCGCCTTGCTTCTTGATCAGCGCCATTTCATCATCCGAGTCGTGCTCGTCCGCAATGTCGCCGACAATTGCTTCGACCAGATCCTCGAAGGACACGATGCCGTCGGTGCCGCCATATTCGTCAACGACAATGGCAAGATGCACATGTGATGTCTTCATCTTGAGCAACAGGTCAGGTGCAGGCATCGACGGCGGCACGTAAAGCACATCGCGCATCATCGCTGTATGGTGCGCAACTTTTCCCGAAAGTTCGCTGGCCGGCAGCGAAAGCCCCGCTGTCAGGGATTTCTTGGTCGTCCGCATCCGGCCCTTGGATGTCATCCATTTGAGGAAGTCCTTGACGTGGACAAACCCCTTCACGTCATCCAGCGTCTCGCGGTAGATGGGAACCCGCGAATGGTTGGATTTGGTGAAGGAATCGAGAAGCTCGCGCAATGTGGAACTTTCTTCCACGGCATCGATGTCAGCCCGCGGCACCATCAGGTCTTCGACCCTGAGTTCCGAAAAACCCAGCAGGTTGCCCAGCATCGAGCGTGCGTCTGCCGCCATGGCGGGTTCGCCGCTGTCTTGTGCGTGGCTTTCGATCACCACTTCCAGGCTCTCGCGCAAATCCTTGTTGCGCATGAAGCGGCGGCGCAGTTTCTGCAGGATGCCGGGCTTGGATTCGAATGTCTTGTCTGTGCTCATGTGATGTAGGGATCGGCAATGCCGAACCGTTTGAGAATGTCCTGTTCGCGGGCTTCCATCTTTTCGGCGTCCGCATCGGTGTCGTGATCATAGCCCAAAAGATGCAGGATGCCATGCACGACCAGATGCGAGGTATGGGCGAGCAGCGTCTTGCCCCCGGCTTCGGCTTCGCGTGCCACTGTCTCGAAAGCCAGTACCACATCACCCAATGGCGGCGCCTCGCTGGCAGGCAGCCCCGGTGGAACCGCCGCCGGAAACGACAGGACGTTGGTGGTCTTGTCCTGCCCGCGCCACTGCTTGTTCAGCATCTGCTGTTCCTTGTCATTGGCCAGCAGCACCGAAATCTCGCGCCTGTCTCCTGCTGCCAGGCAGGCAGTGGCAAGGGTCTCGACAACCGCTTCAATGTCGGCAATCTGCAGCCAGCGGTCATCTGCGATTTCAACAGCGAGATTCATTTCTGCGGCTTGGGCTTCTTCGCAGCCTTCTCATAGGCTGCAACAATTCGCCCCACCAAGGCATGGCGCACAATGTCTGCCTGTCCGAACCAGGTTTGTGATACGCCGCGCACACCTTTCAGCAAGCCCAGCGCCTCATCAAGGCCGGAGCGCGCGCCATTGGGAAGGTCAACCTGCGTCGGATCACCCGTCACAACCATGCGGCTGCCTTCTCCGAGACGCGTCAGGAACATTTTCATCTGCTGCGGCGTGGTGTTTTGCGCTTCATCAAGGATGATGAAGGCCGAGGACAAGGTTCGCCCGCGCATGAATGCGAGCGGCGCAATTTCGATCTGGTTTTCGGCAAGCCCCTTGGCCACGAGGCTTTGCGGCATCATGTCATAGAGCGCATCGTAAAGCGGCCGCAGATAGGGATCGACCTTTTCCTTCATGTCGCCGGGCAGGAATCCCAGTCTTTCACCTGCTTCAACCGCAGGCCGCGACAAGACGATACGGTCAACATCACCATTCATCAGAGCTTCGGCGGCGCAGGCCACTGCCAGATAGGTCTTGCCAGTGCCTGCAGGCCCGATTCCAAACACCAACTCGTGGCGGCGGATCGCTTCGATATATTTGCCCTGCATGGGCGTGCGCGCCATAACCTGCTTGCGCCGCGTGCGCACCTGGGTGCCATCGCTGCCGCCAGGCTTTTCATTGGCATGCCGGTTCATGCGCACCGCGCCTTCAACATCACCGCGAGCGATCTCAAGCCCGCGCGTTGCGCGTTCATAAAGCTCGAGCAAGGTGCGTCGTGCTGTATCAGCAGCGCCGTTATCGCCGGTGATGCTCACCCGGTTGCCACGCGCTGTGATTTCCACATCCAGCTTGTTTTCAATGAGCGCCAGATGTTCATCATGTCCACCAAACACCGAATGCAGATGGCGGTTGTCATCGAAAGCAACGGTGAGAGTTGTTTCTTCCGGCGCGCCAGAGCGCGATGCCTGTGCCTTGAGGGCAGTATGTGCGGGGCTCAAATGCGGTTCTCTCCAGTCATGTTCCGGGAATCAAGCCGGAACGCCATTATATTGGCCCGAAATGCTGTTGGGGCCAACCTTTGTGATGTCAACGTTAACAATTTCCCCGATCCGGCTTGTTGGCGCCGTGAGGTTAACCGATTGCAGGTAGGGCGAGCGACCGATCAACTGGCCCTCATTGCGCCCGGGCTTTTCGAGGAGCACGGCAAGCTTGCGCCCGACGCAAGCCCGGTTGAAATCCTGGGTCTGCTCGGTGAGCAGGGCCTGCAAACGCTGCAATCTGGCGGTCTTGGCTTCTTCGTCCACCTGCCGGGGTTTCGCGGCAGCGGGGGTGCCGGGCCTTGGTGAATATTTGAAGGAATAGGCCGAGGCATATCCCACGGCCCGCACCACAGCGAGGGTCGCTTCAAAATCCGCTTCGCTTTCACCCGGGAATCCCACAATGAAATCTCCCGACAAGGCTATGTCGGGCCGCGCCGCCCTGACCTTTGCGATGAGGTCGAGATAGGTTTGCACAGTGTGCCCGCGGTTCATGGCCTTCAGAATCCTGTCGCTGCCTGACTGAATGGGAAGATGCAGGTAGGGCATGAGCCTGGGATTTTCGGCATGTGCTGCAATCAGGTCGTCACTCATGTCGCGCGGATGGCTGGTTGTATAACGAATACGTTCAATGCCGCTGATTGATGACAGTTCCGCAACGAGTGCGGCAAGGCTGCTGACATCGCCACTGCTGTTGGTGCCGCGATAGGCATTGACGTTTTGTCCGAGCAAGGTCACTTCCCTGACGCCGTTGCCTGCAAGGCTGCGCGCTTCGGCGACGATCTGTTGAACCGGCCGCGAATATTCGGCGCCGCGTGTATAAGGCACAACGCAGAAGGTGCAGAACTTGTCACAACCTTCCTGCACGGTGAGAAACGCAGCAACTGCGGTGCCCGTTGCCTTGCGCTTGGCCAGACCTGCAAGTCCGCCAAATTTTTCTTCAGCGGGAAATTCGGTTTCGACAATTGCTGTCTCGCCTGAACGGTGTCGCGCCAGAAGCTCCGGCAGGCGGTGATAGGTTTGCGGGCCAAACACCATGTCGACGCCCCTGGCGCGCGCCATGATCTCCTGGCCCTCGGCCTGGGCGACACAGCCGGCCACAGCCAGGATCATCTCGTCGCCTTGTCCAGCGCGCTCGCGCTTCATCACCCGCAGCTTGCCAAGTTCGGAATAGACTTTTTCAGACGCCTTTTCGCGGATATGACAGGTGTTGAGAATGACGAGGTCAGCCGCATCGGGTGCTGGTGCCAGACCATAGCCCTGGCCCTCGAGCAGGTCCTGCATGCGCTGGCTGTCATAGACATTCATCTGGCAGCCATATGATTTGACATAGGCTGTTTTGATCTTTGGTGCGGGCTGGTTCATGTTCCTTGGAGTTAGCGCCCGTGCAGGATCTGTGCAAGGCTCTCGCTTATCTGATTATAAGCCAGCTGCGTCATGGCCTTGCGCCCGCCCACCTCGCCCGTCCTGAGCGGCGGATGAAATCTTATGGTGATGCCAATCGGTCCTGCTTGCGCTGCCTCCCAGAGATGCGGCGGCATGTCCATATCGCCATACCAAGCAAATTTCGGGCGCAGCCTGCGGGTCATCGGAAGTCCGTGAAACCTGTGATAGGCAATCGTCACCGGTACCACCGGCACATCGTCAAGTTCGGCAGCCCCCAGGAATGCCGACTTGAATGGCATCACGGTAAGGCCATCATGTGACGTGCCTTCCGGAAACAACATCACCATGTCGCCTGACTTCAGCCGCTCCTGGATTTCATTGCGCGATGCACCGGTCCGGTGGCGTCGCTCGCGATCGATGAACACTGAATTCTGCAATTTGGCCAATTGCCCGAAGAGCGGCCACGTTCCCACTTCCTTCTTTGCCACAAAGGACACCGGAAGAACCGCACTGAACGCCACGATATCAATCCACGACACATGATTGGCAACCAGCAGCGCCGGGCCCCGGGCCGGAACCTCGCCTTGCACCACGATCCTGAATCCCAGGAGCCTGCCCAGCATCCGGTGATAGTGATGCGGAAATCGCCGCGCCATGCCAGGCCATGCGATCTTGAACAAAAGCTGGAGCGGCATCAGCGGCAATGTCAGGCCAAAAAAGCCAACAGCCAAAACCACTCCGCGCAGCCTGCTCACGGCAAGTCACGCCGCATCATGATGGCATCAGCGCCACTGGCATAATAGGCCTTGCGCAATCCGCTGCGCTCAAAGCCGCAGGCCGCGTAAAGCGCCAGGGCCGCAGCATTGTCGCTTGCTGCTTCGAGGTGAATTGTCTTCACAGCCAGGCTCAGGAGGTAGGTATCAAGGCTGTTCAAGAGTTGCCGCGCCACCCCTTTTCGCCGGTGGCGCGGGGATGTGGCAATCGTCAATATTTCCGCTTCATCGACGATGGCACGGGCAATCAACAGGGCAGCAGGTTCATGGCCTGCCATCCCGGAGCCCTGTTGTGCCATCAACGCCAGTGTGCCAGGTATGGCCAGCATCGCGGCAATGTCGGGTGCACTCCAGCCTTCGGCAAAGCAAGTGGCATGAAGGGCTGCCATCACCGGAGCCGCATCGGTGCCAAGGCGGGTCACCATGATTTTCCCGGCCTGTGGCCTGGCATCGGGATCGCGCGCATAGACCGGCCTGGCCAGATGTTTTGCATCCAGCGGAAGGCCTGCCGCAAAGCCTGCAAAATGCTCGGCCAAAGGAAGATCAAAAGGTTTCCCGCGCATTGCATGTGAGGCAATCGCATCGGCTCCGGTGCCTGCAAGCATGGCATCGCCGGGAACGAGAATGTCACCTGCAGACTGCAACAGGATTTCAGAGAGTGGTGTGCCATCACTTGCAAAATGCTGCACATAAAACTGGCCCGTGGCTCCCGCCTTGTGCACGATGCTGATTGTCCTGCCACGTCCCAGCAAGGGAGATGCTGTCGCCAGCAGGCTGGACAATCCAACAAGGGGAATCTGCTGTCCCAGCGCCAACCCTTGCGCGAGTGCCAGTCCGATACGCAGTCCGGTGAATGTGCCGGGCCCGGTGGTCACAGCAATGCGCCCGAGATTTTTGACGGTAACGCCACCTTCCGCCAGGACGGCGCGCACCATGGGAGCAATGGCTTCGGCATGACCACGCTCCATCAGGGCATGCCGGGCCGCGACGATCCGCTGTGTGTCTTTATCAATGAGCGCTGCCGAACAGCATCCGAAACACGTATCAATGGCAAGGCACAGCATGATCAGGCTTATTCACGCAAAGCGCACCATCCGTCAAATCCCATTGGCCACATCAGTGTCATGTGGGATGAATGACGCCCTTGCGCAGGACGATGTTGCCATAGAGCCTCGGTTCCGTCGTGGCGATCAGCGCGTAGGCCGCCTTCACCCGGGAATAGAAATGCTCGCCCACCAGTACGCTGATCTTGAATTTGGGCTCGTGTCTGGCAACGATGGCGTCAAACTGCGTGAAAATCGGTTCAACGCGCTTGGGGTCATTATAGGCCGCTGGGCGGAAGGCTGTGTCCGGCACAAATTCATCGAGCGGCATCACCGAAAGAATGGCGTCCATGATTTCCGGCACACCGTGTCCGTCCATGCGGATCAGGCGTTTGGCGTCGGTGTCGGCGGGATAGTTGCCGTCGACGATGGCAATTTCATCACCATGGCCCATGGCGCGCAGAACCTTGAGCAATTCAGGCCCGATGAGTGGATTGATGCCTTTGAGCATTCTTAGTTTACCTCCTGGAAAAGCACGTCGCGGTCGATCATGTAGTTGGCGGTGAGCGGCAGGCTCGCTGCACCAAGTGCGCGCGCAGCAATGCCGATTGAGCCTGCTTCAATGGTAAAGGGGCTGATGCCGTCAAGGTTGACATGTGCAAGGGCAAGCCTGGTCTCTGCAGCAAGCTTATCGCGCACGCCAGCCGGCATGGCCCCGTCAATGACAATGGCTGAACAGTCGAGGGTGCCGGCAAGCGATGCTGCGGCAAAGGCCAGGCTTTGCGCTGCCGGTTTGATCCATTGTTCAACGGTTTTTGCGGCAGCGCTCCAGTCAGCGGGTGATGTCCACATGAGCTTTGGATCAATGCCAGCTGCTGCCATCCGGTTCTCGAGCAGATACAGCGAAGCTGCCCTGATCAATTGTTCGCTGCCGCCATCGGCCCGCGGCACGGGGATTGAACCTGCGGCACCGGCATTGCCGTTTGGGCCTTGATACAAGCGTCCGTCTATGACGACACCGCCACCGACAAAATAGCCGACATAAATATAGGCATAGTTGCGCAGGTCACGGCCCTTGCCGAAAAACAGTTCCGCCGCGCAGGCGGCAGTCGCGTCATTGCACAAGATTACAGGCCAGGCGAATGCGTCTTCCAGTTCGCCCTTGAGATCAAACTGCTTCCAGCTTTCCATCACGTCTGCGGGAGCGCCGGTTTCTTCCTGCCACTTCCAGATTTCAAAGGGTGCTGCAACACCAAGGCCCGCGATCCGCTGCCACAGCTTGGACCCCAACCCGATCTTGAATTTTTCGCAGGCCCGGCGCGCAAAGCGCATGATGTCATGCGGTTCCGGATAATCATACGTGCAGTTCGCAGTGTCGCGCAGGCTGCCATCGAGTCCGAGAAGGACAAGCTCGGCAGAGCGCCTGCCGACCTTCAACCCGATCGCCAAGGCACCATCGGAATTGAGGGAAAACGGCTGCAGCGGTTGCCCGACCTTTCCCTTTTGCAACACGCCCCTGGATACCAGATCATCGCCTTCGAGCTGCCTGACAATGACTGAAACAGTTTGTGCGGAAAGCCCGGTCAAGCGGGCAATTTCGGCTTTGGGAAGCTGCTTGTGGGCGCGGATGAGTGAGAGCACCAGACGCTCGTTGTAAAGCCTGACTCCGGTTTGCGTTGTCCCCCGAGAACGCAAAGGAATTTCTTCAATCGGCTTTACCGGTGCATCAGCTGCTCTCACTCCAGGCCCCCGGCCCCCGTGGTTACAATTGTCATCCTGTTCCGGAAAATCCTGCGAGTCAATAAATAAATCATTCCGATTTACTTATTGACTCGCGCGCCCGATTTCCGCCATGATGTATGGCAGTGCAGGAATTCTGCAAGGTCCTGCGCATGTCTTGAATACCGGTTTCTATTCTTTTTGCTTTGCTGGCCCGGCTAGCGGGTCGTTATCCATGGGAGGAAAAACATGAAAGCAATTCTTAAAACAGCTCTTGTCAGCGTTGGCCTTTTGGCCCTCGCAACAACAGCCCAGGCTGGCGTTGGCGCTTGCCTGATCACCAAGAACAACACAAACCCATTCTTCGTGAAAATGAAGCAGGGTGCTGAAGAAGGTGCCAAGGCAGCAGGCGTTGACCTGCAGTCCTTCGCTGGTGAAAAGGACGGCGATGCCGCTCCACAGATCACCGCAATTGAAAACTGCGTGGCCGCAGGTGTCAAGGGTATCCTCATCACCCCATCAAACGACGACGTTGGACCAGCCCTGAAGGCCGCTCGCGCCAAGGGCATCCTGGTCATCTCGCTCGACACGCCACTGGGCGATCCTGAAGGCCAGGACATGACCTTTGCCACCGACAACTTCGAAGCAGGTCTCCTGATCGGCAAGTGGGCCAAGGCCCAGCTCGGCGACAAGGCAGCATCGGCCAAGATCGCCATGCTCGACATCAACAAGGACAACATCTCGGTTGACGTTCTGCGCGACACGGGCTTCCTCGTTGGCTTCGGCATCGAAGTGCCTGACCTCAAAGTCATGGGTTCGGAAAAGGATCCACGCGTCATTGGTCACGAATCTTCGGGTGCAAACCCAGAAGGCGGCCAGAAGTCCATGGAAACCCTGCTTGCCAAGGATCCAGACATCAATGTTGTCTATACGATCAACGAACCAGCAGCTGAAGGCGCTTATGCAGCGCTCAAGGCAGCCGGCAAGGAAAAGCAGGCTCTCATCGTGTCGGTTGACGGCGGCTGCCCTGGCATTGCCTCGGTTGCTTCCGGCGTCATCGGTGCAACATCGCAGCAGTATCCACTGCTCATGGCATCGAAGGGCATCGAAGCCATCGCCGCCTTCGCAAAGGACGGAACGAAGCCAGCTGCTTCGAATGGTCTCACATTCTTCAACACCGGCGTGAACCTGATCACCGACAAGCCAGCTGAAGGCGTGCCTTCACTTGACTCGAAGGAAGGCACTGCAAAGTGCTGGGGCTAATAACCTCCTGATATCTTGACTAACCAAAGGGCGGCAGTAATGTCGCCCTTTGTGTATGCAGCGCTCATGAAGAAGCGTGATTGACTTACAAGGAAACGTTTTGACGAGGGGATGATGAGCGACACCGGCAGTGCAAACGCACCGATAAAGACCATTTCCGATTTCGAAGCCTCGCTCGCCGAGGCAGACAGAAGCGTTGCAAACTTCGACGAGGAGAATCAATCGCTTTTGCAAAAAGCCCGTGGCTTCCTGCGCTCCAACCCGACCGCCATTCCCGCGATCATCCTGATATCAAGCATATTGGTATTTGGCTTCATAGCAACCTTCATCGTCCCGAACAATTTTCTCACCGCCAGCACGCTGTCACTGATCCTGAAGCAGGTGACCGTGGTTGGCATCATTGCCATCGCGCAGACCCTGGTCATTCTGACAGCTGGCATTGACCTTTCGGTGGGCATCATTCTCGTCATCTGTGCCATGATCATGGGCAGGCTGACCACGCTGAGCGATGTTCCCTATTATCTCGCCATCCCCATCGCACTTGCTTTCGGGACGGCCATGGGCGCCATCAACGGTGTTCTCATCACCAAGGCCCGCATTCCACCGCTGATCGTGACGCTTGGAACATATTATGCCTTCAGGGCACTCAATCTTTGGTACACGGGATCAGAATCGGTGCGGCCTGCAGCGCTTAACGAAAAGGCCCCTGAACTGCTGATATTTGGTACGGCATTCAACATTGGGAGCGCCACTTTCATCTATGGATCATTTGCGCTGATCGCCCTGGCTGCGATCGTATGGTACATGCTGAACCGCACGGCCTGGGGCAGACATGTGACCGCTGTCGGGGATGATCCGGACGCTGCGATGCTGTCGGGTGTGCAGATCGATCGCACGCTGATTTCCGTCTACGCGCTGGCTGGATTCATTTGCGCCTTTGGTGCATGGGTGGCGATTGGACGTGTGGGTTCCATGAGCCCCATCGCCTTTGAAACCGTGAATCTGGATTCCATCACCGCTGTGGTCATCGGCGGAACATCACTTTTTGGAGGCCGCGCCTCGATTGCCGGTTCGGTTCTGGGTGCCATGATCGTCGGTGTATTTTTCACCGGACTGGCGCTCGTCGGTGTTGAAAGCTACTGGCAATGGTTCGCCATGGGCTGCCTTCTGATCGGTGCTGTTGCCATCGACCAGTGGCTGCGCCGCGCATCGCAATAAGGGGGACACAATGTCACAAGAACCAATCCTCCAGGCACGTGGATTAACGAAAAAATACGGCACCGTCGTCGCGCTCAACCACGCCGACTTCGATCTTTACCCGGGAGAAATCCTCGGGGTGATCGGCGACAATGGTGCGGGCAAGTCGACCTTGATCAAAGCATTGTGCGGTGCCGTGACACCGGATCATGGCGAAATCAAACTTGACGGGAATGTGGTGCATTTCCGCTCACCGCAAGACGGGCGCAAGGCCGGCATTGAAACCGTGTATCAAAACCTGGCGCTTTCGCCCGCTTTGTCGATTGCCGAAAACATGTTTCTCGGGAGAGAGATCAAAAAACCAGGACCGCTGGGTTCAATCTTCCGCCTGGTTGACCGTGCCGCCATGCAAAAATTCGCGCGCGGCAAACTGTCTGAACTGGGCCTGATGACAATTCAGAACATCGACCAGGCTGTTGAGACATTGTCAGGCGGCCAGAGGCAAGGCGTTGCCGTGGCGCGGGCTGCGGCTTTCGGGTCCAAGGTTGTGATCATGGACGAACCGACGGCGGCCCTTGGCGTGAAAGAATCGCGCCGGGTTCTTGATCTCATCCGCGACGTGAAAAAACGGGGCCTGCCGATCATTCTCATCAGCCACAACATGCCGCACGTGTTTGAAGTCTGCGACCGGATCCACATCCATCGCCTGGGTGCCAGGCTCTGCACCATCCGGTCGAAGGACTTCACCATGTCGGATGCTGTTGCCTTCATGACCGGCGCGAAGGCACCACCGGCAGAATTGATCGGTTAGGCGGCATTTCTCTCTAAGCGGCGGTCAGTTCCGCCGCATCATAATTGTAAACCCGTCCGAACCCTGCGACGACGTAAAGGCGGGCGGGGCTCATTTGCCAGTAACCGAAGTCCCCGAAGCCGGCATAAAGCTCCGCATAGGGATGGGTTGCGAGATAGGCCGCAACGACGTCCCTGTTCGTGGTGCGCGCGAATGTGCCAGTCAGTGTAGCGCGAAAACCGGTGAGCCGGTCTCCCTCGGATGGCAGGATACCCGTTACCATCACGCTGGCCCGTCCGTCGCGGTCCATGCATTGCGTATGGCGCGACAGGGTTGACGTCAAAATGATCGGTTCAAATTTCGCTGTGATGGCAATATTGACCAGCGCGCCCAAGGGCCCGCCGGTTTCAAAATCCAGAACCGACAGCGCTCCGGTACGCGCCTCATGCCAAACCGCGCGCGCCTCGGCCAAACTTGCGGTCTTTTGGTCACTCTTCATTACGCTCGCCTTTCCGGCTCGAGGCCGCTAGACTGACTGCTCAACTGGCTGCTTAATTGGCCTCTCGACCGGCCCGCCACAATTTGTTCGACTTTCACCCTTATTTCTCCTGCTACCAGTTTTTTTCACTGATTTGAAAGCTCCAACAAGGAAAACACAATGCCAACCGTCGCTCTTGTAGATGATGACCGCAACATCCTGACTTCGGTCGGCATGACGCTGGAAACTGAAGGTTACACCGTCCAGAAGTATGGCGATGGCGCTGCCGCCCTGCAGGGTTTGCAGGATTCGCCACCCGATGTCGCCATCTTCGACATCAAGATGCCGCGCATGGATGGCATGGAACTCCTGCGCCGCATCCGCCAGAAATCCGACATGCCGGTGATTTTCCTCACGTCCAAGGACGACGAGATCGACGAACTCTTCGGACTGAAGATGGGGGCTGATGACTTCATCAAGAAGCCGTTCTCGCAAAGGCTGCTGGTCGAACGCGTCAAGGCGGTGTTGCGCCGCGCTGTTGCCCGCGATCCCAGCCAGCCGCAATCCGAGCCCGCAAAAACCATTGAACGCGGGAAGCTGGTCATGGATCCGGACCGCCACGCCTGCACCTGGGAAGGCAAGGCCGTGACACTCACAGTCACGGAGTTCCTGATCCTGCAGGCCCTCGCCCAGCGGCCCGGCATCGTCAAGAGCCGCGATGCCCTGATGGACGCAGCCTATGACGACCAAGTCTATGTCGATGACCGCACCATCGACAGCCACATCAAGCGCCTGCGCAAGAAATTCAACCAAGTCGACGCGGGCTTCGAAGGCATCGAAACCCTCTATGGCGTCGGCTACCGCTTCAAGGAAGCCTAAGCGTTGACGCCCGGCTTGATCTGCGATGCTCGATAAGACGGCAGCCACTGCGGCTGCCGTGCCGCAGCCTGCGCCTTCCGACAGCGAGGAGCAGTCCGAGGCCGAACCTGCCGGCAAGGCCGTCCAGCGCCAATCCTGGCTGGAACGGCTTTCACCGGGAAGCCTCACGGGCCGGATCGCGTTGATCAATCTCCTGGGTCTGGCCATCCTTACCGGCGGCATTCTCTATTTCAACAAATTCCGCGAAGGCCTTATCGACGCCCGCGAAAAATCGCTGATGACGCAGGCCCAGATCATCTCGGCAGCAATCGCGGGTTCGGCAACAGCCGACACCGGCCAGATCGTGATCAACCCCGATGCGCTGGATGAAAACAACATCGACTCCTTTGACAATGAATCCTTCAGCGGGTTCGATTTCCCGATCAGTCCCGAGACTGCAGGCCCGGTGTTGCGCCGGCTTCTTGCCAACACATCGATCCGTGCACGGATCATTGACCGTGAGGGAAACCTCGTTGTTGACAGCCGCTTTCTCTATGGCGGCAACGACATCACCCAGAGTGACCTGATAACGCCGCAACCTCCCGGGAACTGGCTGGTCACCACCTGGAACCGGGTCTTCGATTATTTCTTTTCCTACGAATATCCCCCCTATGTCGACTATGGCCTCGATGGCAACAGCAATCACCTGGAGGTCTCCGCTGCCCTCAACGGTGCCAGCGTCAGCGTCGTCAGGCTCAATGAAAACCGCGAGATCATCGTTCTCGTCTCGGTTCCAGTGCAACGTTATCGCGCCGTGCTGGGCTCACTCATCCTGTCAACGGAAGGCGGTGAAATTGATCGTGTCATTCGCGGCGAACGTACCGTGGTGCTTCTCACCTTCGGCTTTGCCACTTTTGTGAGCTTGTTGTTGTCGGGCCTCCTGGCCGGTACCATCGCGCGACCGCTGCGCCGCCTGTCTGATGCTGCCGAGACTGTCCGCCGCGGCATTTCCAAGCGCGTCGAGATTCCCGACTTCACGTCGCGCCGGGACGAGGTCGGTGATCTTTCCGGGTCACTGCGTGACATGACCTCAGCCCTCTACAAACGCATTGATGCCATCGAAGCCTTTGCTGCCGATGTCAGCCATGAACTGAAGAACCCGCTGACCTCGCTCAGAAGTGCTGTTGAAACACTGGAGTTTGTCAAACGCGAGGACCAGCGCCAGCGCCTTGTGGAAGTTGTGAAGGACGATGTCCGCCGCATGGACCGCCTGATCACCGATATTTCAAATGCGTCCCGCCTTGATGCCGAACTGGCACGCAGCGAAATGCTGCCCGTCGATCTTTCCAGACTGCTCGGTACAATTGTCAGCCTCGCCAATGAAACTCCTGTACGGGAGGCCACCAAGGAAAAAGAGCCGGATGTCGTGCTGCTGGTGCAGCCCGTTGCGGCCCAGAAGGGCAAGGTCAATCCCTATCTTGTCGCAGGCCATGAAACCCGCCTTGGACAGGTCATTCATAATCTCATCGACAATGCCCGCTCCTTTACCGCTGCCGGAACCAATGTCACAATCAGGCTGCGGCGAGCCGGTGAGGAGATTGACATCCGGGTGGAAGACCAGGGCCCCGGCATCCGCCCCGAAAATCTCGAACGCATTTTCGAACGTTTCTACACGGATCGACCGGAAGCTTCCTTCGGCAAGAATTCTGGTCTGGGACTTGCCATCACGCGCCAGATTGTCGAAGCGCACAAGGGTCGCATCTGGGCCGAAAACCGCAAGGGCAGGGAGGACAAAAGTGTGATCGGTGCACGCTTCATCATCCGCCTGCCGGCTCTCGACGACTAAATGCAAAAGAGCATTCACGGCACAGCCATCGCCTTTGGCGCAGCAGGTGTCCTGATCCGTGGCGCTTCCGGCTCGGGCAAGTCAACCCTGGCGCTGCGCCTCATTGATGCCGAAGGTTTTGGTGCAGGTATCCTGCCACTGCGGGCAATTCTTGTCGCGGACGACCAGGTGGTATTGACGCACAGAGAAGCCGGTCTTTTTGCGTCACCGCCGAAAAAGCTTGCAGGCTTGCTGGAGCTGCGTGGAATTGGAATCATGCCGTTTCCGCATGAACCTTCAGTCCGCGTCGTCATGGTTGCCGATCTCGTTGCCGATGCAAAGGTCAACCGCCTGCCGGACGTGCCATTTGCCCCCGTCTTGCTGGAAGGTGTTAACCTTCCCGCCATCACTCTGGGCCAGTCCGACCCTGCCAGTCCTGCCAAACTCAGGTCAGCCCTGTCTCTCGTCGGGTCATGGTGGGCGGAAAAACCATGACCACTCACTGGTTGCGAACTGGCTGCCGGAAGCGTAGAGAAGCCTTTTTTGGCGAGCACATTGCGGGGGCAACCGAATGAAACGGAATAATCACCGATCATGATCGGACTGGTCATCGTCACGCACGGCAGGCTTGCCGACGAATTCATTCATGCCGTGGAGCATATTGTGGGCAAGCAGGTGCAAATTGCCGCAATCTGCATCGGCCCGGAAGACCGCATGGAAACGCGCCGCGCTGACATTGAGACAGCCATCAACAGCGTCGAATCCGGTGCTGGCACCATCATTCTCACCGACATGTTTGGTGGCACACCATCCAACCTCGCAATTTCCCTGCTCGCTGAAGACAAGGTCGAAGTCGTGGCCGGTCTCAACCTGCCAATGCTGGTCAAGCTGTGCCGCATCAGGAAGGAATGCACGCTTGAAAAGGCAGCCTCTGCCGCGCAGGATGCCGGCCGAAAATACATCAACATCGCCAGCCAGATCCTGGGTGACTAGTGGCGACTCTCGTTCGTGAATTGCCGATCATCAATCAGCGTGGGCTGCATGCCCGGGCCTCGGCAAAATTTGTGAAATGTGCCGAAGGTTTTGATGCCTCGATCACGGTCAGCCGCGATGGCCAGTCGGTTCCTGCAACCTCTATCATGGGCCTCATGATGCTCGCCGCAGCAATCGGCACAACGATAACCGTTGAGGCATCGGGTCCCCAGGCGGACCAGGCCATGTCAGCCCTCGAGGCCCTCGTCGCCTCGAAGTTCGACGAGGATTAGCGTCTGCGTGCGCCCAGCAAATTTTCCACGGCGAAAGCTTCCGCAAGCTGGGCTTCGGTCATCAACCCTTCTGCCAGGACGATTTCGCGGACGGTGCGCCTCGACGCCAAGGCTTCCTTGGCCACCCGGCTTGCAACTGCATAACCGACATAGGGGTTGATCGCCGTCACTGCGACCAGGGAATGTTCGAGCAACTCCTTGCAGCGCTCGCGATCGGCTTCGATGCCGACCACACATTTTTCACGCAACACCTTCATGCCCCGTGTCAGCATGCGCATCGACTGCAGGATGTTGAACACGATGACAGGTTCCATCGCGTTGAGCTGCAACTGTCCCGCTTCTGCCGCCAAAGTCACCGTAAGATCATTGCCGATTACCTGGAACGCAATCTGGTTGATCACTTCCGGAATAACCGGATTGACCTTGCCAGGCATGATTGAAGAGCCGGCCTGCATTGCGGGGAGCCTGATTTCACCAAGCCCGGCGCGCGGGCCACTGTTCAACAATCGCAGGTCATTGCACATTTTCGAAAGCTTCACGGCGATCCGTTTCAGAACACCGGAAAAGGTGATGAAGGCACCCATGTCCGATGTTGCTTCAATGAGGTCGCCCGCAGCCACCAGATTCTCGCCGGAAATCTCCGACAGATGCCTGATCACCGTTGCCGAATAATTCTCCGGGGTGTTGATGCCTGTGCCAATCGCCGTGCCGCCGAGATTGATTTCGCGGAGCAGGTTGGCGACTTCCCTCAACCGGTCAATGTCTTCTCCCACGGTAACGGCAAAGGCGCGAAACTCCGAACCCAACCGCATGGGCACGGCGTCCATGAGCTGCGTGCGTCCGACCTTGATGACATCATGAAATTCATCAGCCTTGTGCAGCAGGGTGTCGCGCAGGGCCTGCTGCTCGGCAATCAGCTGCGGGCAGGCCCGGATCATCGTCAGCCGAACAGCTGTCGGATAAACGTCATTTGTGGATTGCGACAGATTGACATGGTCATTGGGATGAATGGTCTTGTAGTCACCGCCTGGCCTTTGCAATTCCCGCAGTGCCAGATTGGCAATCACTTCGTTGGCATTCATGTTGGCCGATGTGCCAGCGCCTCCCTGCAGCATGTCGACAATGAAATGCTGCATGCCTTCACCTGCCATCACGCGCTCCGTTGCCCGCACAATGGCGCCGCCAATGCGCGGGTTCAGAACTCCCAATTCCATGTTGGCAAGGGCCGCCGCCTTTTTGGTCATCGCCAGGGATTGCACGAGATCCGGATAATGGCGCAACAACGTGCCCGTGATTGGAAAATTCTCTGCCGCCCGTGCCGTGTGAATGCCGTAATCCGCACTGGCGGGAAGTGTCATCTCGCCAAGTGAATCATGTTCTATCCGGTTGTCTGCCATGGTCATGCCCCTTGTCAGATGACCATATCATGTCCTGTGCCATGGGAGCAGCATTCGTTACAAGGCCTTGAGCCAGGCCATGCGCTCGCCAAGGTCCGGCGCGTTGAAAGCGAGTGATCCCAGCACCACCGTCTCGGCACTTGCCTTGCGCAGAAGCGGCACGGTGTTGTCACGGATACCACCATCTGCTGCCAGCACGATGCGCTTTCCAGGCTGCTTGGCAATCATGTCCCGGGCTTCACCAAGCCGTGCCGTGGCCTGTTCATTGAGACCCTGACCCTTCACGCCAATTGCGGTTCCGAGCAGGGTCAAGAAATCAACCTGCGCCAGATATGGCGCAACCTTGGCCACAGGCGTTTCAACCCGCAGCACCATGCCCTTGGCAACACCCTTGCTGTCGAGATAGTCAAAGACCGGACCCACTGCCGCTCCGTTTTCGACATGCACACTGACGAGGTCGGCACCGGCCTCGGTGAATTGCTGCGCTTGCGCCAGCAATATCGCATCCGCACACATCAGGTGAACATGAATGGGAACCGACGATGCCTTCTTGATCGCCGCGACAAGGTCAGGAAAAAACAGCATCGCTGGCGCAAAGTGCCCGTCCGCCACGTCGATGTGCAACACATCGGCATGTGCCGCGATGCGCTTCATTTCGCTGGCAAGGTTCATGAGATCGGCAGACCACACCGAAAATTCCGCAATCAGCCGGTTCCGCGGCAGGTCATCAATCCACTTTGTCATGCAACATGTCCTTTGAGAAATGCATAAACTTCGGCCGCGTCAGCAGCGGCAAGGCCATGTGTCACCAAGGGACCGCGAAAGCCGATTGCCTTGAGATGCGCCAGAAAATAGTTGAAATCAACAATGCCGCGGCCTGCTGCCACAACCTGGCCCGTGGCGTCGCGGTCTTTTGCATGCGCCATCACCACAAGTTCACCAAGCAGGTCAATGGCCTCGGCAATGATTGCATGTTGCGCCTGTCCGGTTTCGTCATGGATCAGATTGGCGGGATCCAGCACAATCCGCACGCGCTTGCTCTGCAGTCCGTCGATCAAAGCCTGTGCGGCAGGAGCACTGTTGATTACATTGCCATGCTCAGGCTCAATACCAAGCAACAGGTCATGCGCTTCGGCAATTCGTATGGCACGCTCCATCGCTGCCATCAGGTCCCTTTGGGCTTCCTTGGACTGGTTGTCGGGATGATGCGCCCATTGGTCGTGCGGGTTGCGCGATCCCGTACACAAGGTCAGGAGCGGAATTTTCAATGCAGCGGCAAATTTGCCGAGAACCTCGAGCTGCGCCGATCCGCGCAGGCGCTGGTCTTCATCGGGATGAATCATGTTGCATGTTGCAGACAGTGCATCAATCACCACGCCATGGGTTGCGCATGCGCAAGCGAGGTCTTCGGCAACTTCATCGCTGATCTCCATCGGCAAGGAGGCAATGCCGGAACATGCCATGTTGTACTGGCCGTGTGAATAACCGGCATGGCGCATTGCGGCAAACACTGCGTCAGGTGTTGCGCCGGAAAAGGTCTTGGCGAAGATGCCGATGTGCATCACAGCCCGCCAGACACACCGGCAAGCCGAACGGGTTTCATCTGCTCGGCCGAGCGCGCAATCGCCACCATGCAGCGCACCGATGCAATGCCATCCTCCAGATTTGCGCCGGTCATCGGCTTGCCATCAAGGATGGCATCGGCAAACCCCTCAAGCTGCCGTTTGTAGAAATGCCCGTCAGCTCCCAAGAGGCGCGAGAAAGAACCGGTGTTCTCGTGGAAAATATCAACATCGCTGGAGCGGTAGAACCAGGGATTATAGGTCTTGGCGAGAATGCTGCCATTGGCGCCATAAATTTGCAGGCCCTCATGCCAGTCCATGCGGACCGCGACAGTAAGATCAAGATGACCCACGGCACCTGATGCAAATTCAACCGCGACAAACCAGCAGCGCATGCCGCCTTTTTCAACCAGCCTGGCATCAACGGCGACAATGTCGCCCGCCATGTAACGCGCCAGATCAATGAGGTGGCAGCCATGCGCCAGCATGTAGTAGCGCCTGAGATCGGCCTTGGGATTCTCCGATGGTTTTTTTGCGTTCCTGCTTGCGACCATGGCAGGCTGCACGGCATCGGTATTGGCATAGCGGTGGGTGCTGTCGCAGTACCAGGCCTTGAGCGCCACCAGTTCTCCCATCTCGCCATCGATGAATTCCTTGGCCGATTGCAAACCGGCATCAAAGCGCTTCATGTGTCCGACTTGCAGGAGCTTTCCTGATTTCATCAGGGGTTCGCGCAGGCCTTCAACGTCTTCCACCGTCACGCCCAGCGGCTTTTCGCAGAGCACATGCTTGCCGGCCTCAAGCGCGCGCCGGGTTGCCGGAACATGAAATGCATCTGCCGTGGCGATAATCACCGCATCGACATCCGGGTCAGCCAACATTGCGTCATAGTCCGTGAATGATTTTTTCGCACCATGCGTCACGGCCATGCGCTCGCGCAAGTCATCGGCCACATCGCAAATGGCAAAAAGCTCTGCATTGCGCGCCTTCACGCAGGATTCAAAATGCGCGGCCTGGGCAATCTGTCCTGCACCCAGCACGCCAACTCTCAATGTCTTGGTCATGGACATTGCTTAGCAGCTGAGGTCTTCGGCGTGTAGGGGCATAAATCGGCAATCAGACAGCGCCAGCATTCGGGCTTGCGGGCCTTGCACACATAGCGGCCATGCAAAATCAGCCAGTGATGTGCATGTCGAAGATATTGTTTCGGCACCACCTTCAATAGTTTTTTTTCAACAGTCAGAACGTCCTTGCCCGTTGCCAACCGCAACCGGTTGCCCAGACGGAACAGATGCGTATCAACCGCAATCGTCGGTTCGCCAAAGACATTGTTCAAAACCACATTGGCGGTCTTGCGACCGACGCCGGGCAAGGCCTCCAGCGCGGCGCGGTCATGCGGCACTTGCGAATGGTGCCGGGTGATCAGGTGGTGCGACAAGGCAATCACGTTTTTTGCCTTGCCGCGAAAAAGCCCGATGGTCTTGATCAGGCCCGCAAGTTTTTCCTCACCAAGTGCGGCCATCTTTTCAGGCGTATCGGCAATCGCGAATAGCGGCCCCGTCGCCTTGTTGACACTTTCGTCTGTCGCCTGAGCCGAAAGCACAACCGCGACAAGAAAGGTAAAGGGGTTCACCGATTGCAGCTCACCCCTGGGTTCGGGGTTTGCCGCCTCAAACCGCGCAAACATGGCCGCAATCTGCTGAGGAGTCTGGCGCTTGGGCATGAGGTTATAGTGGGTCTTTCTGTCACTTGGCGGGGACAAACTGTTTCGCGTAAGTTGCTGGCGTGAGCAAGTCCCCATCCACTTCGGCGCCTTGGAGCGTTACATTGACGCCGCACCGCTCTTTGACACGCGAAGGCTTTGTCGTGCTCATGTCAATTGTGGCCTTCGCCAACCTCACCATCGGACTGATGTTTTATGTCATCGGAGCCTGGCCGGTTGTCGGCTTCCTCGGCCTAGATGTGCTGCTCATCTGGTGGGCCTTCCGCCGCAACTTTGCCGACAGCCACAGCTGCGAGCGCATCAGCCTTGCTGGCGATGAACTTACCCTGCAACGCTTTTCCTGCGATGGCAGCGAAAAACGCACATCGTTCAATCGCCGCTGGGTGAAGATCGATCTTGAATACGACCAGGAGCGCGAATTGATTGGCAGGCTGTTTCTGCGCTCACATGGCAAGGCCCACGAAATCGCGGCTTTCCTGGGTGCAGAAGAACGCCAATCCCTGGCCAGCGAATTGCGGCGCGCGATTTAGGATTGGAGTGGCATGCAGGTCTAAGCCGGTTGCACATTGCGGACGCTGCGTTTTGCCATTTCCGTTTTTGCAAAGGCGATCTCTTCGGCGATCCGTTTCCTGTCCCAGCCCAGCACGTTTGCAGCAATGGGTGCCGTCTCTTCGATCACGCGATCAGACAACAATCCTTGCATGGCGATGGCAGTGCGCCGCAACAGCAGATCGGCGAGACGTCGCACATTTTCGTTCTGGCAGATACAGGCAATTTCGCCAGAGCTATAGCCTTGCAGTGAGTCGAGGGGCCGGTCGTCAAACTTTGTGGCAAAGACATGGATGTCGCGTGCCCGCGTGCCGTAGCGTTCGAAAAGGTTTGCGCCATTTGCTCCAAACTTGCGAACGACTTCCGGGATTGATGCGGCGTCCACTGGATAATCGCGTCCGCCACCAATGGCCAAGTCCAAGGTGCTCACGTTGCGCGTCTTTCCCAACAGGGCCAATACGGCATCGCAGCATTGTTCCGAAAAGGCGCGGAAAGTTGTCCACTTGCCGCCGATGAGGGACAGCACGGGGATCTCTGTTCCCGGCAGCGTGTTGCGTCCGATGCTGTGGTCGCGCGAGACATCGCCTATGTCCTGGCCATTGGCGCGGGGCAACGGCCTGACACCGCAATAAGTGAGGATGACATCATCACGGGTGAGTTTGATCTGCGGGAAGACCTCGCTGACTGCATTGAGCAGGTAATCTGTCTCTTCGCTTGTCGTACGCGCCTGATCAGCATCGGGTTGCGGCAGATCGGTCGACCCTACCAGCGCGTTGCCGAAAAACGGGTAGAGCAAATTGAAGCGGCCATCCTTGCAACCAAAATACATCATGCGGCCATTCATGGCCTGCATCAGTCCCTGATGCCTGACGATGAGGTGAGAGCCCTTCGAGCCTCCCATGAATTGCGTGGGAATGCCCAGGCTTTCGTTCACCTTGTCAATCCAGGCCCCGCCAGCGTTGATCACCACATCGGCGGTCACGTCACGCGTCTCTCCGGTAATCAGGTCTTTTAACGTGAACCTGCCAGCTTTCGACCGTCCGACCACTTCGGTATAGGTGTCAAGGTCACTTCCAGGATTGGCTGCCCGACCATCCAGCACCAGTTCCAGCCCCAGTCGTTCTGCATGGGTGATGCGGCCTTCGTAATAGCTTCCTGCTGCCACGGCTTCATGCGTGATGGATGGAAAGTCCTGGCGCAACGCGCTCTTGTTGAGGAAGCGATGGTCGGGCAAGGCGCGGACCTTGCGGTTGTAGAAGTCATAAATCTGCAGACCGATTTCGATGAGCAGGGCACCCCGTTCCTTGATGCGTGCCTTGAATCCGAGATAGCCCAGAATGGCATCCTGCAAGCCTGCAAACCAGGACTTTGCCGGAAAAACCACTTCCAGCGGCTTCACATAATGCGGGGCATTGCGCAGCAGGCGATTGCGCTCCATGGCGGATTCCCGCACCAGACGGAACTCATTGGTCTCCAGGTATTTGATACCGCCATGAATAAGGCGCGAAGGCGCTGCACTGGCGCCACCGCAAATGTCAGCGCGGTCAATCAACAGGCAGTCAATACCTTGCAGGCAGAGATCACGAAACGTGCCGCAGCCATTGATGCCGGCTCCGATGATCAGAACCGGGTAGTGGGGCATTTTGCTTGCGGGAGTCGGTGACGTCATTGGTGGCCTCTGGCTAGGATATGAGGGAGACCTTGATAGCCGTACCCTGCTCGGCTGTCGCCAATGCCAGTGAAATATCGGCCATGTCAAAACGATGGGTCAGCATGGATGCAACCTCGATCTCGCCGCTGGCGATCAGGTGCAGCGCCCGACGAAACTGCCGGCGCGTCAGGCCGAAGGCTCCGGAAACGGAAAGCTCATTGTAGTGTATGACGTTGACATCAAGTTCCGCCTGCACAGATTTTGAAAACCCGGCGAAAAGATTGACGCGCCCGCGCAAGCCAACCATGCGGATGGCATGATTGGCGAGTTCGGGTTTGCCTATCGCACAAATAACGACATCAGCTCCTGCACCACCGGTGGAATGAAGCACGTGTTCTGCAACATCGTCCTTGTACGGATCGATTACTTCTTCAGCTCCTGCAAGCAGGGCGGCCTCGCGGCGCAAGGCGCTGGTCTGGCTGACAATGATGCGCTTTGCACCGGCGTGGCGGGCGAGTTTCACATGTAGCAGGCCGATTGGGCCGGCTCCCAGAATGACCACCACGTCACCGGCTTTGACGCCTGCCTGGTGCTGTCCGTTGATGACACAGGCCAGAGGTTCGGCAAGGGCCGCCTGCTCGAAAGATGTGCTTTCGGGGATTGCGAGTACATTGCCTGAAGCAACAGCGCTTGCCGGGATGCGCACAAATTCAGCGAAGGCTCCGTCAATTTCATATCCCATGGCACTTAAATTACGGCACAGGTTCTCGGCATCGCGCAAACACATGGTGCATCGACCGCAGGCAAAGGCCGGACATGCCGTCACAGCTTGCCCGATCTGAAAGCCCGCGTGACCGCCTGTGTCCACAACTTCGCCCGCAAATTCATGACCCAGGATCGTGGGATAGCGGATGCCGGCGGTTTTCCTGCCGCGGAGGATACGAATATCGGTCCCGCAAATTGTCGCAGCCTTGACCTTGAGCAGCATGTCGCCGGGCTGGAGCACAGGATCGGCCACGGTGGCGTAGCTCACATCTCCAACCTTGTGCAATACAGCAGCCTTCACTCGGCAAAAATCTCCGCACTGATTGGACTGAACGGGTCTGGCGGAAGGAGAGGGATTCGAACCCTCGGTACGCTTTCACGCACACACGCGTTCCAGGCGTGCGCCTTAAACCACTCGGCCATCCTTCCGTTCAAATCCCGGGAACGGAGGCCGTTATAGCTGGCGAGGCTGTTTGATCAAGCTTTTGTGACGGAATATTTTTTCTGCCCAAAACACCCTATATTAGGGATCCAGAAGGAGAGCCCCATGTTTTTCACCCGCGCCAAGCCTGCCCATTTCGATCCCGCTAATGCCTTGCCAGGCCGCAGCATGGCCATTGCCACGGCTGAACGGCATTTTGTCAACGGCCATCCGCTCAAGGGACCCTACCCCGAGGGCCATGAAAGCATTGTATTTGCCCTCGGCTGTTATTGGGGGGCAGAACGCAAGTTCTGGCAGGTTCCGGGCGTGTGGGTCACGGCTGCAGGAAATGCCGGGGGCTCAACCCCCAATCCCACCTATGAAGAAGTCTGTTCCGGTACCACCGGCCATGCCGAAGCGGTGTTGGTCGTGTTCGATCCGGCAAAGGTCAGCCTCAGCCAGCTCCTGAAGGTGTTCTGGGAGGCGCATGATCCGACGCAAGGCATGCGTCAGGGCAATGACATTGGGACGCAATACCGCTCTGCCATTTACTGGACCAATCCGGACCATGAAGGGCTCATCCGTGATTCGAAAAATGAATATGAAAAGGCGCTCGCCGACACAGGCTATGGAGCAATCACCACGGAACTGAAGGCCGCAGAACAGTTTTATTTTGCCGAAGACTATCATCAGCAATATCTGGCGAAAAATCCCGCCGGCTATTGCGGCCTTGGCGGCACAGGGGTGTCCTGCCCGGCGGGAATATCAGCCTGATTATTCGGCAGCGATGCGATAGGTCGGTCCGGCATTGCGGATCGTGTCGCTGACATCGCTTTCATATTTGCGGAAGTTCTGGGCGAAGCGGCGGACCAGTTCACCTGCCGCAGCATCGTAGGCTGACGCATCGGCCCAGCACTGGCGCGGATCGAGCAGTTTTGCATCCACACCGGCAACGGCAAGTGGCACACGAAAGCCGAAGTGTTCATCACGCCGCGTGTCAGCACAATTGAGCGCGCCGGAAAGTCCTGACGCCAGAATGGCGCGTGATGCTGCAATCGACATGCGCTTGCCGGTGCCGAATGCGCCGCCTGTCCATCCGGTGTTCACCAGATAGCATGGCACGTTGTGCCGGGTGATCAGCTCACGCAGCATTGTGCCATAGACTTGTGGAGGTCGTGGCAGGAAGGGGGCGCCAAAGCACGCCGAAAAGGTCGCTTGCGGCTCTTTCACGCCGCGCTCGGTGCCTGCCACTTTTGCCGTATATCCTGAGAGGAAGTGATACATCGCTTCATCAGCATTGAGGAGCGCGACCGGCGGCAAGACGCCGAAAGCATCAGCCGTCAGCATGAATATGGCTTTCGGAATGCCGCCACGACCTGTCGCCGAAGCATTGGCAATGGCATCCAACGGATAGGCCGCGCGGGTATTTTCGGTCAGGCTGGTGTCGGCGAAATCGACCCCACCCGTGGCGGTGTCAAGCACCACATTTTCAAGGATGGTTCCCTTGCGCAAGGCCGCAGCATGGATCTCCGGCTCGGTCTCGGGCGACAGGTTGACGACCTTGGCGTAACAACCGCCTTCAAAGTTGAATACGCCTGCAGGAGACCAGCCATGCTCGTCATCGCCAATCAGGGTGCGATCCGGATCGGTTGACAGTGTTGTCTTGCCGGTACCTGAAAGCCCGAAGAACACTGCTGTATCGCCAGCCTTGCCGAAATTGGCCGAGCAATGCATGGGCAGCACGCCGCGATCGGGCAACAGGTCGTTGAGGAAGGTGAAGACAGCCTTCTTGATTTCACCTGCGTATTGCGTGCCGCCGATCAGCACCAGCTTCTGTGTCAGATCAATGGCTATCACTGTCTCGCTGCGCGTGCCGTGACGATCAGGATCAGCCTTGAAGCTCGGCAGGTTGACGATGGTCAGCCGCGGCGCAAAGCCTGCATCAGCCTGTGGCACCCGCAGCAAATGGCGGATGAACAGCGCGTGCCAGGCTAGCTCCGTCACCACGCGGGTCGGAACAGCAAAGGCGGCATCAGCACCTGCAATGAGGTCCTGGACAAACAGCGACTTCAGCCGCGCATGTTGCATCATGTCGGTGCGCAAGGTCTCGAATTGCTTGCGTGTCAGTGATGAGTTGTTGTCCCACCACACCCGGTGCTCCGTCGCTTCGTCACGGACGATGAACTTGTCCCTGGGCGAACGGCCCGTGTGCTGTCCGGTTTCGGCAACCAGCGCACCTGTCACGGTCCGCTGCACTTCTCCGCGTTCCAATGACATGGCTTCCAGCACTGACGCGGGATCATTCCAGGATACGCAATTGGCCCAGCGCAAACCGGTCTTGGCCAGTTCGGCGCGAATAATGGCAGCCCGTGCAGTGTCCATGATGCGTTCTCCAATTGTGGCTTGGTCGAGGTCTCAGCTTATTGGCGGATATTTTTGATGATGTAAAGAGGTTATTACATCATCTCAAATCGGTATCGTACATCAATTTCTGACGTATTAATGACAAAAAGCAATTGTTTACTGCGATTGTTTCAGCCACGCGTCTCAACAAGCGGATCGATACACGTTCATCAAATGAGGGATTTGACCGAAATCCCCAAATCCCTTCACGACAACAATCTGTCGATAAGGTTACTGAAAATCGTTTAAACGAGATGGATTGAGCGCCGCAATCATCCCTGCCCGCACCGCGTCATAGGTCACCACCCGGAATATGCCGCCCGAGTAAAACAAGCTCCAGGGAGGGCTGCGCCTCCGCGGCAAGCCCGGTCTCGTCTATAAACTTGAACGCATCAGAATGACTGCTGTCGCACAGGCTCCGCATGGCCATCGCCCTGCTTCATGCGCGAGGAGCATTGTCAGCACAGGTTGACGAGCGGTTCCCTGGCAAGATAGCGGCGAACTTCCTCGGCGACCAGCCCTGCGGCATGGGTAACCGTGCGGACCGATGCGCCGGCAATGTGCGGGGTCAAGGTCACGTTGGGAAGTTGCAGCAAGTGCCAGTCTGGCGGCACAGGTTCGATGGCAAAGGTTTCGAGCATGGCGCCGCGCAAGTGGCCCGCTTTCATCACTTCATAAAGTGCATCATAATCCAAAAGAGGACCACGGGCCGTGTTGACCAAGGTTGCATCCGGCTTCATGGCGAGGAGTGCTTCACGGCCGATCATGCCACGGGTTTCCGCAGTGACGCGCGGATGCAGCGAGACGACATCCGCTTGCGCAAGAAGTTTATCCAGCGCGCATTGGGTGACACCGTCGCGCAGATCATCGGCGGAAAGTTGCACATAGGGATCACACACCAGGATGCGGCACCCGAAGGCCTTTAAAAGTTTCACCACGCGACGGCCGACTTCGCCATAGCCGATGATACCAACTGTCATTTCCGAGAGTTCACGACCGGTGACATCAGCGCGGTAGAGATCGCCACGATATTCGCCCTTGCGCAAGGCATCGTGACCCTTGGTGATATTGCGGGTTTCAGCGAGGATTGCGCCAATGGTGAACTCCGCAACGGCTGATGCATTGCGGCCCGGGGTGTTGACGACCTTGATGTTGCGCTCACGGGCGGCCTGCATGTCAATATTGACGGGACCGCCGCGCGAGACGGCGATGAGTTTCAGTGATGGCAATGCCGACATGATGCTGGCAGAAAAGGGTGCGAGTTGGGTGATGATGATTTCAGCACCTGCGCCGAGACGCACGACTTCATCTGCGGTTCCCATGTATTCCTTGAGGCCTTCCATGCCTTCCACAGCATAGCCATGCTCCATGTGTTCATCAGGCCAAGGCATGTCGTGGCGTGAAATGGCCAGCTTGAAACTGCCGCAGCGGTCGTCCAGGGCTGCTGCAAAGAAATCCGACTGCATGAAGCGGTCGCCAATGATTGAAATCTTCACTGCATCAGCCATAACGTTGGTTCCTCGCTTCAATACACCACACAAGAGTCGTATCGCGCATGGCACAAATTGGCTTTGCCATGCAATCGATTCATTTTGCCTGTCTTTAAATTCAGGGTTGCGCTTGGGTGACGCCACCTCTACAATTCGTGTTCAAACTCAAGTGAAGGAAGGTTACACCATGAGTCTTGTTTCTGAAATCATGAGATACGCAACACCGGTTCTGGTCGAGCGTGTCGCAGCAGCCATCGGCATCAACAGCTCGCTTGCCCGCATGGCCTTGACTTATGCCGTGCCAGCAATTCTGGGAGCCTTCGCCAGCAAGGCAAGCACGCCTGCCGGTGCCAGTGCACTGCTTGGTGCTGTACAAAAGTCGGATCCAAATCTCCTCGGATCACTGGAAGGCCTGCTGGGCGGAGCTGGCAAGGACCAGTTCCTCAAGTCCAGCAGTGCTGGCCTGAGCGCGCTTCTGGGTCAAGGCGGTGTTGACAGCCTCGTCGGCGGACTTGCCAAGAATGCCGGCATTGGTTCGGGTGCTGCTGCAGCACTCCTGCCAATCGTCAGCCAAATGGCGATGGGCGGACTTGCCAAGAGCGCAGGCGGCCTCGATGCAACCGGCCTTGCCAACATGCTGAGCTCGCAGAAAGGAAGCTTTGAAGCTGCCATCCCCTCGGCAGCCAAAGAAGCTGTTCGTACAGCAGCGGCGGCTCCGGACGCAGCTGGCGGCATGGGCCTTGCCAAGTGGCTGATCCCGCTGGCAGCCGTTCTGGCGGCTGGCTGGTATTTCATGAATGGTTCGCAAACACCGGTCACCACAACCGAACCCGCCAAGCCTGTTGCAGAATCAACGGCTGCAACACCTGCCGGTATCGTGATTGACGGTGTCGATGTTTCCGGCACACTGACGAAGACACTGGGCGACCTGACCGGTACCTTTGCCGGAATTACCGATGCTGCAACAGCAACTGCCGCGCTGCCAAAGTTTGAGGCTGCGGGCAAAGCCGTTGACAGCGTCGCTGCTGTTGCTGCGAAGCTGAGCGGCGAACAGAAGACGGCGGTCGGTACGATGATCTCCGCTGCCATGCCTGCCCTTCGCGCAGCTGCCGACAAGGCACTTGCGATCAATGGCGTCGGTGCGATTGCCAAGCCGGTTGTGGATGCAATCTTCGCGAAGATTGAAGGCCTCGCCAAGTAAGCGTTTCAACGTCACAACACTTTGAGCGGCCGGTGAAAACCGGCCGTTTCAGTTTTTACCGGTCTCCCGGATTTTCAGTATTGCAAGAATCTGCTCGAGTTCGGGACCATCAAGCCTGCCAATTGTCCGCGCCAGGCGGTTGGCAACCTCGGTTGCCTGCGGATCAAGGCCCGAGGTGTCGATGGTCACTTTCGGATGCGAGATGCGCGCGAGGCGCGTCAGTTCCTCGGCGTCATCCCAGATTACATTGAAGTAGGCGATAATGCGTTGCAGGAGTTGCCACGACGGCTTGCCGCGGTTGCCATGTTCAAGGGCCGAGAGATAGGCGCTTGAAACGGACAAGGCTTGCGCCATCTGTTGCAGTGAAATGCCGCGTTGGGCGCGCAGGTTGCGGAGTTTCTGGCCGAAGGGGGTCACTGTCTTTGCCGCTATCTTTCTTTGCCAAAGCGGCGCAGGCCCACGTAAATTGCACCACCGCCGCCGTGACGTGGATGGGCGGGCTGAAAGCCCATGACCAGCGAGCGGAAGGGAGCCTCATGCAGGAACTCCGGCACTTCGCCACGCAACCTGCCCTGTCGTTCCGCGATGTGAAAGAATTTCACGCCATGTAATGTGTGCTGTGATGAAACCGGACCACCCTTGCCCGTGATCACAAGCACGATGCGGCTGCCCGCCTGCTGTTGTGAATGCAGGAAATGCAGCAGCACCATGCGCGCGGATTCCACTGTGTGGCCATGGAGGTCCAGTCTTGCATCGGGGTCCACCTGTCCGCGCAGCAGGCGCTGGGCGAGGCGGCGGTCAAATGGGGCAAGCTGCGGGGGGTTCTGGTGGGCCGGAACATCCCTGGTCCGCGGGCCCGGTGATGCAGTGGCGGTTCCAGGCAAAATCGCTGCAGGTTTGTGGTGAACCGGACCATGGACAGATCGCGGACGACCTCGCACGGGCGAGAAGGTCTTTTTGATTTCATCCCAGAGTGCGTGGTCGTGAACGCTGAAGGTCTTCTTGCTCACTCCAAACCCTCGGCAACGGAGCGGGGCAAAAGAACGGTCATGCGGGCCGGACTCTTCATGTGTCCCGCAATGCGTTCGGCCTCTGGCCCCCAGCCCCAATAAACATCGCCGCGAGCGATGCCCTTGATGGCCGAGCCTGTGTCCTGGGCGACCATCAGGCGGCGATAGGGTTTTGCCCCTTGGGTGGCCTGCGGCGGCAGGCGGGTGTCGATCCAGACCGGGGTCCCGAACATCCAGACAGAGCGATCAACAGCGAGGCTTCGCCCAGGCGTCAGATTTACCTGCTGGGCGCCCAGTGCGCCCAAGGTTTTTTCAGTGATTTCGACCTTGCGGAAAAACACGAAGGACTTGTTCTGCCACATCAGCTCGCGGGCGGCAGATGTGTTGTTTGTCATCCAGGCCCGGATCGCCTGCATCGAATTGGTTTTGCTCGTCAACACGCCGCGGCTGATGAGGACACCGCCAATACCGGTGTAAGGTTGGCCGGATTTTGCGGCATAGGCGAGGCGCAGTTCACCGCCCTCGTCAAGCTGCACGCGCCCGGAGCCCTGGATGTGAATGAAGAACGCATCCTCCCAGGAGGCAAGCCAGGCAATTTCAAGTCCCTTGCCGGAGAGTGCCCCTTTCTCGATGTCTTCGCGGCTCAGATAGGCTTGCGGCCTGCCATCGAAGATGCGGCCATAGGCGAGGCCCGTCTCCTTTTGAGCTGCTTCATCAAAAGCAACAAGGTCTGGCGGCCTTGCATAGATTGGCACGGAAAATTTCGCCGATGGTTTGAGGCTGCCTTGCGCCAATGGCTCGTAATAGCCGGTCAACAGGCCATCCTTGCGGTCCGGGTCAGTGACAGCAAAGGGCACAAAGTTCTCTTCGAAAAATTCCCTGGCATTTGCTGCATCCGGAATCTTTGCGCAAACCTCCAGCCATTGCTGGCGCGTGCCGCCAAAGCGCGGTTTGCGTTTGAAGCCGTGTCCTTTCTGCTCAATCTCGCGGCAGGAGCGGGCGAAGGCATTCAGGGCTTGCTGGTGATCGTCTTCTTTCCAGCCTGCAAGGTCGGCAAACTCGATGCGGTGCAGCGGACTGGCGGATTGTGCTTCAGCCGACAACAACTGGGCCACCAGGCTGACAAGAATGAACGCAGACACGTGAAACGCTGCCCTGCGCCATCAGGCGTCATCGTTTTTATCCGGGCCTGTATCAAGACTTGTATCCAGAAGGCGCCAGTTGGGATCGCGGGCCGAGGTTTCGCGCTCAAAGGTCCAGCTATCGACGATCTCGCGGATTTCCCTGGTGTCACCTTCAACGGCCTTGTTTTCTCGATCGGTTATCGCGCTGATCATGTCGGTGACGAACCTGACGGTAAGCTGGGCGCGTTTTCCCGACAGGGTGGCGTTGGTGATCTTGGCGGACTTGATGCCGACAAATTGCAGCACGGCGTGGTGGCCTTGCGCCAGACGATTGTCAATTGCGGCGGAGAATTCGTCGAATACTTCGCGATTGAGCAAGGGCTTCAGGGCCTGCTTGTCACCCTTGGCGAAGGCTTCAACGATCATTTCGTAAGCCAGTTTTGCACCTTCTATAAATGGTGCGGGAGTGAATGTGTGGTCAGCCTCGACAATTGATTCGAGACCGCTTGCCAGGGCGGAACCCGGCTCGGCAATGCCGTGCCAGACGGGTTTTGGCGGTTCTTCGGGTGATTTGGGTGCGGTTTGTGCTTCCGATTGTTCCTGGTTTGGCACCGGATTGCGCGCGAAAGGATCAAAGCCCGGGCCTTCATGGCCGGTCTTCTGGCCCAACACGCCAAACAGCCGCCAGACGACGAAACCTGCGGCAACAAGGAGGATCAAATTCAGTGGTTCAAAAAGTCCGGGCATTTCGCTCATTCTACTACAACTTCATCAGGATATAGTGGCTCGATGTCCGCGATCAAAGGGTTGAGCCTGTGCAACGCGCTTGTAAAGATGACCGCTTCTATGTTACCCGGTTGAAATTACACCATATACAATCAATTCACGCCATTGCGAGGCAATATCATGGCTAAACCCAGCAAACCAGCCCCAAAGAAACCAGCGCCAAAGCCCAGCAATGGCAAGACTGCGGCGCCGCAGGTCACCGCCGCTCCAGCAAAGGCCGCTGCGGCACCGCTGAGTGTTCCTGAACCACAGCCCGGCACCCAGCCTTCGCTGAAGATTCTCGGCCAATATCTGAAGGACTTGTCCTTTGAAAACCCCAATGCACCCGGCTCGCTGGCACCCCAGCAGAAGCAGCCAGACATCAATATTTCCGTCAATGTGAATGCGCGCAACCTGGGACCCAACGACTTTGAAGTCGAGCTGCATCTTGATGCCAAGGCCAGCGGCGACAATACGGTGATCTTTGCGGCCGAACTGCTGTATGCGGGCATCTTCCGGCTGGAGAATTTTCCGCAGAACCTCTTGCACCCGGCCGTGCTGATCGAGTGCCCGCGCTTGCTGTTTCCTTTCGCACGACAGGTTCTGGCTGATGCGACCCGCAATGGTGGCTTTCCGCCGCTGATGCTGGATCCGATCGATTTTGCTGCCATGTACCAGCAGCGGATGCGCCAGCAGGCGGCAGCTTCGGCTTAAGGTTCCTGACCGGTTTTAAGCCAGAGCGAAGCCTCTCCCAGGCTTGTGACCAGAGCATGGTGAAGGCCAAGCTCGGTTTCACTTAAACGTGGCGGCAGGGCGGCGGGCCTTTGGCGGGCCCTTCCCTGGGTTGCCGCGAATTTCACTTTTTTGGCGGCGATTGACTGCAGGCCGAGATTGGTTTGTCGGCCACCGGTGAGTTCGAGGTAAACTTCGGCCAGCAATTCCGCGTCGAGCAAAGCGCCGTGTTTGATACGGCCTGAATTGTCTATTCCAAAGCGGCGGCACAATGCGTCAAGACTGTTGGGGCCCGAAGGAAACTTGCTGCGCGCGAGAAGCAAGGTATCGACCACGCGATCCCAGGGAATAACTGAGGCAAGTTTCAGCGCGGCATATTCTGCGGTGATGAATTTCATGTCAAAGGACGCGTTGTGAATGACGACCGGACTGTCGCCGATGAATTGCAGGATCTCCGCAGCGCATTCCTTGAACAGTGGCTTGTCCTTCAGAAATTCGATGGATAGACCGTGCACAGCCTCTGCTTCCTTTGGCATGTCGCGCTGCGGGTTGAAATATTTGTGATAGGTGGTGCCGGTGGGAAGACGGTTGAGCAATTCCACCGCACCGATTTCAACAATCCTGTGGCCCTCGTCGGGTGAGAGGCCGGTGGTTTCGGTATCGAGGACGATTTCACGCATTTCCATCTGCTTTCGAGGCCATGATCACCTGCATCACGTTATTGGTTGCGGCCTGAAGATCTTCGAGCGTGCCAGTGTTGTCGATGACAAAATCGGCACGCTTTTTCTTTTGGTCTTGTGGCATCTGGCGGGCGAGAATCAACTGCAATTTTTCTGCGGTCATGCCAGGACGTGCCAGTGCCCATTGCCGCTGTCTTGCCTCGGGGGCGGTAACGACAATGGTTTTGTGAACCTCGCGGTCAATGCCAGTTTCAAAGAGCAGTGGCACATCGACGAAGGCAATAGCGGACCCTTTGGATTTTGCCTGTGCGATGAAGGCAGTCCTGCGAGACGACACTTCGCGGTGGACGCGTTGTTCAAGGGCTGCAATCCTGTGGCGATCGGGGAGCACTATCTTGGCCAGTGCAGCGCGATCGATGCGGCCTTCGATGATTGCGCCGGGGAACATTGAACCGATGCTTTTGACTGCTTCCGGACTTTCATAGAAGGCGTGAACCTCAGCATCAGCATCGAAAACGGGAAATCCCAATGTCCGGATGTGATTGGCCACTTCGCTTTTGCCAACGGCTATCGAACCTGTGAGACCAATGACCTGCATCATGTCTTTCCAGCGATGTCTGCTGATACGCGCTCGAACAGTTCTGGCGTGACTTGTGGCCTGACGCCGAACCACTTTTCAAATCCGGGCACAGCCTGGTGCAGCAACATGCCGAGACCGCCGACAGTTCTCAACTTCCGGGCCCTGGCTTTTTCCAGCAAAGCGGTTTCGAGCGGAACGTAAACGATGTCGGCGACGATGGCGTGTTCCGGCAGGAGGGTTACATCGGCGGGGAATTCTTCATCACTTCCCAAACCAATTGAGGTTGTATTGACCAGCAGATCGGCATGCTGCAAAGCCGTGTTGACCTTGTCGAGCGCGATGACATGCACTTTCGCGCCAAAGATTTTCTGGACATCTTGCGCGCGCGCCAGAGTACGGTTGGCCAGTGTGATTTTTGCCACTCCGCGATTGAGCATTTCATTGATAATGGGGCGTGAGGAACCGCCAGCGCCAATGAGGGCGACAATGGAGTCGCGAAATGAATAGCCCGGTACGGACTGTTCGACATTGGTGCAAAAGCCCATGCCGTCTGTCGATGTGGCGTGGAGTTTGCCGTGCTCGAGCCAAAGCGTATTGACCGAGCCCAGGCGCATTGCGGTTTCGTCAATATGGTCGGCGATACGGAATGCGTGTTCCTTGTGCGGGAGCGTGACGTTGCAGCCAGCATAGCCGTTTTCTGCCAGGGAGCGGAGAAAGGACTGGAGATTTTCCGGTGTGACGGAAACACGTTCATAGACAGCGTCAAGCTTATTTTGGGTGATCCAATAATTATGAATGAGTGGCGAGCGCGAATGGGAAATCGGCCAACCGATGACGCAGGCTTTTTTCATTTCCGGACCACGTTGACCGTGCGGAGGAACTGGATCAGGGGCAGAAGGGGCAATCCCAATATGGCGAAGTAGCTGCCATCCACTTTCTCCATCAGCTGAATGCCTCTTGCCTCGAAGTGATAACAGCCGACGGATGACAAGATCGCTGGTCCTTCTGTGGATATGTAGTCATCGATATATGCGTCACTGTAGTTGCGCATGGTCATGCAGGCATCCTCTACCGCAGAGAAAATGATTTTGCCAGCCTGTGAAACGGCAACGGCTGAGCGCAGAATATGTTGTTTTGCCCTTAACTGCTGCAGGACAGCGCGGGCGGTGCTGGTATCGCTCGCCTTGTGGACCAGTTGGTTTTCAATGAGAAGTGTCTGGTCTGATCCGATGATCAAGGCGTCGGGATATATCTTGGCGAGAGACATTGACTTGGCATGGGCGAGTTTGAGTGCGAGGTCGTTTTCGGAGCCTGGTTGCAGTGTGGCTTGGAACTGCGCTTCGTCGAGCAAATGGTTGACCGGTGTGAAGACGAGTCCGGCATTGCGGAGGAGTGTGGCGCGGGTTGTGCTGGTGGAGGCGAGTATGATGTTCATTTTGGTGGTGCTGGGTGTGTTGATAAGTAAGGCCGCAACTGCAGGCGGACAGAGAGGCTGTTCATAAGTCGGTTTTTATCCACGGATGCTGTTAATGACGGAAGGTGAATTTCCACAGCGAGATTTACAGGCAAGATTCCGGAGGGGTGCAAGATGTTGTTCGGTTTGCGTTATAATATCATGACTCAGAAGTTATCCAATGCTATCAACATGTGTATTGGTGGTGTTGTGGTTTTCCCGGCTATGCCCGTCATCCACAGGCCAACAAGAACAACAATTCAATTCATATTTTAATTTATTGTGATGAATAACAGGAAAGCGCTAGTCAGTGTTCTTGGCGGTGAGATGCCCGGGCGAAGACCAATCTGGCTGATGCGACAAGCCGGTCGTTATTTGCCGGAGTATCGTGAAGTGCGGGCCAAAGCAGGTTCGTTTCTGTCGCTTTGCTATAATCCGGAGCTTGCTTGTGAGGTGACGTTGCAGCCGTTGCGGCGGTTTGACCTTGATGCGGCGATTGTGTTTTCGGACATACTGGTCGTTCCGCATGCCATGGGATTGGGTTTGAGCTTTGTCGAGAATGAGGGGCCAAAGCTTGGCACGGTTGCTTCGATGGAACAGGTTTTGAAGTTGAAGGATGTGGGGGCGCTTGAGCCCTACGCCAAGGTTTGCGAAACTTTAGGGCTGGTTCGGGCCGGTCTGGCGAAGGATGTATGCCTTATCGGTTTTTGTGGTGCGCCGTGGACGGTTGCGAGCTACATGATCGAAGGTGGCAGCAGTGCGCGGCAGACTGCATTGAATGTGGCGGTGGCTTCGCCAGAGTGGTTTGAGGTGTTGATTGCGAAGCTGGTGGATCACTCAACATATTTTTTGATTGCGCAGATTCGCGCTGGTGCCGAAGTTGTGCAGATCTTTGACAGCTGGGCGGGGGACTTGCCTGAGGAATTGCGGGAGAAGTGGGTGATTGTACCGATTGCCGAGATCGTGCGACGTGTGCGTGCGATTTATCCCGGGTTTCCGGTTATCGTTTTCGCGCGGGGTGTGAGTGGCGGGCATGGGAAAATTGCGGCTGCGACTGCTGCGAGTGCTGTGAGTGTTGAACAGGATGCGGACCTTGCCGGGGTACTCCGTGATGTTCCAGCATCTTGTGCGGTGCAGGGAAATCTTTCGCCTGATATTTTGTTGCAGGGAGGTGAACGGCTGGCCACAGCGGTTCGCGATATCGTTGCTGCTGTGCCGAAGCATCGACATATCTTTAATCTTGGGCATGGCATCGTACCAGCGACTGATCCTGCGCATGTGCGAAAGGTCGTTGATTTGGTGCGGGAGTATGACGGGGTGACACGATGATCTATTTGTGGATCAAGGTGGTTCACTTGTTTGCTGTCATCGCCTGGATGGTAGGGCTGTTTTATCTGCCGCGGCTATTTGTTTACCATAGCCAACAAGGTGTTGGTTCTGATGCTGACAAGGTGTTTGGCGTGATGGAAGGCAGGTTGCTGAGGATCATCATGCGGCCGGCTGCTGTTGGAGCTGTTCTTTCGGGTAGTGCCTTGATTCATGTCCAGGGTTTGGGGCTCACGGACGTCTGGTTGGTGGCGAAGCTGGCTGGCGTGGCGGGTCTTGTGGTGTTTCATGGTTTGCTGGAACTTTATGCGGCGTCGTTCAAGCGTGGTGAACGGGCGCACCGCGAACGTTTCTACCGTGTGATCAACGAAGTGCCTAGTCTGGTGCTCATCTGGATACTGATCTGGGTTGTTGTCAGGCCTTTTGTGTAGTTGGGCCCTTTTCATAATTTCGCTTTGTTTGGTGGAGAGTCTTTGCTAAGAGACGTCTCTCTCCTTTCCTCAATTGCACGGACGTTCCTCGTCTGATGCCCAATCAATTGAAAAAATCATGACCGATATTGCTGATCTGAAAGAGATCAAACTCTCTGCCCTTAAAGCCAAGACGCCTGCCGAATTGGTGAGTCTCGCGGAAGAACTTGAAGTCGAGAACGCCAGTGCGCTGCGCAAGCAGGAGCTGATGTTTTCGATCCTGAAGAATCTCGCTGCACGCAATGTGGAAATCATCGGCGAAGGCGTTATGGAAGTGCTGCTGGACGGGTTTGGATTCCTGCGCTCGGCCGATGCCAATTATCTGGCAGGTCCAGATGATATTTATGTGAGTCCAAGCCAGATTCGAAAATTTGCGCTTCGTACCGGTGATACGGTTGAAGGGCAGATTCGCGGCCCCAAGGATGGCGAGCGCTACTTTGCCTTGGTTAAGGTGAATGCGATCAATTTTGAAGATCCTGAGAAGACCAAGCACAAGGTGCATTTTGACAATCTGACGCCGCTCTATCCGGAGAAACGGCTGGAGATGGAAATCAGTGATCCGACGCGCAAGGATTTCTCGCCTCGGGTGATCGACATTGTGGCTCCTCTTGGCAAGGGCCAACGTGGCTTGATCGTGGCACCGCCGCGCACCGGCAAGACCGTGTTACTGCAAAATATCGCGCATTCGATCACGAGCAATCACCCTGAGTGCTTTTTGATCGTCTTGCTGATTGACGAGCGCCCTGAAGAAGTGACCGACATGCAGCGGTCGGTGAAGGGTGAAGTCATCAGTTCGACGTTCGATGAGCCGGCGACGCGCCATGTGCAGGTTGCGGAAATGGTGATCGAGAAAGCCAAGCGGCTTGTCGAGCATGGCCGCGACGTGGTCATTCTGCTGGATTCGATCACGCGGCTTGGACGCGCCTACAATACGGTCGTACCTTCCTCAGGCAAGGTGTTGACGGGCGGTGTCGATGCCAATGCCCTGCAACGTCCCAAGCGGTTCTTCGGTGCGGCGCGCAACATTGAACAGGGTGGTTCATTGACGATCATTGCGACCGCCCTCATCGATACAGGCAGCCGCATGGACGAAGTGATTTTCGAAGAGTTCAAGGGTACCGGCAACTCGGAAATCATTCTTGACCGGAAAGTCGCCGACAAGCGGGTGTTCCCGTCGATCGATATCCTGAGGTCTGGTACGCGCAAGGAAGAATTGCTGGTCAAGGCCGATGTGCTGAAGAAGACCTATGTGCTGCGGCGGATTCTCAATCCCATGGGGACGGTGGACGCCATCGAGTTCCTGCTCGACAAGTTGCGGCAGACCAAGGGCAACAGCGACTTCTTCGATTCGATGAACGCGTAGAGTCAGGTTCTTCCTTTTACGGCTTGATTTGCTGTTTGCCGGGTGGCGGGCTAATGTTGCGCTGTTGGCAACGGGCCGGGCTGGCTTACGTATGACATCGATTCGTTTCCGGAATGACTGATAAACACACGATTTTTGCAGTTTCGAGCGGTGCTGGCAGGGCCGGCATTGCCGTTGTCCGGCTGTCCGGCCCTGGAGCGGGGCTGGCGATGCAAGACTTGTGTGGTTCGGTGCCCCATGCCCGGGCGATTTGGCGCTGCGTTATCGTGAAGGATATTGACGGGTCGGTGCTGGACCGGGCCATCGTCTGTTTCATGAAAGCGCCACACAGTGTGACCGGCGAAGACATGGCGGAGTTTCACCTCCACGGCAGTCCGGCGGTGGTTGGTGCCGTGATTGGTGCGCTTGGGAAGCGACAGGGTCTGCGGATGGCGGAACCCGGTGAGTTTACCAGGCGGGCCTACCGCTGTGGCAAGATGGATCTGTTAGCGGTTGAAGGCCTTGGAGATTTGCTTGCAGCCGAAAGTGACGCGCAGCGCAGGTTGGCGATGCGGCAGTTTCTGGGAGAGGCGAGTACGGTTTTTACAGAGTGGCGGTCGCAGCTGTTGAAGTGCCTGGCGATTGTGGAAGCGTCGATTGATTTTGCTGACGAAGACGATGCGGTGGGATCGGCACTGGCCCTGGTCATCCCGGAACTCACAGCACTTCGCGACAGGCTGACTGTTGCAATCGAGAAATCTGCCGGGGCCGAATTGGTGCGGCTTGGTTTGAGAGTGGTGATTGCTGGTCCGCCCAATGCGGGAAAATCGAGTCTGGTCAATTGGCTTGTCGGACGTTCTACTTCAATTGTTTCGCCCATACCGGGTACGACCCGCGATGTGCTTGAGGCGCGGTCAGCAATCGCCGGCATTCCGGTGATGGTGAGTGACACGGCGGGGATTCGTCAGATCACGGATGATCCAATTGAAGTGCTGGGCATAGCACGGGCGCGGCAGGAAATATCCGATGCGGACATATTGGTGTGGATGCGCTCGCCAGATGCGCCTGAAAGTGAAGCACCGGAGCGACAACCGGATATTCTCGTGTTCAACAAGTCTGACCTTAAATCCAATGATTCGATTCATGTCCGAAACGACCGCGAGCTCGTTGTTTCGGTGTTAAATGGCGACGGTCTTGAGGACTTGCGAAACGCAATATCTGACCATGTCAAGGCGCGCTCGGCTGTTGCTGAAGATGCCGTCGTGGTGCGGGAGCGACATCGTTTGGCTGTGGGGCAATCGATTCGGATCCTTAACGAGATTCTCGCGGCAAAACATATGGGTCTTGAACTCATGGCCGAAAAAATGCGAATGGCAGCGACTGAACTTGCATCCACAACAGGCCGGGTGGAGAGCGAAGATGTGCTGGGAGAAATCTTCAGCAACTTTTGTATTGGTAAATGAATCGTTAACCGTGTTTCACGTGAAACGCCTTTCGTCCGACGACTGATGAATTTTGGAATGAGTGATGTCCCGTTATGATGTTTTAGTGATTGGTGGGGGCCACGCCGGAAGCGAGGCGGCAGCGGCTGCCGCACGTCTCGGAGCCAGAACCGCGCTGGTCACGCATCGCGCTTCGACGATTGGCGAAATGTCGTGCAATCCCGCCATTGGCGGATTGGGCAAGGGACATCTGGTGCGCGAGATCGATGCCCTTGATGGTGTGATGGGACGGGTGGCTGATGCGGCCGGAATCCAATTCCGGCTTCTCAACCGCTCAAAGGGCCCGGCGGTTCGTGGTCCAAGGGCACAGGCCGACAGGAAACTCTACCGGCAGGCCATGCAGCAGACACTCGGTGCTTATCGCATGCTCGAGATTATCGAAGCGGCTGCAGCTTCACTCTGCCTGGTCGACGGCAAGGTCACTGGCGTCCGCTGTGAGGATGGACGAGAACTTTCGGCTGGTGCGGTGGTGTTGACCACGGGCACGTTCCTCAACGGGGTCATTCATATTGGCGACAAGACGGTTTCTGCCGGGCGGTTTGGCGAAGCTCCATCACACGGGTTTTCAGAGCAGTTCAGGGAGCTCGGACTTTCACTGGGCCGGTTGAAAACCGGTACGCCCGCCCGGCTGGATGGCCGGACCATCAACTGGTCCATCCTGGAAGAACAGCGTGGCGATGATCCGCCGGTACCCTTCTCCTTCCTCACGGACAAGATCAGCACACTACAGGTGCCCTGTTACATCACACACACTAATGCCAGAACACATGCACTGATCGCAGACAATCTGCATCGGTCCGCCATGTATTCGGGGCAGATTTCAGGCGTCGGTCCACGCTATTGTCCGTCGATTGAAGACAAGATCACGCGGTTCAAGGACAAGGCCTCGCACCAGATCTTTCTCGAACCGGAAGGGCTTGATGATCCGACGGTTTATCCGAACGGAATTTCAACGTCACTTCCCGAAGAGGTGCAGGCTGCCTTCATCCGCACACTTCCCGGACTGGAAGATGTGTCGATCATCCGTTGCGGCTACGCCATCGAGTATGACTATGTCGATCCCCGCGAGCTCGACCGAGGACTTGCTGTCAGGGCTGTACCGGGGCTGTTTCTGGCGGGGCAGATCAATGGCACGACCGGCTATGAAGAGGCCGCGGCGCAAGGGTTGGTGGCAGGGCTGAATGCCGCGCGACTGGCGGGCGGGGAGGAGCCTGTGTTGTTTGACCGGGCTGAAGGCTATCTCGGCGTGATGATTGATGATCTGGTGACGCGCGGGGTTTCGGAGCCCTACCGGATGTTTACGTCGCGCGCCGAATACCGACTGAGCTTGCGGGCGGACAATGCCGATCGGCGGTTGACGCCTCGGGGTATCGCACTCGGCCTTGTCGGGCAGACTCGGGCGACGGCCTATGAACATCGCGCGACGACCATTGCGAAAGCCCTGGAGATAGTGCGGTCGCTGGCATTGACATCGGCGCAGGCAGCAAAGGCAGGGTTCAAGGTCAATCAGGACGGATTACGGCGAACGGCCCTTGATTTGGTCGCCATGCCGGATATTGGCTTTTCGCGGGTTGCTGCCCAGTGGCCGGAACTGGCAGGACTGCCAATGTTTGCAGTTGAGGCCGTGGAGGCCGAAGCGCTGTATGCCGGTTATCTGGACCGGCAAACGGCGGAAATCAGAACACTCCGGCAGGAAGAAGACCTGGTGGTTCCTGATCTCGATTTTATGGCAGTTGCCAGCCTGTCGATGGAACTGCGGCTCAAGCTCAAGGCTGTGAGGCCGAGCACGATTGCGCAGGCGGCACGGATCGAAGGCATGACACCGGCTGGTCTGGCTGCTGTCATATCGGCGATCCGCACACAGTCGATGCGTTCGGCGGCAGTTGCCTGATGGCCGAGCTTGCGGCGTTGGCCCAAGAATTTGGTGTTTCACGTGAATCATGGGCGCAGCTTGAGGTCTATGTTGCACTTCTCGAGCAATGGCAGACGCGGGTAAACCTGATTGCACCTTCGACTGCGGCGGATATCTGGGGACGTCATATCAAGGACAGTTTGCAGCTCGTCGCCCTGCTGCCACAGACCTGCAGTGTGATCGCCGACCTTGGGACCGGAGCCGGGCTGCCTGGCATGGTTCTGGGGGTTGCGCGACCGTTAAAGGTCCACCTTTATGAGGCCAATGGCAAAAAGGTTGCCTTTCTCCGGGAGGCAGTCCGGAAGACCGGCATTGATGCGCTGGTGCATCAGCAGCGGCTTGAGACCTTGGCGACGTCCCGTCCGCCTGCAGTCGATGTTGTTACCGCCAGGGCCTTGGCACCACTGGACGATTTGTTGGGTCTTGCCATGCCTTTTCTGAGCGCTGGAGCGACCGGGTTTTTCATGAAGGGCAAGGATGTGGAGAATGAGCTAGCACATGCAGCAAAGCGCTGGCGTTTCAGCTATAACAAGCATCCGAGCCTGACCGATTCGCAGTCTGTCATTCTCGAAATCAAAGAGGTATCACGTGTTGCGTCCTGAAACCAATCGACCGCGCATCCTGGCTGTGGCCAACCAGAAGGGTGGTGTTGGCAAGACGACAACGGCCATCAACCTTGGAACGGCGCTGGCTGCAGTTGGCGAGAAGGTCCTGGTGATCGATCTTGATCCGCAAGGCAATGCCAGCACCGGCCTTGGCATCCAGCGCAAACCGCACCAGCGCTCATCCTACCATGTGTTGATCGGCGAGGCTGACCTTGCAAGTGTCATTGTCGAGTCGGGCATACCACGGCTTGCCTGCGCGCCTTCCACCATTGATCTTCTGGGTGCGGAGCTTGAGCTTGCCAACCTCGAGCGCAAGACCCATCGCCTGCATGATGCGTTGAGCTTGCTGTTCGAGCAAATGCGTGATGAAGGCCCCTATACATATGTGCTGGTCGATTGCCCGCCATCGCTCAACCTTCTCACGATCAATTCGCTGGTGTCTGCCGATGCCGTGCTGGTACCTCTGCAGTGCGAGTTCTTTGCACTTGAGGGTTTGAGCCAGTTGTTGAAAACGGTTGAGCGCGTCAAGAACAGCCTCAATTCCAAGCTCATCATCCAGGGTGTTGTGCTCACCATGTTTGACCGGCGCAACAGCCTATCAGAGCAGGTTGCCCAAGATGTCCGCAGCGTGCTTGGCGAAAAAGTCTATGACACGGTGATACCGCGCAATGTGCGGATTTCGGAAGCACCATCACATGGGCGGCCGGTGTTGCTCTATGATCATACCTGCGTCGGATCGCAGGCCTATATCAAGCTTGCCTCGGAAGTCATCAAGCGAGAGAGAGAACTCAGGGCGGCGTAGGTTCTTCTGCGTCCAGAGTTTTAATTGCCAACAAAGGAATGAATACTTTGAACTTTAGTCAAAAGAAACGGTTGGGACGCGGGCTTGCCGCACTGATTGGAGACGATGACACGTCAGAAGTTCAGCATGTTCCGGCAACTGGCCTGCGGCAAATGCCGGTCGACATGTTGCGCGCGAGCAAGTCCAATCCGCGCAAGAAATTCACCGAGGATGAAATCGACACCTTGTCGCAATCAATCCGCTCAAAAGGCGTGTTGCAGCCGATCATCGTGCGGCCACTTGCAACAGGTGAGTTTGAAATTGTCGCCGGCGAACGGCGCTGGCGCGCGGCACAAAGGGCGCAGCTGCATGACGTTCCGGTCATTGTCCGTGACCTGGATGACCGCGAATCGCTCGAGATTGCGCTCATTGAAAACATCCAGCGGTCCGACCTCAATCCACTTGAAGAAGCGCAAGGCTACAAGTTCCTGATGGAAAGCTATAGCTACACGCAGCAGCAGCTTGCCGAAAGTGTCGGCAAGAGCCGCAGTCATATCGCGAATACGCTGCGACTGATGAGCCTGCCCGACAGTATCCAGAAGCGCATCGAGGATGGCCTGCTTACGGCAGGCCATGCGCGCGCACTCGTTGCGACAGAAAACCCGCAAGCCGTTGCCGACCAGATCATCAAACTTGGCATGTCGGTGCGTCAGGCCGAAGAACTGGTGCGCCAAGCTTCGAACCGGACGCCCAACAAGGGCAAGACAAACCCAGCATCACAGCACAAGGATGCGGACACCAAAGCGCTCGAATCTTCCCTGGCCCAAAAGCTTGGATTGTCAGTCACCATCACACATCACGGTGACAAAGGTGGTATGGTGCAAATCGCCTACAAGTCACTCGAACAGCTTGATGATCTGACGCGCAAACTTACCGCGCAGTGAGGCTGCGTACCTTCTGCGCCAATGCCATCAGGCCACGCCCGATGATCGCAGACGACAGGCCAGCGTTCTTGCGCGAGGCTTCAGTGAGTTGCTCAACAGCTTGCTGGAACTGCTCCAGCAGGCCAGCGTCAAGAGCACGCAGCTGGCGCTCGAAACTCTTGCGACGTGAAAAATGAACAGGTGGCCGCGCTGCCGCAACAGCTGCTTCGAAGGTCTTGCCATTTGACCGATCCAGCTGCAACAGCTGCAATTGTGCGAGATGATAGCTAAAGAGGGGAAGACAGTTGCGCAAGGTGGCCTCGTCGTCGCCCGAGCCTGCCGACATTTTCTCGATTGCCGCGACATTGCCGTTCAACACATCTTCGATCAGGTCTGACACAGCGGTTTCTGCCAGATCGCCGCAGGCTGCCACAACATCCTTGTGGCTGACCACCTTCTGGCCTTGTGCATAGATCGCGAGCTTTGTCGCTTCCTGGAGCACCAGGGTACGTTCGCTGCCGACCAGTTCGAAAAACACTTCCCTTGCCTCAGGGTCAAGCGACATGCCGTTTGCCTTCATGATCGCGTCGAGGCTTGCCGTGAGATCCTGCTGGCGCGCCTCATACAAGGCGAGCACGGCAAAATAATCCGATGCTTCCAGAGCCGTCCTCAGCTTGGATGACTTGTTCAGGCTTCCTGCCACAAGAACGATGAAATTTCCGATGAACCTGGCGTCGATGACGGGTTGCAGATGTTTGAGGGTTGTCTCGCCTGCACCACTGATGATCAAAGCCCGGCGATCACCGAGCAGCGAAGTGGCACGAAACTCATCAATCAGCATTGCCGGATCAGAATTCATGGTGCTGGCCTCGAGGCGCAATGCGCTGCCCGATTCACCTGATACCTTATGCGCAATTCTTACCGCGAGATTTTCTGCTGCAGCCTGATCGTCACCATAGACAAGTATGCCGTTAAGGCGCGCAATCTGCTGTTCAAGAAGGCGGCCCAGCTGGTCCTCGCGGATGACCGTCACTGTTTGCCCTGCAGCCTGGCCAGCTGAACGGCAACACGCAAGCGAATGTCGTTGGCAACTTCGATCGCGGCGCGCGAGGTCGCGGCATCAGCTGCCTGACGGTCAGCCACGGGCTGGCGCACGACATCGTAAGACACCGTCGAAAACGTTCGGCCGGATTCGATCTTTCTGTGAGTGGCGCTGTCGACAAGCTCGTAAGTGGCATTCAGCGTCAACCCATAACGGGTGGTTACTGTTCCGGGCAGAGACGAGGTCGGCCGGTCACTGCTGGTTATCTTGAACCGCAAAACATATGCCGCTGTTTCTGCGCTCATGACGCTGAGCAACTCATTGCGGACCAATTGTCCGGGGCGGGTTTGCTGTTCCTCGACACTCACCACAGACAGGTTGAGAGGTTCACCGGCTGGTCCCCCAGTTCCGTAAAGCGGTCGGAAGCCACAGCCAGCGAGGGCAATTGCAGAAGCAGTCAATACAAAGTTTCGGCGGCTCTTCATGCTGTTCACACGACGATGTTGATGATCCTGTTTGGTACGACAATGAATTTTTTCACGGGCCTATTGTCGATTGCTCTCACCACATTGTCCATGGCCATAACGATTGGTTCCAGCTGTTCACGTGACATACCTTTTTTCACGGTCATTTCGTCGCGGCGTTTGCCGTTGATCTGAATGGCCATGGTCACATTGTCCTCTGCGACAAGTGCCGGATCTGCCTTGGGCCAGGGTGTGTCGATGACTGCCTTGGGATGACCAAGGACTGACCAGCATTCTTCGGCAAGATGCGGCATCACGGGTGCGGCAATCAAAGTCAAAATTTCAGCAGCTTCGACAATTGCGGCATCAATTGCGGCATCGGGCTTTGCCTGAAGCGCTGACCCAAGCGCATTGCTCAATTCATAAATGCGGGCAATGGCGCGGTTGAAGCGCAAATGCGACAGGTCATCGGTCAAGGCATTCAGGATGCGATGCGACATCTGGCGCAAGGCCAATTGTCCGGTTTCCACAGGACCGGCATTGGGTTTTCGCACTGCTGCTTCATTGACCAGACGCCAGATGCGCTGGGTAAAGCGCCATGCTCCTTCGGCACCTGTTGCGGTCCATTCGATATCGCGTTCGGGTGGCGTGTCGGAAAGCATGAACCAGCGGGCCGTGTCGGCGCCATAGGAAGCGATGATATCATCAGGGTCAACGACGTTCTTCTTCGACTTGGACATCTTCTCGATGCCGCCAACGGTGACCGGTTCGCCAGTTTCGAGAAGGGTCCAGTGACCCTCCGTTTCCGCCACTTCGGATGGCAAGACCCATTCGCCATCATTCTTACGGTAGGTCTGGTGAATGACCATGCCCTGGGTGAAGAGATTGGCGAAAGGTTCTGGCGCATTTGCGTGGCCTGACTTCACCATGGCGCGGGCATAGAAGCGCGAATAGAGCAGATGCAGAATCGCATGTTCGATGCCTCCGATATATTGATCAACCGGCAACCAATATCTTGCAGCTTGCGGATCAACAGGCACTGAAGCGTGCGGCGAAGCAAAGCGGGCGTAGTACCATGACGAATCAATGAAGGTGTCGAAGGTATCGGTTTCACGCTGGGCTACGGCGCCACATGACGGACAGCTCACATGTTTCCAGGTTGGATGGTGCGCCAGCGGATTCCCCGGTTTGTCGAAGGACACATCCTCAGGCAGTTTCACCGGCAGACTGTCCTTTGGCACCGGAACAATGCCACAGGCGTTGCAGTGAATGACCGGGATCGGGCAGCCCCAATAACGCTGGCGTGACACGCCCCAGTCGCGCAGCCTGAAATTCACCTTGCGCTGGGCCACCGGTCGGCCCGCGAGCTGCTCGTTTTCGAGGCGCGTAGCAACCTCGTTGAAGGCCTGTTCGGGTGTCAGGTGATCGAGGAAGCGCGAATTGATGATTTCGCCATCGCCATCATAGATCTTGCCATTGGCGATTGCCGCCATGGCTTCTTCGCGGGCGTTTGAATCAAGCGGGGCGACCACTGGCAATACCGGCAAGCCATACTTTCGCGCGAAATCGAGATCGCGCTGGTCGTGCCCGGCGGACCCGAAAATTGCACCAGTGCCATAGTCCATCAATACGAAATTGGCGACATAGACCGGAACCTGCCAGGTCTTGTCAAAAGGATGGAACGCCTTGATGCCGGTGTCAAAACCCTTCTTTTCAGCCATTTCAATTGCCGCGACAGATGTTCCCATCCGTCGGCATTCCTCGCAGAAGGCATGTAGCTCAGGGTTGTTTTTCGACGCTTCCCTGGCCAAGGGATGATCTGGCGCAATCGCCAGAAATGATGCGCCGAAAATCGTGTCAGGACGGGTTGTATAAATCTCGATCTCGGACTCACCGACCGGCGCATTGTGCAAGCACCAGCGCAACATGAGACCTTCGGACCTGCCGATCCAGTTGCGCTGCATGAGCCTAACTTTTTCCGGCCAGTTGGTCAGGGTATCGAGGGCCTGCAGCAATTCTTCGGAATAGTCGCTGATCTTGAGAAACCATTGCGACAGTTCACGTTGCTCAACCAGCGCGCCAGAACGCCAGCCGCGGCCATCAATCACCTGCTCGTTGGCAAGCACTGTCTGGTCCACGGGGTCCCAGTTCACCTTTGCCGACTTTCTCTCAACGAGGCCGGCCGCCATGAAGTCGATGAACATCGCCTGTTCATGCTGGTAGTATTCGGGATCGCATGTGGCGAATTCACGGCTCCAGTCGATGGCCAATCCCATCGACTGAAGTTGCCGCTTCATCGTGGCGATGTTTTCATAGGTCCATGACTTGGGGTGAATGCCGCGCTGAATGGCAGCATTTTCGGCGGGCATGCCAAAAGCATCCCAGCCCATCGGATGCAATACGCTGAAGCCGCAGGCGCGCTTGAAGCGGGCAATGACATCACCCATGGTGTAGTTGCGCACGTGCCCCATGTGGATGCGGCCCGATGGATAGGGGAACATCTCGAGGACGTAATATTTCGGCCTGGCGGAATCCTCAACAGCGGCGAAGCTGTTGTTGTCGGTCCAGAATTTCTGCCAGCGCGGCTCGGCATCGCGGTGATTGTAGCGTTCAATAGTCATGGTAAGGGTGAAGTACCAGTCCTTGTCAGATGTCGCAAGCATCGCCATAAACCGGCCATGAGCGAAAATTCAGTGGCAGCCCTGCACGACATCCAACAGAAGATTGCCGCCGTTGCGGGTGCACGTGAAGTGACGCTGGTCGCGGTGAGCAAGACTTTTGGGGTTGCCGACATCCTGCCACTCTTGCATGCGGGTCATCGGGTCTTCGGCGAGAATCGGGTGCAGGAAGCCGAGGCCAAGTGGCCGTCGCTCAAGCAGCAATTTCCAGACATCGAACTCCACCTGATCGGGCCGTTGCAGAGCAACAAGACGGCGCAGGCGGTGGCCTTGTTTGATGTGATCCAGACAGTTGACCGGCCCAAGATTGCCTCCGCGATCGCCAAGGAAGCGCAGAGACAAGGCAAGAGCCTCAAGGTCTTTGTTCAAGTGAACATTGGGGGTGAAGCGCAAAAGGCTGGCGTTACGATTGATGATGCGGAAGTCTTGGTGGACACCTGCCGCCATGCCCATGGCCTAACAGTCCAGGGCCTGATGTGTATTCCACCGGTTGATTCGGATCCGAAACCATATTTCCGCAAGCTTGCCGGGCTCAATCGCGGTATCGGCCTGCCTGACCTTTCGATGGGCATGAGTTCGGATTTCGAACGGGCTGTGGTGGAAGGTGCAACCCTGGTGCGCGTTGGCAGTGCTATTTTCGGCGCGCGTGGGCCGGTGCCAGGCTGATCCTGGTCCGAGGTCCGCAATGTCGCAAAATCTTGTGCATGTCGCAGAGAGATACCGCGATACAGCCTTGGGTGAATTGCGATGTCTTGTCTGCCAGATGGAAAAAAATGGCGCTGCCGCGGCCCTGTCGGCGTGTCACTATATTGTAGTCGAGTATGACCACACAGTCATAGGCACCATCCTTGCGCCACAGGGTTTCGTGGCTTGCCGGAAATGGCAATCCTACTTCGCGATTGTAACGCGGGTGGCCCGGCGCATCGCACCAGCCCATCTTTGGGTTGATCCGGCGTCGGATTAAACCGCTCGACAGGTTTGCGACCCGGTCAGGTCTTGTCAGAATTTCGATCAGGTGAAAACTGCCGATGGGCGTCTTGCCATCACCCTCGCGCTTCATGAATGTCAATCCGGTGCGGCCCAGCACACAGGGGAAACTGCGGGTGCCGATTGCAATCTTCCCGGTCCGGCAGGCCAATGACCTGACGTGAACGTGTAAAGTTGTGACCAAGGTATTCGCCACTCGCTCAGTTGCCTTTGTGACAGTGTTGCGGCTAGAATTGCAGCAGCCAATCATAAGGACTTTCATGTCGAATCAGAAGCGAATTGCCATTGTCGATGACGACGACATGCTGCGGGACACGTTGAAAGAGCAGTTCTCGCTGCATGATGAATATGCGGTCACCGATTGGGCCAATGCCACGAGTGGCATCAAGGGCATCAAGCAGGACCCCTTTGATCTGGTCATTCTCGATGTGAACCTTCCCGACATGGATGGCAGGGAAGCCTGCAAGATCATTCGCCGCAATGGCTACAAGGGGCCGGTCATCATGCTGACGGCGCAGGGATCAGATTCAGATGTCATCCTCGGACTTGATTCGGGCGCCAACGACTATGTGACCAAGCCGTTCCGGTTTGCTGTCCTGCTGGCGCGCATCCGTTCACACCTTCGGCAACATGAACAAAGTGAAGATGCGCTGTTTCGTGTGGGGCCCTACAGTTTCAAACCCTCGGCCAAAGTGCTGGTGACCGAAGACAACAAGAAGATCAGGCTCACCGAAAAAGAAACTGCCATCATCAAGTTCCTTTACCGCGCAGGCGAACAGAGCGTCAGCCGGGAAACGCTGCTGGCCGATGTCTGGGGCTATAATGCGGGAGTTTCAACGCATACGCTCGAAACCCACATTTACCGTTTGCGGCAGAAAATCGAACGCGACCCTGCGCATGCCGAAATTCTGGTGACAGAAGGCGGCGGCTACCGATTGATCGCTTGAATAGTGGAACCATTCCGCGCCAAAAGGCTGGGATGGCGCAACAGAACCCAAATTCAGTGATCTGTTTCAGCATCGGGAGCGGTGCATGAGTGTCAGGGCCGATGCTGAAACGTTGCGTCAGATTCCGCTGTTTCGAAACTGCGATCCGGTGCCGTTGCAGATTCTCGCCTTTTCAGCGGAGCGGGTTTCATTCGACATGGACGATGTGATCTTCAAAGCCGGTGAGGTCTCACATGGCGCGTTTCTGGTGATGAGTGGAAGTGTGAGCATTGTCAGCCATGAACGGGTTGCAACAGTCGTCGGAGAAGGCGCCTTGCTTGGTGAAACCGCCATGATCGGCAATGTGGCCTATTCGGTAACAGCGCGGGCGCGTGACCAGGTCACGGCAGCCCGCATCGACCGCCTCCTGTTCATGCGCGTTGCCAGCGAATATCCGGACTTTGCGCGGACGGTCATCAATGCCCTGGGTGCCAAGCTCGGTGACTCGGTGCGAGACTTTGACCGTGTCAGGCACCAGTTGCACGCAGGCAAGAGTTTCTCAGAGATCTAGATCAAAATGTGCGATCACGGGTACGTGGTCAGATGGTTGGGTCCAGCCGCGTGCTTCTCTCAGGATATCGACACGCGATGACTGGCCTGCGATCTTGGCCGTCGCCCAGATGTGATCGAGCCTGCGGCCACGATCAGCCTTTTCCCAGTCGGGCGCGCGGTAGCTCCACCAGGTATAGACCTTCTGGTCCGGCGGGTTGTGGCGGCGGATGACGTCGACCCAATTTCCGGCAGCCATGACCTTGTTCAGCCCTTCGGTTTCAATTGGCGTATGGCTGACAACTTTCAACAGCTGCTTGTGCGACCACACGTCGTGTTCCAGTGGCGCAATGTTGAAATCGCCAACAGCGATCGCATGAGTATCGGAACCGGCAATATGCTTTCTTGACCACTTGCGCATATCTTCGATAAACCTGAGCTTGTGGTCGAACTTCTCGTTGATGTCCGCATCAGGTTCGTCACCACCCGCTGGTACATAGAAATTGTGCAGGGCCACCTTGTTCGTGTCTCCAACCGCTGCGCTGACATGGCGGCAGTCCGGTTTTCCGGCAAATGTCTCGGATTTCATTTCGACCAAAGGATGGCGCGAAACGATGGCGACGCCATGATAGCCCTTCTGGCCATGCTCGGCGATGTGGCCGTAACCAAGTGCTTTCAGTGGACCTGAAGGGAACTGGCCTTGTGGACACTTGGTCTCCTGCAGGCACAGCACATCGGGGGCATGACTTTGCAGAAATTTTTCGACAAGACCAATCCGCAGGCGGACCGAATTGATATTCCATGTGGCAACTGAAAATCCCATGGGCCCCTCTTAAGCAGGCCCGGAGCCGGGCCGCAAGACGACAGGCTATTTCAGCTTGTTCTTGTCCCGGTCAATTTTCACGACGAAAAGCTTTGGGTCGATCTTCACACCCTTTTCAAGGTTGGCCAGTTGCACCGTGGTGCGCTTGCCCTTGCCGTCGACGACGATCCACTGCTGCAGCGCCTTGTTGGCATCGTCATAGATCAGGATGATGTAGCCGCCCATCTTGCCTTTCTTGTCCTGCAAGGTGACGCTGGTCAGGCCTTCGGCCTGCTGGAAGGCGATGACGTCAGTTTCAGACAGAAGGTCAACATCCTTGGCGACGACAAGCCGCAACGGTGTTGCCGACAACGGGAATTGATCACCACGTTCACGGGCCGTGTTCTTGATCGTCAACCAGCGGCCGTCCGAGACAATGAGAAGCGGCACAGGTGGTGCATATTCAAAGCGCATCTTGCCGGGCTTGGAAATCAGCATGACGCCACGGCTTGACTGGCCACGCGGGCTGATCTGGGTGAAGTCACCGCGCATGGTGTCAAAGCTGTTGATATAGGCATTGACCCGCTGCACGGCTTCCGCCTGTTCGCCGGTGAGCGCAATTGGCTTGTATTTACCGGCAAGCGCTTCCCCTGCGGATAGGCCGGTGGTGAGCAGCAGCAGCAGCAAGCCTGCGAAAATGCGTCTCATTGCAAATGTCATGTTTCGTTACGTCCTCATTGCCGTTTGGCTGTGCGGTATAGGATCATGATGGCCGGTTTGTGACCAACCCAGTCCTAGTCATTGGCGCTGTCTCCTGGCACCAGGATCTCGCGCTTGCCAGTTGCGTTTGAGCCAGAAATCAGGCCTTCCTTTTCCATCCGCTCAATCAGGCTTGCGGCCTTGTTGTAACCGATCTGAAGGCGGCGCTGGATGTAAGAGGTCGAGACCTTCTTGTCACGCAGAACCACTGCCACAGCCTGATCGTAAAGCTGGTCGCCGCTCCCGCCACCACCGCTACTTTCGCCGAGCAGATCGGCCACAGCATCTTCATCTGCCTCTTCAGTCACTGCCTCAACATATTCGGGTGCCGCCTGTGACTTCAGATGCGAGACAATGGCTTCCACTTCGGCGTCTGACACAAAAGGAGCGTGAAGGCGGGAGATGCGCCCGCCGCCTGCCATGTAAAGCATGTCACCCTGGCCCAGCAGTTGTTCAGCCCCTTGCTCTCCCAGAATGGTGCGGCTGTCGATGCGCGACGTGACCTGGAATGAAATTCGGGTCGGGAAGTTTGCCTTGATGGTGCCGGTGATCACGTCGACAGAAGGGCGCTGGGTTGCCATGACAACATGGATGCCGGCTGCACGTGCCATCTGGGCCAGACGCTGGACTGCGCCTTCAATGTCCTTGCCTGCGACCATCATGAGATCAGCCATTTCGTCGATGATCACGACGATGTAGGGCATGGTCCTGGTTTCCTGCTCCTGGGTCTCGAACTGTGGCTCGCCGGTTTCAATGTCGAACCCGGTTTGAACCGTGCGCGTCAACTTCTCACCCTTGTCGATGAGCTGCTGCATTCTGGCATTATAACCATCGACGTTCCGGACGCCGATCTTCGACATCTTCTTGTAACGGTCTTCCATTTCGCGCACTGCCCATTTGAGTGCGACGATGGCCTTGCGCGGATCGGTGACGACCGGAGCCAGCAAATGCGGGATGCCGTCATAGACCGACAATTCAAGCATCTTGGGATCGATCATGATCAGTTTGCAGCGCTCGGGGGGCAGTCGGTAAAGCAACGACAGGATCATGGTGTTGATGCCGACCGACTTGCCCGAACCTGTGGTACCAGCGATCAGCAAATGCGGCATGCGGGCCAGATCGGCATAGATCGGTTCGCCGCCGATATTCTTGCCCAATGCAAGGCACAGGCCCTGGGTGCTTTGCTCAAAGGCAGAATTGGACAGAAGCTCGCGGAGATAAACGGTTTCGCGCTTGGTGTTGGGGAGTTCGATGCCTATGGCATTGCGGCCCGGAACAACTGCGACACGGGCGGAGACAGCACTCATGGAGCGGGCAATATCGTCGGCAAGGCTGATGACGCGCGACGACTTGATGCCGGGGGCAGGTTCCAGTTCATAGAGCGTGACAACCGGACCCGGTTTCACATTGATGATCTGGCCCTTGACGCTGAAATCCTCCAGCACGCCTTCCAGGGCCTGGGCATTTTCAGCGAGAACTTCGGGAGAAATCTCGGCGTTACGGCCGATCTTCTTTGGCTCGCTCAACAATTCGAGGGCGGGGAGCTCGAATTCGTCGGGCTGTGCCTTGCGCGCCGGTGCCTTGCGCGGAGCAGTCTTGGCCTTGCCAACAGGCGGCGGAGGTGCTTCGTCCTCATCTTCCGCCTCTTCTTCGATTTCTTCCGGTTCAGGCATTTCATCGAAGACGGGCGCACGACGGCCAGACACTGCGAGCTCAGGTTCAATGCGGCGCTGGGTGCCGTTGGCACGCTGCGGGGCGAGACGGGTGATGATGTCTTTTGTGCCTTGCGGTGCTGCCACGGGTTTGCGCTTCGGCATTTCCGGCAACTTGAAGCTTGCTGCCAGCTTGCGAACCCCCCGCAGGGATATGAGGGCTGCGGATTTCAGTGCTGATCCCGTGAGGCGAAACAGCTGGGTCACATGGTAGGTCAAGGTATGGCTGCCGGAGCCAGAAGCGCGCATCAGGCACCAGAGCCCTGCGGCCATGCTCACCGTGAAGACGACGACATGGGCGAGTTTGCCTTTCAAAGCCAAAGCGAAAAATGTGGTGAGAGCCTTCGACACGAGGTCGCCAGCAATGCCGCCGAAACCTGCAGCCAGGGGCCAGGTGCCAAAAACCGGCACCGTGCTGAGCGCTGTGCAGATCAGCAGAATTGCCGCGAGCCACAGGATGATGCGCGACCAGACGCCTTCCAGCGGTTCATGATCGAAGCATTTCACGGCCCAAACAACTGGTGCACCGAGTAAAACCAGAATCGACAGGCCAAAGACTTGCAGAAGCTCGTCAGCGGCTATAGCACCTGTCTTGCCAAAGAGATTTTGTGGAAGCGTGCGCGTGGCATTGCTCAGGGTCGGATCGTTGACGTTCCAGGTTGCGAGCGCCAAACCCAGAATGGCCACGGTGGCGAGAATGATGATGCCGATCACATCCATTACACGGTTGCGCATGAAGCGACGCAGGGCGCGCGGCAATACGTCTTCGTCGGTATCAAAAGTGTGGTCGGATGCCATTTCCTATTTGCCCGCTATGCCGCAGCAGGGCGGCTCATCAATATTGGTTAACGGCAATTTGAGGGCTTTCGGTTAAGGCAACGTAAAAACGGCACCACCTCGGGAAAGGTGGTGCCGTCCGGTTCCTGATGTCATCCGGCACCGCCCGAGGGGCTGACCGGCGGCAATCCAGAGGATTGATCAGGTATAGGCGCGCTCGCCATGGGCCGCGATGTCAAGGCCCTCGCGTTCCTGCTGGTCATCAACCCGCAGACCCACTGTGGCCTTGCAGATCATCAAGGCGATGAAGCTGACCACTGCCGACAGCACGATTGCGACAATGACGCTCATGACCTGCGCATACATCTGTGTCCCGAAGGCATAATCGACGAGTTTGGTCGATGTGTCTGGTGCGAGATAGTCCGTCACGCCGGCACCACCCAGGAGGTTCGGATTGACGAAGATGCCAGTGAGCAAGGCCCCGAGGATGCCGCCCACGCCGTGGACGCCAAAGACGTCCAAGGCATCATCATAACCGAACTTTGCCTTCATCCAGACAACTGCCAACAGACAGATGATGCCTGCCAGCAAGCCGATGATGATGGCTGCCATCGGCCCTACCCAACCACAGGCCGGGGTAATGGCGACGAGACCTGCCACAGCACCCGAAGCGGCACCGAGAAGGCTGGGATGACCACGGGTCAACCATTCGCCGAATGACCAGGCAAGGGTCGCCGCCGCCGCACCGAGGATGGTGTTGAGGATGACCAATGCGGTCAGGCCATTGGCTTCCAGGTTTGATCCGGCATTGAATCCGAACCAGCCAAACAGCAGCAGCCCGGTGCCAAGCATGGTCACCGTCAGGTTATGCGGGGCCATGGCTTCACGGCCCAAGCCAATACGTTTGCCAAGCACTGTTGCACAGACCAGACCGGCAATACCGGCGTTGATATGGACGACTGAGCCACCGGCAAAGTCAATGGCACCAAGGTTGAAGAGATAGCCGTTAGACGCATTCACTGCTGCGGCATAATCGGCAAGGACGGTGCCTCTTGCTGCGTCATCTGCTGCTGCTGCAAGGCTTGCGAGGAACTGCTTGGCGGCATCGACACCGACTGCAGCCTCGACATTGGCGAGGTTGTCGGCCGAGAGCGTGTAGGCGTCAGGGCCCGCCCACCACCATACCATGTGCGCCATCGGCAGGTAGGAGAAGGTGAACCAGATCACCAGAAACAACAATACGGCCGAGAATTTCATGCGTTCGGCAAAGGCGCCGACGATGAGGGCAGGCGTGATCGCAGCAAAGGTCAGCTGGAAGATCACGAAGACATACTCGGGAAGGTAGGTTTCCTTCGAGAAGGTTGCCGCGAGGGTTCCGGTATTGACCCCATTGAGGAACAGTTTGGAGAATCCCCCAACGACGGCAGAGCCATTGGTGAAGGCCAGCGAATAGCCATAGATGACCCAGAGGATCGAGATCACGCAAAAACAGACGGTGACCTGCATGAGGACAGAGAGTACGTTCTTGGAACGCACGAGGCCGCCATAAAACAAGGCGAGGCCAGGGACGGTCATCAGCACGACGAGAGCTGTTGCAGTGAGCATCCAGGCGGTATCGCCCTTGTTGACTGAAGCGGCGGCTTCAGCGGGTAGGGCGCCAAACAGGGCTGCAGCAGCAAGTACTGCCAGACCTGCCGGTTTTGCCAAACGGGACATTGCGTTATTCCTTTCCATTGTTTTCCTCAGAGCGCTGCGCTGCCGGTTTCGCCGGTGCGCACGCGCACGGCACTTTCCAGCGGCAGGACAAAAACCTTGCCGTCACCGATCTGGCCAGTCTGGGCAGAGTTGCGGATGGCCTCGACGGCGCGATCAGCGAGGCTGGTTTCGAGAGCGAGTTCGATCTTCACCTTGGGCACGAAGCTCACGGCGTATTCTGCGCCGCGGTAGAACTCGGTATGGCCGCGCTGGCGACCGTGGCCCTTCACTTCGGTGACGGTTATGCCCTGAATGCCGATGGCCCCCAAAGCTTCGCGCACCTCTTCAAGCTTGAAGGGTTTGATGATGGCGATGATGTATTTCATATGTTGCCTTCTCGTGGTTTAAAGCACCTGGTGGGGCTTTGACCCCGGCACTCCTGTTGGTTGCTAACAAGACTCGTGCCAGCTTGGAGGTTTAACAAAGCTATGAAATTGTTCAGTTATTTTTATGGCGTAAAAATACTGGAGGATGACATTGCCTATCAATTGCGCAATTACAATTCTCTGCCTAATTTTTGATCATCAACAAATCCAATCCAGTCTGTGCCTAATGTGATAAAGACTGTTGCATGACTTTTGACGCAATCATCATCGGTGCCGGACTCAACGGGTTGGCCACGGCACTGGCGCTTGGCGGCCCTACGCTTCGACGGCCCGCACGGCTGGCGCTGGTCGATTTCAAGAACCCGCAGGAGCTGGCCAGCCGCAGTCGTGATACACGTGGTTCGGCCGTCACGCCGGCGACAAAGACCATGCTGGCAACGCTTGGTGTCTGGCCCGCGATGGCGCAGCACGCCCATGAGATGCGGCACATCATTGTCACTGACGGGCAGACCAAGACGCTGGAGCGGCCAGCCCTTCTTTCCTTTGCCATTCCAGAGCGTGATCAAGCCGCATCCATCGTCGAGAACCATGCGATGTTCTCGTCGATGCTTGCGGCGGTTGAAGCCTCCCCACATATCAGCACATTTTATGGGCGACGGGTTTCGGGCTATGCCTTCGGGCCAGGGCTTGCCAAGGTCACGCTCGATGACGGGGCAGCCATCAAGGCACAATTGATCATTGGGGCGGACGGGCGCAATTCCCTGACCCGCGAAGCTGCAGGCCTCAAGGTCAGTTCACGTTCCTATGGGCAAACCGGCATTACCTTTACCATCGCCCATGGACAACCACATGGGGGGCGGGCGGAAGAACACTTCACATCCGACGGGGTTCTTGCCGTGTTGCCATTGCCGGGAAACCACTCGTCCATCGTATGGGCGCAAAGCGAAGCGTCGGCGCGGGCGATGATGGCCCTTGATGATGCAGCCTTTCTGGCCGCGTTTACCGCGACACTTGGCAGTCACCTCGGGGTAATCACGCTTGCTGGCGCTCGCGCTGCCTATCCGCTCATCCTGCAAGTCGCTGATCAGTTCGTTGCACCGCGGCTGGCGCTGGTCGGGGATGCGGCACATGTCATTCATCCGCTGGCGGGACTTGGTCTCAACCTCGGTTTCAAGGATGCCGCTGCGTTAAGCGAATGCATTACGGATGCGCTAGCGTTCGGTCAAGACATCGGGTCAACTGCGGTGCTCGATTCCTATATGCGCATGCGGCGCTTTGATACCAGTGATGACATCGATCGGCCTGGACGGCATGAACTTTCTTTTTGCCAATGACAATCCGCTGCTCAAACTGACGCGTGATGCCGGGTTGCAAATCATCAATCGCCTGCCGGTGATCAAGAACCTGCTGATGGCCGAAGCTGCCGGGTCCAGCGGAACGCCGCCACGGCTGATGCGTGGCTTGCCGTAATCGCTTTATCCGCGGCGCAACGGTCTGGTCAGGCAGGTTGGCCCACCTTCGCCCTTGCGGCTGATGTCCGTGGCCTTGATCTCGTGCACGGTCACGCCGGCGCCTCGCATCCGGTGCGCGGTTTCGGGATTGCCCTCCACCATGATGGCGATGCGCGGTGCCACTGCCAAAACGTTGCAGCCCATGGTGGGAAACTCACTTTCCGGAACCGAGACAAAAGAGATGCCACGGGCTTGCAGAAACTGAACCAGGCGAACTGGCATCAAGGGTTCGTAGACTATGGCCAGATCGTGATCGACGGGTGACAGGACCGACATCAGATGAAAGACATCGCCAGGTCCCTTGTAATGCGGCAGATCAAAACCGATGACATTGACATCGGGCCCACAAAAACCCTGCAGCTGCCTTACCCCGTCATGGTTGGTGCGGTAACCAATGCCTGCGAGCAAAGTGTGATGATCGAGCCATACGAGATCGCCGCCTTCCAGTTTGCCATGACCGGTGATCGTGCCGATGACGGGAATGCCCAGTGCTGCCAATGCATCGCCGTTGATTGCAGATTCCGCGCGGCGTTGCGGCTTTCCCATGTGCGGCTTCACAATACCTTTCGGCGTGACCACCAGACTGTCACGCGTGTAGAGACTGTCCAGGGTCAGGTCCGGTTTGGCGGGCAAATGAAAAACCTCCGCTCCTGCCGCCAACAATGCACCCTCAAAGGCTTCGTACTCGGCCCGTGCTTTCTCCAAATCCGGACGCGCGTGGTAATTCAGATCGCGCCACTCGCCGTCGATTTTCGCATCATCGACAAAGGCATCGCCGGGCCTGCGCAAAGCGACCTGGCGCAAAGGGCCATATTCATTAAAAGCGCCGAAATCGTAGCTCATGATTTTCTGATCCTGAAGATGTAAGTGCCGTTGGTTTCGCCCTGCGACTGCAACTCGTGTCCCTGCTCGGTGCAGAAATGCGGCAGGTCTATGACCGACATCGGATCCGTCGCCGTCACAACAAGAATTGCACCCGATGACATGGACTGCAACCGTTTGCGCGCCTTCAATACTGGCAGAGGGCAGAGCAGGCCGGTCACGTCCAGCTCAACATCCGGGTGGTTGCTGTTCATGCGGGACTTCTATACTGGCAGGAGCAAGGAAACATCAATGGCGCTGTTAACCAAACTGCAAATTGAAGGCCGGGTGCGACACTTGCTGCTGCGGCCCACACGCGACGGCGGCTTTGAAAAAAGTCCCGCCGACGCAATCGTGCTGACATTGGATGGGCCGCAAGGCGATTGCCACAGTGGCCCGACGCGGACTTCTGATTCACGGACGACTGCACTTTACAAAAAAGGAATCGACATCCGCAATGTGCGGCAGCTGACACTGCTATCGGACGAAGAACTGCGTGACATTGCGCAAACTCTTGGAATTGCCGAAGTCAAAGCTGAATGGCTAGGAGCAAACATTGTAACATCTGGGGTTCCCGATCTCACCTTGCTGCCACCTTCGACACGCTTGCAATTTCCATCGGGTGCCACAATTGTGGTTGATATGGAAAACCTGCCGTGCAGCCAGATCGCCGCCACAGTCGGACGACATCATCCTGACGCGCAACGCCTGCTGGTGAAAGCGGCCATCCACAAGCGCGGTGTTACGGCATGGGTTGAACGTGAAGGGGCCGTCAAGGTTGATGATGTCATTACCTTGTTCCTGCCACCGCAGCGGATATATGCCTATTCATGAAAATGCCGGGGAAAATACTGGGTGCAATTGTCGCGGGCGGAAAATCGACCCGTATGGGCGGAGCCGACAAGGCTTTTACGGCACTCAATGGTGTAGCGCTGATTGAGCGAGTGAAGTCGCGGCTGGCGCTGCAGGTCGACGCAGTTGTGATCAACGCCAATGGTGATCCGGCGCGATTCCAGTCCTTGGGATGCGTGGTCATACCGGATATCCTGAACGATGTCAGGACACCGCTGGCGGGGTTGCATGCCGCACTGATGCATGGACGCGCGGACGGTTTCGATGCTGTCTTTTCGACCCCCTGCGATGCTCCATTCATACCCCTTGATGTGGTGAAAGTGTTGCAGGAGGCGGGCGGTGGCAAGGCGATCATCGCGGCCAGCAGCGACAAGAGCCACTACCTCACGGGCTTTTGGCCTGTCGCGCTGGCGGACCCGCTTGATGATGCAATCCGCAACAAGGGCATCAGGCGGGTGAAGGACTTCAGCAGGCTGACCAATGCCTTCGAGCTCGTCTGGCCGCACAGCATCATCGATCCCTTCCTCAATGTGAACACGCCGGAAGACCTGGGCTTTGCAGAACTGATGGCGCAGATGTGAGCGGGCAGTCGCTTTTGATACTGACCGAGTGCCTCGCTATGCTAGTACCGGACAAGGCTTCCGAGGGATAAATCATGAAAACAACAGCACGTGCAGTGGTGATTGGTGGTGGTGTGGTGGGCGTGTCAATGCTGTACCATCTCGCCAAGAAGGGCTGGAGTGATGTTGCGCTGATCGAGCGCAAGGAACTTACGTCCGGATCAACCTGGCATGCCGCTGGCCTGCTGCCGCTGTTCAACATGTCGTATTCGGTGGGCCAGATCCACAAATACTCGGTACGTTTTTATCAGGAACTTGAAAAGGAAACCGGCCAGAATGTCGGCTTCAGACAAGTTTCCAACATCCGGCTGGCGCGCACCCAAGACCGCTGGGATGAGTTCATGTATTACGCGGGGGTTGCTGAAACCATCGGCATCAAGGTCAATATCCTGACGCCCGCACAAGTGAAAGACATTTGGCCGTTGTGCGAAACCGACGGACTTCTGGGTGCCATCCAGCATCCGGACGACGGTTACATTCAGCCTGCCGATCTGACCCAAGCCCTGGCCAAGGGCGCGCGCGCACTGGGTGCGGAAATCAACCGCAACACGACAGTTACAGCGATTGCCCAAGATACTGACGGCAAGTGGGTGGTGACGACTGACAAGGGTACGATCACCTGTGAGCACGTGATTTCCTGTACCGGAAATTTCGCGCGCAAGACCGGAGCCATGGTGGGACTTGATGTGCCAGTGATCCCGGTCGAACACCAATATATCGTCACGGAACCGCATCCTGCCATTCGTGAACGCCAGGCCAAGGGCCTGCCGGAAATGGGGGTGCTGCGCGAGGCTGATTCAAGCTGGTACATGCGCGAAGAAAATGGCGGACTGCTTCTGGGGCCGTATGAAAAAGGTGCACCCTGCTGCTACATGGACGCCCCCTCTGACGAGAGCGAATACGAACTCTTCCAGGAAGATCTCGACCGGTTGGCACCGCATATCGAAACTGCGATCACCCGGGTTCCCGCCTTCGGTGAAGTCGGCATCAAGAAGGTCTACAATGGTGCCATTGCCTATACGCCTGATGGCTCGCCGATCATTGGCCCGGCCTGGGGATTGAAAAATTTCTGGCTCAATGAGGGTCACTCCTTCGGTGTCACCGCAGCTGGTGGTGCAGGCTGGCAACTCGCGGAATGGATTGTCGATGGTGAGCCAACCATCGACATGATGGGCGTTGATCCGCGCCGCTTCGGGCCTTACGCGACCAAAGGCTATCTCAAGATCAAGAATGAAGAGGCTTACGCCAACGTCTTCACGCCGCACTATCCCGATGAAGAGCGTTCAGCGGCGCGTCCGTTGAAAGTCACCCCATGCTATTCGCGCATGAAAGATCTGGGTGCGGTGTTTGGCTCGGTCTATGGCTGGGAGCGTCCGGGCTGGTTCGCGCCAAAGGGCTATGGCCTCTCCAAGGCAGAACTGAACAGCGACGACACGCTGACCAACCACAATCATGCCCCCGCCGATATGGATGGCAAGGTGAAGGAAAAATGGTCGTTCCGGCGCTCCAATTATTTCAACATTGTTGGTGATGAATGCAAAGCCGTCATGAATTCTGTTGGCCTGCAGGACATGTCGGCCTTTGCCAAGATGGAAGTGTCCGGACCCAAGGCGCGCGACTGGCTTGAATCAATTCTCGCCAACAAGATCCCGAAAAAGCAGGGCCGCATCGCGCTCTGCCACCTGCTCACACCCAAGGGTGGCGTGCGGGCCGAATTCACGGTTTATGAATGGCAGAAGGGCCGTTTCTATCTTGTGTCAGCCGGTGCCTATGAGCGCCATGACCATGATTACCTGTACAGGCTCTTGCCGTCAGACGGGTCGGTGCGGCTTAACTATCTGACAACGCGGCTCGGGGTCCTGGTCATAGCGGGGCCAAATTCGCGCAAGCTCTTGCAGAAACTCACGTCAACTGACTTGTCGAACGAGGCTTTCCCGTGGCTCTCTGGCCAACAGATCAATGTGGGACCTGTATCGACACATTGCGTGCGGGTGAATTTTGTCGGCGAACTGGGTTATGAATTCCATCATCCGATTGAACAGCAATTGGCCTTGTTTGATCTCCTGATGGAGGCAGGCAAGGAATTCGGAATCCGGCCCTATGGCATCAAGGCGATGTCGTCACTGTCGATCGAAAAATCCTACCGCCTTGTGCCGCGCGAACTCTCCATCGAATACAACGCGTATGAATCCGGTCTGGATCGCTTCGTGCATCCCAACAAGGGGCAATTCATCGGTCGCGATGCGCTGGTTGCAGCCCGCGAAAAAGGTCTCGGCTGGAATTTCGTCACCATGGACGTGGATGGTATCACCAACACGCAATCCGATGCGCGGGGCTCCGAGCCGATCTATGCGAAAGGCAAGATGATCGGCCGCGCCACCAATGGCGGCTTTGGCTGGCGCTGCGGCAAGTCGCTAGCCCTGGCAATGGTGAAACCGGAACACGCTGTACTTGGCACTGAACTTGAGATCAAGATTCTTGGAAAGACTTTCAGAACCCGCGTGATTGCTGAGTCACCATATGATTCAGAAAACATAAAACTGCGCGGATAAGTTGCTATCGCCTTGCCTGTTTCCACTCCTATGGTATTACAGAATCACAGGGGATCATGACCAGTCATAGCCAAGAAACAAAAGAGCATTTCAGCAGTGGCGTGTTCTTTGTGTTGCTCGCGACACTGGGCTGGAGCCTGTCCGGTATTTTTGTCCGTTACCTGCAATACCAGAGTGCCGAACCCATCTCGGGCTGGCAAATAAATTGCTGGCGCGGCTACTGGATGGCACTTGCGATCTTTTGCTACCTGATCCTGATCTATGGCAATTCACTTCCGGAACGGGTGCGGCAGTTGCCGCGCCAGGCACTGTGGACATCTGCCATATGCTTTGCCGTCGGCACAACATTCTATGTGATGTCAGTGACACTTGCTGATGTCGCGACCGTCTCGGTGATTGGTGCCATGTCGCCGTTGATCACGGCCTTGCTCAGCCCTTGGATCACCGGGGAGCGCCCCAGTATCTTCATCGCATTTGCCGCCGTCATGGCGTTTGCGGGTGCTGCGGTCATTGGGTGGAACGAATTTCAAGGTGTCAAGATTGTTGGCACGATTACCAGTTTTGCCGTGCCGTTTACCTTCGCCCTGCAAACATTGCTGTTGCGGCGCTATCGCCATCTCGACCTGATGCCTGCCATTGGCATCGGCGGGGCCATGGCCTTTGTCGGGGCCGGCTTTGCGCCCCTGTTGTTCAATGCCTTCGGTACATTCGATCCGCCACTCAAACTCGGTTTTGACATCGATATCAGGTCACTCATGATACTGGCCTTGATGGGGCCCCTGCAACTTGCCATCCCCCTGATCCTCTATGCGCGCGGCGCGCGTCATGTGCCGGGTGTGGTGCTGGCACTGCTGTCGATGACCGATGCGATTCTCAATCCGCTGTGGCCGTGGCTTCTGGGTTTTGAAAAATTCCCGGAACCCTGGACCATCATTGGCGGTGCAATCATTCTCGGGGCTGTACTCCTGTCGATCATCAGCGGTCGGATCCATGCCTTTTCGCGGCGGCTGTCGACGCGCTAGAGTACTGCCTTGTCGGGGCATTTGCGCAAATAGCCGGTTCCACTTTTCTGCATGCCGTTCTAAAATGTGTTCTTGCGGTTGCGCAGTTCGGCAAAAACCTCAGCATCACCGACATTTTGCAGGTCGAGCTTCTGACGGATTTCAGGGCTGTTGCAGCGCATGAAGGGATTGGTTTTCAATTCATCGCTGATGGTGGTGGGACAAGTCATTTCGCCGCGCTCGCGCTGGGCCTGCACCATTTCGAAGCGGCTCATCAGGTTGCGGTTGCCGGGCTCCACCGACAGCGCAAATCGTGCGTTGGAAACCGTGTATTCATGGCCGCAGTAGACCGATGTGATGCCATGCAGCTTGGCAAATTGATTCACCGAGACAAACATCTCGGCCATGGTGCCCTCAATGACGCGGCCACAGCCCATGGCAAAGAGTGTGTCACCGGCAAAGAGCACATAGTCTTCCGGGAAGTGGAAAGCGATATGGCCGCTGGTATGGCCGGGGCAGGCGAAGACCTCGACCTTGCGGTTGGCGATGGTGAAGGTGTCGCCGCCCTTGAAGGTATTGGTAATGCCGGGGATGGCGTCTTTTTCTGCCTCAGGACCGAATATGCGGCAGCCAAACTCATGGGCGAGTTCGAGGTTGCCCTCGACGTGGTCGATATGGTGATGGGTGGTGAGAATGTGGGTAAGTTGCCAGCCGCGGCGCTTTAATTCGCCTGTGACCTTGGCGGCATCGGGGGCATCAATTGATGCGGTGGTGCCAGTCTGATGATCGTGAACCAGCACGCCAAAATTGTCATCGCGACAGGTAAATTGGTGAATTTCAAGATGTGCCATAGGTCCCTCCACATGCCTTGGGTGATCCCCTATCCGAAATCGGTTTTGCGGTGAACCGATTATTTCGTTATCACGGGGTCATGGATGTCGCAGATCTCCGGGAATTTTATGGTAGTCCGCTCGGGCGGACGAGTGCGGCGCTGATTGGTGCCGTGTTGCAGGGGGCCATAAAGGTTCACAGCGGGCAAACTGTCCTGGGGCTTGGTTATCCGACGACTTACCTGCGCGGCATCGTACCCGATGGTGTGCATGCGATGGCCTTCATGCTGGCGCGGCAAGGCGTGACGCATTGGCCGCGCAGCGGACCGGTGCAATCGGCACTCGTTGATGAATGCGAATTGCCGTTGCTGGAGAGCAGCGTTGACCACATTGTGATTGTACACGGGCTGGAATTTGCCGATAGCCCGGCGGACATGCTGCAAGAGGCGTGGCGGGTCCTGGCGCCACAAGGCAAGCTCTATCTGGTGGTGCCCAATCGCCGCGGTCTGTGGGCGGCAAGCGAAAAGACCCCTTTTGGCTTCGGACACCCCTATTCCCGGAGCCAGCTTGCGGGGCTGCTCAAGGAAACGCAATTTTCGGCGGTGAGTTGGCGGCATGCGCTGTTTGCGCCACCGATGACGGGAAGGGGAGCGCTGCGTGCTGCCCGGGTGCTGGAGAAAATCGGGTCGGTTGCGATGACGCGGTTTTCAGGGGTTATTATCGTCGAAGCCATGAAGCAGGTCTATGCGTTTTCCTCGGGAAAGCGGTCGCGGCGGCTGGTGCCGCGGTTCAGGCAGGTGCTTTTGCCAGCGCCCCAACATGTCCGGCGGGACAGCCATGACTTGCTTTGCAAATGAAACGCCTTTTGCCTATGAAGGCTGCTCCTGCAACACATAAAACTGTTCCCTGATCTCCATGAATACGCCTGCCACAGCCAGCCAGATGCTTGATTCCGTGCGGAAGGAAATTGACCGCATCGACGACCATATTCTGGCCCTTCTGGCCGAGCGGGCGCAGCTGGTTGAACATGTGAAGGCAGCCAAGCAGTCTCTCGACATCCAGCTTCCCTTGCGCCCAGCGCGGGAGGCCGAGGTGTTGCGGCGACTTCTGGCCAAGGGTGCCAAGCTTGGTGTCAATCCCGACCTTCTGGTGCGGCTTTGGCCGGCTATCATTTCTGATGCGAGCCTGAGGCAGGCGGAGGTCACGCTGCATGTCGGGGCTGGTGTCAGCCAGTCTCAAAGCTTGCGGCAGGTGGTACGTGACTATTATCCGCTGATGCAAATTACCGAAATGGAGGATGATGCTGCCGCGGTCGGCGCGGCGCACCGCAACCCGACCAGTGTTGCCATTGTTCCTACTTCGGGTGTCTGGCTGAAGGCGTTGGGTGGCGGTGCGGCGCGGGTGATGGCGGCCTTGCCCTTTCTGACGCGCGGGGAAGCGCCGGAACTTTTGGTGATCGGGCAATGTGCGGCGCAAGGGTCAAGCGCCGATGAGACACTGATTGCAACATCGGGCGGATTGCCGAGGGATTTTTCGTTGCAGGTGAAATGGCAGGCCAGACAGGGCGATGACGTGATCACCGCACTTGCCGGATTTCTTTCTGAAAAGGAGCCGCCTCTGCATGCCTTGATCCGGGTGAACAGCAGGCTTGGGCTCAAGGTCATTGGCCGCTATCCCGCCCCAATGAAGATCACGTCATGAGGATAGAGCCATGAGCACGCTTCGGCCCGAGCCCAAGCCTGGAATCCTGTCGATTGAGGCCTATGTGCCGGGGAAGTCCAAAGCCAAGGGATCGCGGATCTTCAAGCTGTCGTCAAATGAATCGCCAATTGGTGCGAGCGCTGCGGCAATGGAGGCATATCACAATGCGGCAAGCCAGTTGGCGCGCTATCCGGATGGCAATGCTGCGGCGCTGCGTGAAGCGATTGCGAGCCGCTATGGGCTGAATGCTGAGCATATCGTGTGCGGGGCTGGCAGTGACGAGATCCTGCAACTTCTGGCGCATGCCTACCTCGGTGCGGGCGATGAAGCGATCTATAGCCAGTATGGGTTTTTGGTCTATCCGATAGCCATTGCGAGCAATGGTGCGTCTGCGGTGGTCGCGCCCGAAAGGAATTTTCTCGCTGATGTCGATGCCATCCTGGCGCGTGTGACTGACAGAACGAAGATGGTTTTTCTCGCCAATCCAAACAATCCGACAGGGCGCTATTTGCCGTTTAACGAGGTGCGGCGGTTGCATCGCGGGCTTCCTTCCAATGTGATCCTGGTTCTTGACGCGGCCTATGCCGAATTTGTGCGGGCCAATGATTACGAGGCGGGGATCGAGCTTGTATCGGAAGCCGAGAATGTTGTGATGACGCGCACGTTTTCAAAAATCCATGGTCTGGCGGCCTTGCGGCTGGGCTGGGCCTATTGCCCGGCCCATGTTGCTGATGTTTTGAACCGCATTCGCGGGCCATTCAATGTCAGTTCGGCCGCCATGGCTGCTGGCATCGCTGCAATCAAGGACCATGCCTTTGTCGACCGGGCCCAGAGTTTCAATGTGCAGTGGCTGACGTGGTTGAGTGATTCCCTGAAGGGACTGGGGCTTGAGGTTGTACCAAGTGTCGGAAATTTTGTGCTGGTACGGTTTCCACAAGATCGTCCGGCAGCTGAGGCAGATGCTTTCCTGCTCGATCATGGCATCGTGGTGCGTCGGATGGAGGCCTATGGGCTCGCTGATGCACTGCGAATTTCGGTCGGAACCGAAGAGGCCAATCATCATGTGGTTGCGACATTGAAAGCGTTTCTTGCATGAGTGTGATGTTTGAAAAGGTCGCTCTCATCGGGCTTGGACTTATTGCTTCGTCGCTGGCACATGTGATGCGACGGGAAGGCCTCGCAGTGCATATTGCGGGTTATGCGAAGAGTGCTGAGACGCGGGCCATTGCCGCAGAAATCGGGCTGGTTGACCTTGTCACGGCGACGGCGGCAGAAGCTGTCGCGGGGGCCGATCTTGTCATCCTGTGTGTGCCCGTCGGCAGTTGCGGTGCTGTTGCAGGTGAGATTTCCGCCTATTTGAAACCCGGTGCCATTCTCACCGATGTCGGATCGGTGAAAGGTTCTGTGGTGCGCGACGTGCTGCCCCACGTGCCGGCGGGAGTGCATTTTGTACCTGGTCATCCGCTGGCTGGTACCGAACAGTCGGGCCCGCGCTCCGGCTTTGCCTCGTTGTTTGAGAGGCGCTGGTGCATTCTGACACCACTTTCCGACAATGATCCGGCAGTGGTCGACAGGCTGGAAGCATTCTGGGTGGCCTGTGGTTCCATGGTCGACAGAATGACCCCTGATCACCATGATCTGACACTCGCGATCACCAGCCATCTGCCACATCTCATTGCCTATAACACGGTTGCGACGGCGTCTGACCTCGAGGAGGTAACAAAGTCGGAAGTGGTCAAATATTCGGCGAGTGGATTTCGGGATTTCACCCGCATCGCAGCATCTGACCCGACGATGTGGCGTGACATATTCCTTGCGAACAAGGACGCGGTACTCGAAATGCTGGGGCGGTTCTCGGAAGAACTTTCGGTTTTGCAGAGGGCAATCCGCTGGGGCGACGGCGACACATTGTTCAATTTGTTTGCACGAGCGCGGGATGTTCGACGCGGCATCATTGATGCCGGGCAAGATACGGCTGTTCCCAATTTTGGCCGGGGCGGCGACAAGCCACCGACGGTTCCGGTGAAAACCGGCCCGGAGAAATCTGGTCCGTGAGAGACTGGTCGGTTAACCCGCAGGGTGTTTGGGTCTTCGGCTACGGCTCGCTGATGTGGAATCCGGGATTTGTCCATGTCAGACATCTGACCGGCAAGCTCCACGGTTTTCACCGCAGCCTCTGCATCTACTCGCATCAATACCGTGGCACACCAGAACGGCCCGGCCTGGTCTTCGGACTTGACCATGGCGGCTCGTGCCGGGGCATGGTGTTTGAGGTTGAGCTTGCACGCTGGCCGGAGACGCTCGCCTATCTGCGCGCGCGCGAACAGCTCGGGAATGTTTATATCGAGGCGTTCCGCCGCGTTCGGATTGAGACGTTGCAAGACAGAAGACCGGAGGTCACGGACATCAGCGCCCTGGCTTTCACTGTCAACCGTCGTCATCCCCAATATGCCGGCAAGTTGCCGGCAGACGAACTCTTCCGCCTGGCCCAGCAGGGCAAAGGCCAGTTTGGTGCATGCGCAGATTATGTGCGCAATACGGTCGAGCATCTCAAAGAACTTGGTGTGCGTGATGGCAGGCTGGAGGACCTGCTGGCCCGGCTTGATGGCGAGAAACCCCAATGAACGCATCGACTTACTCCTGTTTCAATCACATGGAACAAATATAGAACAAATTGCGACGCATTGCAAGGAAATAGTTTTGCAGCAACTTCAGTTACATAGGGCGAAGCCGCAATTCATGCAGGTGAAGCAGCCTTCGCGCGCCTCAACATCATGGCCGCCGCAGGAAGGGCATTCACGCGCGTCCTCGCTGCGGCTCAGGATCGAGCCTGTGACCTGGTTGGGGCGGAACGTGGTGCAGCCTTTGAGGCCAAGGCCGTAAGCCTTTTCATAAACCGAGACAAAATCAGCGAAGGAAAAATGCGCCGGTACATTGATGGTTTTCGAGATCGAGCTGTCGACGTAAGGCTGCAAGGCGGCCTGCATGCCCAAGTGATCATCGGCGGACAAATCATCGACGGTCACGAGATTTGGTGGCAGGCCCCTGTGGCCCAGTTGATGCCAAAGCGCCACGGCATAATCCTCCATTGGCTGAATCTCATGTGAGCCATCGGAGCGCAAAATCTTGCGGTCGTAGCGCGCTGAAAAAATCGGTTCGATACCTGACGAGACATTTCCGGCAAGAAGCGAGATCGTTCCGGTTGGGGCGATCGAGGTGACGAGGCCATTGCGCAGGCCTTTCGTGGCAACAACGCGGCGCAAGTCATCCGGCAATGACTGGCCATAAGCTGTCGCCAGATATTTCACTGAATCAAAAACCGGGCAGGGGCCTTTTTCCCTGGCGAGATCGGCACTGGAGGTGATGGCCGCATGCCGTATGGATTTCATCCAACCTGCGGCTTCGGCTGCTGCCTGCCGCGAACCGTAGCGGTGGCCGCACATCAGAAGCGCGTCGGCAAGGCCGGTGATGCCAAGCCCGAGGCGGCGCTTGGCCGAGGCTTCCTGCCGCTGTTGCGGCAAGGGATAGTTGGAGACGTCGATCACGTCATCCATGAAGCGGATGGCAAGAGCCGCTGCCTCCTCGAGTTTGCCAATGTTCAGAGACGATCCATCCGTATACGGATGATCGATGAAGCGTGTGAGGTTCAGTGAACCCAGCAGGCAGGCGCCATAGGGTGGCAGCGGCTGTTCACCGCATGGGTTGGTGCAGGAAATGTCCTCGCAATAGGCGAGTGGATTCATCTTGTTGATGCGATCAATGAAGATCACGCCGGGTTCGGCGCAGTCATAGGTCGCCTGCATGATAGATTGCCAGAGATCCCTGGCGCGTACAGTCCTGCATGTCTTGCCAGCAAAGACCAAGGGCCAATCCCGGTCCTCTTTCAGCGCTGTCATGAAAGCATCGGTTACCAGAACCGAGACATTGAAATTGCGCAACCGTGCCGGATCGCGCTTGGCGTCGATGAAGGCTTCGATGTCAGGATGGTCGCAGCGCAGGGTCCCCATCATGGCCCCGCGCCTGGTTCCTGCTGACATGATGGTGCGGCACATCGCGTCCCAGACATCCATGAAGCTCAAGGGACCTGATGCATCGGCACCCACCGACTGGACCACTGCACCCTTGGGCCGCAGGGTCGAAAAGTCATGGCCAATACCGCCGCCCTGTTGCAGGGTCTGGGCTGCCTGTTTCAGGTTGTCGAAAATGCCGGGGATCGAATCGTCGATGGTTCCCATGACAAAACAGTTGAACAAGGTCACCGCGCGTTGTGTGCCGGCACCCGCCAAAATACGGCCGGCGGGAAGAAAGCGTGTATCGGACAAGAGGTCTTCAAACCGCTGCGCCCAAAATGCCGGATTGCCTTCGGCCCTTGCAACTGCATGGGCCACGCGCGAAAAGGTTTCGGCAAGCGAAGAATCTGTGGGCCTGCCATCGCCGGGCCTGAAGCGATATTTCAAATCCCAGATGTCACGCGCAATCGGCGTTGTGCCAATATCCAAAATGTCGGCGTGCTTGTTCATGCGGTAAAACTAGTTCCGCTTGGGCTCGATGTAAAGAGAAAGTTCTATATTTGTTCTTGTAGTCACAACCCTGTTCAACATGTCATTTCCGGGGTTGCGCGACCCTCGCGGACAAGAGCTGTCGTTGATCTTTCAATCGCATTCTCCAGCTGCTTCTGGAATTCCTTCCTCTGCAGGCCTGCGGGAATGGCAGGCAGGAACTCGATGATGATGGTCCCCGGCAGGCGCAGAAATTTACGCCGTGGCCAAAACAATCCGGCGTTCAAGCCGAAAGGAACACATGGCACATCGAGTGCGCCATAGAGCGCTGCGGCCCCCGGTTTGTAGTCAGGCGGATCGTCGGGGCTTGTGCGGGTTCCTTCCGGCATGATGACAATCTGGCGGTAGCGGGCCTTTTCCTCTTTGGCGCGGGCCACAAGCTTTTTGAGTGCTGCTGACCCGGCGCTGCGCTCCACAGCGATCATTTTGAATTTCAGGGCAAACCAGCCGAACAGCGGGATGTAAGTGAGTTCCTTTTTCAGAACCATGCAGGGATCATCGAGCAGAGGCAGGATGGCGAATGTCTCCCAGAAGCTTTGATGCTTGCCTGCGATCATGCAGGCGCCGTGTGGAATGTTTTGAGCGCCGCGCACTTCCATTGCGGTGCCGCAAATCACCCGCAGCAACCAAATCGAAGTTGTGGCCCAGGCTTGCAGGCCGCGAATGGCCCAGATGCGCGGGCACACGAACAGCCATGATCCCAGCACGAGAAACAGCACAAGGTTCACGTAGAACACGACATTGAATACAAGCGAGCGGATGGCGATCACTGCAACTTCCCGAGAATCTGCATCAATGTGATGCGCGATGTGGCCAGCGCAATCAAGGTGGCAGCAGGGGGTACTGCAAGCAGCGATGCATATGACATCCAGTTGGATGCATCGGGCGCATAAAGCAGGCTCCGCGATGCGGCGGCCACCGCGTTGACCGCAGGCTCGCCGGACCAGCCGATGGCGAGAAAAGTCAAGGCAGCGAGCACCAACCCGATCAACCCTGCGATAAATCCGGTTACCAGAAAGCGCTGATAGAACTGGCGGGCAATATAGCCGTCGCGTGCACCCACCAGATGCAGGATATCGACAACGGCGCGGTTCTGTTCCAAGACGGCGCGCGATGCAAAGACAACAATGGCTACTGCCGAGACGCCAATCAGGGCGAGAATCAACCATGAGAGCGTCGACATGGTGGTGGCCATGCGCGTCAACTCCGCCGCCCAGCGCTGGTGCGTATCAAGGCCCACACCTTGCACGGCGCGTTTCAGGGTGGTTTCGAGTTGGGCAAAATCCGGTGGCGCATTTGGATCAACGACAACACGGATCAAGCGTGGCACCGGCAGATGTTCGAGATCAGCATCTCCGAGCCATGGCCGCAGCAACTTTACGCCTTCGGCGCGGTCGAGAATTTCGGCAGATGCCACGCCGTCTGTCTTCTCGATGATCGCGCGCGCGTCGGCCAAGCGAATTTCAACGTCGGTTCCCGCCATTTCCCGGACCTGGACCGTGATCTCACGTGACAGGCCCTGGGTCCAGCTGTCAACGGCGCGGTCGATCAGAAGCAACGCGCCAATGGCGAGACAGGCGAGATAACACATCACCGCCATGGTCGCCGTCAAGGTGCGCAGGCTTGACGTTTCCGGCGGTATGACGGGTCCTTGCTTGACGGCTTCTTCCATCACGCGGCCTTGAGCTTGCCGGCATCGAGACGCAGCACGGGTGCCTTGGTCTGTCTGATCAGCTGTTCATCATGCGTGGCAATCAAAACCGTGGTGCCAAGCCGGTTCAATTCGAGAAAGAGGTGCAGCAGGCGTTTGGCAAGTGCGGGATCGACGTTACCTGTCGGTTCATCTGCCAGAAGAAACTCAGGCTTTGAAATAATGGCGCGGGCTATGGCGACGCGCTGCTTTTCACCACCCGACAAAACCGGCGGCTTGGCGCGGGCCTGATCCTTCAACCCCACCCAATCGAGAAGGTCACGGACGTCACCCTCGTAACTTGCGCTGCGCTTTCCAGCGGCGCGCAAAGGCAATGCGACATTGTCAAAGGCCGAGAGATGATCGAGCAGGCGGAAGTCCTGGAAGACCACGCCGATGCGACGGCGGAAGCGGGTCAGTTCGCGGCGCGGAAGATCGCTGACTTTTTCTCCGAACATGGTGATGTCGCCACGGGACGGGCGCATGGCCATGTAGAGAAGCTTCAACAAGGTGGTCTTTCCAGCCCCGGAAGAACCAGTCAGAAAACAGAAGGCTTGTTCATCAAGACGGAAACTCACGTCTTTCAGGATTTCCGGTCCGTCGTCATAGTGCATGCCAACAGAATCAAGCCGCAGCATGTCGGGCCATTCCACAGGCCACCCATGGCGGCGTTAAGCTTTGGTTAACCATTCTGGATGCTAGGGTCACGGTCAGCGACATTCCTCAATATGCATGTCGAATCAAAGGCAGTTTTCAAGGCGATGATAGTCACCTGTCCATCCTGTGCAACACGCACAAATTTCCAGAACGCACTGCGCGCACCCGGCAATGTCAAGATCACCTGCCGTGCCTGCGGCCACAAGTGGATTGAAATCGAAGACGACGATATTGTTGATCTCGATCCCTATCGGCGTCCGCTCGACACGCTGCCACGGCAAGTGGTGCAGGAGGCCGACGAGGTCGACAAGGATGTGCAGCGGCTCATCGAAGCGGCGCGCGAAACCGATGAAGCGTTCCTCGCGCAACGTCAATCGCGCCGTGCATCCTTGCGCAACTGGGCGGGCTATGCCGCCTGCGTCATGGTCGGGCTTGCCGGTTTCACGCTGTTTCCGGAACACATCGTAGGTGCTGCTCCGGCTGCCTTGCGCGTCTATGAAGCGATCGGTGTCGGCGTCAATGTCTATGGGCTGGAAATCCGCAAGGTCGAACAGCAGCACGCCATCGTCAAGGGAGTCAGGGTTCTCACGATCAAGGGTGATATCGTCAATGTGACGGACGACACACGCAAGATTCCCTGGATGCGCTTTGGCATGCGCGATGTAAATGCCCGCGAGGTTTATCAATGGACGCTTGATACCGAGGCTCGACCCCTGAAACCCGGCGAGGCCACCAGTTTTGTCACCCGTGTTGCAGCGCCACCGGATTCTGCTAACGATGTCGAAATCCGCTTTGCCCACGAGACAGAAATCAAGTCATGACCAGCAATATTATCGACGGACACCGCATTGATGTGTTGTTCAGCGAAGCCGAGATCGCGGCTCGCATTGCAGCACTGGCGTCCGACATCGCCGCACGTGATCCCAAGCGGCTTCTGGTGGTTCCTGTGCTGAAGGGCAGTTTTGTTTTTGCTGCCGACCTGATCCGCGCCATGCATCACGCCAGGCTTTCACCGGAAATCGATTTTCTCATTCTTGCAAGCTACCGTGAAGGCACGCGCTCATCCGGCAAGGTAGACGTATTGCGCGATATCGATTCGATTGTAAAAGATCGCGATGTGCTGCTGATTGACGACATCCTCGAAAGTGGGCGCACCCTTGCCTTTGCCAAGGACCTGCTGATGGCGCGCGGCGCGCGCAGTGCGCTCACCTGTGTATTGTTGCACAAGCCCGGCCATCTCGCTGCCAATATCAAGGCCGACTTTGTCGGTTTTGAATGTCCGGACAAGTTTGTGGTGGGCTATGGCATGGACATGGCGCACCAGTTTCGCGAGCTACCCTATGTCGGGCATGTGGTGACGGCGTAGGAGCAGAGTTCAACAGGCTCTCATCCGCCCCTTCGGGGCACCTTCTCCCTCAAGGTGCGAGGGCACTTCGCCAAGCGAAGGGATAGGGTCGTCAATAAAGCCCACGCAGCAAACGATCAATGTAACTGCGTTCTGAATCGGTCAAGCCTTCGCCATTGGCCTTGGCCCTCAGCTGCTCAAGAATTTCGCGGGCACGGCGGATGGCGAGTTCGCCTGGTACCATGTCACGGTTGGGGCCGGTATCGGGCTCGCTGGTGGCGCGCGGACGTCCCAAGGGGTCATCCTGATTGCCACCCGCCGGTCCATCACGGCCCTGATCGCGTGCCTGCCCCTGACCGCGTTCGCGCATTTGGCGGCCCAATTCACGCGCCCCTTTTCGCAAGGCGTCAAGGGCGTCGCCCTGCTGTTGCAAGGCACCGTCGCGGTCGCCATCGCGCAGCGCGCGCTCGGCGTTTTCCATGGCGCGTCCCGCGTCGCCCATTTCGCCGGGAGCATCACCACCAAGACCACGCTGCATGCGGTCGAGAAGGTCACGCAAGGCGCCCTGACGGTTGGCAAGTCCCTGGCCATCCTGACCTTGACCTTTTCCTTGGCCCTCACCTTGACCCTCGCCCGGCTGCTGGCCTTGTTGCTCTCCCTGGCCGGGCATGCGCTGTGTCTGATCCATCAGGCGCTGCTGCTGGCGCATCATGTCAGACAACTCGTCCATCATTTGGCCCATAGGATCACCTTGGCCTGCCTGACGGCTCTGGCCGGGCTGCAGGTTTTGCAGCATCTGTTCGAGCTGGTCGAGCAAGGCCTGGGCCTGATCCTTCTGGCCCTGCTTCGACAGTTTCTCGATTTCATCGAGCATCTTCTGGAGGTCCTGCTGGCTCAATTCGCGAGATTGCTGGTTGTTGTCGCGCTGGTTGCCACTCTGCTGGCGGTCCTTCTGCCATTGTTCGCGCATGGCTTCGAGATAGCGGTCCATGGCATCGCGCATCTTTTCCATGAGCTTGGCGATCTCTTCTTCCGAAGCGCCATTGCGCAAGGCTTCTTCAAGCTGCTTCTTGAGTTTTGCCAGTTCAGCCTTGGCATCGGCGAGACTGCCCTCCTCAATATCCAGCGCCAGTTTCCACAGGTCGTTGACGGCAACAATGATGTCTTCATTGGTGGCCGAGGTTTCGAGATGGGTGCCGATGGCGGCAAGCCGGATGAGGTGGGCGCTGCGATCGGTGAGACCTGCAGGATAAATCAGCAAGGCGTCGATCATCGCTGCAACATCGGTTGTCTTGTCGGGATCAAGCACGAGGCGCTTCCTCTGTTCGATCAGGGCCTGTGCGAGCGGGCGCACAAAGACTTTCTCCGGCAAGGTGACATCAACCGTCACTGGTTCCGACAGCTGGTCTGCGGCATCCCTGGCGGTGAGCATGACAGTGACGTTGAGGCCGGCCCAGGGATGGGCCGTCAGGTCTTGTGTCGTCTTTCCGGTTTCATCCTTGGTGTTCGACTTCTTCAGCTTGACGGCAAGCTTTGGTGCTTCGAACAGGAAGGGTCCATTGGTTTCAAAGCCGACGCCATCCTTCTGGTTATCGGCCAGTGAAACATCTGAGGTGATGGAGCGCACGCCATAATCATCCTTGGCCTGCCAGTTGAAGGTCAGCGCGCTGTTCTTTTCGACAGCAGGCGGCTTGGTCCAAGCCAGTTCAGGTCTTTCATCAGGAATGAGATTGACAGGCCAGGAGGCAATGACGGCTTCGCCATTCCTGATTTCTATGGTTGCAGCGGTGGAGAGCTTGACTTCGGCGGAAAAACCGGTTTCGGTCAAGCTGGTCTTGGCCTTGAGGTCAGGCACAGGAGTCGCGCTGCCATCGAAGGAACTGAAATTGATCGAGGGCGACGCAGCCCCCGTCACACGCACAGTCAATGTGGCGTTGCTGGGAACCTTGATGGTTTCGCCCTGAGCCAGTTTTTGAAGCATCGCCGGACTTGTCAGCAAGAGCGGCGCCTTGCCGGTATAGGCGGGTGACTTGAGCCAGGCATCAATGGTCACGGGCTTTGGCGGTACCGGGCCTTGCATCGCTGCGGCGTCGCGCAGATTGCCGGTGATGTTGCCGGGTCCGAGCACCAATGCGGCAACGACACCCAATGCAACAGGTACGCGCAAGGCGCGCGGATCGAAATTCCGCCAGTGTGATTTTGGCGGGCTGACAGGGACCGTTGATAGTCCCTGCCATTGGCGGCGCTTGTGTTCGGTCCAGATTGCAGCTGCTTCTGGAGATGAAAACTCGGGTGCCATATCTTCGTCGATGCTCGAGACCTTGCGGTGTTGCAGACCTGCAGCCTGTTCGAGCTTGCGCATGGCATCGTGTGCCGTGGGCCAGACTATCCGTGCAACGGACACAAGCGATGCCAGGCAGGCAAGGGCCAGTACGCCCAGTCCCACAATCCTGAACGCTGGGGGAAGAACAGTGAGTGCGCCGGTGGCGATGATGATGAAGGCAAGGCCAAAGGCAATGATCGGCCAATGCAGTGCTGCCCAGAGCTTTTCCCAGGCCATGGCGATACGCTGCAATCTAATCTTGCCAGCGAGACGGGTTCCTGATGCCGGATCAGTCATACGAGCATGATACTAGCACAGTCTGGCCGAAATATGACGTCAAGGTGTGTTTTCCTAGGATTTCTGCCAGGACGCCAGCTTGTCCAACCCGATCAGGTCTTCATAGGTCTGACGCGGGCGGATCACGGCGCGTTTCCCTCCCTTGACCAGCACTTCCGGCACCAATGGGCGCGTATTGTAAGTCCCCGCCTGCACAGCGCCATAGGCACCCGCCGTCATGACAGCAAGGAGATCGCCTTCCCTGACCTTTGCCATGCTGCGGGACCTGGCGAAATAGTCACCGGTCTCGCAAATGCCGCCGACGACATCGGCGGTAAAGGTTTCGGCGGTGCGTGCTTCTTCGACAGGGATGATGTCATGCCAGGCTTCATAGAGCGTTGGCCTGATCAGGTCGTTCATCGCGGCATCCTGAATGACAAACATCTTGCCCTCGTTCTCCTTCACGAAGATGACGCGTGAGACCAGGATGCCGGCATTGCCGACGATCATGCGTCCGGGTTCCAAGACCAGCTTCAAGCCCAGTGGCCCAAGCACACGTTTCACCATCGCGCCATATTCGTCCGGGTGCGGTGGAATATCATTGGTGCCGCGATAGGGCACTCCTAGCCCGCCGCCCAGATCAAGATGGCGGATGTTGTGACCTTGGCTGCGCAACTGCTGCACCAGTTCGGCCATCAAGGTAAAAGCCTTCTCGAAGGGTGCAAGCTCGGTGATCTGGCTGCCGATATGCATGTCGACGCCAGCTACATCAATGCCGGCAAGCTGGGCCGCGCGGGCATAGACTTCCGGTGCCTTCAACCAGGAAATGCCAAATTTATTATCGGCCTTGCCGGTGGTGATCTTGGCATGGGTCCTGGCATCGACATCCGGATTGACACGGATCGAGATGCTGGCCCGTTGGCCCACTCGCTGGGCGATTTCCGAAAGCAGATCGAGCTCGGGTTCGCTTTCAACGTTGAAACAGGCAATGCCTTCCTTCAAGGCGAAGGCCATTTCGCGTGCCGTCTTGCCGACGCCAGAAAAAACAATCTTGCGGGCAGGAACGCCCGCTGCCAAAGCACGGCGCAACTCGCCTTCCGATACAACATCCATGCCGGCACCAAGTTCCGCCAGCGTGCGGATCACGGCCTGGTTGGAGTTGCCCTTTACCGCATAGCAGATCTGGTGATCGGTGCCTGCGAAGGCTTCGGTCAAAACCTTGTAGTGCCGCTCCAGCGTTGCTGTGGAATAGCAATAAAAGGGTGTTCCGATTTCCTCGGCCAGAACCTTCAGGTCAACATCCTCGGCATGGAGGATGCCGTCTTTATAAGAGAAGTGGTGCATTTTCTTATTGGCTTTGCGAAAGATTTACAGGTTGTGGTTCGAGGGGGCCGCGCTTGCCGCAGGCGGTGAGTCCCAAGATGATCAGTATACAGATGAATATGGTTCGCATGTCATTTGCCTTTCAGCAGTCTGGTCCAGCGCTTCGCTTCGCGGCGCACATTGTCGGGAGCGGTGCCGCCAAAGCTCTCGCGTGAGGCAACGGAATCCTCGACGGTCAACACCTTGAAGACATCGCCGGTGATGCGCTTTTCGATTCTGCGCATGTCGGCGAGCGATAGTTCATCAATGCGGATGCCCTTGCCTTCGGCCAGCGCCACGATGCGGCCTGTCACATGATGGGCATCGCGGAATGGCATTTTCAGGGTGCGGACCAGCCAGTCGGCCAAGTCAGTCGCGGTGGCATAGCCCGTGGCTGCGGCCTCGTGCATGGCCTTGAGGTTGGGTTCCATGTCGCGCACCATGCCGGCCATGGCAGCGATGGCCAAGGCAAATGCGTCAAGTGCATCGAAGGTCGCTTCCTTGTCTTCCTGCATGTCCTTGGAATAGGTGAGCGGCAGGCCTTTCATCACCACGCTCAGTGCGGTGAAGGCACCGAGAATGCGTCCCGGTTTGGCGCGAATGAGCTCCGCTGCGTCGGGGTTGCGCTTTTGCGGCATGATGGACGAGCCGGTGGTGAACTTGTCGGAGAGTTTGACAAAGCGGAACTGGGCCGATGACCAGATGACGATCTCTTCGGCCAGGCGCGACAGCGTGATAGCCGAGATGGTGCTGGCGGCGAGAACCTCCAGCACATAATCGCGCGACGCCACAGCATCCATGGAATTGCGCATGGGGGCGACAAAGCCCAGTGCCTTGGCGGTGTGGTGGCGATCAATCGGGAAAGATGTTCCGGCGAGCGCTGCTGCACCCAGCGGATTTTCATTGAGACGCGCCCTGGCGTCACGCAGGCGACCACGGTCGCGGGACAGCATTTCGACATAGGCCAGCAAATGGTGGCCGAAGGTCACGGGCTGGGCGACCTGCAAATGGGTGAAACCCGGCATGATGGCATCGGCGTGTTTTTCAGCCTTGGCTGCAAGTGCCTTTTGCAAATCCTTGAGACCCACATCGAGACTGTCAATGCAGTCACGGATGTAGAGACGGAAGTCGGTTGCGACCTGGTCGTTTCTTGAGCGCGCCGTGTGCAGCCTGCCAGCACGCGGACCGATGATGTCGCGCAGGCGCGATTCTACATTCATGTGAATGTCTTCAAGGATCGTGGAAAACTGGAACTTGCCGCCCTCGATTTCGCGCATCACGCGATCGAGACCTTTTTTGATCGCCAGGTTGTCTGCTTTCGTGATAATGCCCTGGCGTGCCAGCATGCTGGCATGCGCTATTGAGCCTGCGATATCCTGGGCGAAGAGGCGCTTGTCAAACCCGATGGAGGCGTTGATTTCCGCCATGATGGCCGCCGGGCCTTGCGCGAAGCGACCACCCCACATTTTATTGGTCATACCAGATCCTATAACCCAAATGACAGAGACTCCGACGAAACCGAAATCCCTGCTGCCTTTCCTGCTGGCTTTTGCCGCAGGTGCCATCGGCATTTACTGGTTCCAAGGCAATGAGCGCAAGGCTGAAACGCCGGTCGCCCAGGTCAATGCGGCACCTGGCGTTTTCTCGAAGGCCCTGGCCACGGGTCCGATGACTGGCGTGATCATCCATGCCATGCGCAAGGACGTGCAGGAATTTTTGTTCAAGGACGCAAAAGAACAGACGCTCAGTCTTTCTAAATGGAAGGGCCGGGTGGTGTTGCTCAATCTCTGGGCCACCTGGTGTGCGCCGTGTCGCAAGGAAATGCCCGATCTGCAAGCCTTGCAGAAGGAGCTGGGCGGGCCTGACTTCGAGGTGGTGGCCCTGAGTGTCGACAAGAAGGGGGCTGAGGCTTCGGCTGCGTTCCTCAAGGAGGTCGGTGCCGATCGGCTTGCAGTCTATACCGACACAGGGCTTGTGAGCCTCGGTGCCCTCCAGGCGATTGGCCTTCCAGCGACGATGTTGATTGACCGCAATGGCAAGGAAGCCGCCCGGCTTCTGGGGCCTGCAGCATGGTCGTCGCCTGAGGCGATTGCCATGGTGAAGGCGCTGATGGCAGAAAAATAGAAACAGATTTTAGCGTGTTGGAACTGGTTTCTCGCCGCGATAATCGTAAAATCCGCGCTTGACCTTGCGGCCGAGCCATCCGGCTTCGACGTATTTCACCAAAAGCGGGCAAGGGCGGTATTTTGAATCGGCCAGACCCTCGTGCAGGACCTGCATCACCGAGAGGCAGGTGTCGAGACCTATGAAGTCGGCAAGTTGCAAGGGACCCATGGGGTGATGCGCGCCGAGCTTCATCGCGGTGTCGATGGCCTCGACGCTGCCTACACCTTCATAGAGTGTATAGATGGCTTCGTTGATCATCGGCAGAAGGATGCGGTTGACGATAAAGGCCGGGAAGTCTTCGGAGACGGCAGTGGTCTTGCCCAGTCTTATGGAAAACTCCATGACCGACCTGAATGTCGGCTCATCGGTTGCAATGCCCTTGATCAGTTCCACGAGTTCCATGACCGGAACCGGGTTCATGAAATGTATGCCCATGAATTTCTCGGGCCGGTCGGTGCCTGAGGCCAGTCTGGTGATTGAAATCGACGACGTGTTGGACCCGAGCAAGGCTTCCTTCTTCAAGTGGGGGCAGAGCCGGGCCAGGATGTCCTGCTTGACCGCTTCCTTTTCGGTGGCGCTTTCGATGACGAGATCATGGGCATCAAAGCCTTCGAAGGATGGAACGGGTCTGACTCGCGCCAGCGCAGCCTTCGAGTCAGCTTCCGATACCTTGCCGGACTTGACTTGCCTTGCGAGATTGGAAGCGATTGTTGCAATGCCTTGTGCAATGCGTTCGGGACTGATGTCATTCAATCCCACATCCATTCCAGACAAGGCACAGACATGTGCGATGCCTGATCCCATCTGGCCTGCACCAATAATTCCGACGGATTGAATTTTCATGTGACCAACGATCGCCCTTGCAAAAGAAGGGAAAATCTATAGTGCCCGTAAAGGTGCCGCAAGCACTAATACTTTACGCCTTCTGGTCGTGCCGGGTTCATTTCATTGGTCGCACAAACATCTGATACTTCCGAATCGCGGCTCGCTCTGTGGGTGTTGCTGATCGGCAATTTCATCATCGGCACCGGAATCCTGCTGCCGACCGGACTGCTCAACGACATTTCGGCTGACATGCAGATCAGTGCTGCAACAGCGGGATATCTGGCGCTGACTGGGGGAATCGTGGTCGGCATTGGTGCGCCGCTGGCTGCTGCCTTTAGCAGCCGGATTGACAGGCGGACATTGTTGACCTTCGCATTGCTGCTCTATGCGGCTGGGCATTTTGGCGCGGCACTTGCGCCAACATTCACGCAACAGATTTTCATCCGTGCACTGACGGTTTTTGGCGCGGCAATTTTCACCCCGCAAGCAGCGGCCACGGCGGGGCTGTTGGTGTCGCCGGAAAAACGTGCCGGTGCCATTGCATTCATTTTCATCGGCTGGTCTTCGGCAACAATTGCCGGCATTCCGCTCGGAAGTTATCTGGCACCGATCATTGGCTGGCGCAGTGTTTATGCGGGCATGGGCTTTGCCTGTCTTCTGGCGGCATTGCTGGTCTGGCGCGTCTTGCGGCCCGGGCTTTTTGTGATACCACTCAGTTTTTCGGCCTGGACACAGGCGCTGACCAGTCCGGCCATCCTCATGGTGCTGCTTGTGACACTCTTGTCGATGTCCGGGCAGTTCACAGCATTCACCTATATTGCGCCTGTGATCCGCGTAGCCTTTGCAGGCGGGCCGGAGCAGGTTGCGATTGCCTTTGCGGTTGCAGGTGTGACAGGCGTTGTGGGCAATGCAATCGCGTCACGCGTGGTATCGCACCTCGGCATTGACCTTGTGATCGCCATTGCCATTGCTGGGCTGGTGCTGGGCCTCGGGCTGTTCGCGCTGAGCTTTGGCAGCTTCTTTCTGGCGCTGTGCGGCGTCGGTTTGTGGGGACTTGGATCCTTTTCTTCCAATTCATTGCAGCAGAGCCGACTGGTTGTGCTTGCGCCACCCATCGCATCGGCCACGATCGCTCTCAATACCTCGGTGGTTTATCTCGGTCAGGCGATCGGTGCACTGACTGGCGGATGGTTTGTTGATCGCGGTGTTTCACCAGCAATTGGCTGGACGGCTTGCGGCTTTGTGCTTGCCGCATTGTGCATGTCAGTGATTGCAACACGATTCAGTGGCGGAAGTGGCGCTCGCCGGTAAAGAGCATGGCAAGGCCGAGACGATTGGCTGCGGCAATGACTTCATCATCCTTCAACGAACCACCGGGCTGGATGATTGCCGTTGCACCAGCTGCAGCTGCTGCTTCAATGCCATCGGCAAAGGGGAAAAACGCGTCAGATGCGAGAACCGATCCCTTGACGAGCGGATCGGGGAGGCCCAGCGCCCTGGATGCATCTTCACTTTTCATCACTGCAATCCGCGTTGAATCGATGCGCGACATCTGGCCGGCACCAATTCCCGTTGTCATGCCATCGCGGACAAAGACAATTGCGTTGGACTTCACATGCTTGGCAACGCGCGACGCAAAGAGAAGATCGCGACGTTCAAACTCAGTGGGCTGGCGGTCGCTGACGACGCGCGCCTGGCTGGCCTCGGCCATGCGGTTGTCGCGTGATTGTACCAGAAGGCCCCCGGTGATCGATTTAACGAAAAATCCCGGGCGATGCGGATCAGGCAGTGACGATAGCAACAACAAGCGAAGATTTTTCTTCGTGCCCAGAACTTCCAAGGCGTCTTCATCCGCGCCGGGAGCCAGAATGACTTCGGTGAATAGCTTGGTGATTTCGATTGCGGTTTCGGCATTGACGGGACGATTGAGTGCGATGATGCCGCCGAAAGCCGAGGTGGGGTCGCAGGCCAGGGCCTTGCGATAGGCATCGGCAAGTGTCTTGCCGGTTGCTGCTCCACAAGGATTGGCGTGCTTGACGATGACACATGCTGGCGTTTCGCTGGTGGTGAATTCACTGATGCAATCGAGCGCCGCATCGGCATCATTGATGTTGTTGTAGGAAAGCTCCTTGCCCTGCATCTGGCGCGCACTCAAGATACCGGGGCTTGGGTCAGCGGTGCGATAGGCGGCACCTTGTTGATGTGGGTTCTCACCATAGCGCAAGCCTTGTGCCTTTCTGCCACCCAAGGCGAGAAACTCCGGCCATTCGCCTTGTGCGTTTTGGCGCTCGAACCATGCGGCAATGGCGGCGTCATAACTTGCGGTGCGGGCAAAGGCCTTGGCAGCCAGACGGGTGCGGGTCGACACTGTTGTTGCGCCGTTGTTGGTGGTGATTTCGGCAAGCAGGCTTTGGTAGTCGGCAGGGTCAACGACGACTGCAACCGATTCATGATTCTTTGCAGCTGCACGTATCATGGCGGGCCCCCCCACATCTATGTTTTCGATCACATCGCTGGCATGGCCCCCTGCCGCCACGGTTTCCTCGAAGGGATAGAGGTTGACGACCAGGAGATCGATGTTGGCGATGCTGTGGCTGTCTTGTGCCGACATGTGTTCGGCGTTGCCGCGTATGGCAAGGAGTCCGCCATGGATCTTGGGATGCAAGGTCTTGACCCGGCCATCCATGATTTCGGGAAAACCCGTCACCTCGGAAACGTCGCGGATTGCAAGGCCTGCTTCGCGCAGCGATCTGGCAGTGCCACCGGTTGATACAAGGTCGATGCCGAGGCCAGCGAGCCCCTTGGCGAATTCAATCAATCCGGACTTGTCGGAGACGGAGAGGAGAGCAGTCTTGATGGCTGGTTGTGCGGTCATGGGCATGGCCTTTAGCCAATCCCGCCGGGATCGCGCTAGACTTTCTTCAGTGCCCAGTTGACGCGGCCACCGGATGAACCTTCGCTATGACCTTCATTGGGTTGCAAGGTGATGACTTTACTGGTCAGCGCAATCGCACCGCCGCGGCACGAGAAGCGCCAGATTTCATTGTCGTGTCCGCGCAGGACAATGGCGTCGCCGGACAGGAGTTCGACTGATTCAGGGATATGAATGCGAAGTTCTTCATCGGCCTCGAGGTGGTTTTCGCAACGCAAGTCGCAACCGCTGGCGGCGACGAAAATTGACGTCTTCGCACCAAGCCTGCCATTGAGACGCAGGATCGCACCTTCGGGTGATGCCAGGTGATCGGCAAGGCTGGTCATGGAACGGCGCGGGCTTGCGCAGTCAACCAGACACAGGCGCTGGCTTGCGTGCGAAACTTCGAAAGCATTCTCTGCGCAGTCGGCGACCAATGCCAAGGCGGATTGCCTGATGGCAAGGATGGCTGCATCAGCTGCGTAAACCAATGGCTCGGCCTGAGAGAAAGAAAGTCCGGCGGCCTCAAAGACAGCGCGAACCGCTTCACGATGCGGAGGAGATTTCTGCATGCAGACAAGCCCGCCATCACCCAGGGTCAGATTGCGCAGCATCGGCAGCATGCGGTCAATGGCGAGGCGCATGTCTTCCGGCACATGATCCTTGGCTTCGATCATTGCGCCTGCGAGTGGCAGGATGATCAAGGTGAGGCGTAACAGATCTTCGGCGCGATGCGTGCGATGGCTGCCGTCGGGCAGGACAAGGTCATTGAGGCTGCGGCACAATTGCTCGACAGCATGTTTTTGCATGGGCTCCAGGCCGCGAAATGCGGTTGCAGCCGAGGTGAGACTGGCTGCGCGCAACATTGCGTCCTGGGCGTTTGCGGGGCGGAAGTTATAGGCCCTGCGGGCAAGTTGCGTGGCGAGACTGAAGATTCCGTTGTCGCTTGTCTGGTTGGCCTGGCGCAACACATGCGGGCCATCCCAGGACAAAGCCAGCAGGGCCTTGGCTGCCCCTGGGCCATCGAGTGGCATGCGGTTTTCGGTTGCCATGCGCTCCAGAATCTCGATGCCATAGATGGCATGCAGGATTTTTCCTGTCGCGACAAAGTGCTTGAGCCAGCCGAGTTTCCATTCTTCGGGCGAAAGCCTTGCCCCGAAACGGCGCTCATACAGCGCCTGGGCGTGTTCACGGCCGCCAGGGATCAGGCGTGTGACAGGATGGCGAAGGCCGGTGACGGCTCCACCCGGCCAGCCCCAGCCTGAGTCGTGGCGTGAAATCTCGGCCCGCGTTCCGTGCAATGGAGCCTGAATCCGACTTATGGCGCGGGCAAGTGTACGGGCTGGCAGGCCGACAAGCTGCTCGGTTGCTGACTGCAACGCCATCCACATAGGCCAATGATTTCCCGGTCAGGTTAAGGAATAAGTAAACAGTTTGCCGGGAGGTGGTTAATGAAGTGCTAAGGCCAAGGCTAAAATTGGCTTTAACCCCAAGGGCCGCGGCTCCCTCGGGCACTTTGGGGCTCGGCCATGTCGCGCTGAGGTTGCGTCATGCTGCCCGCAAGCCGCAGCAATTCAGCAATGCGGTTTTCGGTTGCGGGGTGCGTGGCAAAGAGATTGTCCATGCGGGCACCTGACAGTGGATTGATGATGAAAAGATGGGCGGTTGCAGGGTTGGCTTCAGCGGCATGATTTTCTATGCGGCCTGCAGCGCCTGCAATCTTGTTGAGCGCAGATGCCAAGCCTTGTGGATTGCCGGAGATTTCAGCACCCATGCGATCTGCGGCATATTCACGGGTGCGGCTCACGGCCATTTGTACCAGCATTGCAGCGAGAGGGGCCACAATCATCGCGATGATTGCTCCGAATGGTCCAAAGGAATTTTCGCGGCTGCGCCCGCCACCGAAGAGGAAGCCAAAATTGGCCAGCATGCCAATGGCACCGGCAATGGTGGCCGTCACCGTCATGATCAGGGTGTCGCGATTCTTGATGTGCGCCAGCTCATGGGCCATGACGCCGGCGATTTCGTCGCGGCTCAATGCCTGCAAGAGGCCAGTCGTGGCGGCGACAGCTGCATTCTGCGGATTGCGGCCCGTGGCAAAGGCATTGGGTTGCGGATTGTCCATGATGTAGACCTTGGGCATGGGCAGGTCGGCGCGCCTTGCCAGACCAGCAACCAGATCATAAAGTCCGGTTGCTTCACTGCGGGTTACTTCGCGGGCACCATGCATGCGCAGCACCATCTTGTCGGAATTCCAGTAGGCAAACAGGTTGGTGCCTGCAGCAAAGAGGAAGGCCATGATCATGCCAGCCTGACCGCCGATGGCATAGCCCAAGACGAGGAAGAGGCCGGTCATGGCAGCCATCAGGAGGGCCGTTTTGGTCAGGTTCATCGCACTTTACATCCTTTGCAGTGACGCCCAGATAGATGGGGACAAAACGTGGAATTGCAAGCATGCCGGAACCTGAACTCACCCCCGAAGCCAAACGGGCGCTGGCGGAAGCCGAAGCGCGGCGCAAGGCTTTTGCTCCTGCGGTACTGCCGCAGGAATTCAACGGCTGCAAAGGTCCGGAACCCACGCGCTTTGGCGATTGGGAGAAGAAGGGGATTGCGAGCGACTTTTAGGCTTCGCTGCAAATTTAACCTGAATCGCCAAAGTTTATTGATCGATGCCGAATCCTCTTATAGGTTGAATAGCGAAACGATCAAATTGACCCAGGCAGATGGCGAAGTTCATATTTAAAAGCAGTGACGGGACGGGTGTCGACAATGTCGACGTCTCAGGCGGCGGTGGTCCGGGCTATGCTTTTTTCACATTCACGTCGACGCAGATCAAGGCATACGACGACGCAACCAATTACACCCTTGTCGGAGGATATGGTTTTGCGCGAGATGCGCAAGGAGAAGTGACCGCAGGAACCATCACATCTATGACAGTTGCCATAGATGGTCAGAAAGTGGGTTCCTTTACCGGACTTTCGATCGCGCTTTCGTCCTTTGTCTCGACGGAGAGCAATTCAGGAGATTATTCTGAGTTTGATGTTTTCCGGAAACGACCAGATCAGCCTGACGCCATTCGCTGATTCGTTCCGTGGCGGAAACGGGAATGACACCATGTTTGGCCGCAAGGGAAATGATGTCCTTTATGGGGACCGTGGCAATGACACCTTGTCCGGTCAAGAGGACGCTGACAGTCTCTATGGCGGAATCGGCAATGATTCACTCTATGGCGGTTACGGCAACGACTATATTGCTGGGAGCAATGGGTCTGACAATCTGTCGGGTCAGGATGGTGCTGACAAGCTTGATGGCGGGGAGCAAAACGACAATATCCTTGGCGGCCGTGGTGCGGATACGCTCAATGGTGGCCTTGGGGCGGACAGGTTTATTTACAACTCTGTCGCTGAAGGCAATGATGTGGTGAAGTCCTTTGCTGCGGACGACGTCTTTGTGTTCAAAGGGTCAGCTTTCAAACTTGCGCTTTTTCCGGGTGTCATGAAGGTCAATTTTTTCATTTCGACTGACACAAGCAATCAAGCTCAAGACTTCAACGACTTTTTCATTTTTAGACGGTCAGACGATACATTGTGGTTTGACAGTGATGGAAACCGCAGTGTCGCGGACCCCTTGATAATTGCGGATCTATCCAACAATTTTGGTCTTAGTCACGCAGACATTGTCATCGTGTGACTTGATCCTCACACAAATCCCAGCATTCGCCTGACCTGTGTCGGTGTCTTGCCTTGCGCACGCAGCTGGCGCAGTGATTGATCGCCTTGCGACTTGGCGAGCTTGCGGCCAGACTCGTGCAGCAGGAGATCATGGTGGTGATAGACTGGGTGGGGAAGGCCCAAGAGTTCCTGAAGCAGGCGGTGGATCGAAGTTGCAGCCTCCATATCCTTGCCGCGCACAATGTGGGTGACACCCTGGATCGCATCATCCACAACCACCGAGAGATGATAACTCGTACCAATATCCTTGCGGGCAAGAATGACATCACCCCAGTCTGACGGATCGACAATCGTGTCGCCTTCATCCTCGCGCCTGAAAAGCGGCTCGTTCACGAGGGCTTGCGCTTCGTCCATTTTCAGGCGGAGCGAAAATGGCTGGCCAGGTTTTGCGCCATGCAAGCGACAGGTTTGCGGATAGAGCGGCACGCCATCGGGATCGGTGATGGCGCGATTGACGGCAGCCTGGCTCTTGGCCTGTCGCGTGCAGGTGCAGGGATACAGCACATTCATGGACTGCAGTTTTTGCAGTGCTGCCTGGTAGTCTGCCATGTGTTCACTCTGGATGCGGCACGGTTTTTCAAAATGAATTCCCAGCCATTCAAGGTCATCAGCTGCGGCTGTCACAAATTCCGGCTTGCAGCGGGTGATGTCGGTGTCTTCCATGCGCAAGAGCAGGCGACCACCAGATTCCAGCGCCCGTTTTTCGTTGAGCAGGGCTGAATAGGCATGACCCAGATGCAGGTGGCCATTGGGGCTTGGCGCAAAACGGAAAACGGGTTGCTTCATGGCAGGGACATCGCGCAAGGTTTCGACACATGCAAAGATACACATCTGTTTCCGAACTTGAAATTGCAATTGCTCATCTGGTGAGGATCGAGCCCCGGTTTGGTGCTGTTCATGTCAAACACGGAACACCTTCCTTGCGGCAGGCCGATGCCGGACTTGTCGGCCTGCTGATGATCGTGACCGAGCAGTTCCTGTCGCTTGCAGCGGCGGCGGCAATCTGGAACAGGGTGGTGCTGGCGATCCAACCCATGACTGCCGAAACCCTACTGGCTGTCGACGCTGAGCAGCTGAAGTCGCTCGGGCTTTCCAACGCCAAGGTCAGGACTTTTCATGCTGTGGCTGAGGCTGTCCTGTCAGGGACGCTTGATTTTGACCTTCTTGCCACCCTCGACAATCCGGCTGTGCATGCAACCTTGTGCAGGCTGCCCGGTATCGGGCCGTGGACTGCCGACATATTCCTGCTGAGCAATTTGCAGCGGGCCGATGCCTGGCCGGTGGGTGATCTTGCATTGCAGGCGGCAGCCCAGGATTTGCTGGCGCTTGGCGAAAGGCCCCTACCCAAGGCCATGCAGGCCATCGCAGAGCCGTGGCGGCCCAACCGGGCGGCGGCGGCCCGGCTGCTGTGGGCGCATTACCGCAGTCTCAAGGGGTTAACACAAGCTTGAGTCCTCTAAATGACCCCTTCACAGGCTTGTCACTCTCCCTATAGTATAGAGTATCGAAGCGTAACGCATGAGGTTGTGTTGTACCACCCGTCGGTCGCACCGGAGGCCTGTCCTGCCCTCGTCCTCAACGCCGATTATCGGCCGTTGAGTTACTATCCCTTGTCACTGTGGTGCTGGCAGGACGCGCTGAAGGCTGTGTTCATGGAACGCGTCAATATCGTTTCCGAATATGACCGGGTGGTGCGCAGTCCGACGACGGAAATCAAGTTGCCCAGTGTGGTGTCGCTCAAGACCTATGTGAAGCCATCGCGCACGCCAGCCTTCACGCGCTTCAACGTGTTCCTGCGCGACCGCTTCACCTGCCAGTATTGCGGAGACGGGAAAGACCTGACCTTCGATCACGTGCTGCCACGCTCGCGTGGCGGGCAAACAACGTGGACCAATGTGGTGACCGCCTGCAGCCCGTGCAACCTTCTGAAAGGCGGGATGCTGACGCATCAGGCCAAGATGTTTCCGGCGCAAAAGCCCTTTGTGCCCAGCGTCGCACAATTGCACTCCAATGGCCGCCATTTTCCACCCAACTACCTGCATGACAGCTGGGTCGACTATCTCTACTGGGATACGGAACTGGATCCGTAAAGTTTTGCGTCAACCCAGTCGTTGCGGGATTTCGTCCAGGCTGGCGTAGACCGCGATGCCACGCTCCCTGGCGATCCTCACGTCATTGTCGGCCCCTTTTGATTCGCCTTTCAGACGGAGTACCGCATCGCAATGCTGGAGCAGGCGTCCTGCCGTCGGGTGAAGAATTTCTTCATAGAGGCTGTCGCCGACGGATTGTCCGCCTGCTGCGGTCCAGATAGGCAAAGCTGCCCACTCACCGATCATTGGTATGTGGCCTTTCTGAAAGATTGGCCAGGAGGCTTCTTCGAGTCGGCGGAGATTGGCCGCCATTTTTTCCGGGTCATCACCGGTGCCGGACCGATAGGGACCAGCTATCAGTATCATCATTGGCTTGTTCGTCACTTTCCATGAACTCCTTCTGCATGATGGAACCACGGTATCATATCGTGACATTTCGTGCAATATCGTGTAAATTCGTGACATGCTGACCCGGGAACGCAAACGCCTCATTCTCAATCACCTTAAAAAGGAGGGTCGCATCATTGCCAAAGACATGAGTGCGCAACTGAAACTTTCAGAAGACACGATACGCAGGGATCTGCGTGAATTGGCAGCTGAGGGGTTATTGATGCGGGTTCATGGCGGCGCGTTGCCTGCATCACCCACCGTGGCCAATCTGGCATCGCGACGTACAATGTCCATGGCAGAGAAAACGCGATTGGGGCGGGCAGCTGCCGCGCTGATCGCGCCCGGTCAAAGTATTTTCATCGATGGCGGGACGAGCAACCTCGAATTGGTTCGCATGTTGCCGATAGATTTCAAAGTTACCGTGTTTACTCACAGCCCCACCATTGCCGGGGCGTTGGAACCCTTCGCGAAAATAGATGTTGTACTTATTGGCGGGAAGCTGTTCCGGCATTCGATGGTTGCGATTGGTGGTGCCACTGTTCAGGCCATCTCGTCGATACGCGTCGATACGTTTTTTCTTGGTGTGACCGGGGTCCATTCCCAACAGGGTTTGACGACAGGAGATTATGAAGAAGCTGTCGTCAAACGTGCGATTGCGAGCCGGTCAGGAGAGGTTATCACTCTGGCGACCACGGAAAAACTTGAAGCTGTTTCGGCTCACCGGATTGCCGGTGTGACGACACTGACCAGTCTTGTGGTTGTAAACGAAGCGAAAGTCCCGCGATTGCCAAAATCTGTCAAGATTGTTCGGGCGCTATGACGCAGTAAATCCTTTGGTTCCCTTCCAGGCAACCCAGGCCATCACGCCTGAAATCACAGCGTTCCAGCCGGCGAGTGACAGGCCGAGAATGCGGATGGCGGGTTCGTCGCATTTGACGACGGGCTTGGTGAGGTCGGGGAGGCCTTCGCTCAGGCTTCCTGCGCCGCACGTGCCCGGGCCCGGCCAGAATTTCCACTCGACGCCGGAATGGTAGATGCCAAAAACCATTGATGCGATGAGGATGAGAAGGATGAGCCAGAGCCCCTGCCTTGTCCATGAGGGATTGAGAATTGCGAGCAAGAGTGCAATCGGCACGACGGCGTAATAGGCCCAGCGCTGCTTCAGGCAGAGATCACAAGGCAAATAACCCGCATATTCAAACATCCAGGCACCGGCGATCGTTGCCAGCATCACGGTTGCGACAATGGCCGCGGCACGCTGCGGGCTTATCTCGTTCAACATGCACTCATTCCCGATGACCCTAGGTATTTCGCGGCAAAATAAAGCGCAATCAAGATGGCAGCAGCAAGGCCTGCCAGCAATCCCAGCCGCTTTTCAATGAAGGCCTTGATCGGTTCGCCCCAGCGCTGCAACGCCCATGCCAAAGCGAAGAAGCGCGCACCCCTTGCAATGATGCAGGACAAGACGAAAAAGACGAAACTCACCTGTGCCACGCCTGCCAGAATGGTGACGATCTTTATGGGCGGCAAATGCGCGAGGCCGGATGTTACAAGCAGCATGACAAGTGTGTCTTCGCCGGTGCATTGGCGCAGGCGTTCGAATTCATCCAGTTTGCCATAAAAATTCAGAATGGGCTTGGCCACGGTTTCGTAGGCGAAGTAGCCAAGGTAATAACCTGCGATGCCGCCCAAGGTGGAGGCAATGGTTGCGACCAATGCATAACGATAGGCGCGTGCCGGTCGCGCGAGTGCCATGGGCAGGAACAGGACATCGGCTGGCACCAGGAAGACTGAGCTTTCTATGAAGGCAATGACAGCGAGCCAGATTTCCGCCGTCTTGCGGGCGGCGAGCGAGAGCGTCCAGGTGTAAAGTCTATGCAGCATGATCAGTCTTCTAGCCGGGTTTTTGATTGGCGGAGGGATTTGACGTTTGAGCGACGGGCCTTTGCATCAAGCCTGCGGGTTTTGGAAGCCTTGGTTGGTCTTGTTGCTATGCGGCGCTTGGGGCGGTGGGCGGCCTTCCTGAGAAGTGCCACAAGTTTCTTCAGGGCTTCGTCGCGGTTTGCGAGTTGCGAGCGGTGGGTCTGTGCGGTGATGACGAGGACGCCATCCTGCGTCAACATGCGGCCCGCGATGGCCTTGACCCGGGTTTTCAGCAGATCGGGAAGGGCGGCAGTTGCGAGATTGAAGCGCAGCTCCACTGCCGTGGATACCTTGTTCACATTCTGTCCACCGGGACCCGAGGCGCGGATGAAGTTTTCCTCGATGTCGGCCTCGTCTATCACGATGGAATCGGTGATGCGGATCATGGGGGTGGTTAAGCCTGTTTCCGGTTGACGGCGCAAGGCTTGAAGCGATAGAGGGTGCATCGCAATATGAAGTTTCACGAACTTTCATGATGCTTTTGGGCCCTTGTGGTGGAATGGTAGACGCGGCGGACTCAAAATCCGCTTCCGAGAGGAGTGGGGGTTCAAGTCCCTCCAAGGGCACCATTGTTCAAGTCAGTTGAGTTTGGTCGGGTGCGCCATAATTTGTCTCAACTCACGCGCTATTTCCGGCGGCACATATCTAAAGGACATGATGAATTGGTAGGCCGATTTTGTGCTTTTGCTGCGGCGTTGTCGATTTTCGCCCAGGCTGCTGTGTTTGCCAAAGAGCCACCTGGTTCGTCTTCCAGCCCTCAATTGCTGATTGATGCCAATAGCGGCGAGGTGTTGCGGGCCGAGCGGGCGGGTGAGGCGTGGTATCCGGCATCTCTCACCAAGCTGATGACCGCCTTTGTGGTGTTCAAGAAAATCCGCGACGGCAAGATGACGTTGACGCAACAGGTTCCGGTATCAGCGCTGGCCAATTCGCAAGTGCCGAGCAAGGTCGGCATACCGGCTGGTAAGACCATCGCGGTTGACTGGGCGCTGCAAGCGATGCTGGTCTATTCCGCCAATGACATGGCCTATGTGCTGGCTGAAGGTGCGAGCGGGTCAATTGCCAATTTCGCCACGGAAATGAACCAGGTGGCCAAGGAACTGGGTATGTCGGCCACGCATTTTGTCAATCCCAACGGATTGTTTGATCCTCGGCAGGTGACCAGTGCACGTGATCTTGGTGTGCTGGCGGCGGTGCTGCTGAAAGAGTTTCCGCAGCATGCAAAATATTTTGACCAGGATTACCTGAAGCTGGGGCAGAGGCGGCTTGCCAACCGCAACAGCCTGCTGCGGCAAATGCCCGAGGCCGATGGCATGAAGACCGGGTTTGTGTGCAATTCCGGTTTCAATCTGGTGGCATCGGCGACGCGCAATGGCCGCAAGCTGATTGCCGTGGTTCTCGGCACAAGATCCGGCCATGCGCGGATGATTGCAGCGCAAGGATTGCTCGAACAGGGTTTTGCGCAGCCTGCCAATGCACTGGCAGCGAAAGTTGCGACAGTCGCCAATGTGCAGCGCGGTGCCAATTTGCCAGTCGACATGACGCAGAAAGTGTGCCCGCGCAAGACTCCCGCCCTCATGGCAGAGGCTGCGCTGATGAATGGATGGTCGGTTTCCTTCGGCACATTTGAAGATGCGCCCAAGGCCGATCTTGCACTGCGCGGAAAATTACTGAGCCCTGTCGGGCTTGATGCGCCGGGTGGGGTTGGCGTGCTCAAGCTCGGCCCCAAGGCAGGCTATGCGCCCATGATCTGGGGCCTGAGTGCCGTGCAGGCGGCCAGCCTGTGTGGCAGGTACAGGGCTGAAGGATCGCTGTGCGAGACCGCACCTCCCGCATTTGCGCAGACCCTGGCAGCGCGTGAACAGCTGGTGCGGACAGCTGGGGGCCGGACGCCGCAACCTGAAGCACAAGGGTCGGACATTGCGCCGAAACAAGTTACCAATAAGAAGCGGGTCCGGAAGAAGTTCCGCAAATAAGTTGATGAAGCAAAAGGCAGGGTTGGGCATTGTGCTGGCATTGGGTGCCACGCTGTTTTATGGCCAGGTTCCGGTGCTCGCCAAGCTTGGTTTTCTCAATGGTATTCCAGCCATCGAAAGCATTTGTTTGCGCACCTATACCGTGGCGCTGGGTTTTGGCATTGTGTCCTTGATCAAGCGTCAACCGTTCGGGCTGACACGCGCATCGCTGCCGTCATTTCTGGCACAAGCTGCAGCAACACTTGCTGTCTCGGCCTGCTATCTCACCTCGGTGCAATATATTCCGGTGAACCTGGCGGTCATCATCTTCTTTGCCTTTCCGGTGATCATCCTGTTGTTTGCGCCCGTGATCGAAGGACACGCTCCCGATTTTCTTCGTATTGCCGTTGCCCTTGTCGCCTTCCTCGGCATCGCTGTCTCCATTGGCCTAGACTATTCCTCACTCAATCCCCTGGGGCTTGTGCTGGCGGCACTTGCTGCCATTGGTTGCGCAGCGCAGTTTTTCTCGGGGCGAATTCTGGCGCGGCACATGTCGCCGGTGGTTCTCTCGGCTCTTGTGCATGGGGCGGTGCTGCCTTTCGTCGTCGCGCTGGACTGGTGGCTGCGCGGCGGCGAGATTGCCGCGAGCAGCAGCGAGGCAACTTGGCTTGGCATATTCGCAATGTTGGGTGTTTCACTTGCCTATATGGGTGGTTACTTTCTCCACATGTCGAGCCTTTCGGCAGCACCTGCATCGACCGTGGCCCCATTCTTCAACCTGGAACCGGTGGTTTCAACCATCATGGCGGGAATCATTCTTCGTGAAGCACTTGCCGCTAACCAGATGATTGGGGGCGCAATTGTCCTTGCTGCGCTGGTGATGTGCGGCATAATCGAAAAAACCTCGAGACGACCATGACGCAACAGGCCATTCCCGTTTCCGTTCTCACCGGCTTTCTCGGCTCGGGCAAAACCACGTTGCTCAATTCGCTGCTGAAAGATGCGATGCTCGCCAACGCCTGCGTTATCATCAACGAATTTGGCGAGATCGGCATTGATCATCTGCTGGTCGAAAAATCGCAGGAGAATCTTGTTGAGCTGGCGTCCGGCTGCCTGTGCTGCACCATTCGCGGTGACCTGATCGACACGCTGAATGATCTCCTCGACCGGCGTGATGCCACCACCATCAAAGCATTTGACCGGGTGGTGATCGAGACCACGGGTCTTGCTGATCCGGCTCCCGTTTTGCATGCATTGATGCGGGAACCACGGTTGCTGCAGCGCTTGCGGCTGGAAGGTGTGATCACGGTTGTTGATGGCGTCAATGGCATGGCGACGCTTGATCAACATGCGGAAGCGGTGAAGCAGGTGGCTGTTGCCGACCGTCTGATCCTGACCAAGCTTGAACTGCTCTCGGGCAAGGACGGCGAGGACATGCTGTTTGCAATTATCGCGCGCCTGCGCAAACTTGCACCTGGTGCACGCATGTTGACCACGCATCGCGGCGAGGCGACGGCGGAACGGCTGTTCAACACCTCGCTGTTTGATCCGGCAAAGAAATCACTGGATGTACAGAACTGGCTGGCGCTTGAGGCGGTGCAGAAACTGGAACGGACACATCACCATGACCATGCCGGACATCACCACGATGTTTCGCGGCATGATGCCCATATCCACTCCTTTGCGTTCACGCAGTCTGCGCCGATTTCGCCGCAGGCGCTGGAACTGTTTTTCGAATTGCTGACATCTTATCACGGCCCAAACCTGTTGCGCATGAAAGGCATCGTCAAACTTGCAGATGATCCGGCGCGTCCGGTTGTGGTGCACCAGGTGCAGCATGTATTTCATCCGCCAGTGCGGCTTGATCGCTGGCCTGACGACAATCACGACACGCGACTGGTGTTCATCGTCAAGGATATCGACAAGCGGATGATTGAAGAGCTGTTCCAGGCTTTCACAGATCCGCTCACTGGTTCAGGTGCGGCGCAAACGGATACAACACTTTCGCTCAACAGGTGATGCCATGGTACAAGCTTACGGATTGAAGAAATGCTCGACCTGCCAGAAGGCAGCGGACTGGTTCGAGGACAAGAATATCGCCTTCGACCTCACCGACTACAGCCAAGTGCCGCTCAGCAAGGAGCAGGTGGCGAAATGGTCCAAGGCCCTGGGAGGCTGGGAAAAGCTGATCAACCGTGCAGGTTATACATGGCGCGGACTGCCCAAGACCGCGATTGAAGATTTGACAGAGGCCAAGGCCATCGCACTGGCCATGAAACATCCGTCACTCATCAGGCGTCCGCTGATTGAGCATGAGGACGGCACGGTGACAGTCGGGTTTTCCGAAAAGGTGAAGGCGCTGTTTTGATGTGCAAAGCCGGTGGAGCACGATGAACACCGGCTTTTGGCTGCAGCAGTTTTTCAATGCCTTGCAGCTGGCGAGTTTCTACATGCCGCTTGCGGTGGCCTTCGCCCTGATTCAAGGCATCACGAAACGGGTGTTCCTGTCGTTTGGCGATCTTGCGATGTTTGGCAGTTTTGCCGCGATCTATGCCTGTTTTGATGTCTTGGTGAAAGGATCCGGCGAATGGACAGCAAGCTTTTTGGCACTGGCCATGGCTGTCACCTGCGGGATTGCACTTGGATTTACCATTCAGCGCGGGATATTTGGCCGCAAGCTGACGGCCTTGCCGCAAGGCTTCATGATTGCCTCGGTTGGCCTGTCGATTGTGTTGCAGGAGATCATGCGGCTGCAGTCGCAGTCGCGCGATGTGTGGGTGCCACCGTTGTTTCAGGGTGAAGTGCTATACCGGTCCAACGGGACTTTTTCGGCGGTGCTTCCCTTCATGACGGCAGTGGCAATCGCTGCGTCGATTGCTTCACTTGCGGCCTTCCTGCTGGCCCTCAAGTTCACCCGCTTCGGGCGGCAATGGCAGGCGTGCACGCAATCGCTTGAACTGGCGCGGTTGTGCGGGATTGACAGCGACAAGGTGATGGCATTGAGCTTTGCTGCAGGGTCTGGCCTTGCAGCTGTTTCGGGATGGACTTCTGCCATTTCCTATGGCGGCACCAATTTTACCATCGGCCTGATGCTGGGCTTCAAAGCGATGTTTGCCGCTGTGGTCGGCGGGTTCGGATCGGTGCGTGGTGCGCTGGTCGGGGCGGTGGCGCTGGCGGTGATCGAGGTTCTGTGGTCGTCGCTGTTTTCCACGACCTACCGCGATGTCGCAGTCTTTGCTATCATCATTGCCATTCTGCTGTTGCGGCCAGAGGGGATGGCTGGCATCCAGCGTCGGCGAGAAAGCGAGGCTGCATGATGAAAAGAATTCTGGTTCTGGGCGCGCTGGTTGCGGCGGGCTGCGGCGAAGATCGTCAGTCTACGGACTATATCAAGATCGCCGGTGGCGGCCTCACTTTCAACTACCGCTATTCGCAAGCCACCATGGTGGTGGTTGGCCGACAAGTGACGCCACCGCCTGAGGGAAGCTCGCTGGAAGCGCTGTTTGACATTCCAGGTGAAGCGGCGCGCGACGTGGTGTCGCGACCCTTCATGCCCGGGAAACTCACCTACAAGCTTGAAAGCAAGTATCTTACCGGGATCAAGAAGGGCGTGCCGCTCAAGGTGACCTTGCGGGTGGTTGATGCAACAGGCAAGGAGCTTGACCGCGCCGAGACGCAGTATACGTCCGATGTCGATCAATCGACTTTGCCATCAAAGCCGCTGGTTGATCCGACAAGACCAAACTACGTGCCGCAACTGGAAAACCTCTGACGCTTTTGCTTTTGGGTTGCGCTGTGTTATGTTATAACATACACTGTCGGCATGACTGACCTTGGACAAAATGAGCATGCTGTGCTCGATGTGCTGAAGCATCAGCATCGGCCCCTCTCCGCCTATGACATTCTCGAGCGGCTGCATGGCACCAAGGTCCGTGCGGCTGTCCAGGTTTACCGGGCCATGGAAAAGCTTTCGAAGCTCGGCCTCGTGCACCGGCTGGAAAGCCTCAACGCCTTTGTGGCCTGCGATTGCGTGCACAATAAATCGTCTCCCGGATTCATGCTGTGCACCTGTTGCGGGGATGTGCGGGAGTTTGATGCCGGGAAAACCGTTTCGGCAGCGCGCTTGCAAGCCAAGGGATTTCGCATCGAAACACCCAATGTGGAATTGAAAGGCCTGTGCAGCCATTGCCAGGTGGCAAACCATTCACATGAGGTGGCGCCATGAAGCAGGCCTCGACGCTCTATCGGCAGGGCATGACACAGCGAGCCATGATTGCGGCTGTCTGCATCGGCGTCATCTGGCTTGCAACTTTTCTGGTGATTTCGTCATGATGGCGTTTTCCTTGCATAACGTGACACTGGGTTATGATGGGCATCCGGCGGTGCATCATCTTGAAGGCACATTTCCGCGGGGCTCCCTCACGGCAGTCGTCGGCCCCAACGGATCGGGGAAATCCACCTTGCTCAAAGGCCTTGCGGGATTTCTGGATCCGCTCGCAGGCCATATCGACCGCAAGGGATTTTCCGCGCAGGACATTGCCTATCTGCCGCAGGCTGGTGCGCTCGACCAAAGTTTTCCTGCAACGGTTGCTGATCTGGTGGGGCTTGGCCTGTGGCGCAAGCGCGGGTTGTTCGCTGCCTTCCGGCATGACGATGCGCAGGGCATTGAACATGCACTTGCCGCTGTTGGCCTCTCCGGATTTGAATCGCGACCCATTGGATCCTTGTCGGGCGGGCAGTTGCAGCGGGCACTGTTTGCCCGCGTCATGTTGCAAGATGCCTCGGTCATCCTGCTGGACGAACCGTTCACCGCGATTGATGCCAAGACAGTCACCGACCTGTTGCAGCTTGTGCATCGCTGGCATGATGAAAAGCGCACGGTGATTGCCGTGTTGCATGATTATGACCTGGTGAAAGCGCATTTTCCTGATTGCGTTCTGATGGCGCGCGAGGCAGTGGCCTGGGGTGAAACGCGGGAGTGTCTGTCGGCTGCAAACCTCTTGCGGGCGCGGATGATGCATGAGGCCTGGGATGATCAGGCGCCGTGGTGCGAGAAAGATGTTGCCTGATGTATGACTTCTTGATTGCGCCCTTTGTCGAATTTGCCTTCATGCGCCGGGCATTGGTGGGGGCGTGCGTGCTGGCACTGGGGGCTTGTCCCATCGGGGTGTTCCTGATGCTGCGGCGCATGAGCCTTACCGGTGATGCGATGGCGCATGCCATTTTGCCTGGAGCTGCTGTCGGCTTTTTGATTTCCGGACTTGCCCTGGTGCCGATGACACTGGGCGGACTGGTGGCAGGCCTTCTGGTGGCGCTTGCAGCAGGTGCGGTTTCGCGCTTCACGGTGCAGCGCGAGGATGCGAGCCTTGCCGCCTTCTATCTCATCTCGCTTGCGCTTGGGGTGTTGCTGGTGAGCCTCAAGGGCTCAAGCATTGACCTCATGCATGTGCTGTTTGGAACTGTCCTTGCTCTCAACAACGAGGCCCTTCTCCTGATTGCGGGAATTGCGACGATCACGATCCTCGGGCTTTCCATATTGTGGCGGCCGCTGTTTGCGGAATGCATGGATCCCTTGTTCCTGCGTTCGGTGAGTTCCACCGGTTCGGTTGCGCATTTTGCCTTTCTGGTGTTGGTCGTGCTCAATCTGGTGGGCGGATTCCAGGCGCTTGGCACCCTGCTTGCCGTTGGCCTGATGATGCTGCCTGCCGCTGCTGCGCGCTTCTGGTTCCGCGATCTTGAGCCCATGTGCATTGCCGCCATTGGCATCGGCATGGTTTCCAGCGTGGCAGGCTTGCTCGCCAGCTATCATCTCAGCATTGCTTCCGGTCCAGCAATCATTCTTGCGGCGGGCGTCATCTTCCTTTTTTCGCTGGTTGCGGGACCGCGCGGATTGCAGCAGTCGCGCGTCAAGCCGCACCGGCATCGTGCAGCTTAAATGATGTTGAAGGTCTGCCTTGCCGCACTTGTTCTTCTGGCGACATCGGCAACAATTGTCGAGGCGAAGCTGAAGGTGGTCGCGAGTTTTTCCATCATTGGCGATCTGGTGGCGCAGGTTGGGGGTGAGGATATTGAACTCACGACGATTGTCGGACCCAATGCCGATGCGCATGTCTATGAACCCAAGCCTGATGACGCGAAGGCCATGGCCAGGGCCGATGTCGTCTTCGTCAATGGTCTTGGCTTTGAAGGCTGGCTGCAAAGGCTGGTTGAAGCCAGCGGCTATGGCAAGGACATCGTCACGGTCAGCGACGGGATTGTTGAACTGGTGCCTGACGGTGAGAATGCTGCCGATCCGCATGGCTGGCAATCAATTGGCAACGCGAAGACCTATATTGCAAATATCCAACGTGGCTTGTGTCGTGCAGATGCGTTGTCCTGTGACACATTCGAAATGCGAGCGACGAGATATACAAAGGCCCTTGATGAGCTCGATGACTGGACCAAGACGCTGGTTGCGGCAATCCCAATTGACCGTCGGGTCATCATCACCTCGCATGATGCGTTTGGCTATTTTGCCAAGGCCCATGGCATCAGGTTTCTCGCACCGGAAGGCGTCAACACCGAAAGCGAGGCTTCGGCGCAAGATGTGGCGGCATTGATCCGGCAGATCCGCGCGCGCAAGGCGAAAGTCCTTTTTCTGGAAACGATATCCGATCCGCGGCTCATTGCGCAGATCGCCAGCGAGACCGGTGTCACCATTGGAGGCTCGCTTTATTCCGATGCCTTGTCAGCAGGAGATGGACCGGCGCGAAATTATATTGAGATGATGCGCCACAATGTGCGGCTCATCACCGATGCGATGGGCCGAAACTGAAAGTCATGTCGCCTGCAGGGCGGGCTGCGCTTCTGTCACCAGGGGCGTGCCCCATTGATCGGTCATGAGCTTGTCGGAGAGTGGTGAAGGTTTTCCAATCATCACGGCATAGACCGGCGTTTCGGTAATGTCGTCAAGCTTGAGCATGGCCGCGACCGGCGTATGGGCAATGGCGGCGGTGGGGCAGGCGGTCAGCTTGTTGCTGGTGCTTGCCAGCATCATGTTCTGGGCAATGTGGCCCGCCTCAATCATCACAACGCGATAGGCGTTGGGGTCGTTGTATTTCCAGGTGGTGCGGCGCAGCACGGCGACAAGAAAAATGATGGCGGGCATGTCGTTGGCCCATTCCTGGCCTTTCATCATTTCAGCAGGCGATGCGGTAACGGCAGAATCAATTTTTTCAATGGAATGATCATAGGCCGAGTAGTGGTAGATGCCTTGTGCCAGACCTTCCACATTGCGGGCCCAGACAAAAGCCTCGAAGGGATTTCGGGCTCCTCCGGAGGGCGTCATCTTGAGCGGCAAGATTGCGGTTTCGGTCTTGACGTATCCGGTAATGCCAAGGCCTGCAAACAGGCAATCTGCCAGTTCCTGCTGGCTGACCGGATTGTCCAGAGTGTTGCGGTTGGAACGGCGGCGCTTCATGATATCAAATAGCGGTCTGGTTTCGACAGAGGATTGCCGGGGAAGGGCAATGGCCGATGGCGAGTTCTTCCACATCAACTCGGGCGACGGGTCGTGGGCGGTGCGTTCACGCTGCCGCCTGATGGACTCATCTGTGCCTGCGAATTCATTGTCAAGCATGGAAAAATGAAACACGCCAACAGCTGGGCCCAACTCCCAGGATTTTCTGTATTTCTCTTCTTGTGCAGCTTCGGGCGTGCCTTCGGCGATCAATATGCCGGCCTCAACCAGATGCAGCATTTGTTCCTCGATTGATCTGGAGTCAAACTGGCTGTGGTTTTCTGCGATTTCTTCAATCGAAATCCAGTCTTCCGCGAGTGTGAGCCAATAAATGTCCTCAGGTGCACAGGTGACCGCCTGTTTGGTCATGTAATTGTAGACGAGGATTTCGCCGTTGCGCGGGAAGGTAACGAGTGTGGCGGGATTCTTGATTTTCATGCAAAGCCCCGATTGATAGTCGCATCTCTGTTCGTTGGATTAGGGCCACCTCGCTTGCTGCAAGGTGGCCCAAAAAATTACCTGTGCTGGAACGCAAGACCTACCGGTACAATTCCATTTGCCTTGATGTCGGCTTTCACGACCTTGAGGGTGAGTGTCTTGGTATTGCTCGAAGCACTTGTTGTGGCGTTCGTCATCTTACAATCTCCATGTTAAGTTGCGTTCAACATTTGAACACATCATATAGTTTAATAGAAGCGACCAAAATTCAATACACCTTTGATTGTAAAATGGTTCGACTGCCGACTTTTCCACAAGTCATATTGCAAGTTTCAAATTGACTTGCCGAGTTCTCGTTGGAGAAGCGTTCTGACTTGGCGCAACAACAGGCCTTTTCAGGCCATTTCAGGCCATGGACATGACTTTGATTGCAGCGAGTACTGTTGGCGCGCCGTTCAAATCTGACTCGTGAATTAAGCCGACTTTCATGAGCAGGTCCTTTTTGTGACTGCGCTGATCCTGCAAGACCAGGCAAATGCTTACGCACGTGGAGTTGGCGTGGCTGCGGGTGAGCATAAGGCCGGTGAAAAACTTGTTGTTAAAAGCGTTGGCCCGTTCGATTGTCATCAAACTCATTTGGCCGGGTGAGTAGCGGTTGACGCCGAGGAAATAGAATTCAGTCTGGTTGGCCAAAATAATGCCGGCGTGGCGACCTCCGCCGAACTTTTTGGCATCACTGACTGGCGATGGAAAAGATGTGACGCGCACGAAGCGCTTGGTGTTCTCATGTGTCCAGACATGAAGCAAACTGCGAATGACCATGCCTGGCAAATTTGGATATTGGATGTAACAAAAATAGTCGCCATCGGGAAGATCACTGACTTGCTGATCGAGTTTGGGATTACCGATGAGCAAACCGAACACGTCGGCTTTTGCGTCGCGGCTGGAACGCGGGTCATGATTGGGTGAGTGGCCAGTGCCTGCTTGAACGACCTTCTTGAAAAGTGTTCCCGCCTCAATGTTCAGAAAATTGCATATCCTTTCCAGCGTCACAGGATTTGGCATGGCACTGCCAGAGAGATATTTATTGAACTGCTGCCGATTGATGCCAATGCCCTCGCAGATTTCCGCGATGGTGCGATAGCGCAAGCAGGACCTGCGCAAATTCTCTGCAAATATGGATCGCGCCGACATTGCCCTGTTTCCCAGCACACGTAGTCCCGAAGCCTCGCAGCGCCACGTTGGCAATGCCCCCGTCAGGTCTCGTTCAAATGATTTTAACTGAAACTTTGAAGAATCCAACAGGACTTTAAGGCGCTTCGGGCGGGCGTCATCACTTCTTCAATGCAACCTATCCGGTAACGATGAAAATCCAGCAACTTTTCATCTTGTTCTACACATGCGCTACTGCGAGAATTTACAGCGAAGGCCGCCGGGTCGTTTGATGACTTATCATTCGAGGAGGAGCCCAAAATGACAAAACGCAAGGTGGCTGAATTCAAAGTGCGCCGGCCCAACAGTCGGACCATGTCTTGGCTCACCAAGGCGCAATCTGGCGAGATTCCGATTTCCTTGCTGGAGAAGGTCACGCTCGACAAGCAAGACGTTGCTGACTTTCTTTCCGCCAATATTCCCATAATGCGTTCATCTGCAAAAGGTGCGGGGCTGGGTACACTCGCCATGTTTTTTGATGAACTGGATACAGTGCTGCAACAGGTTTGAGCGCCCCTTGATGCACACAGCCGCCGCTTGCCACGCTTCACGGTGTGGCGAGCGGCTGTTTTGCTTTTTCGATCTCGGGATCAAGCTGTCTGACGATGATATCTGCGGATATTGGTCCGATGATCTTGTGGCGGATATGCCCGGCACCGTCGACGACAAAGGTTTCGGGTACGCCATAGCCACCCCAGTCAATGGTGACGCGGCCGCTGCTGTCGGCACCGATGCGGCGGTAGGGATTTCCCAGGGCACCGAGGAAGCGCCTGGCATTTTCCGGATCGTCCTTGTTGTTGATGCCAACGAGATCGATGTCAGTGCGCCTGGACAATTCCATAAGCAACGGATGTTCGTCGCGGCAGGGGCCGCACCAGGATGCGAAAATATTGACCAGCGTCACACGGCCCTGGGCCAAGTCCGTGCTCGACAATGCCGCAGTCTCGGAACTTGTGATCGCAGGCAAGGTGAAAACAGGGACAGGTTTTCCGATCAGGGTTGACGGCAGGCGTTGCGGATCGCCCTGCAAGCCTTTCCAGAACACGAGAGCGAGACCAGCAAAGAACAGGACCGGCAACACAGTGAGGCGGGGCAGTTTCACGATTTCTCTGACTCCCGCTGCTTTTTGCGCAAGGCAATGTCGCGACCAATGACCCACAAACTCATGGCGAGCAATGTTATTGCGGAGATGGCAAATGCGGCAAGGACATAGCCAACATGCGACGATGACCAATCCATTCAGCTGCGACCTATTTCGCTGAGGCGCTGGCTGCGCTGCTTGCGCAGCGTAATTTCGCTGCGGGTTGCCGTGAGATGAAGCGCTACAAACAATGTCGTATAGGCCAATGCCATGATGAACAAGGTCGGCAGCATCGACTTGTCAATGGTCGGGCCACCCATGCGGAAAACACTGGCTGGCTGATGCAGGGTGTTCCACCAGTCAACAGAAAACTTGATGACCGGCAAGATCAGCGCACCCACCAGTGCCACGATGCGCGCCAGTGGTGCGGCGCGATGCGGGTCTTCGGCTGTCTGCCAGATGGCAATGTAACCGAGATACAAAAGCAGCAAGATGAACATCGAGGTGACGCGGGCGTCCCAGGTCCACCAGGTGCCCCACATGGGCTTGCCCCAGATCGAGCCTGTTGCCAGCGCCAGAAAGCAAAAGACTGCGCCCAAAGGTGCCGCTGCCTTGGCTGCTGCATCGGCCAGCGGATGCTTGAAGATATAGGCAACAGCACTGAGAAAGGCCATCAGGCCATAAACGAAAAGTCCCATCCATGATGCGGGCACATGCAGATACATGATGCGCACGGTTTCTCCCTGCTGGTAATCGGGGGGGGTTGTGAACAATGCGCCATAAAGCCCCAAGGCAAACAAGACTGCAGTGATCGCCCAGCACCACGGCAAAATGACATTGGCGATTTTCAGGAAGCGGGCGGGATTGGCATAGATCTGCATGGCGATGTTATAGGCTCCCGGTGTCACTTAAGATAGACACGCAATGCCGCGGCTGAGGCCCAGGGCGAAACCACCATACAGACCAGCGTGATGGCGGACAGCACCAGCAGTGACGCGGAACTGCCTGATGGACCGAGGTCCGCCGTTGTTGCCGAAAGGCCAAAGATCATGACCGGAATATACAGCGGCAAGACCAGCAATGGAATAATCAGCCCGCCGCGTTTGAGACCTGCTGTCACGGCGCCACCGATTGATGCCAGCATTGACAGGGCAACAGAACCCAAGAGCATCGACGACAACAGTACCGCAAATTGCCCGATATCGAGGTTGAGCATGATGCCAAGGCAGGGTGCGATGATTGCAAGTGGCAGGCTGACGGCGAGCCAATGGGCGACAGTCTTGGCAAAGGCCGTCATCTCCATCGGCAGCGGCGATGTCAGCAGCAATTCAAGGGTGCCGTCTTCGAGGTCCTGCGTATAGATGCGGTCAGCTGTGAGCAGGACGGCGAGCAGCAATGTGAGCCACATGATGCCGGGGGCCAGCCGTTGCAGCAAAGCCTGATCAGGTCCCAAGGCAATTGGGACCAGAACCATGACGGCCAGCAGGAAACCCAATGCTGCGCCCAATCCGCCGCCCTGTCTCACGGCAAGCCGCAAGTCGCGCGTGATGATGCTGAGGGTGGCCTTCATCATGATGCGAGATCGATGATGCGGGAAGGCGTCAGGCCGATGCTTGCATGCAAAGCTGCAATCACCATGCCACCCGATGCGAGATGGGTTTCGACCAGATGTTCAAGCTTGGCTTGTGATGCGGCATCAAGTCCGGCATTGGGTTCATCGAGAAGCCAGATGTCGCGTCTGGCCAGGGCGAGGCGCGACAAGGCGAGGCGGCGCTTCTGGCCCTGTGACAGATAGGATGCGGGATCTTCGGCGAGGCTTTCGAGACCGAAGGCCTTCAAGGCCAGATCAATGTCGCCTTCATTCCAGAAGGCTTGCCAGAAGGCGAGGTTTTCGCGGAGCGTGAGGGCAGGCTTGATGGCATCAAGATGTCCGACATAATGCAGCGTGCCATTGATTGCGAGCTTGCCCTCACTGATCTCGCCAAGGCCCGCCAGAATGCGCAGCAAGGTGGATTTTCCCGTCCCATTGGGCCCGCGCAGCGCAACGAAATCACCGTCAAAAGCGGTAAAGCTGACATCAGAGAAAACCCGCCTGCCGCCACGGTCACAGGCGATGCGGTCGGCAGTGATGCGGGTCATGATGCGTTTGGCAGAACCTCAATTCATGTCAGACCAGATACATGCCGCCATTGGCAGTGAGGGTCGAGCCGGTGATGAAGCCTGCATCGTCACTGGCCAGGAAGGCCACGCAGCGGGCGATTTCTTCCGGCTCGCCGACGCGGCCCACCGGAATTTGCGGCAGGATCTTGGCCTTCATCACGTCGGCAGGAACAGCTTTCACCATTTCAGTGTTGATGTAACCCGGTGCGATGGCATTTACGGTGATGTTCTTGAAGGCACCTTCCTGGGCCAGCGCCTTGACGAAGCCGATTTCGCCTGCCTTGGCAGCGGAATAATTCGCCTGGCCCATCTGGCCTTTTTGTCCGTTGACGGAGGAAATGCAAATGATGCGGCCAAAGCTCCGGTCGCGCATGCCGGTCCACACCTGATGCGTCACGTTGAAGAGCGAATTCAGATTGGTGTTGATGACAGCACCCCACATGTCCGGGGTCATCTTGTGGAACATGGCATCCTTGGTGATGCCGGCATTGTTGACGAGAATATCAACCGGTCCGACTTCGGCTTCCACCGCCTTTATGCCTGTCGCACAGGCCTCATAGCTTGAGACATCCCACTTGAAAACGGCAATGCCGGTTTCCGCCTTGAAGGCCTTGGCCGCTTCGTCATTGCCTGCGTAGGATGCCGCAACCTTGCAGCCCGCTGCCTGCAAGGCTTTTGAAATCGCCGCGCCAATGCCACGGGTTCCGCCGGTTACCAATGCCACTCGTGCCATGATCGTCCTCCCTTTTCAGGATGTCATAGCGCGCATTGGCCTTGTCTGTGAATGGAAAATTATGCGACCCGGTCGAGCAGCGGTTTGAGGTCCGGGTGAATGTCAGGCGATTCCTGCTTGATGAAGGTGAGGATGGCTTTTTCGGCGTCGCTCAATTTGCCATCGCGGTTGATGCGATTGACCAGCCAACTGGCTTCGGCGCGTGAAATACGCTCGCTTTCGACAATCCTCTGGTCATAGGCCTGGCGGCGGCGCAAGGCATCATCATCGTCAACCGACGTATAGATGCTGCGAAGGCCCGCAATCATCGACGAGAAGAAATCGACATTGTCCCTTTGCTCTTCCTGCAGCCATTCGTCCTGGCGCAGCGCCGTTTCGCGATCGGCTGGTGCATGCATCGAAGCCATCATCAGGTGACTGGCAATGGCCTGGGCGAAGAGGATCTTCCAGGATGGATGATTGTCGGCATCCACCGTTGCATCATTGATGTCGAAAAGGACCTCGGCTTCAGCCGCGGTAATTGAGACATTGCCGCCACTGCCATAGGCATAAAGAATGCGGCGCAACATTTCGACATCGGCATCATCAACACGACCCGGTTCCAGCATCTTGCCATTGCGCGCCGGGCCACTGCCATTGAGGACGGCATGGTGCACCTGGCGGAGCGCATAGGCCGACAGGCCATCGGGCGCTGACTTTGCCTTTTCGATGATGTTGATCAGGAGATCGAGTTCGGCCACGGTGTCAACCTTGCCATCAAGGTCGATCTGCTTGATCAGCCACAGGGCATTGGCCTCGCTGATATAGCCCTCCGGGTTCATCTGGAAAACCACGTAGTCGGTCAGGGCCTCGACAAAGAGTGTGGTGAAAGTCTGGTCTTTCGAGGTGCATTCGGCGTTCAGGGCGAAGAGGCAGTCAGCCTCGACCTCGCCAATCCGCGCATCGGAATAAAACTGGCGGCGCAGGTTAATCGTGTCAGCCGCCGTGATCACCTTTGCGTCCAAGAGCGACTGCACTGCCTGCGGAATTTGAACCTGCATGTTGAACTCCCATCGGTAAACTTGACGGGATCGTAGCAAGGGCCGTTTAAGGGTTCGCTAAATTAGGTGAAATCGGTGGCATGGTTAACGGAATGTCACGCGCGATTGCGAACTTCATTCCACAATTGGTAAAAACACCCTCAAATACTTTGCTCAGACGATAAAGTGGTTTACAAGTGCATATTGTTCATAATATGTTCTCTCCCCGAGAAGGCGGGTCGGCGGGATTCTATGAAGCTAAAATCACTCGAAATTTGCAGTGGTGCCGGCGGGCAGGCTCTTGGGCTCGAGATGGCCGGATTTCATCATGCTGCCCTGGTCGAACTTGATTCAGCTGCCTGCGCCACCCTTCGTCATAATCGGCCATCCTGGAATGTCATTGAAGGAGATGTCGCAAAATTTTCCGGCGTACCATTTCGCGGTTTGATTGACTTGCTGGCAGGTGGTGTTCCTTGTCCGCCTTTTTCCAAAGCAGGCAAGCAACTGGGAGCACACGATGAGCGTGACCTGTTTCCCGAAGCTTTGAGACTTGTTTCCGAAATTCAGCCAAAAGCAGTGATGCTCGAGAATGTTCGTGGCTTGCTTGACCCCGTTTTCGCGCCGTACCGCGCTGACCTTGATTTGCAGTTTGAAAATCTTGGCTACGAAACACATTGGCGCTTGTTGCATGCCTCTGATTTTGGCGTTTCGCAACTCAGACCTCGTGTTGTGCTTGTCGCACTCGCCAAAAATTTAGCGGGAAAGTTCGTTTGGCCAATTCCAAACGTGGATCAACCGCGGCATGTGGGGGACTTGTTGCATGACCTGATGGCCGCAGATGGCTGGAAGGGTGCTATTTCCTGGAAAGAGTCAGCAAATGGAATTGCACCAACAATCGTTGGCGGTTCAAAGAAACATGGCGGCCCCGATCTTGGACCGACGCGCGCGCGCAAAGCTTGGGCGGAGCTGAATGTTGATGGAATCGGCATCGCGGATTCGCCTCCGCCGAAGGATCACAATGGCATGCCGCGACTTACTGTTCGCATGGCTGCACGCGTCCAGGGTTTTCCAGATTCCTGGCATTTCGTCGGCAAGAAAACACCGGCTTATCGGCAGGTGGGCAATGCCTTTCCACCACCCGTTGCAGCGGCAGTTGGAAGGCAGATCGCGAAACTATTGAACAGGTTGTCAGAAGTGAAGGCACTTGAAGCTGCATGAAACGGGATGGCTCAAAAACCAAACTGCGAAAGTTCTTTACTGCGCACGTTGGTGAGATAGTCAATTCGAAAGCGCTGCAACAAATTGCAAACAGCAGTGAGTGGGCGCGAAGGGTTCGCGAGCTTCGAAACGAAGAAGGCCTTAACATCATTACGCACAATGATGACAGTTCGCTCAAGCCCGGCCAATACAAGCTTGTGGATTTGAAAATCAAACCTGCTTTTGCTCGCGGAATTTCGAAGGAGACGCGCGCGTTCGTTTTGGATCGCAATGGATTTACTTGCCAAATGTGTGGTGCAGTGGCTGGGGAAACTCATCCTTACGACCAAGCTGGTTGTAAGACGCGACTACATATTGGACATACGATCGACACGTCGATGGGTGGGTACTGACGACGCAAGCAATCTTCGCGCCATCTGTTCGGTTTGTAACGAAGGGGCCAAAAACCTCACGCTCCCGCGACCGGATTGGCTCAAACTTTCAGCCCAAATACGTCGGGCGCCCGGTGATGTTCAGTTGAAAGCGCTTGATTGGCTGATCGGAAAATTTCCCGATCAAGCCAAAATCTTTCATGCCAAGAAAAAGTAAACTCACCGCTCCACGCACATCGCCACGCCCATGCCGCCGCCGATGCACAATGTCGCAAGGCCCTTCTTGGCCTTCGAACGCTGCATTTCGAACAGCAATGTGTTCAACACACGTGCGCCGCTTGCTCCCACGGGATGACCAATCGCAATCGCTCCGCCGTTGACGTTCACTTTTGCCGGATCCCAGCCCATGTCCTTGTTCACCGCACAGGCCTGGGCGGCGAAGGCTTCGTTGGCTTCGACGAGATCAAGCTGCTCGGCTTTCCAGCCTGCCTTGGCCAATGCGGCGCGTGAGGCGGGGATGGGGCCTGAGCCCATGATGGCAGGATCCACGCCGACCGAGGCCCAGCTCACAATGCGGGCGAGTGGCGTCAACCCGCGCTTTTCGGCTTCCTTGGCGGACATCAGAATGGCAACGGCTGCACCGTCATTGATGCCGCTCGCATTGGCGGCGGTGACACTGCCATCCTTGGCGAAGGCGGGTTTCAGCTTGGCGATGCCTTCAAGGGTGACACCCTTCTTGATATATTCATCGTCGCTGACGACGACATCACCCTTGCGGCCCGAAATGGTGACCGGGCACAATCTCGTCCTTGAACTTGCCGGCAGCTTGGGCTGCCTCGGCCTTGTTCTGGGATTTGACGGCGAATTCATCCTGCTGGTCACGCGTGATCTGCCATTGCCTCGCGACGTTCTCGGCGGTGGTTCCCATGTGATAGCCGTTGAAGGCGTCCCACAGTCCGTCGCGGATCATGGTGTCGATCAATTGCCAGTCGCCCATTTTCACGCCATCGCGCAGGTGCGCCACGTGCGGGGCCTTGCTCATGCTCTCCTGGCCGCCTGCGGCAACAATCTTGGCCGAGCCGTCGGCGATCTGCTGCATGCCGAGCGCCACGGCGCGAAGCCCCGAGCCGCAGAGCTGGTTCATGCCCCAGGCTGATGCTGTGTTGGGAATGCCGGCGTGGATGGCGGCCTGTCGGGCCGGGTTCTGGCCCTGACCCGCGGTGAGGATTTGCCCCAGGATCACTTCCTCGATTTCGCCGGGCTCGAGTTTGGCGCGTTCCATGGCGGATTTGAGGGCAATGGTTCCCAAGGCCGAAGCTGCAAGGGAGGCAAGCGCCCCGTTGAACGAGCCGACGGGCGTGCGGGCTGCGGATACGATGACGACATCAGTGGACATGATTTCCTCCGGTAAGTTGCGATGGGCAGTGACCACCTGTTTGGCATGGCAAGGGGGCTTATTGCAATGCGGCATTCACCGTTCCGAAGCTTTTGCACTTGCAATTGTGCGGTGCGGGGTGCACAAATTTCGCAGGTCCGGCATGGTCGTTTCACGGGCCGTGGGAGAGTTTACGTGTCAGACGAACAAGGCAAGGCGCAGACCGCCACTGTCATCAAGAAATACGCCAACCGGCGGCTCTACAACACATCCACCAGCACTTATGTGACGCTGGAAGACCTGTCGCAAATGGTGCGCAGCGGCACGGACTTCGTGGTGTTTGATGCCAAGACCGGCGAAGACATTACCCGCTCGGTGCTGACGCAGATCATTTTTGAAGAAGAGAACAAGGGTTCGCAAAATCTCCTGCCGATCAATTTCCTGCGCCAGCTGATCCGGTTTTATGGCGATGCCATGCAGGGCGTGGTGCCAAGCTACCTCGAAATGTCGCTCGACACGCTGACCAAGGACCAGGACAAGATCCGCAAACAGATGACCGACGCCTTTGGCGGCGATGTGCTGAAGAATGCCTTTGGTGCCGACCCGATGAAGGCGATGGAAGAGATCACCCGGCGCAACATGACCATCTTCGAGGATGCCATGCGCACGTTCAATCCCTTCGCTGCGGCGATGGGAGGTTTGGGTGGGATGGGGGGCGCGGCTGGCAGTCCCGGCAAGGAAGCGCCGCCACGGCAACCTCCACCCACGGAAAACCGCAAGGATGATTTGCAGCAGCTCAAGGACCAGATGATGGCGATTCAGGACAAGCTGAATTCCATGTCGAAGTGACCTTGCAGCAAATTGGGCTTGCTGCATCCCGCTGCCGAGGCGGGATCGCAATGTCTCAATCAAGCCGCTGATGCGTCTTGTTGTTCGTCGTTGGCTGTTGCTGTTGCATCTGACTTCGGGGGGAAGAACTGGTTCAGCAGATCAAGGGTGCCACGCAGTTTTGAAATCTCCTTATCGAAGGAGGCATCGTCGAAATCGCTGGCGACCTGGCTTTGGGTTTCAAGTGTTTCAGGGTTTTCAGGGTTTTCAGGTACGGGTTCGGCTTCCGTCGCGAGGATCACCGGTGTTGCATCCGGTGGCGTTTCCATCATTGTTTCTTCGGCGGCATGCAGCAGCGATTGCGTTGCCAGTTCCGGGCTGACAGGTGCGACAACGGCCTTTGGCGTCAGGTCGAACTCGGCTCCCATGTCCGTGAGCCAAACAGGTTTCACATCGGCAATACCAATGTGGTTGCCCTGCAGATAATCCACGCCCCACTCGGTCAGGAGCTTTTCATCTTCTTCTGTTTCAACCCATTCGGCAAAGACCTTGAGTTTGAAGGTGTGGGCCAGTTCGATGAGGCTTTTGACCAGAAAGGCATTGTCCTTGTTGCCTGCCAGATTGCGGCAATAGGAACCATCAAGCTTGATGGCCGTGGCCGGCACATTGCGGATGTTGCGGAAGGATGTGTAGCCATCGCCAAAATCGTCAATGGCGATGCTGCATCCCAGCTCACGCAGGCGGCGGACGAATTCGTGGGTTTCTGGCAGATTGTTGAGGGCCACGGTTTCGGATATTTCAATCGTCAGGCGCGTGGCCACATCCTGGTTTGCGGCGATGATCTCGAGCAGCTGGTTGTACCAGCGGCGGTCGGTTGCGGTCTTGGCCGACACATTCATGGTGATCGACGCTTCGGGATGTGAATGCAATGCGGCAATCGTCATCTGGGTCACGGCGCGGTCGATGAGGCGGACCAACCCCAGACGCTCGGCGACGGGAATCAAATGGCCAGCGGTGATGATCTCGCCGCCTTCGTCGATCATGCGCAGCAGTGCCTCGTGCATCACGATCTTGCCGGTCCTGGCATCCTTGATCGGCTGGTAGGCCAACTTGAAATCATCGTTCTTGAGGCTCAACACGATTTCGGCTGCACAGCGGGCGTTGAGCATCTGCTCATTCCTGCGCTGTTCTGAGGGCAGGTATATCACCGCACCGTCGGTTGCGAGCTGGCGCGCCTTGTTGAGCGCGTCTTCGGCGTGGGCCATGGCATGGGCTGCCGTTTCGGCATGGTCCGGCGCACTGATGCCGCCAATCGACAACATGGCCCAGACCGGGCCGAAGGAGGTCTCAATCACGCTGTCGCGGACGACGGCGAGGAAACGTTCAAGTGCTGCCGGCAAATCCTGCGGCATGCAGGCATTGAGAATGATGCCAAACTTGCTGCCGGAATAGCGGCCGATCACGTCACCATTGCGCATGACATTCTGCAGGCGCTTTGATATTGCGGCAATCACCTCATCTGCAACCTCGAAGCCATAGGCTTCATTGACCAGAGACAGGTTGTTCACGACAGCCAGGGCATAGCCACAGTGGCTGCCTTCCTGGCGTGCGGTTGACATGGCCTGGTCGAGGTGTTCTGACAGACGCGCGCGGTTCATCATGCCGGTCAGTGGATCGCGGCTGTCAAGGGTTGTGTCGTGTGCGGCAGATTTGCCCGCTGCTGCAAGCGCTGGCTTGGCCAGGCTGGCAGCGGCTTTTGCAGCCCGTTCTGCCATCATCATTGCGCTTTCCATTGCCGTCATTCCCCAAATCACTGACGGGCACGGCGTGTCACGCCGGGCCGATCTCACTACGCTTTGCGCTAGAGCCTATCGCGGCAGGGTAAAGTCGTGGTCAAGGAACATGCTTAACCAAATGTTGCTTTTGCATTTCCATGCGCCGGGACTTGCGTGTTTCGATGCAACTTTCTGAGACTTTTGGCATGTCGCTAATCTTCACTGCTGCGGCGCAAGTGGTTCCGTGTTAAGGCGCGGGCCCGCTATGATTGCGCCATAGAATTCGAAAACGACCTATCCAGGATCCCGCCCCATGACCATCAAATCCGACATCGAAATCGCCCGCGACGCCAAGATGAAGCCGATCATGGAGATCGGCAAGAGGCTCGGCATTCCTGAGCAAGACCTCATTCCCTATGGCCATACCAAGGCCAAAGTGGCCCTACCTTACATCGACAGCCTGAAATCGAAGAAGGATGGCAAGCTGATCCTGGTCACCGCCATCAACCCGACGCCGGCTGGCGAAGGCAAGACGACGACGACGGTAGGGCTTGGGGATGGCCTGAACAAGATCGGCAAGAAGGCCATCGTGGCGCTTCGTGAACCCTCGCTGGGGCCGTGCTTTGGCATGAAGGGTGGCGCTGCTGGCGGCGGCTATGCCCAAATCGTGCCGATGGAAGACATCAACCTGCATTTCACTGGCGATTTCCATGCCATCACGTCCGCCCACAACCTCCTGTCGGCGATGATCGACAACCACATCTATTGGGGCAATGAGCTTGGCATTGACACGCGCCGCGTCGCCTGGCGCCGGGTCATGGACATGAACGACCGCGCTTTGCGCGAAATCGTCTGCTCGCTCGGCGGCGTCGCCAACGGCTATCCGCGCGAAGCCGGCTTCGACATCACCGTCGCCTCCGAGATCATGGCTATCCTGTGCCTTGCAACCTCGATTGCCGACCTGGAACGCCGTATCGGGCAGATCGTCGTTGGCTACAAGAAGGACAAGTCAGCCGTTCTGGCCAAGGACCTGAAAGCCCCCGGCGCCATGGTCGTCCTGCTGAAAGACGCCCTCCAGCCCAACCTCGTGCAGACGCTGGAAAACAATCCGGCCTTTGTGCATGGCGGACCCTTCGCAAATATCGCGCATGGCTGCAACTCGGTGATGGCCACGCAGACCGCCCTGAAGCTCGCCGATTTTGTGGTAACGGAAGCAGGCTTCGGCGCTGATCTGGGTGCCGAGAAATTCTTCGACATCAAGTGCCGCAAGGCTGGTCTCACACCTGCCGCTGCCGTGATCGTTGCCACCGTGCGGGCCCTCAAGATGCATGGTGGCGTGGCCAAGGACGATCTCAAGAAGGAAAATGTCGAAGCGCTGAAGAAGGGCTGTGCCAATCTCGGCCGCCATCTCGAGAACATGAAGAAGTTCGGCGTGCCGATTGCTGTCGCGGTCAACCATTTCGTCTCCGACACCGAAGCCGAAGTCGATGTCATCAAGGCTTTCTGCAAGGAACATGGGGTTGAAGCGTTCAAGTGCACCCACTGGGCCGAAGGCTCCAAGGGCACCGAGGCCTTGGCCAAACACGTGGTCACGCTGGCCGACAAGGGCTCGCAGTTCAAGCCGATCTATGGCGAGGAGCTGTCCCTGTTCGACAAGGTCAAGACCATTGCCCGCGAAATCTATCGTGCCGACGACGTGATCGCTGACAAGTCGGTGCGCGACCAGCTCAAGGCCTGGGAGGCCGCCGGCTACGGCAAGTTCCCCATCTGCATGGCAAAGACGCAATATTCCTTCTCGACCGATCCCAACCTCAAGGGTGCGCCCACCAACCACACCCTGCCCATCCGCGAGGTGCGGCTTTCCGCTGGTGCCGAGTTCATCGTCGTTGTGTGCGGAGACATCATGACCATGCCGGGATTGCCCAAGGTGCCGTCGGCCGAGGTTATTGGGCTTGATGACAAGGGATTGGTGCAGGGGTTGTTCTGATAGCGCAACCTGCAGACAACGAATCACCTGCTTAGAAACGCCCGCTGGCTCAACCAGTGGGCGTTTTTCTGTCAGATCCTCTTGTGCGATGCACAAGTTTCTGCCCAATAGCTATGCATAATTGTGATGATTTGGTGACGATAGCTGTCTTGACGGCTAATTTTGTGCTGTTTTTGTGCAAAAGCACAGCAAAATGGCAGGTGTATGCAGGTTTTTGAATTGTGAACGGAATGTAAAATATTGAGTTAGTTGATGGAATTGTAGCCATGCAAAATTTGCATTGGTAATTTTGCTGCATTGCACCTATCTTCCGATTGTACAGAAGAGACCAATGAGCTGAAAGGAGATCACTATGTTCGAAGTTCTCAAATCCCGCATCTCCAACTGGAAGCGTTACAATCGCACAGTTTCGGAATTGAATGCATTGACCAACCGCGAGCTTGCCGACCTCGGTATCAATCGCGCAGATATCGGCAATATCGCCCGCCAAGCCGTTCGCGGCTAAATGCGGGGGCTCTCCGCTTGAGAGCCTGACCGAAGACATCAGAACCCGCCAGAGTTGACACTCTGGCGGGTTTCCTGTTTTTGGCCGGGCCTTGCGGGGGGCGGCTCGAGCTGCGACACTTGGTGAAAAACAGCCCGTTGCCAGCTGGTTATTCATGTGTTAGCACCGCGTCGCGCAAGGGCTTGGGGCCTCTTGGCAAGCATGCTTTCGGGTGTGTTTTTATCAAATCAATTCAAGTGTTTGGGTTTCTGGCAACAGAAACTGTAAAACACGGACAACAGAAAGACCAATCGTGGCTGCGGCAGACCAAGCAGTTTCAGGGGTATCAGGACGCTATGCATCGGCGTTGTTCGACCTCGCTACAGAACAAAAGGCCGTTCCGGCTACGGCAAGCGCCCTCAATTCATTCCAGGCGCTGATTGACAGTTCCGACGAGCTCCGGGACCTGATGCATTCGCCGATTTACAAGGCTGATGACCAACTGGGGGCCATCGAGGCACTTGCCGCGAAAGCAAAGATCAACAGCCTGGCCTTGAACTTTCTCAAGGTCATGTGTTCCAACCGCCGCCTTGCCGCCGTGCCGCAAGCGATCTCCGCTTTCAATGCGCTGGTTGCCAAGTCGAAGGGCGAAGTTGCGGCTGAAGTAACGTCAGCCGAGACGCTGTCGCCCAAGCAGGTGACCGAACTCAAGGCGGCGCTCAAGGCTGCCACCGGCAGTGATGTTGTGCTTGCGCAAAAGGTCGAGCCAGACATTCTCGGTGGCCTCATCGTCAAGGTGGGTAGCCGCATGATGGACAATTCACTCCGTACCAAACTCAATTCACTCAAAGTTGCCATGAAGGGGACCGCGTAATGGACATTCGCGCCGCAGAAATTTCTTCCATCCTGAAGAAGCAGATCAAGGATTTCGGCAAGGATGCCGAAGTTTCCGAAATCGGTCAGGTGCTCTCAGTCGGTGACGGTATCGCCCGCGTCTATGGCCTGGACAATGTGCAGGCCGGTGAAATGGTCGAGTTCCCGAATGGCATCATGGGCATGGCCTTGAACCTCGAATCCGACAATGTCGGCTGCGTGTTGTTCGGCAATGACCGCGACATCAAGGAAGGCGATACAGTCAAGCGCACCGGTGCCATCGTTGAAATTCCCGTCGGCAAGGAATTGCTCGGCCGCGTGGTCGATCCGCTCGGCAATCCGATTGACGGCAAGGGTCCGATCAAGGCCAAGCAGAAGTCGCGCGTGGACGTGAAGGCACCCGGCATTATTCCCCGCAAGTCGGTGAACGAGCCGATGGCGACGGGTCTCAAGGCCATTGACGCCCTGATCCCGGTTGGCCGGGGCCAGCGCGAATTGGTGATCGGTGACCGCCAGACCGGCAAAACTGCCATCATTCTCGATACGATCCTCAACCAGAAGCCCATTCATATTGCCGGTCCTGAGAAGGACAAGCTCTATTGCGTTTACGTTGCCTGCGGCCAGAAGCGCTCAACCGTTGCGCAGTTCGTCAAGGTTCTCGAAGACAATGGTGCGATGGAATATTCTGTCGTTGTTGCTGCGACCGCCTCTGATCCGGCGCCGTTGCAGTTCCTTGCTCCCTTTGCGGGTTGTGCCATTGGCGAATATTTCCGCGACAATGGCATGCACGCCCTGATCGCCTATGACGATCTGTCAAAGCAGGCTGTCGCCTATCGCCAGATGTCACTGTTGCTGCGCCGTCCGCCGGGCCGCGAAGCTTACCCCGGTGACGTTTTCTATCTGCATTCACGTTTGCTGGAACGTGCTGCAAAAATGAATGACTCGCTGGGTGGTGGTTCGCTGACCGCCCTGCCGGTCATTGAAACCCAGGCCAACGACGTGTCGGCCTATATTCCGACCAACGTGATCTCGATCACTGACGGCCAGATCTTCCTTGAAACCGATCTGTTCTATCAAGGCATTCGTCCTGCCGTGAACGTCGGTCTCTCGGTGTCACGTGTGGGTTCTGCCGCACAGACCAAGGCGATGAAGCAGGTTGCCGGCAAGATCAAAGGCGAACTCGCCCAGTACCGCGAAATGGCGGCGTTTGCGCAGTTCGGTTCCGATCTCGATGCGTCGACACAGAAGTTGCTCAACCGTGGTGCACGCTTGACCGAGCTGTTGAAGCAGGGTCAGTTCTCGCCACTGAAGATGGAAGAGCAGGTTGTTTCGATCTATTCCGGTGTGAACGGTTATCTTGATGCGCTGCCGGTTGCCAAAATCAAGAGCTTCGAAGAAGGGTTGCTCCGCACCATGCGTGAAAAGCATGGCGACGTCATGGATGCTATCCGTACCGAAAAAGCAATTTCCGATGCGACGATGGCCAAATTGAAGTCGGCTGTTGAAGCGTTTGCCAAGTCGTTTGCATAACAAGGGGTTCCGATGCCAAGTCTAAAAGACTTACGCAACCGCATCGCCTCAGTGAAGGCGACGCGGAAAATCACCAAGGCGATGCAGATGGTGGCTGCGGCAAAGCTGCGCCGCGCGCAGGAAGCAGCGGTTGCCGCGCGTCCCTATTCGCAGCGCATGGCGGTTGTGCTTTCAAACTTGTCATCGGCTACGGAAGGCCAGGCGGGAGCGCCGAAACTGTTGGCTGGCACGGGTGCTGACCAGGTTCATTTGCTGGTGGTTGCAACGGCTGAACGCGGCCTTTGCGGCGGTTTCAATTCATCGATTGCCAAGCTGGCGCGTGAACATGCGGATCGTCTTCGCCGCGAAGGCAAGACCGTCAAGATCATGACCGTCGGCAAGAAGGGCAATGATGCGCTGAAGCGCATGTATGGCCAGTATATTGTTCATGCCGTTGATTTCCGTGGCCAGAAGGCTGTCAATTTTGACAATGCCAATGGTGTTGCCACCAAGATACTCGCCATGTTTGAAGCGGGCGAGTTTGATGTCGCGACATTGTTCTTCTCGGAATTCAAGTCGGTGATTTCGCAGAAGCCAACAGCACTGCGCCTGATCCCGGCCTCGGTCGATGGTGCCAAGGCTGCCGATCTCGGTGGCGCTGTCTATGACGCAGAGCCAGAGGAAAACGAAATTCTGGGCGACCTTCTGCCGCGCAATATTGCGGTGCAGGTGTTCCGCGGGCTTCTCGAAAATGCGGCGTCCGAACAGGGTGCCCGCATGAGCGCCATGGACAATGCCACGCGCAACGCCGGTGACATGATCAACAAGCTGTCGATCAAGTATAACCGCCAGCGTCAGGCGCAGATCACCAAGGAACTCATCGAAATCATTTCCGGCGCGGAAGCGCTGTAACGTATCGCAGGTAAGGACACATCATGGCAAAGAAAGCTACATCATCCGCAGGCGGCTCAGGCCGGATCACGCAAGTCACGGGCGCTGTCGTCGACGTGGCCTTTGATGGCGGGTTGCCACAGATCTTGAACGCGCTCGAAACCATGAATGGTGACAACCGTCTGGTCCTCGAAGTGGCCCAGCATCTGGGTGAAAACACCGTTCGATGCATCGCCATGGACTCGACTGAAGGTCTGGTGCGCGGCCAATCGGTACGTGATACAGAATCATCGATCACGGTTCCGGTTGGTGAAGAGACGCTGGGCCGCATCATGAACGTCATCGGCGAGCCGATTGACGAAGCAGGCCCGATCAAGACCAAGCTGCGTCGCCCCATCCATGCGCCAGCGCCTGAGTTCACCGATCAGTCAACCGAGGCCGAAATTCTCGTCACGGGCATCAAGGTGGTTGATCTTCTCGCCCCTTACGCCAAGGGCGGCAAGATCGGGTTGTTCGGCGGCGCCGGCGTGGGCAAGACTGTTCTCATCCAGGAACTCATCAACAACATTGCCAAAACCCATGGTGGCTATTCGGTGTTCGCCGGTGTGGGTGAACGCACCCGCGAAGGCAACGATCTCTATCACGAATTCATCGAGTCCAAGGTCAATGCCGATCCGCATGACAAGAACTCGGATGTGAAATCGAAATGCGCCCTGGTGTTCGGCCAGATGAACGAGCCACCAGGTGCGCGCATGCGCGTGGCCTTGTCGGGCCTGACGGTTGCCGAGCATTTCCGCGACGAAGGCCAGGACGTGTTGTTGTTCGTCGACAACATCTTCCGCTTCACGCAAGCCGGTTCCGAAGTGTCGGCTCTCTTGGGCCGTATTCCTTCAGCGGTGGGTTATCAGCCAACGCTCGCCACCGACATGGGCGCTCTGCAGGAACGCATCACCACCACCCACAAGGGTTCGATCACGAGCGTGCAGGCAATTTACGTTCCCGCCGACGACTTGACCGATCCGGCGCCTGCGACGTCGTTCGCGCATTTGGACGCAACGACCACGCTGTCGCGGTCGATAGCTGAAAAGGGCATTTACCCTGCTGTTGATCCGCTCGATTCCACCTCGCGCATGATGCAGCCATCGATCGTCGGTGAAGAGCATTACGCAGTTGCGCGTCAGGTGCAGTCGATCCTGCAACGCTACAAGGCGCTGCAAGACATCATCGCAATCCTGGGCATGGACGAGCTTTCGGAAGAAGACAAACTCGCCGTGTCGCGCGCCCGCAAGATCGAACGCTTCATGTCGCAGCCGTTCGACGTGGCTGCCGTGTTTACGGGATCCCCCGGTGTGCAGGTGAAACTCGAAGACACGATCAAAGGCTTCAAGGGACTGTGCAACGGTGACTATGATCACCTGCCGGAACCGGCTTTCTACATGGTCGGCACGATTGAGCAGGCGGTCGAGAAGGCCAAGAAGATGGCAGCTGACGCGGCGTAAGAATTGACTGACCTCACCCGGCGCTGACGCGCCACCCTCTCCATGAATGGAGAGGGGCAAAGGTACCACCCCTCTCCCTTCAGGGAGAGGGTGCCCCGAAGGGGCGGGTGAGGGAAGTCACACAAGGAACTGAAACATGGCACTGCATTTCGAACTCGTCTCACCCGCCCGTCTCCTGTTTTCAGGGGATGTGACATCAGTGCAAATTCCTGGCACGGAAGGCGAGATGACGATCCTCGCTGGCCATTCGCCGGTGCTCTCGACGCTGAAGCCCGGTGTTGTCGTGGTGCAGAAAGATGGCGGCGCTGCTGACAAGATTTTCGTGCGCGGTGGCTTTGCCGAAGTGAACGCGTCAGGCCTTACCGTGCTCGCCGAAACCGCCATTCCGTTGGCCGAACTCGACCGCGCTGCGCTTGACGCCCAAATCAAGGATGCCGAAGAAGACATGGCGGATGCCGTGGGCGACGAAAAGAAGCGCAAGGCGAGCGAAGCGCTGGATCATTTGCGGGCGCTTGCGACTGCCGTTTAGAGCAGCATGCAGACAAGTGGCACCGGTTTTGGGCTAGCCGCTAGCACCCGTATCCAGCATTTCATCGATAAAGACTGACAGCAACTCGGTGCGCGACGCAACACCAGCCTTGTGAAATATGCTACTTAGTTGCGCCTTGATCGTCCCTGACTGGGTGTGGCGGGCCTCGGCAATCTGGCTGATGGAAAGCCCCTTGACCGTCAGCATTGCAACATCAATTTCTGAACGCGTCAGTTTCCAACTGGCGAACCTTTCGCGCAGTATCCGGTCAAAGTCCTGGCGAAGCAAACGCAGTTCCTTCTGGCTGGTTTCTGCCGTGTGCTCGAGGTTGAACAAGTGGAAAATTGCCATCAATGCGCCTGCCGTCAGCAAACACGCCGCCAGGATTTCGCGCAGAAGATGGCCGTAAAAACCTGAATTAACCGAATCAGACAAGCCGGACCAGGCTTCCGATGCCACATCGACCAGCAAGACGATGCTGCCTATGGCCATGGCAAAGGCGAAGAACCAGGTCTTTTGCCTGGAAAACTGAGCCTGTCCCTTGCTCATGGTACTTGCGAGACCTTGATTTTCGACCTGGCACAACGCGAGGCTCAAATGATATTTACTATAGTTTAGTTCGTAAACGAAAGTATAGTCATAAACGAAAGTATAATAAATCCTCCCAAATGGCTAGTGCCGCCTTCTTGTGGGTGTTTTGCCCCTTGCAACTGTCAGCAAATTGTCAGCTAATTGACAGGCGGCGGGTTCTTGGAACCTTTGATGAATCGCTGATTCAGGGACGGAAAAAATGAAATCGATATTCTTGCGTGGCGCGTTTGCGTCAACCCTTGTGCTTGCGATCGTTACATCGCCAGCTGTCGGCGACAACGAACAACACGACTATTCCCACAAGGTTGGTGCCCAGGATTTTGTCCATGGTGAGCCCGAACAACCTTCTGAAACCTGGATGCGTGCCGCGGGTGGGCGCATCTATGACACTTGGTGGACTGCACTTGACCGTGAAGAACCAAAGACCACCAATCCGGCCTATCCGGTTGACATCAACAAGAAAGTGACAGGTGCCGATACCTGGCGGTGCAAAGAATGTCATGGCTGGGATTATCAGGGCAAAGACGGCATCTACAGCAAGGGCGGACATTTCTCCGGCATCAAGGGCATTCTGGGGGCAAGCGGAAAGCCCGATGCGGAACTGGTCGCAATCTTCCGCGACAAGAACCATCCATATACACCAGACATGATATCTGATGCTGAACTCAAACGTCTTGCCGCTTTTGTCAGCCGTGGCCAGGTCGACATGCGCAAATTTCTTGATTACTCCAAGCGCACGGTCAATGCAGGTGATGTCAAGCACGGTCGCGAGATCTTCCAGACGGTTTGTGCTGCCTGTCACGGATTTGACGGCAGGCTTCTCGATTGGGGCGTGGACGGGGGGCATAATTACGTCGGTACCGAAGCGGTGGAAGTGCCGGATGAAGTCTTCAACAAGATCTACAACGCGCATCCTGGTGTGCCCATGGTCAATCTCCGGGCTTTCCCCGTGGAAGACGCCATCGACGTTCTGGCCTATGCTGCAACCTTGCCGCTGGATCCGCCGCCGGAGTGAATGACTTCATCCGTGACGGCATCCGGCTGGACTTACCCGGAAAAAGGTGAGGCACTATTTCCTGACCGTACCATCATGATAGTCCAACCGATAACATTCGGTGTCGTTGCGGCTGTCGCGATAGGTATGCGAGAGATCGTGCGCGCCCTTGCGTGAAGGAGCCGCACTCGCGCCATTGCCCACGTAACATGTGGCCTTGGCGGCGATGATGAAATGTTCGAGACTTGTGCCGCGTGACATAGATGGGTGCAGGTGACAGCACATGTCAGCAGGAAAATGATCGTGATCATAAGGGTTCTCCAAAACGAAAAACCGCAGACCCATGGGAGCTGCGGTGAAAACTGTGGTTGATTGAGGAAGAAGCGTGACTTTCCCACCTCTCCCGAATGTAGCGAGTTATAGCCTCTGGAGCGTACGCTGTCAAGCACTATTTTCTCATTTGGAGAAAACAGTGCCCGATCAATGTTTTAGGATTCAGCCCGGTCGACGCTGATGGCCTTCATCCAGTTGCCGCCGCCGGCCGCTGCTGGTTTTGCGCCGCGTGATGGTTTGCCGAAGCCGGGTGCATTGCCGCTGCGCTGCTGTGGCTTATTGTTTCGGTTGCCGGCAAAGGGCTTGCCACCGGAAGGCTTGCGGGTCCCGAAGGGTTTGCGGTCGGCGTCGCCACGGGCAAAGCGCTGGCTGCCATCGGCGGGTCTTTCCACCTGGCCGCCATTCACGGATGCCGGACTCCAGTCGCGCTTTGGTTTTGGCGCACGTTGCTCCGTGTGCGGAGCATCGCCCTTGGCGAAGCGGCCTTCATTGCGGTCGGTGCGCTGCGGTCTTCCGCCCTGTCCGCGATGCGGTTTCTTGGCAGTATTCGGCATGTGACGGCCACCTCCAGACTTGCGCTTTCCATCTGCCGGATTCCAGCCGAAGTTGGGCGCGAGCTCGTCGACCTTCAATGCCATTTCGTGTTCTTGCACCGGAACCTGCTGACGGATGGTGCGTTCAATGTCGCGCAAAAGTCCACGATCTTCGGGGGTGCAGAAGGCGATTGCCTTGCCGGTTGCGCCAGCGCGCGCGGTGCGGCCGATGCGGTGGACATAACTTTCCGGCACGAATGGCAGATCATAGTTGAAGACATGGGTCACGTCGTCAATGTCAATCCCGCGTGCTGCAATATCGGTTGCAACCAGCGCCAGGATCTTGCCGCTCTTGAATCCGGCCAAAGCCTTTTCGCGGTTGGCCTGCGACTTGTTGCCGTGAATGGCCGAGGTTTCGAATTTCGCATTGGCGAGGAACTTCACCACCTTGTCAGCACCATGCTTGGTGCGGGTGAAGATCAGCGCACGGGTGATGTTGTTGTCCTTCAACAGTTCGGCGAGCAATTTGATCTTGTTGGCTGGATCAACATGGATCACCGTCTGCTCAACGCGTTCGGCGGTTGTGGCCGCAGGCTGGATTTCCACACGCACCGGATCATTCAGCAGATTTGCGGCAAGGCCTGCAATTTCCTTCGGCATGGTGGCCGAGAAGAACAGGTTCTGGCGCTGTTTGGGCAGGTGGCCGGTGATCTTGCGGATGGCGTGGATAAAACCAAGATCAAGCATCTGGTCGACTTCATCGAGCACAAAGATTTCGGTTTTTGCAACGGTGATGGCGCGGCGTTCCATGAGATCGACGAGGCGGCCTGGAGTGGCAACGAGAATATCAATGCCGCGTTTGGCGGTTTCGATCTGCTTGCCAATGCCGACGCCACCAAAGACGACGGCAGTCTTGAAGCGCAGGTTCTTGCCATAGGTTTTGAAGCTCTCGTGGATCTGCGAGGCGAGCTCGCGGGTGGGAGAGAGAATCAAAACACGGCATGTGCCGGGAACGGCGTGGCGGTTGTCCTTGGAGAGGCGCTCGAGAATGGGCAGCGCAAAGGCTGCGGTCTTGCCGGTGCCGGTTTGGGCGATGCCCAAAAGATCGCGGCCCTGCAGCAGCGAGGGAATGGCTTGCGCCTGGATGGGAGTGGGGGTCTCGTAGCCTTCGCTTGCCAGGGCAGCGAGGAGCGGTTGAGACAGATTCAGTTCGGTAAATGTCGTCAAGACAATAAACTTTCAATTCGGAAGCATAAGGGGACCTCGCAGGGCGCTGCATCCGATGCATCCCGCGAAATACAGTCCCACGTGAAAGGAATGTTGGTGAAAACTGGCGGCCTGAACGGCTCAGCGACGGTGCGCGAGCCTCACGTATTCATTAGGCCATCAACCAGTGCCCGCTATATGGGGATTTTCCTAACAAATGTCAAATGAGTTGTGGCAGGGCAGCCATGCGGTGGAAGACAGGCTTGGCTCCGAGCTGCATTAACCTTGCGCCATGGGCCACCGGATTGTCGTGGGTGCCAGTGAAGCCCAGGGTTCGCAGACCTGCTCCAACACTTGCGGTGACCCCGGTCATGCTGTCTTCAATGGCAACACATTCATCGCCATCGACGCCCGACAATTTCGCGGCGTGCAGGAACACATCGGGCGCGGGCTTGCCGTTTGGAACGTCTTCAAATGTTGTGATTGCATCCATGAAACCGGAAAGGCCGGTCAGGTCGAGGGCCAGTACCACGCGTTCGCGCGGGCTATTTGAGGCGACCGAAAAACTGAAACCGCGGTCGCGCAGCTCCTGCAAGGTTGCGGTCATGCCATCAACGGCGCGCAGTTCAGCGCAGTACATGTCCGCCAGCATGGCATCTTTCTCGGCAGAAAGGCCGGGTGGAAAATTGACGTTGTGGTGCCTGGCCATTTCATCAAGCATGGCCTTGAAGGTGGTTCCGACAAAGCGGCGATGTGCTTCGGCTTCGCTGATCTCTATGCCGAAGCGGCGCAGCAAGGTTACGTCGGCGCGCATTGACAGGGGCTCACTGTCTACGAGCACACCGTCACAGTCAAAAATGATATGTCTGGTTACCAAACCGGGGCCTCGAGAATCACCAAGGCCTTATCTTCTCGCAGTTCTTTGGTGTTCCGGCAAAGTGATATTTTCCATTGCAGGACCATACCGGCGGCGGCAGTCCTGACGCAGCAAACAGCGCATCGCCTTCCGCCAGATTGCGCCAGAAGCTGCTCCATTTGTGATTGCTGTTGCGTGCCAGATTGTCTTCATTCATGCGGAACGGATAGAGGTGCAATGGAATTTCGCCCTGGCCCTTTTGCAATGCCGCCTCGACGATGCGGTAGATATCGTCAATCGCCGGATCAGTCATGGCGTAACAGCCGATCGAGCTGCATGAACCATGGATCATCAGCACTGTGCCGGTGCGCCCCAGACTTGCGTCATAGGAATTTGGAAAGCCCGTATTGATGGCGCGGTGGTGGCGTGACGAGGGGAGAAGCTGTTTGGCCGAGGCATAGTAATAGCCTTCTGGCGACTGGCCATCGCCTTCCTGAAGTTTGGGACCGAGTGCTCCGGACCATTTGCAGATTGGGAAAGTGAACACTTTTTCGAAACGTTGCGCGCGTTGCATCCACACTTCGAGGACTGCTTCTTCCTTGTAGATGCGGATCAGGGTTGGCTGACCCAATTTGAATCCTCCATGTGCAAGGCGCGTTTCGACCGGTGTTGCCGGTTGAAAAAGGGCCTTTCGCAGAACCGGAAATTCGCGGGCTGCTAGCGATTTCAGCGCTTCAAGATTTTGCGGATTGTTGGCAATGGCAAAAGCAAGGAGTGCAATTGCACCAAACACGAAAAGGCCAAGACTTCGCAGGTTCTTTGACATGGTGCATTTTCAAGCGATGGATGGTGGCGCGAGAAGGGCAGATTTGTGGCGGGGATTGGTTACTGCCCCAGATGCCGCAGCGCCCTGATCACGTCGACATAGACAGCTTTCTTGAAGGGCACGACGATGTCCAGGACTTCGTCCATGGTGGCCCATTTCCACTGATCGAATTCCTGCTTGTGGCCTTCGGGTGCCAGATCGATTTCGCTGTCGTTGCCGTCAAAGCGCAGCGCCACCCACTTCTGTTTCTGGCCGCGATATTTTCCACCCCAGCTTTTGCCAATCAGGTTTTCAGGCAAGTCATACTTGAACCAGCCTTCGGCTTCTTCCAAAAAACTCGCAGAGGTGACGCCGGTTTCTTCCGCCAGTTCGCGGAAAGCTGCAGCGCGATGATCTTCGCCATCGTCAATGCCGCCCTGCGGCATCTGCCACCATTTGCCAACACCATCGTCATTCTGTTTTTCGAAACGGCGACCGACCCAGACCAGCCCGTCGCGGTTGACCAGCATGACGCCAACACAGGGGCGATAGGATGTGATTTCCTTTGGCATCAGCCGAGCCTTCCCTTGAATGTGGCACTGACAGGAATGATGGTAACGCCACGTTCAGCAGCGTCCTTGATCCAGTCGCGCAATGTGTCGACGGTGACAGCGAGACCCGAGCCAGAACCGATGGCAATGCCATTGGCTTCTGCTTCCTTTTCCAAGAGTTCAAGGGCTGCGATGATGGCCTTGGGATCGGGATCGGCATCGATCACGGTCTGGGCCTTGCGGAACTCGGCAGAGCTTTCCTTGGCGGCGGCCTGTGTCGCGGTCAAGGGCAAGGAGCCATCTTCGACAAACAGGAGGCCACGCTTTCGCACTTCGCGGAGCACCGGTATCAGTGCATCGGGGTTGGCGAGAAAGCGTCCGCCCTGATAATTCACCAGGCCCACATAACCAGCAAAGCGGCTCATGTGCCAATGCAGCGCACCCAGGTTTTCGCCGGACCCTGCTTCGGCGAGCAAGGTCTTGGGTCCAGGATTGTTGGCGGGAAAGCCCACGGGCTCAAACGGCACCTGCAAGAACACTTCGTGGCCCTCCTTGCGCGCCTTGTCGACCTGCTGTTGCAGGTTTTCGCCATAGGGTGCGAAGGCAAGCGTTACATCAGCCGGCAGTTCGGCGATGGCGCGGGCGGTCAATTGCGCATTGAGGCCCATGCCCCCGAGAACAATGGCGATCTTGGGCGAGTCGGAGTGGATGACATTGAGACTGGTCGGGCGGGCATAGACGGTTGATGGTTTCTTGCCGTTGCCTGCGATGCGCGGCAATGCGCCTGCCGCAGTTTTCTCAGTGATCGAATCAACAGGCGCGACGGTCAGGGCACGGCGTGGGGAAACAACGATTGATGCATCCTGGCGGTAAACATCCTGTTCGACCGGCTGCTCAACAACTGCCATTGGCCGCTTGCGCTTGCCTTTTGACGGTGTGGTTTCTTCCGGCGGCTCGTCATCGGCAAATTGCGGTTCTTCGGGAGGTGCTTCACCGGCTGTCTCTCCGGTTCGAGCAATCTCAGTTGAGTTTGCAGATGGCGCGCCTGCTTCCGAGGTTGAAGAGGTGATCACTTCTTCAGCCGGCGGGATGTGTGAGATGACCACGGGTTCGCCGGCAAAGGGGTATGGCGTGCGAACGGCCCAAACGCCTGCTGCGACAATTGCTGCTGACCGTCAGGGCATAGGTCGACACGATCAGGCTTGGACGCTTAGCCCAAAGCCTGGCGAAGAGGCCGCGTCGTTTGAGCGGCTGCCGTAATTCATCTCGACCCATGTAAACGTGACGCGATTCGCTGTTTCGGCCATTGTGGCGGTCGAAGTGTTAACGTGTTGTTAACTGTCTGGAATGGTTTATTTTGCTGTTATATCAATGCCCTGGGTGATGGGTAATTGATGATTTGGCAATATTCAGCGGATAATCCCGGCATCCTGGCAGATGTGAGAACAGGACAAAGAACAATGCATGTAAGGCTCGGCGATCTGGCACCTGATTTTGAAGCAATCAGCACGCAAGGACCTATCCGATTCCATGACTATATCGGAAAAAGCTGGTGCGTGTTCTTTTCGCATCCCAAGGATTTCACGCCGGTGTGCACCACCGAGATCGGTTACATGGCCCGCCTGCAGCGCGAGTTTCAGGCGCGCGGGGTAAAACTTCTGGGCCTTTCGGTTGATCTCGTCGCCAATCACCACACATGGGAAACTGACATTGTGGAAATCATGGGCTGCGACGTGCATTTCCCGATTGTTGAAGATCCGCAACTCAATATCGCCAAGCTTTATGACATGTTGCATGCCGAGTCCGGCGGCGACGCAACAACGCGAAGCGCTGCCGACAATTTCACGGCGCGCAACCTGTACATCATCAGCCCGGAAAAGAAGATCCGTTTCATCGTGGTCTATCCCATGACCACAGGTCGGCATTTCGATGAAATCCTGCGGGTCATCGATTCTTTGCAGATCGAGGCCAAGTACGGTCTGGCAACACCAGCGCACTGGATGCCTGGTGATGACCTGCTGGTGCCTGCCAGCGTGTCTTACAAGGATGCCGTCAAGCGGTTTCCCAAGGGTGTGAAAAGCATCAAGCCCTACTTCAAACTGACGCCAAATCCGTGAAGGGAGCTCGGCTCAGTTCGCGCTCTTTGCGTCCGGCTTCTTGTCCAATTCAGCCTTGACGTTGGACACGACCTTGATGCCATGCAGGAAGTCAATCGCCGCCTTGAGCTGCACGTCCTTGGTGCGGTCTTCGGGTACATAGGCCGAAGACCCGCCACCTTCATCCCCACCTGTTTCATTGCTCAGATGGCCCTTGAGGCTGGCTTCACCCTGGGTTGATACGTTCTTGCCCTGAAGTTCGGGCGGCAATGGCTGTTCAATGACGATATCTGCGTCAATGCCCTTGGCTTGAATCGAGCGGCCAGACGGGGTGTAATAACGCTGGGTGGTGAGGCGCATTGCGCCCTCGTTGCCGAGCGGGATAATCGTCTGGACCGAGCCCTTGCCGAATGAGCGGGTGCCAATGACGGTGGCGCGCTGATGATCCTGGAGGGCGCCGGCGACGATTTCAGAGGCCGAAGCCGAGCCGCCATTGATCAGGATCACGACCTTCTTGGTGCTGGCGAGATCACCCTTCTGGGCGTTGAAGCGCTGGGTTTCATCGGCATTGCGGCCGCGGGTCGAGACGACTTCGCCACGTTCCAGGAAAGCATCGGACACTGCAATGGCACCGGTGAGCAAGCCGCCCGGATTGTTGCGCAGATCCAGAATGAATCCCTTGTTCTTGCTGCCAATCTTGGCGGTCAGGTCGGTCAGCGCCTTTTCGATGCCAGGTTCGGTCTGTTCGGTGAAGCTGGTGATGCGGACATAGCCGACATCTTCGGCCTCGACGCTGGACTTCACGGATTCAATCTTGATGACGTCGCGCACCAGCTTGGCGTCGAAAGGTTCCTTGCCTTCGCGTGCGATGGTGAGGACAATCGGGGTGCCGACGGGGCCACGCATCTTGTCGACGGCCTCATTGAGGGTGATGCCTTGCACATCAAGCCCGTCGATCTTGACGATGAGATCATTGGTCATAAGACCGGCCTTTGCGGCAGGCGTGCCATCAAAGGGCGAAACAACCTTGACCACACCATTTTCCATGGTGACCTCGATGCCGAGGCCGCCAAATTCACCGCGGGTCTGGACTGACATGTCCTCGAATTGCTTGGCGTTCATGTAGCTTGAGTGCGGGTCAAGCGAGGAGAGCATGCCGTTGATGGCAGCCTCGATCATCTTTTTTTCATCCGGCGGCTCGACATAGTCGGCGCGGACGCGGTCAAACACATCGCCGAAAAGATTCAGCAGCTTGTAGGTCTCTGAATTGGTTGCGGCAGAGGCGTTGTGGCGGTCGAAATCGACACTGCCAAAGGCAATCGACCCCAACAGGGCGCCTGCAGCCAATAGGCCAACATTCTTGGTGCGGGTCGAAAATTTCATTGCATTGCCTCTTTTCTGCTGCCGATCCACCAGGGTGAAGAATCAACCGGCTTGCCGTTCCTTCTGAATTCCACATATAACACAGGCGTTAACGAAGCTGCTGCCTTTCCGACTATGGCGGCAGAAACGCGCGTCTTGCCCATTCGTCCGACGGGTTCACCCATGGTTATGGTCTGGCCCCGTATAGCAGACATCTGATCGATGCCTGCCATAATTACCAAATAGCCTTCGCCTGCCTCAATGATCAAGAGCTGTCCGTAAGAACGAAAAGGCCCTGCAAATTCAACACGTCCATCAACAGGTGAACGAACCTGCATGCCGTCTCGCGCAGCAATGGCATGTCCGCTCAGTGATGAGCCCAAGCCGTTATCGTCGCCAAAGCGGCCAAGAATATGGCCGACCACAGGATAATCGAGGCGGCCTCGGGCTTTTGACAGGCTGAGGCGTGGCTTGGCCAGCTGGGCAAGTTGCCGTTGGCGCTCGGCTTCCTTGCGTCCAGCTTCTGCTGTCAGCGATTTCTGGCGGTCAGCCTCGGCTTTTTCGAGACTGGCCAACAGGTCTTGCAAGTTGCGCGATTGTTTGGCGAGCCGGGCCGCGAGCTTGCGTTCACTTTCTAGTGAGGCGGTGGCGTTGGCACCTGCGACCTGCTTTTCGCGCTGCAAGACTTCCAGATCGCGGTAGGCCACGGCGAGGGTTGCGATTTGCGAGGCCGCATCCGAGCGGGCCGCTTCCGTTTCCTTGCGGATGCTGTCGAGCCGTTCCAGCTTGTTGACCAGCAATTCTGCGGCATCGCGCATTTCGGGAACCACTGCACCAAACATCATGGCACCGCGCAGGGCTTGCAAAATATCATGCGGCTCGACGACCAGGGCCGGCGGCGGGTTCTGCTCCAGTACCTGAAGGGCGGCGAGGAGTTCCGACAAGGTATCCTGGCTTGCAGCCAGTTCATCATTCAGTCTTGAGCGCTCCTGGTCGAGTTTCAACAGTTTTTCCTCGGTGGTGCCCAGAGCCTGCTCCAGTGCGACAATTCCCTGTCCAGCTTCAACCAGCCGCTTGGTAATGTCCTGTTCCTCGGTGATGGCTTTTGCCACTTCGTTGGCAAGCTCCACCTGGCGTGTTGTCGAGTTTTCGAGATCACTGTTTGTCGCGTCGAGATTTTCGCGCACTCGTGCGGCCTCTGGCTGCTGGGCCAAGGCGATGCCCTGTGGCGACAGAAGAAGTGCAGCACAGATCAGCAGCGCTGGCCGCCGGAGACATGTCATTGCAGCTCTATGGCAAGCCAGCATGGTCAAAATAGGGCTTTTCGGATCATGCGCGGTGGTAGGGATGGTTCAGCAGGATGGTGAGGGCGCGATAGATCTGCTCGAGGATCATGATGCGAACGAGCCGGTGCGGCCAGGTCATGGCACCAAGGGCGATCACTGTTGCTGCATCGTTGCGCATGGCCGGGTCGTGGCCATCGGGGCCGCCAATCACAAGTGCAAGATTGGTGGTGCCACGTGCCAGATGATTTTCCAGAAGCCTGGCAAAGGCTTCGCTGGTCAAATGTGTGCCGCGCTCATCAAGCACAATCAAGGCTGATTCCTGCGGAAACTGCCTGCGCAATGTTGTCGCCTCTTCGCCCATGCGCAACTGCGCGGTGGGCCTGGCTGATTCCGGCTGCTCCGTCACTGTGAAGCTGCTCACCCCAGCCTTGCGGGCGATCTGCGTGATGCGTTTGGTATACTCACCAGCCAGGTCCTTTTCCGGACCTGACTTGAGTTTGCCGACTGCTGCCAGATGAAGGCGCATGTTGCCTCGGGCTTATTCCGAAGGCGCTTGCGACCAGAGTTTCTCGAGGTTGTAGAAGCTTCTCACTTCGGGCCGGAAGATATGAACGATGACGTCGCCAGAATCGACCAGCACCCAGTCACATTGCGGAATGCCCTCGACGCGGATGTTTTTCTGGCCAAAGCTCGAAAGCTTATCGACGACTTGATCCGCAATGGCGTTAACATGGCGGTTGGAGCGGCCAGAGGCCACGACCATGAAGTCAGCAACTGATGACTTGCTGGCAAGATCAATGGTGACAATGGCTTCCGCCTTGGCATCTTCAAGTTGGCCCAGCACAGCCTCGACCAATGCCGGATAGGTCGGTCTTGGCAAAGGTGCAGCGCCTGCAGCTTTGCTCAACCCCGGGCTTAACCCCGGTTTCGTGACGGCCTTCTTGATGATTTTCTCGCGAGCTGGCTTGGGAGCCGGTTTCCTGGCCGCAATTTTTTTGACCACGGACTTCTTGACGGGAGATTTTTTTGCCGTGCGTTTTGTCGTTGCTGGTTTTTTCGCAGCTACTTTCTTCGCTGGCGATTTCTTTCCCACCACTTTCTTGGCGGCTGAGGTGCGAGCGACTTTGGCGCGCGTCTTGGTCGCAACGCGCTTTGCAGGCTTCGTGATTTTCCTTGCCGCTTTTTTTGCAGTTTTCCTGGTCGACTTTGCGACCACTTTCTTGACCGATTTGGCGGCAGTTTTCTTGACCGTTTTCTTAACCGTTTTCTTAACCGGGGCCTTGTTCTTCGCTTTGGCAGGTTTCTTCAGGGGAGCAATCCTTCTATGGGCAATGATGTGTCTCAAAAGCATCTATCGCAAAATGCGGGTCGCAACAACCATGAGCTTAAGACTGTGGTGTTTTGCGGCTTTTCTGTTCGGCCCTTATGGCGGTCGAGCTTTCACGTCGCAGCGGCATCGAGACAAAGACCCAGGACGGGGCGCTGCGTCCGGCAAGGCTTGTGGCAAATTCAGAATCGAGCTGCTGCTGTTCATAACGCAGCGCTGCATAAGACCCCAATGCGCGGATGGAATAGCCGGGTCGTGCCAATACGGCCAGGGGAACAGTTTCGGCAATTTCAATCCAGTTGCGCCAGCGGTGGAGGTTGGCCAGACTGTCGGCACCCATGATCCAGACGAAATTGGCGCGGGCCATGGCGGGGCGCAAGTGCCGCAGCGTCTCGGCGGTGTATTTCGCGCCAATCTGGCGTTCGAGGTCGGTGACAACAAAACGCGGATGGTTGGCGACCTGCTTTGTGTCTGCGAGGCGCTTGTCATATTCGCCTGTTTCGCCCGGATCCTTCAGGGGGTTCTGCGGTGACACCATCCACCAGATCCAGTCGAGATCGAGGCATTTAAGGGCATAGCTCGCCACCTTGACATGGCCCTGGTGGGCCGGATTGAAGGAGCCGCCAAACAGGCCAATGCGCTGGCCATCGCCGAAGGGTGGCAGCTTGAGCATGTCTGTCCCTAAGGCCTCGTCTGGCCAGTGCCGCGGATTTGATACTTGAACGTGGTCAGCTGCTCGACACCGACGGGTCCCCTTGCATGCAGCTTTCCCGTTGCTATGCCGATTTCCGCACCGAAGCCAAACTCGCCGCCATCAGCAAATTGCGTTGAAGCATTGTGCAGCACAATGGCGCTGTCCACACTGCTGAGGAAATGTTCGGCCGTCTTCGTGTTGCCGGTGATGATCGATTCAGTGTGCTGCGAGCCATATTTGGCGATGTGGGCTATTGCCTGGTCAACACCATCGACCACGCGGATCGATATGATTGAATCGAGATACTCGGTCGACCAGTCTTCCTCGGTGGCGGGCAGAACCTTGTTGCTGGCCGCCTGCACGGTTTCGTCGCCGCGTACTTCGCAACCGGCGTCGGTCAGTGTACGGATGATTTCGGGCAGGGCGGTTTGTGCCACGGGGCGGTCCACCAGCACTGTTTCCGCAGCACCGCAAATGCCGGTACGGCGCATTTTGGCATTGACGATGATGGCGCTTGCCATGGCAATATCGGCATCACGGTCGACATACACATGGCAGATGCCTTCGAGATGGCTGAAAACAGGAACGCGTGATTCTGTCTGGACGCGCGATGTAAGACCCTTGCCGCCGCGCGGCACGATCAGGTCGATCGTGCCATTGAGGCCGGCCAAGATCTCACCCACCGCTTCTCGGTCGGTGTTGGGCACCATCTGAATGATATCGGAATCAAGACCGGCAATTGCCAATCCCTGGCGCAGGCAGGCGATGATGGCCCTGGAACTCTCAAAGCTGTCGGAGCCACCGCGCAGGATGCAGGCATTGCCAGACTTCACGCAGAGGCCGCCGGCATCGGCTGTCACATTGGGGCGCGCCTCATAAATGATGCCAATCACGCCAATCGGAACTGCAATGCGCGTGATCTCCATGCCATTGGGCCTGGTCCATTGGGCGAGTTTGCGACCCACCGGGTCAGCAAGGCCCGCTATAGCCTCGAGGCCCGTCGCCATGGTTTCGATGCGTTGATCGGTCAGCGTCAGGCGGTCGACGAAAGAGGCCTTGAGCTCTTTTTGTCTTGCATGGGCGCGATCAACTGCATTGGCGTTGAGAATTGCCGCCGCGTTCTTGCGGATGCATTGGGCCATGGCCGTGAGGGCCGCAGACTTTGCCTCATTTGATGCTGCGGCAAGGGTTGCCGCAGCCTTGCGTGCAGCTTGTCCCATCGCAGTGAGGGCCGTCATGATGTCTTGTCTCCGGTCATGGTCACCAGATTATCCCTGTGAATGAACTCGGGCGCTCCTGCAAGTCCCAGCAGTTTTTCGATCTCTGCCGATTTGCGACCGACAATGCGCGCGGCATCGGCTGAATCATAGTTCACAAGGCCACGCGCCAGTTCGGTGCCATCAGGTGCCACGACGCTCACCGTGTCGCCGCGGTTGAATGTGCCAGTGATCCTGCTCACACCGGCGGGGAGAAGGCTTTTGCCCTTGGCCAAGGCATCGGCTGCACCAGCATCAACGTGGAGCTTGCCAATTGGCATCAAGGTACCTGCGATCCAGCGCTTGCGCGCCTGTTTCGGGGTGGCCGTGGCCAGAAACCAGCTGCACCTGTGGCCATCGCTGATGCGTTTCAGGGCGTGCTTTTCGTGACCCGAAGCAATCACCATGTTGCAACCGGCGGCAACGGCGATCTTGGCGGCTTCGATCTTGGTGATCATACCGCCGGAACCAAGGCCCGAAACCGGCTTTCCGGCCATGGCCTCGATGTCACGCGTAATTTCGCGGATCTCGGGAATGAAGGCGGCTTCCTTGTTGCGGTCGGGGGGAGCGGAATAGAACCCGTCGATGTCGGACAGAAGGACAAGACAATCGGCCGACATCATCGAGGCGACGCGGGCCGCCAGCCGGTCATTGTCACCGTAACGGATTTCAGACGTTGCCACTGTGTCGTTTTCATTGATCACGGGCACCGCACCCTGCTTCAGGAGTGTTGAGAGCGTGGCCCTGGCATTGAGATAACGGCGGCGCTCTTCGGTGTCGTGCAGGGTGACCAGAATTTGTGCGGCAACCAGTTCTTCCTTGTTGAGCGCGTCCTGCCAGGCTTGCGCCAGGGCAATCTGTCCAACGGCTGCAGCGGCCTGTTTCTGTTCAAGCCGCAGCTTGCCCTTGGGCAGGCCCAAAGTGCGGCGGCCCAAGGCGATGGCGCCCGACGATACGGCGATCACGTCTGCACCGGATTTGCGCAAATGGGCAATGTCTGCAGCGAGGGTTGCCAGCCACTGGGCCTTGAGCTTGCCGGTTTCGGAATCGACGAGCAAAGCCGAGCCAATCTTGACAACAACCCGACGGGCTTTTGACAGTTTGTCGCTCATGTTGCTTCAGGGCCGCCACTCGGTGGGCTGGTTTTGCGGGCTCGCGGCCCTGGCTGCCTTTCGCGCCTTGGCAACATGCTTGAACAACTCGCGCATCAACTCCGGCACATGTGTGCCTGCGGCAGCGGAAAGGGTCAGCGGTGTTTTCCCTATCTTGGTCGTGAAAGTCTTGAGGCGCTTGTCGAGCGTCTTCTTGTCCAAGGCATCGACCTTGCTGAAGGCGATCACTTCGGGCTTCCTGGCCAGTCCGGCATCATAGGCCTTGAGTTCGGCCCTGACCGTCTTGTAGGCCACAACCGGATCTTCGGTTGTGGCATCGATGAGGTGCAGCAATACAGCACAGCGCTCGATGTGGCCGAGGAATCTGGTCCCAAGCCCATGGCCTTCATTGGCCCCTTCGATGAGTCCCGGAATATCGGCCAGCACAAAGGTGTTCTGGCCTTCGCGCACCACACCCAGTTCAGGATGCAACGTGGTGAAAGGATAATCAGCAACCTTTGGCTTTGCCGCAGAAACGACCGACAGAAGCGTGGATTTTCCGGCATTGGGCAGGCCGATGATTCCGGCGTCGGCAATGAGTTTGAGGCGCAGCCATATCCAGCGTTCTTCGCCCATCAATCCCGGATTGGCATTGGTCGGCGAACGATTGGTTGCGGATTTGAAATGATGGTTGCCGAAGCCGCCATTGCCGCCGCGCACCACGCGGTAGCGCTGGCCTTCGGATGCCAGATCGGCCAGCAGGGTTTCGTGATCTTCCTCGAGGATTTCGGTGCCGACTGGCACTTTCAAGACGATGTCTTCGGAATTGGCGCCGGCACGCAGACGGCCCATGCCGTGGCCTGCGGTCCTGACCTTGAAATGCTGCTGGTAGCGATAGTCGATCAGCGTGTTGAGGTCGTCATGTGCCTCGATCCAGACATCACCGCCATTGCCGCCATCGCCGCCATCGGGCCCGCCAAATTCGATGAACTTCTCGCGGCGGAAGGACACCGAACCTGCGCCGCCGTCGCCTGCCTTGACATAGATTTTGCATTCATCGAGAAATTTCATGATCTGCGCGTCATAGGCTGCGGGCTTTTGACTGCCAAGCGGAGAGTTGGTGACCAGGCCTCAAAGCAACCCAGTAGGGCCAATTTTATAACCAATTGACCTCAAGTAAGTTCAAGTCTGACTTTAGTAATAGTTAATAACTCCTTAATTTTTTTCTGGATTTGACCCCTTAATCTGGCCATATTGCCAAGGTCTATCGGCACTTTCCCCGGACAGCGGCGGTCTTGTGGATCGGATTTCGTGACAGCGGAACTTCTGAGCGGGGTTTTCTGTCTCACCAAGGAGAAAAGTTTATGAAGTTACGATTTGTCAGTGGATTGGCGGCGATTTGTCTGGCCGCGGTCCTTCTGGGTCAGGCCGGTCAGGCCGAAGCAAAAACCTGTTTCCGGGGAAGCAATTCATGCCTCACCGGCAAGGCTGCACCACATTATGTGTGGAGCAAGACGTTGCGCAAATGGGTGAAGTCGGGTCGTGTCGCCCGGGGGGCGACATACCGGCACAAGCGGGTCGCTTCGCGCGGGTCGCGCGTTCTGCCGCAAGCGCGCCAGCAGGTGGTGGCACTCATCAAATCGATGGCTCCGTCCTATGGTGTGCCGACCTGGTTTGCGCTTCGCATTGCCAAAGTTGAATCAGGCTATAATCCCAGAGCCCGCGGGCGGGCCGGGGAATATGGCGTGTTCCAGCTCAAATGCGCCACAGCGCGCGGCATCGGCTTTCGTGGCAATTGTGGCGGACTTCTCAATGCATCAACCAACGTTCGCTATGGGCTGAAGCATCTGCAACTGGCGGTGCGTGGCTCGCGCGGCAATCTCAGGCTTGCGGCTTCCAAGCACAATGGCGGGCTTGGCCGGAGGTCACTGGTCCGGGCTTACGTGCGCCGGGTGTTCTGAAACTCACGCCAAGGAACATTACGAGCCGCGCCCTATTTGGCGCGGCTTTTTTCTTGCCAGCGTTGGCGGGTGAGAGTCATGTTGGTGAGCGGCACGTCGCGGTTTTGTGCCTTGCTGAAACCGGTGCACTTGCCGGTCACCTCAAATCCCACACTTTCAAGAATGCGCCGCGAGGGTTCGTTGCCATCGTGATAGCAGGAGACAAGCCTGTCGTGTGCTGCTGTTACAAATGCATGTTCAACGATGGCACGCGCGGCTTCCTTGCCGTGGCCCTGGTTCCACATGTCAGGCGCATACCAATAGCCGATTTCGGCATCGCCCTTGGCCTCGCTCCATTCATAGGAGATGACACCCTTTAAAATGCCGGGTTCAGCCAATCGAGCGACGGCGCAAATGAGTGAACGGCCATCCGTGAGCGAACGCGTCCAGTTGATAAAGTCTTGTGCATCGGCATCGGTATAGGGCTGCGGAATGCGGGCCGTGTTCTTGGCTATTTCATAATTGTTGAGTTCGCGCACGATGGTGTCGATGTCGGTATTTGCAATCGGGCGCAACAACAGGCGGGTGGTTTCGAGTGTTGTCATGATGTGATCCACAAAAAAAGAGAGGCGGAAGTTCCGCCTCTCTTGTCAAACTGCAATTGATAAGTGCGGATTATTCTGCTGCCTTGGCCGGGATCACCGAGACGAGCTGCTTGTCGCCCTTGGTGCTGCGGAAGGTGACGGTGCCATTGACCATTGCGAAAATCGTGTGGTCACGGCCCATGCCGACGCCGGTGCCAGGATGAACCTTGGTGCCGCGCTGGCGGATGATGATGTTGCCAGCGATTGCCTGTTCGCCGCCAAACAGCTTGACGCCGAGACGGCGGCCAGCGGAGTCACGACCGTTGCGGGATGAACCGCCTGCTTTTTTATGTGCCATTTGTCTGTGCTCCTCTTAGTTAGTCGCGTTCGCGATCAGTTTTCGCGCGCGGTGGTTTGCCAGCCATGAGTTCCCTGGCCTGATCGACCCATTCTTCACGGGCAATGCGGCCCTTTGGCTTGATGTGCTCTTCCATCTTTTCGATGTCGGCATCAGTCCAAGCAGCGATCTGGGCAAAGGTCGAAACACCGAGATCGGTGAGGATCTTGTGCATCTTGGGGCCAATGCCGCCGATCAATGAAATATCGTCGACCTTACCGGTATCGGATGACATCAAGGCTGCGGGTTCGGCAGCGGTTGTTGCTTCTGTCTTGGCTTCTGCCTTGGCTTCTGCCTTGGCAGCGGGTTTCTTGCCGGCGGATTTGGCAGCCCCCTTGCCGTCGCCAATACTGTCGGGGTTGGCAGGCTTTGCAGCCTTGGCCTTGGCGGCAGGCTTGGCACCACCAGTCAGAATTTCGGTTATTGTGACCGAGGTCAGCAACTGACGATGGCCGTTGCGGCGGCGGTAATGCTTGCGGCGGCGCTTCTTGAAAATATAAACGGTCGCCGACTTTTCCTGGGCGGCGATTTCGCCAACCACAGTGACACCCGATACGTGCGGCGCGCCAATGTCAACTGTATCGCCATTGGCGAGCATGAGGACGTCGGTGAACTGCACCTGATCACCTGCATCACCTTCGAGCTTCTCGATGAGGATTTTCTGGTTGGCGGCAACGCGATATTGCTTGCCGCCGGTCTTGATGACTGCGTACATTTTCCTTTTCTTTCCCGCGTCCTGTGGCGCCGGTGATCTGACATCTCAGGTCCGGACTTGGTGTTGCAGGTATTCCTGCAGGAGCCTCAAACAGCGCATTTGGACCGGAAAGTTAATCCTCCCGGCCCGGTTCTGGGCTGCTTTAGCCAAGCCCGGCAGCTAAAGTCAAGCTGCCGGTTTTTCGG
>CAVTXF010000003.1:0-38935 GCA_963738595.1 uncultured Alphaproteobacteria bacterium
TCACAATCATCATTCCCACCCGCAATCGCGAACATTATCTCCGCGAAGCCGTGGCGAGTGTATGCGCGCAAAGTGTGGTTGATTTCGAACTGCTCGTCATCAACGATGGCAGCGTTGTGCCACAACCCTTCGCCGATCACCGCATCACCATCATCGACAATCATCAGCACGGCCACGTTCCCGCGCGCAACAATGGCATTGCCCATGCGAAAGGCAAGTTCATCGCCTTTCTGGATGACGATGATACATGGATTGACGCCGATCACCTGCAGCGCGCCGCGCACTTGCTGAACACCAATGCAGATTTCACCTTCGCGGATGGCGTGATGAAATTTCCTGATGAACCGCACCCGCGCATCTTCGCGCGCGAAGCAACCGCTCAATCACTGGAACACGACAACTCGATCCTCATTTCCGCAGTGTGTTATCGCCGCAGCCTGCATCAAACACTCGGAATTTTCGACGAGTCGTTGCCATACTATTGGGATTGGGACTGGTACTTGCGCGTGGCTCGCGGCGGCTTTCGCATCCTTCGCGATCCATCAAACAATGTCGACATTCGCATTCATCAGCAGAACATGTCAGGCCAAAGCAACGCCCGGGCCCGGGCCGAAAACCTCGCGCGATCGCTTCAAAACACGCAATCGGCCCACTGATACTCAAGAACCACACCGATTTTACACAACCATCAGAATAATTTTTCAGCAGCGGTTTTTGCCTGTCCCTGTTTGCCGATATTGGATTAAGTCGTTGAAATAATGGACATTTGGAGACGCCACAAGTATTAACAAAGCGTTAATCCCACATTCTGTTGGCTTTTTTGCGTCGCAATTCAAAATAGGCCCGAAAAATAAGGGTTTTCACACCTAACAAATCTCGGTAACCAAATGTTCATTCTTGATTCGCCACCAACCACAGGAGACCAAAAATGGCTGACGAAAAAATCCTGACAATCCCGCTCTCGAAGATTTCAGCTGAACTGGCTGAGAAGCACGAGATGTCAAAGAAGGCAATGACCGAAGTTCTCGGTGCCTTTGTTGACCTCACGGTCAAGCACCTCAAGAAGGGCAACAAGGTCCGCGTCACCGGCCTCGGCATTTTCCAGGTCCGCAAGCGCCCTGCCCGTCTTGGCCGCAATCCGGCCACCGGAGAGCAGATCAAGATCAAGGCATCGAAGAAGCTCGCCTTCCGCGCTGCCAAGGAAGTCAAGGAAGCGATCTAAGCTTCTTTCCTTTTCGAAATTCAAAAGCCCCGTGTCTGCAAGCACGGGGCTTTTGCTATTTGTCTCGGTAGAGCGAAATGCCGCTCCACGGAATCGGCTTGTTGAGTGCCGCCTGAGCGCTTGGACCGGTTATCAGTGTTGAACTTCCACCGCTGCCCGGCCCCTGCGCTGGTACTCTTCCAGCGTCGTCATGCGCAGCCCCAGGCGGTCATAGCGCACAGCGTAGAAGCCATTCGGCATGGTCACCACGGCCTCAGGATGAGTCTTCAAGACTTCCTGCGCCATCACGCCGACATAGCTTTGATCATCACCTTTGTAACTCTTGTTGTATTTGAAACTGTAGATCTTGAAACCCGCCGCAGTTACTGCCAGTGGCGCAATGCTGTTTTTGAGTCGCAAGTCTGAAGCGCAGGCCATGCCAACTGTTGCATTGAGCGTACACTGATTGTCGCTACCAACAGTCAGTGAGATCCCGTAAATATACTGCGAACATCCTGGAAAAGCCGAGGGATCCTCCAGCGCCGCTATGGGCGAATAGAAATCTGCGTTTGGATCATATTCGCTCAACGGAAAATTCAACACCGTCGCAAGTGTGGTCGGTCCGCTCGCCAACAATTGCGTCAGAGACTGGCCAGCGCCATCAACCATTGTCGCAAGGTTCAGTTTCAGCGTTTTGTAAGTGAGCGGTTGTCCAGTGATTTGATCATAGGTCAGTACGTAGCTGCCAAGAGTAGCCGCTTGCACGACACTGTTGCCGGAGGCGGCGACTTTTGCCGATATTGTAGCGAGCGAAACTTTTGGCGTTCGGAGAAATACTGCTGCCAGTCACAACCACATTGATGGGTGCGGCCGGCCCACCACAAATATTGGCGAGCGTGAGTGGCACTTGATACGGCTCGGTTTCCACAATCATCGAGCAGCTATTGCCGTTGACGGTGACGCTTGCGGACGTGATCCGCTGGGCGGTAGATGCACTTACGTGGCGGCAACGGCAGTTGCGGGTTGCACAACCTGCGTTGCAAAATTCACCGTGCTGTCTGGGAATGTAAGTGTGGCGTTTATTGTTTCAGGGCTTGAGGCAAGAAGCTGCGTCAGCGTCTGGCCATTGCCATCGACCATGCTGCCGAGGCTGAGGTTCAGCGGCGTGGCAGTTCCAGTCGGATCAATCGTTCCAAGCAATGCACCCTGCTTGATGGTTGCAGCGCCAAGCCCGCTGTTCAGCGCCAGCGAGCCCGATGCACCGCCGCAGACATTCGACAGCGTCACACCGCCCACGCCGCCGGTGCCAGTATCAACCGGAACACGGCTCTTGGTGCGGATACGGCTGACATTGTCGCGGTTGCGCCTGACAGGCTGGAACAGGTCCTGGCCAAATGAATCAAGCTCGGCCACGACATCGTCCTTCGCGCCATGCGATGTGACCTTGTTGGTCACGCCCAAGGGAATGGAGAGTTTGACCCCTGCCCCATATTGATCGCCAGAGTGCTTGTCATAAGCGTAGGACGCATTGAAGCTCAGCCGCGTGTCGAGATGTTCGTCAAAGGGATAAAGATCAAGCTCAGCCCGTGCACGGCCCCCCAGAACATTGCCGCCATCATCATCCAGCCCGATAAAGTCATAGCCACCGGCAAAAATGCGGAACTCGCCAGCCTTGGCAAAATTGCCCATGGACACAGCCATGCGAAGCCCAAGCTCCGCATCAAAGCCGCTCGGGATTTTCTCGTCATACGTGGTGATGAACCCGCCACTGGTGACGGACCATTCGCCCGATGTTAAATCCAGCGGCATGAAGGCGTTGGCCCGCACAATCACCTGCGGCCCGAAATACTCAACACCCGCAATGGCGCGCGTGAAATCATTGTCCAGCTGCGTATTGAAGTGGTCCAATCCTGCCCACAGGCCCAACACGCCACCACCATCAAGGGCCGCACGATACCCCAGATAGCCACCGACATTATAAACCGTGTCATCCGTGTCATTGACATCAAAGCCGGAGAACTTCGCATCCGCCCCGAAGAACAGCAAATCCTTGCCCTCAGAGAACACCAGCGGCATCAGCACATTGATCTCGCCAGCCCCGCCATCATCGGCAATCGACCCGCCAATCTCGACTGCGGGACGATCGTAGGTTGCTCCAACCTGCCCGTCAGGATCAGCGGCCAAAGCCGTCGAAACACCAAAAGTACCCGCCAATAACCCGGCGAAAAATCCCCAGCCCAGTTTCCGCATCACCATTCCCCGCCGCATTGCCTGCGACGAAACATACGTACCGCGATTCTTTTTTCAAGCTAAAAGTTGCAACCGCCAACAACATTCCACTTTGTCTTGAATAATTTTGATCCAAGTCAACGAAAATTGGCCAGATCGCGCAATATTGCCGTAGGAGAGAACACCATGAGCAGACTTCACATCGAATCCCACTCCTCCCACCGCGTCGGCTGGCTGCGTGCAGCCGTGCTTGGTGCAAATGATGGCCTCGTTTCCACCGCCAGCCTGATCCTCGGCGTGGCCAGCGCCAATGCGTCGCCAGGCGCAATCCTCTTGGCAGGTGCCGCAGGCCTCGCCGCCGGGGCCATGTCGATGGCGGCAGGCGAATATGTTTCCGTCAGTTCGCAATCTGACACCGAAAACGCCGATCTTGATCGCGAGCGCAAGGAACTTGCCGAGCAGCCGGAATTTGAACTCAACGAGCTCGCCAAGATTTACGAATCGCGTGGCGTATCCCCCGCAACCGCAATGAATGTTGCGCGCGAACTCACAGCTACAGATGCCCTGAAAACCCATGCAAGAGAAGAACTCGGCATTTCCGACTTGACCGCCGCAAATCCATTGCAGGCGGCCTTTACATCGGCACTGACATTCGCCGTAGGTGCAGCGTTGCCGCTGCTCGTGGCCCTTCTCAGTCCTGCCGCCTATATAATTTACGCGGTCGTCATCACCACAATTGTGTTCCTGGCTCTGCTCGGCGCGATGGGGGCGAAAGCCGGTGGCGCACCAATTGCAAAAGCAACCCTGCGCGTAACCTTCTGGGGTGCCATCGCCATGGCGATCACGGCGGGCGTGGGGTATGTCTTCGGGGTGGCGGCCTAGGTTCCGGGCATCAGGGCGATGTTGCTGGCTCTGGGTGAAGTGCAAGCGCAAAATTTCGAAGGTGTGAACAAGGAAGGCTGGGACGTGTATCGGATCACATTTGACAAGGGGACCATCGAGTGGAGTTTTGTGCTTGGGTCAGATGGCAAGATCACCGGCGAGTGGATTCGTGATTTGCCGTGAGCTGAACGCGTGAAGCCCCAAAACAGGCGGAACCGTTCTTCCTCTCCCCTCTGGGGAGAAGGGCCCCATCCGCCGAAGCCTTGGGCGTAGGCGGATGGGAAGAGAGGTCCCCTTCTTCTCAAACGACCCCCTTGACAATTGTTCATGTTATGTTCTTTATTCACTCAATGGATTGGGCACGAGCCATCGAGATCAACCACGCAGCTTTGCAGCGCATCGTTGCAACACTTGTAGCGGTGTTGGAGGCACTGTCCGAAACAGTGTGGCTGCCGAAACAGACCTATCGATCAATGACGCGGATTCTTAAACCGTTGGAATCTGCTGTGCGGCGGCTGATCCTGATCACCGCAAGAAAAATGTTCACGGTGCCGCCTACCATAACTCTTTCAGCAAAAAGCAAATGGCCTGAAGGTCTGGTGGTTCAACGCAACAACGCAAGCACGCGCCGCGCCGCATTCCCCTTGTTCGATCCGCGTCATGAGTCATTCGTGGAATGGCTGGAACCAACACAAGACCTACCCAAGGTCATGCCGTCGATACGCCTGCTCGATGACGACCCCCTGGTCCCCACATTTCTGCCCACACCGCCCCCGGTTCCTGAAAAATTAATCAGTGTACAGACTGTTTTGCGGCGAATTGAAACCGTGAAACATGCCCTCGCGGACATGCCCCGGCAGGCGCGGCGATTGCTGCGTACGCTCGCAAGAAACAAGGCAGCAGGTTCAGGCAAGCGGCTCTCTGTCCTGCGTCCCGGCCCGCCACCCGGCGGCCGCAAAAAGCCCACCCAAGAGATTGATGACGTGTTGAAGGAATGCCACGCCCTCGCCCGCGACGCGCAATTCCCCGATACCAGCTAGACTCTGTTCTGTATGATGCCCGACATGGCGTCGCCCCGGTTCGTGAATGGACAGGGGACGAATTCCCTTGCCTCACATTCCGTCACCCCGGCGAAGGCCGGGGCCCAGGCTTCCACACGGCGAAACGCAGCCAATTGCAGCGCTCACAATTGGCAGCTAATCATGTGTCCAAATCGAGGGAGTATTCATGAAATCATCTGCACGTGTCGTTGTCATCGGGGGTGGCGTTGTTGGCTGCTCGGTTTTGTATCATCTCACCAAGGCGGGGTGGAAAGATGTGGTGTTGGTGGAGCGCGACATTCTTACATCCGGTTCCACCTGGCATGCCGCGGGCGGGTTTCACACGCTGAACGGCGATCCGAACGTGGCGAAGCTGCAGGGCTACACGATTGCGCTGTATGACGAGCTGGAAAAAATTTCCGGCCAGGCCTGCGGACTGCACCGTTCCGGCGGATTGTTCTTGGCGGATACCAAGGAGCGCATGGACTGGCTGAAAATGGCCCACGCCCGCGCCCGTTATCTTAATCTCGAAACCGAATTGCTGACGCTGTCGGAAGCCAAGAAGCTCAATCCGCTTTTTGAGGAGAAGAATTTTTACGGCGCGATGCTGGATGCAGCGGACGGCAATCTCGATCCGGAAGGCACCACGCATGCCTATGCGAAATCGGCGCGGATTGGGGGTGCTGAGGTTTATCAAGGCACGCGCGTGCAGGAACTGAAGCAGCGGCGCGATCACTCATGGGATGTGATCACCGACAAGGGCAACATCCACGCCGAGCATGTCGTGAACTGCGGTGGCCTGTGGGCGCGTGAAGTGGGCCGTATGGTGGGCATCGAATTGCCCGTGCTCGCCATGGAGCACATGTATCTCGTGACCGAAGACATTCCCGAAGTAGTTGAATTCAACAAGTCACATGGCAAGGAAGTCACCCACATCATCGATTTCAAGTCCGAAATCTACATGCGCCAGGAGCGCAGCGGATTGGTGCTCGGTACGTACGAGCAAGATTGCCGTCCTTGGCAGCCAAAACAGACACCATGGGAATTTGGCCGCGAGTTATTGCAGCCTGATCTCGACCGCATCTCGCCCAATCTGGAATTGGGCTACAAGCATTTTCCCGTGCTGGCCAAGGCCGGCATCAAGAAGGTCATCAACGGGCCCATTCACGTTTACACCCGATGGCAATCCGCTCGTTGGCCCTGTGCAAGGTGTGCGGAATTTCTGGTGTGCGTGCGGCGTCATGGCTGGCTTCTCACAAGGCGGCGGTGTTGGTCTCGCCTTGTCGCAGTGGATGGTCAATGGCGATCCGGGCTTTGATGTGTGGGGCATGGATGTGGCGCGCTTTGGCGAATGGGCCACACGCAGCTACACCAATGAAAAAGTGCGCGAGAATTATTCCAAGCGCTTCTCCATCCGCTTTCCCAATGAAGAACTCCCCGCAGCCCGCCCACAGCAGACAACACCACTCTATGATGTGCTGCTCGCCCAAGGCGCTGTCATGGGTGACTCATGGGCCATGGAAACACCGCTCTGGTACGCACCGAAAGGTGTGGAACCGAAAGATATCGTCTCGTGGCATCGCTCCAATGATTTTCCACATGTGAAGGCCGAAGTGTTGGGCACGCGCAATGGTGTGGGTCTCACCGAAATCGCCAACTTTGCCAAGTATCGCTTCACCGGATCAGGGGCGGAAGGTTTCCTCTCGCGCATGATGACCAACAAGATGCCGAAAACGGGCCGCATCATTCTAACGCCAATGCTCAACCCCAATGGCAAACTGATCGGAGATTTCACCATCGCCAAGGCGGGTGACGATGATTTCTACATGTGGGGGTCATCGCAGGCACAAAAATATCACATGCGCTGGTTCGAGGTTCATCAGCCCACGGACGGTTCTGTGAACATCGAACGCATCGACATGAACATGATTGGGCTTTCAATTGCCGGCCCAAAATCGCGTGACGTGTTGCAGGCCATGACGGATACGGATGTTTCGAACGCCGCATTCAGGTTCATGGACCATCGAAAGATGGACATCGGCAACGTGCCAGCAATTGTGAACCGTGTCACTTACACCGGCGATCTCGGCTACGAAATCTGGGTCAGGCCGGAGTATCAGCGCAAACTTTACGATGCAATAATGAAGGCCGGCAAACCGCACAACATCGTTCACTTCGGCATGCGCGCCCTGCTCTCCATGCGTCTCGAAAAAAACTTCCCCACCTGGTACCGCGAGTTGCGGCCGATCTACGGTGGTTTCGAAGCGGGCATGGACCGCTTCATCGATCTCACCAAAAATGATTTCATCGGGCGTGAGGCTGCGGCGGAAGAGAAGAAGAGTGGCGGAAATCTCCGGCGCGTCTCGATGATCGTCGAGGCCACCGATGCCGATGTGCTGGGCGACGAACCGATCTGGCACAATGGGGCAAAGGTCGTCGGCTGGGTGACATCCGGCGGCTACGCGCACTACGTCGATAAGTCACTGGCGCAAGGCTACATTCCAAAGGAACTGGTCGACGCAGGAGAATTCGAAATCGAACTCATCGGAGAGATGCGCAAGGCCCGCGTGATCACCGAGCCACTGTTTGATCCGGAAGGCAAGAGGATGCGGGGGTGAGCGTCATTTGATCTGAGACGATGGTTATGCTAATTTACGCGAATGACCCGTGATCAAATCAAAATAGAGTTAGAGCAATTCGCGGACGAGTTGAAGCTAAGTGGCGTCACCGCGCTTTATATGTTTGGTTCAAGAGCGCGTGGAGACAACAAACCCGAAAGCGATCTGGATCTCTTTGTGGACTACGCTTCTGATAGCAAAGTCCCGTCGTATTTCGATTTGCTACAAGCGCGACTCAAGTTCGAGAATGAACTTGGTATCCCAGTGCACCTTGGCACGCGGCTGAGTATTGACGAGTCCATTCGCCCACAGGTGGAAGTCGACGCAGTCCGCGTGTTTTGATGGTTAAGGACCCCACTCTGCGAATTCTGCACGTACTTGAAGAGATTGAAATTCTCAACAGGTTGCGCAAGGAAAATGACTTGGAGGCGTTTGCGAACGATCCTGTCAAAGTGCGTGCTGCAGCGTATTCCCTACAAAACATTTCCGAGGCGATTCGTAACATTCCACCCGAGCTGCTCACATCAGATCATGAAATCGAGTGGGCTAAGATCAAGGGACTTGGAAACGTAACACGGCATCAGTATTTTAGAGTTGACCCCAATATCCTCTGGGAGGCGATGACTTCGGATATTGACCGGCTGAAGTCCGCAATGCTGGCTTCTCTCGATTCGATGAACGGAAACATTTGAAACCCTCCACCCACCCCGACGCCCTCCACGTCCAATCCATTCTCGGGCCAGCCTTCTGCGTCGTTGAATTCGAACAAAGCACCAAAACCTCCGCCGATGCCGCGGCTGCCGTTGGTTGCGAAGTGGGGCAGATTGCGAAGTCCATCGTGTTCAAGACGGTGAAGGCGCAGAAGCCCGTTCTCGTCATCGCTTCCGGCACCAATCGCGTGGATGAGAAGAAAGTCAGTGCGGTGTTGGGTGAGAAGGTGAAGTCGGCTGATGCGGAGTTTGTGATGAAGCATGCAGGTGTGGCACCCGGTGGGGTTCCGCCGGTGGGGCATGTGGTGGACCCGATTGTGGTGTTGGATCAGGACTTGCAAAAGTTCGACGTCATCTGGGCGGCGGCAGGAACACCGAACGCGGTGTTCAAGCTAACCTGGGATGATTTGGTGCGATTGACTGAGGGAACGCCTGCCGACGTGGCGAAGGTTCAACCCGTCCTGCCATAGAACCCCAACTGTTCCTCGCGCGTGAACATCACGCCCGGCTTTTCATAATAGGTGAACACCGAAATAATCCGGTCACGCGGACCAACCACGGTGTTGACCTTGTGCGCCGTATTTCGGCCCTTGAAAACATTCAGCGTGCCGGGTGACACATTCATGGTTTTCACATCCGGGTCCTGCCCACGCAACAACTTCGCCACACCATCATAGTTCGGATCATCAGCCGTGCGCAGGTCCGAGCGATAGACGAACTCGCCGCCCTTGTCGGGCGCTTGCAACAACAGTGTGGTGGTAAACTCGCTCCGGTCGAAATGCCAGTTCAAGGCCTCGCCATCGCGATAGGTCATCACATTGGCGCGCGCCAGCCAGTCGCGCATGGGATAAAGCGCTGACTTTTCCATCGTCGCGGCGAGAAACACAATCAGCGGCGCCCACTCATAAATATGCATGACGATGCTCTGCGGAATTTGGTCGGCGCACACAGTATGATTGATCGTCTTGGTCTTGGTCAGCGCCGGGTGGTCTTCGGCAAGGCCAGGAATAGTCTTCATGAAATAAATATTGTGCTCGCGCGTATGCGTGAAGGACAGCGTATTGACAACGGGCTTCACTTCATCAAGACACCGGCTGATGGCATCCGGGCGCATGAGATTGTCGAGATTGAACATGCCATCGCGTGCAAGATCTCCCTTGCAGCGATCAACAAGCGCCTGCCACTCGGGCGAACCGGGCCGGTCGAGCGGGTAACGCTCGAGATCAAGAATGTGCTGCATCGGTCAAAACCTCCCACAAGTGAAGCGCAAAAGTGCGCAGGCAATAAACTTGAAACTGGTTTTCACTTGCGCAGTGAATAAGCACCGGCATGTGGTGAATGCCTGTCATCACATATTTTTCAGGCTTGAAGACGTGCGGATGAAAATCAATCGCGGCACACGCGGCCAGAACATCACGCGCGCTTGTGCCTTCAATCAAAAAACATGTGCGCGAAGAACTGAGTGGCGTGACAAACAATCCCTCATGAAGGTCGGGCGCAGTGCCAATCACCCACAATTGCTGCGGACCAATGCGCAGGATGGTTTTGCCGGCATAGGAAATTGCCGTACCAACTGTTTCAGGCAGTCTGGGAAATGCAGTCTTCAATGCCTTTGCATCGCCAGCAATTTGCGTCAAAGAATGCGCCGGGCTTTCCGAAATGAGAACGCCACCACCTCGAAACGGCGCAAGTCCTGCAACAGCTGATACACGTTCAAGCATGCAGCCGCACTCCGTCCTTGTCGATAAAATGCGGCGAGACGATCTTGAGCTTCACCTGCTCGTTCTTCAGCGGAAAGGCAGCGATGATTTCTTCGCCTTCATGCTTCAAGCCGCCATTGTAACAATCCAAGCGCAATGAATTTCTGCAGTTCGGTGGACCACGTCACGGAAGTGATATAGCCGCGACCATGACCCTTGATTTCGTCACTGGCCGCAAACAGGATGGAACCGCCCCGCAGTTTCTTCTCCGGCTCCAACAACTCAAGCCCGACCAGCGACCACCGTTCTGGCTTCTGGTACTCTTCCCTGAAGCGCAACTCCTTGCCGATATAGGCCTTGTCCTTGGATGCCATCTTGCCAAGCCCCAGATCATCCAGCGTGTTGCGGTGATCAAGCTCCAGCCCCGCAACATGTCCCTTTTCAATGCGCAATGACGCCAGCGCTTCCAATCCGTAAGGCTTGATGCCGAGTGGCGCGGCAGAACGCATGATATGCTCCCACAGGGACTGGGTGTAGTCCGCACTCACATGCACTTCGTAGGCCAGCTCGCCAGAAAACGACAATCGCATCAGCCGCACCGTTACGCCCTCGAACTGAATGTCTTTGACACCCATGTAGGGCAGAGCCTCATTCGAAAGATCAACTTCGGGAAACGCAAGTTGCAAAGCCTTTCGCGACTTCGGACCCGATACCGCCATCCCGCCCCATTCGTCGGTGAGCGAGGCAACATGCACACGCAAATCCGTCCAGTGGCATTGCAGCAGATACTCAAGCCACGACATCACCTCGCCTGCCTGTGCCGTCGTGGTTGTCATATAGTATTGCTGCAAGCCAACCCGCGAAGTCGTGCCATCATCCAGCACCACGCCATCATCGTTCAACATCACGCCGTAGCGCGCCTTGCCCACCGGCAGTTTGGCAAATCCATTCACGTAAACGCGGTTGAGAAACTCCGCCGCGTCCGGTCCCTGCACATCGATCTTGCCAAGCGTGGACACATCAGCAATGCCAACACCGCTCCGCACCAGTTCCATCTCCTTGATATAAGCCGTTTCCGGTGCATCGCCCGCCCAATTGTAGTACCAGGCGCGCTGCCACAATCCTGCTTCGATAAACACCGCACCATTCTGTTCGTGCCACTGATGCAGCGGTGAGCGCCGGATCGGCCTGAAATGCTTGTGCAGGCTCCGCCCCGCAATTGCGCCAATCGTCAAAGGCGAATAAGGCGGACGGAACGTCGTCGTGCCAGCCTCATTGATCGTGACGCCCCGCAAGTCCGCCATCATCGCGAGCGCATTGATGTTGGACGTCTTGCCTTGATCTGTGCCCATGCCCAACGTCGTGTAGCGCTTCATGTGCTCGACGCTGTGGAAGCCTTCATCATGCGCAAAACGCACGTCCTTCGCCGTCACATCATTCTGGAAATCGACGAACGCACGGGCCTCCCTGCCCTTCACCACATCTGCCCACACCGGCATGATCGCATAGGTCCTGTCAGCAGGAATTCCCGGCCGCTCCAATTCCTTGGTCGGCGGTTGCGCACCAAGCTGCGCAATCGCACTGCGCGCAGCCTTTTCGCCATCAGCAATGGCACCCAATGTGCCAAACGTTCCGGTAACAGCACCGGCAGCAAATTGTGCACGCGGCAATTCACCCGGCACAAATCCGGCAATTGCCTCGTTGTAAATGGGCTTCACACCGCCATGCGACGTGAGATGCACATTGGGCGACCAGCCACCGGACATCGCAACAGCATCGCAATCGACCACCGCTTTGTGTTGCCCCGACAACGTCACCTGCAGGTTCCCCTTCCGGCGAACGACATCGGCAATTCCGCAATTCGGAAAAATCGCAACGCCGTTCTGCGCCGCCCGCGACAGGACTTCGGCCCCCGGCATCTTGCGCGCATCCGCAACCGTAACGGCAATTCCCGCCTTCGACAGGTCAAACGCCGTGAGATAAGCACTGTCATTATTCGTGGCCATCACAACCCCGCGACCCGGAGCAACCGCAAACCGGTTGGCATAGGTGCGCAGCGCCGATGCCAGCATCACGCCGGGCCGGTCATTGTTCGAAAACACCAGCGGCCGTTCGGTGGCCCCGGTCGCAAAAACAATGATCCTTGCACGGAGCAATTCCAGCACCATGCCGGAGGAAGTCTTCTGCGCAATCACCACCTGGTTGTGGTCATGGATCGCCTGCACCGTCGCACGGCGCAACACCCGCGCTTCAACATGTTGCTCAAGATCAGCAACAATGCGGTCGCGCCAGTGTCGCGTCACCTCATCGCCCTGCGAAAGGATGGTGCCACCGAGTTCAAAATCCTGCTCCGCCAGAACCACGCGAAGCCCGCTGCGCGCCACCGTCAGCGCCGCCGCAAGCCCGGCAGGCCCCGCACCAACAACCAGCACATCGCAGAACATGTGCCGCGTCTCATAACGCGCCGTATCAACATCATAGGTACCCTTGCCAAGTCCCGCCGCCCGGCGGATGAATGGCTCATAGAACATCCATGATTTTTTCCGCGGCCCCATGAATGTCTTGTAGTAAAATCCAGCACCAAAGACTGGCGCAAGAACCTGGTTGATCGCCATCATGTCAAATCGCGGCGAAGGCCATGCATTCTGTGGTCGCGCGACGACGCCATCCACAAGCTCCACCATCGTGCCGGGAAGGTTCGGCACCGCAAGCCCCTTCTCTCCAATGGTGAACAGTGCATTGGGTTCTTCAATCCCCGCACTCACAATGCCGCGTGGACGATGATATTTGAAACTGCGTCCCACCAGCACGTGCCCATTGACAAGCAACGCCGACGCCAGCGTGTCACCTGCATAACCAAGAAGCTTTGCACGGTCATAGGTGAAAGCAATGGGCCGCGAACGATCTATCAAACCACCCGAAGGCAATCGCCGAAACGTGGTCATGAAGCGACCTCGTTCTTCGCCACATCGCGATTCACCACAAACCACTGTCGGCAACCAAGCACATGCTGCCAATGCTCCGTATGCGGACCTTTTGGATTGTTGAACAGGAAATAGTAGTCGTGCCACGTCTTCAAGTCACCCGCCCCATGCGCAGGCCGCACCCGCGATGCATCGCCGCCATAGCGGAACTCGCTCACGTCTCTTTCGCCACAATGCGGGCAGACGATGATCATTGCCGATACGTCCAGTTGCCGATGCCGTAATCATCCATCTCGCGGCCCTTTTCGAAACGGTCGAGCGAGTAGCAGCGATTCAACTCATGCTCATCGTCATGGGCAATTGTATGCGCAAACGTCCATCCGCTCGCCGGTGTCGCCTTGAACCCCTGATAGCACCAGCCGCCATTGAGATAGAGATTCTGTATCGGCGTTTTGCAGATGAACGGCGAACCATCAGGCGTCATGTCCTGAATGCCGCCCCACTGCCGCAGCAGTCGCAGCCGCGACATGAAGGGCATGAGGTTGACAGCACATTCCATCACGTCTTTTTGTTTGAAAAACTGGCCGCGCTGCGTGTAGGTGTTGAAACCATCGATATGGCCGCCAAACACCATGCCACCCTTGTCGGATTGCGAGAGATAAAACAGCTCCGCCCCCCAGCTCACCACATGATGCACCATTGGCTTCACCGGTTCGGTGACGAAAGCCTGCAGCACATGGCTTTCAACGGGCAGACGCAGTCCCGCCATTTTCATCACCTGCGAACTATGCCCGGCGACAGCCACGCCCACTTTTCCAGCATTGATGCGCCCGCGTGACGTCTCGACGCCGACAACCCGCCCGCCATCCATCACCATGCCCGTGACGTCGCAATTCTCGATGATGTGCACGCCGAGTTGCGATGCTGCCCGCGCATAGCCCCAGGCCACCGCATCGTGGCGCACCGTCCCGGCGCGCGGCTGGTGCAGCGCCCCCCAGATAGGCCACCGCGCCTCCTTGGAATAATCGAGATAGGGCAGAAGCTTCATCACGTCGCCGCGATCCATGAGTTCGGCATCAATGCCATTCAACCGCATGATGTTGCCGCGCCGCGCAAACACATCAAGCTGCCCCGGATTGACCGCCAACACCACCTGCCCCCGGTGCGAGACCATGCAGTTGTAGTTCAACTCGTGCGAAAGCCCCTCCCACAGTTTCATCGAGAACTCAAAAAACTGCGTGTTGCCGTTGATTACATAGTTGGAGCGGATAAGCGTTGTGTTGCGCCCGACATTGCCCGAGCCAATATGCGATCGCTCAAGCACCGCAACATTGGTGATGCCATGGTTCTTCACAAGATAATAAGCCGTTGCCAACCCATGTCCGCCACCACCGATGATCACCACATCATAGCTGCTGCGCGGTTCAGGTTTTTCCCATGCGAGAGGCCAGGCGCTGCCCGGCTTCAGCGCATGTTTGAGAATCGAAAAGATGGAATAGCCCTTGGCCATTAGCGCTGTTTAGCGGATAGCGCGGGCGAATTGGAAGGGCCGAGTCGCATCCCTGTGGCACGAACAGACCTCTCCCGGCGCTTTGGAAACGATTGCAGCTTCCCCTCCCCCTTTTGACCCCCCCTTTTGGGGAGGGTGCCAAAAGGGCGGGAGAGGTCCCTCTGCCAAAAGCGACTATACTCTCGCCGCTGACCTTCGGCTCTCCGCCCACTCGGTACAGGCCAGCGCGCAAAGCGAATAGCCTGCGAAGAAAATGGCCAGCGGCGTCAGTGTGCCGTCGTAAAACCGGCCGGCAATGCCGCCCAGCACAATGGCCATGGCTTGCGATATGAATCCTGATACAGCCGCAGCCATGCCTGCAATGTGGCCCATGGGTTCCATGGACATGGCATTGAAATTGCCGAAGGTGAAGCCCGCCGAGAAAAACCAGATGGCAAACATCACGGCGAGGAGCGGCAAGGGTGGTTGACCCGAATAGATCACGCAGGCCACAGCGATGGCGACCCACACCAGCGCGTAGGCCATCATGGCCCATTTCGACAATTTGCGCATGCCAAGCCTGCCCACCAGCTTGCCATTGGTGATCATTGCGAAGGCAATGAAAATGGCAAATCCGCCAAACCACAGGGCAAATTTGTCGCCCTGCTGATATTGCTCGGCAAAGATCTGCTGGCACACACCAAGGTAGGCCACGAAGACGCCAAAGACGAAGCCAGTGGCAATCGTATAACCCAGCGACACCGGGTTACTCACAACCTCTACAGCACTCGACCACAGTTTGGCGGGGGAGAAGGGTTGTCGGCGGCTCTCATCTAACGTCTCTTCTTGGCGCAGCGACAGCCACGCGCCGCCAATGATTCCCGCGACCATCAGCCCCGCAAAAATATAGCGCCACGTCGCCACATAAAGCACCAACTGGCCAATGGACGGAGCTAGAATTGGCACCAGCATGAACACGGACATGACGAAAGACATGATGCGCGCCATATCGGCACCCTTTGCGCCATCGCGCACCATGGCCATGGACACGATGCGCGGACTGGCCGCACCAATGCCCTGAATGACACGGCCAGCGACCAGCACATAAAACGAACCAGAGAACATGCAAATCAAGGAACCAACAATGTAAATCGCCAGGCCAACGAAAATTGCCGGCTTGCGCCCGACTGAGTCAGACCACGGCCCGAAAATCGGAATACCCAGCATTTGGCCAGCAAAAAAACCGATGATGATCAACTGCCGGTCATTGGGATGACTTGCGCCAAGTTCCGTCGCCATCTGGCCAACCGCCGGCAACATGGTGTCAATCGACATGGCCACCAGTGCGGTCAGAAATGCGACAAGGCCAATGAATTCGGCAGGACGTGATTTTTGCATTTGCAGGCTTTCAGGAAAGATGGTGTCCTACACGCCATGCTGATCAATGCCAACACATGTTCCGTCGACCTTGACCCGCGTGACACACAGTTCGTCCAGGACCCTTATCCTGCCTATGAATCCATTCGCGCAGCCTTTCCCGTGTTCAAGTGGCAGCAATATGGCCACTGGTGCTTCGTCAATCATCATGATGTCAACAATCTGCTCCGCGACCGTCGCTTTGGTCGCCAGATTCTCCACGTTGCCAGCCGTGAGGAACTGGGTTGGGCAGAAACGCCGGAACACCTCACCGCATTCTACGATTTCGAAAAACATTCCCTCTTGGAACTGGAACCACCCGTCCACACCAGGCTGCGCAGCCTTGTCAACCGCGCCTTCCTGTCCCGACAGGTGGAAAAGCTGGCCCCGAAAATAGCGCGTCTTTGCAACGAGTTGTTGGACAACGTTGACTCATCTTCGCAATTCGACCTGCTCACCGCTTATGCCACACCAATTCCCGTCATCGTCATCTGCGAACTGCTGGGTGTTCCAACAGAAATGAAAGACCAGCTTCTCTCCTGGTCGCACGACATGGTCGCCATCTACATGGCCAAGCGCAACCGCGAGATCGAAGATCACGCTGTGAAAGCAACACTCGAATTTTCCTGCTACATGCGAAAGCTGGTCATCGACCGCCGCAAAAATCCGTCAACTGATCTCTTGTCGGAGCTCATCAAGGCCGAAAGTGAGGGCGGCAAGCTGTCCGAAGACGAATTGATCACAACGGCAATCCTGCTGCTCAACGCGGGCCACGAGGCAACGGTCCACGCCATAGGCAATGCCGTAAAGGCACTGCTCGAAAACAATATCCGCAGCAACCTCGCCCCCGCAACAGTCGAGGAGACCCTGCGCTACGACGCACCCCTCCACATGTTTACCCGCTTTGCACTCTCAGATATTGAATACAACGGCCTCAACCTGCGCAAAGGCGAAGTCGTTGGCCTCATGCTGGGTGCCGCCAACCGCGATCCCGGAATTTTTCAAAGCCCGAACACCTTCAATCCATCACGCCAGCAAAACCCGCACGTCAGCTTTGGCGCCGGAATCCACTTCTGCATCGGCGCACCATTGGCAAGGCTCGAACTGGAACTCGCATTGCAATGCCTGTTCCAGCGCTGTCCCAACCTCACCCTCGCAGAACCTCCGCGCTACCGCGACACCTATCACTTCCATGGATTGGAAAGCCTGATGGTCAGCGCTTAAATCCGTTTCAGTGAGCAAGTACTGACACCGAGGATGGAGTAGATCGGGCACATTCCGAAAACTGCCGTCAGCAATGGAATGACGCCGATATAGCCAATCCAGTGATAGGGGTATCCGGTTCCAAAAACGGCAAACGCCAAAAGGGCCAGTCCGATCAGAACCCGAATGATCTTGTCTGCAGATCCGACATTGGTTGTCATCTGATGATCCTCACCTGGCCATGATGGCCATCAGTGGAAATCTACCAGACAGAAAAATGCCCGGCTTGACTCAGATCAAGCCGGACAACTCTAATTTGCTGCGATCAATAAATGAAGATATCCGAAGCTGTCAGGTGCAACCAAGGTTTCAGGACAGCGAATATTGTGGGATCGCTGCCACCTTGTCCATCGCTGTCATAGGACAGCGCACCGGTCTTGGAATTATAGATGATCCTGTCAGACGCATCAGCGGCTTCAGCACCGACCCTGAATTCAGACGCGTTTAACCGACCACCCGCAAGAGCGCCAAATGACAGGTTTCTCAGGTAAATATGGTCATGATTGACATCAAAATCGGTGATCGTATCCCTGGACCACAAATTGTCGAATATGAAACGGTCATACCCCGACCCGCCAGACAGGATGTCATCGCCTCGTCCACCGCTGATCTTGTCGTTGCCTGATTGGCCCGAAAGTCGGTCATCGGCATCGCCGCCGTAAATCCGGTCACTACCCTTGCCGCCCACCACGATATCATTGCCGCTGTCGCCAGCAATCCTGTCATCGCCTGAACCGCTGTAAATCCGGTCGTCACCCTGGCGGCCATGGATAATGTCTTTGCCGTCATAAGTATAAATGACGTCTTTATTCGCGGTCCCGTTGACCGCTTCGCTGTAGGCCGATCCCCTGATGTAGTTGAGGGTTACTGGCGCTGGAGCAGGAGTCGGATCAGGCACGGCACAGGTGTCGGAACAGGTGCAGGCGTCGGATCAGGCACCGGTGTAGGAACTGGTGTCGGATCAGGCGCAGGATCTGGATCAGGCGTAATCACATAGGAAGCATCACGCTCCAGGGCACCAAGGTCCGCTCCACCCACGCGGTAAAGCCCGCGTGCGTCTGTACCAGGAATGCCGCTTCCCGACGCCGCATTGACCGCAGGATTTCCACCCGCTGCAAGCATGATCGTCGACACCGCGCCACCATTGTCGGCAAGATCATTGTTCCCGAAGACAGAACTGAATGACGCATTGATCACGCCGTCGCTGCCATTCGTGTCAGAACCAGAGCCAATGATGTTCAATCCGGACGCATTGATTGGCCCAAACACTTCACCCGAAACCCCACCGGGTCCGTTGCCCAGAATGATGCTGTTGCTGACTTGCGCCGAACCGGTGTTGAACAAACCACTTCCATAATTGCCGCCGTTGTTGAGGCTGACAGTAATGTTGTGGGCAACAAACTGGCTCTCATTGACAATTCCGCCACCGAGAACAGCATTGTTCCCGCTCACAGTGATGCTCGTCGCCGTGAACAGTCCGGAGTCACTGAGAATGCCGCCGGCAGAACTGCCCGCCGAGTTGTCGTTGAATGTGCTGTTGGTCGCTGTGAAATTTCCGCGGTTGAAAACGCCGCCACCGTGGTCAAAAGCGGTATTGTGATCGACCGTTGAATTCTTGACAACCAGGGTGCCCAGATTTGCGATGCCACCGCCGCGCGAGGCTTCCGGCTGGCCGGCAACTGTTTGGTTGGACGTAATGACACTGTGGTCAACTGTAAGCGCAGCCCCTGTCGAAACCAGGATTGCGCCACCCAGATTTGAAACGCCATTTTTCAGCACAAGGGCATCAACAGTGCTCGACCCGGAGGTGACATTGAAAATTCTGCTGGAATTGTTGCCGGAAATCGCAATGTCGGCAATCGAGTCACCAGTATTGTCGCCACTGATCGTGACATTCGACGAAATCGTGAGCTGTCCCTGCTCCAAGGTAATTGTGCCAGAAAGCCCGGATGCAAACACAATCGTGTCCACCGTCGAACTTGAGTTCGCGATCGCAAGTGCTTCCCGAAGCGAAAGTCCGCTGTTTCCAACAGCATCGCTCAATGTCGTAACTGTCAATGTTGTCATTTCAGTCCTATTTCTTAACAGAGTGTTTACACGACTTTTGAGGGCAATTGCAACTCGTATGGTTACCAGCCAGTTTCAGTCCAAAAAGTCGGCAAAACATCCCCAGAAGTTTAACCTGTCCACCGTCCCAAATTCCCACCCGGACGCATCCGGAATGGGCATATGGCTGACGAAGCCTTACCGTCGACTGACAAGAGTCTGGAAAACTTGACGTAATTGCCGCCAGCGCCCACATTGGCTTAATGAAACCTTTCTCCGAGCTCATCGACCCCTTCGGTCGGCATGTGTCTTACCTGCGCGTATCGGTCACCGATCGCTGCGACTTCCGCTGCACCTATTGCATGTCGGAAAACATGACGTTTTTGCCGAAGAAAGACCTTCTCTCACTCGAAGAACTTGACCGCGTCTGCTCGGCCTTCATCGAACAGGGCGTGAAGAAGATCAGGCTCACCGGCGGCGAACCACTGGTGCGCAAGGGCATCATGACACTGGTCGAAAGCCTGTCGCGCCACTTGAAGTCCGGAGCCCTCGAAGAACTCACCTTCACCACCAATGGCAGTCAGCTTGCGAAATATGCAAGCGAACTCAGCGCGCATGGTGTGAAGCGCATCAACGTTTCAGTCGACACGCTCGATGCCGCAAAGTTCAGGCAGATCACCCGCTGGGGCGATCTTGCCAAAGTGAAGGAAGGCATCAAGGCCGCCCAGGCCGCAGGCCTCGCCATCAAGATCAATGCGGTGGCGCTCAAGGGTGTAAACGAACACGAAATCCCGGAGATGATCCGCTGGTCCCACGGTGAAGGCATGGACCTGACCGTCATTGAAACCATGCCCATGGGCGACATCGACGAAGACCGCACCGATCAATATCTGCCGCTCTCGGTTCTGCGCGCGCAATTGATGGAGCAATTCACGCTCGATGACATCCCCTATAAAACCGGTGGCCCCGCCCGCTACGTGCACATCAAGGAAACCGGCGGCCGCATGGGCTTCATCACCCCGCTCACCCATAATTTCTGCGAAAGCTGCAACCGCGTCCGCCTCACCTGCACCGGCCAGCTCTTCATGTGCTTAGGGCAAAACGACGAAGCCGATCTGCGCAAGCCCTTGCGCGCCTCGGAAGGCAACGAACTCCTCCACGCGGCAATCAACGAAGCCATCAGCCGCAAACCCAAAGGCCACGACTTCATAATAGACCGCCGCCACAACAAGCCAGCAGTGGCACGGCACATGAGTGTGACGGGCGGGTAGCACCAAGGTCTGGGGTGCGCGCATCCCCGATATTGATGGTTGCGTCGGCGGCGGCGCATCACCCGAACGCCACCAGCTTCAATCCCGCAATCGTCAGCACTGCACCCAGTGCTTTCAAAATCATCTCGCGCGGCAATTTTACTGCCCCGACATATGAGCCCGCAAATGCCCCTGCCAACACGGCAACCACATAGTAGGGCAGCTCCGCAGGCAGCGATCCAACACTCGCATAATTGCCCAGCAACCCCGCAATGGAATTGCACAGGATGAACACCGCCGCCACGCCAGACACGGTCCGCGTCTCCCCCCAGGCCATGAACAGGATGATCGGCGACAGAAAAATCCCGCCGCCCGTTCCTGTCAGGCCGGACAGCAGGCCAATCAGCGCCCCGCAAAAGATCGCCGGAACGATCGGCGGATCCCGGGGCTCACGCGCCACCGCAGCACCCGCAGGCCACAACAAGCGCGCCGCCGCGATCAGCAACACCACGCCAACCATCGGCTTGTAAAAATGTCCCGGCAATGTGATGCGCCCGCCCAGAAAGGCAAGCGGCAAGGCCCCGATCAGGAACGGCCACAACACCCGGAACCGAAACGCCCCCGCCATCTTGAAGCGCACTGACACCAGGCTCGCCACGATGATGTTTAACACCAGCGCAGTTGGCCGCATCACCGCCTGCGGCACGCTCGCCAGCGCCATCATGGCCAGATAGGCCGAAGCCCCGGCATGGCCAACGGAGGAATACAGCGCCGCCCCCAGAAACATGCCGATGATCAAAAGAATGTGATTGATATCCATGACAATCCGAACCTCACCCCACCTTACCATGGGAACTAAAGCGAGCCAAACGACGTATAGTACGATATACCCATGCAATATTTGGAGAGGGCAAAACATGATGACCGACACCCCGAGGCTCTCGGGCCTGACCACAGCTGTGCCTCCGCACATCCTCGACACATCAAATGTGGTCAAACAGGCAGGCCGCATCTTCGCCCGCTTTGGCGACAAATTTGAAAGCATGATACCCGTCTTCACCAACACCGGCATCGACCGCCGCTATTCCGTCTGCCCCACCGATTGGTTCGACCAGAAAAATGGCTGGCCCGAGCGCACCAAACAGTTTCTCGATGGTGCAAAGATGTTGTTCAAACAAGCCAGCAGCGAAGCCCTGCTCGAAGCTGGCGTCACTGCCAACAAGATCGACGTCATCGTCACCGTCTCCTCCACCGGCATCGCCACACCATCCATCGAAGCTCATGTCATGCATGAAATGGGCTTCCGCGACGACGTACTGCGCGTGCCCGTTTTCGGACTCGGCTGTGCCGGAGGCGTGACCGGCCTTGCCATTGCGGCTGATCTCGCGAAAGCCAAGCCCGGCCGCAAGGTTTTGATCTGCGTCATCGAACTCTGCACCTTGGCCTTCCGCCCCGATGAAATCACCAAGTCGAATATCATCGCAACAGCTCTCTTCGGCGATGGTGCCGCAGCAGCCGTCATCTCCACCGATGCCGATGGTCCCATGATTGAACACGCTGGCCAGCACACCTGGGACAAGACGATTGACGTCATGGGCTGGCGCGTCGACGACGAAGGCTTTGGGGCCATCTTCGCAAAGTCCATTCCCGATCTCGTGTCAGTTGATCTCCGCCCCGCCGCCGATGCATTTCTCGCGCGCAACAATCTCAAACTGGCCGACATCGACAATTTCACCTTCCATCCCGGTGGCGCAAAAGTCATTCAGGCTCTCGAAAGCGCCTTCGAACTCGAACAGGGCGCACTGCAAAACGAACGCAAGGTCCTCGCCGGCTTTGGCAACATGTCGGCCCCCACGGTCATGTTTGTGTTGAAAGAAGCGCTCGCCGAAAAAACGTCAGGGAGACGATTTATAGGTTCCCTCGGCCCCGGCTTCACCGGCAGCTTCATGACGATGCTGCAGTGAACATGACACGGCCCCCCACATGACCGCTCTCATCATCCTCACGCTCGTAACCTTGCAACGCCTCAGCGAGCTCGTCATCGCCCGCCGCAACACGGCAAAACTCTTGGCCAAGGGGGCCATCGAAACCGGCGCATCGCATTATCCGGTGATGGTCGCCCTCCATGCCAGCTGGCTCCTTGGTCTCTGGTATTTCGCCTGGGGCCAGCCGGTGAACTGGCCGCTCTTTGCCCTATATGTGCTGCTGCAGGCAGGCCGTTTCTGGGTATTGGCAACACTCGGGCAGCGCTGGACCACCCGCATCATCACCGTCCCGGGCGAAACCCTCGTGGCGCGCGGACCTTACAAATTCATCCACCACCCAAACTACTTTGTCGTCGCGCTGGAGATGCCGCTACTGCCCCTCGTCTTCAGCCTCTACTGGTACGCACTCATCTTCGGGCTGCTCAATCTCGCAATGCTCACCTGGCGGATTTCAATCGAGGAAAAAGCACTTCACCTTTAGTTCTGGTGCTCGTGCGAACCACCGGCCTCGCCGACAACGGCATCAACATCAATCGTGCCCGCCCTTTCAAACGTCAATATCAGATGCACCTTTTCGCCCTTTTGCAAACCACGCGTCAGCCCGGTCAGCATCACATGCATCTTCGCATCAGCCAGATCGACAGTGGCGCCGGGCAAAATCTCCAGCGCCTCCACCATCCGCATCCGCGAAATGCCGTTTTCGTCCTTGGTCTCGTGAAGCTCGGCAACCTCTGCAGCATCCGTCGCAATGCCAACCATCCGGTCCGCCGCTGCCCCATGATTCATCACGCTGAATGTCGCCGCGGCGGTAACAGCGCCCTTCAATGGTGGCTTGACCACGGCATCCATGATCATGATGTCAGAAGCAATTGCCCCCTTGGCAAGTGCCAGCAAGCCAGCGAAGCTGAGGGCCATGGTAAGAAATCGGGCGCGGTTCATGACGACACTTCTAGCGTGCCTTGCCACGCTCGTAAGCGGCTTGATCGTCGCACCAGTCGTATCCTCAGGCCGCGCCGCCAGCGAGACACAAGTCAACATCGAATTACTCCTGGCCCTGGACGTATCAGCCAGCGTCGATCGCAAGGAGTTCGAACTTGAACTTCTGGGCATTGCCCTTGCTTTCCGCGACCCGCAAGTTCTCGAAGCCGTCGAAAACTTGCGGCCCCTGGGCGTTGCAATCGCCGTAAGCCAATGGGGCGGCCCGGGCGAAAGCCGCATCATCATTCCCTTCACCCACATCGAAACCGCCCGCGATGCCAAGGCCTTCGGCTTCCTCGTCGGCCGCACCTATCGTTTCATCGGCGCAACCTCGACATCAATCGTCACGGCCATCGAAGATGGCGTGGCATTGATTGCGAACAACAATTTTGAAGGCCAACGCAAGGTGATCGACATTTCCGGCGATGGCAAAGACAACAGCAACCTCTCGCTCACCGCCGCGCGCGCCTATGCAAGACAGAATGGCGTCACAATAAACGGCCTTGCCATCGAAGCCGACCATGGCGACCTTGCCACCTACTACGAAAACAACGTCATCCAGGGGGCCGATTCATTCGTCGAAAGAGCCAACGACTTCGAAGATTTCGCCTCAGCAATAAAACGAAAACTTCTGCGCGAACTCAGGCCTCTGGGGTCATGAACCCGTCCGGCAACTCGACAACAACATCATCCACCGCTGACACCATGAAACGCACCGGTATGAGCAAACCGCCATCGAGCTCCATCAGCTCGCCAGCCCCAAAATTCTGGAACCCCGAAATTCGCCCCAGCACAGACGATCCATCCAACACCTGCTTGCCAACAAGATCGGACAGTAAAACGCCAGCGCCCATCTTTTCACGCAATGCGAACAGCTCAACCCCACGCAACGCCTCGGCGGCATTGCGATCAACAACACCTTTCAAAGATGCAATGAAAAAATCTTTCGCAAGTCTGATCCGCGCAATATCCAGAACCCGGCCATCGGCAGTTTGCAGCGGGCCGTAACTCGAAATCGCTTTCGGGTCTTCTGTGAAGGACTTGATCTTGACCTCACCCTTATGCCATGCGCACCCGTGATCACGCCGAGGAGAATCTTGCTCAATTGTCCCCACCCGGTCGCCGCACCACCACCCTCCCCGCTGTGGGGAAGGGATGAATGTTGTCCTCCCCCCTTTGCGGGGGAGGTGGCGCGAAGCGCCGGAGGGGGGAAGTGCGCAATCTTACGCCGCTGGCGCATCCACCGGAGCTGCTGCCGCAGCAGCCGCAGCCTCTGCCGCCTTCGCAGCAGCATCAGCCTGAACCTTTTCGCGCTCCAGACGCTTCTTGCCGGGCTTGGCCTTGTTCGGATTGTTGCGCGCATCGCGCTTTTTCAAACCGGCCTTGTCGAGGAAACGCAGCACACGGTCCGTCGGTTGCGCGCCCTTCTTCAACCAGTCAGCAGCCTTGGCGCTGTCGAGCACCACGCGCTTCTCGTCAGTCTTGCCGAGCATCGGATTGAACGAGCCGATCACATCAACATACTTGCCATCGCGTGGGCTCGTCGCTGCTGCAACAACGATGTGATAGTAAGGACGCTTCTTCGTGCCTGCACGGCTCAAGCGGATTTTCAATGACATGTGGTTTCTCCTTTAAGTGTCAATGTGAAGATTTGGGGTGAAGGTAAATCGATGTGCGCAATGCCTGCCATGTCGAAAGTGCCATCAGGAACTGCACCGAGTTTTGTGGCAACGCGGATTGAATTAGTGTTGGTGGGATTGATGTAGCTGACAAGGCGCTTGAAGCCGCGCTCGACATATCCATATTGGCGTACGCGTATCGCTGCTTCTGCGGCCAGACCCTGGCCCCGAAACTTTGGATGGATGCTCCACCCAATTTCAATGTCGTCCCAACTCTCTGGAAACCACAAATCACAGTTCCCGACAAACGATCCACTGGACTTGTGTTCCAACACCCAGGGACCAAACCCGCGCAATTGCCAATGGCCCGCCTTCATGGCCATGCGCCGCCAGACATCTGCGCGAGGGAAGGATTGTCCATACACCGAGATCGACAAGGGATCGGCCAGCAATTCGCATTGGCAATCCAGATCGCGCTCTTCTACAAGGCGCAATCGCAGCCGTTCTGTTTCTAGAACAGGGGCGCTCACTTCTTCTTCCCCAATCCTGGCAACCCCTTGAGCAAACTTCCACCAAGCCCCGGCAGCTTCGGCATCCCGCCACCAAGCCCACCCGGCATGCCTTTCATAAGCTGCGAAAGGTCGGGCATCGCACCGGGCGCTGGCAGTGCACCGCCACCCTTCTGCGACTCCATCAAATCCTTTAACTCCGGCGGCAATGCATTCGGATCCATGCCGGCAAGCTCCGCCTGCATCTTTTCCATCTCGGCCTCGGACGGAATGCCCTTGCCGCCAAACATTTTGCCGAACATGCCCTTGCCCTGAGCCCATCTGCTTCATCATGTCGGCCATCTGCAAATGCATTTTGAGCAGCTTGTTGACATCTTCGGGCTTGGTGCCGGAACCGGCAGCCACGCGCTTCTTGCGCTTGCCATCCATGATCTTCGGGTTGGCACGCTCGCGCTTGTTCATCGACCCGATAATGGCGAGCTGCCGCTTGAACACCGTCTTGTCGAGATCCTGGCCTTCCAGCTGCTTCGAAATCTTGCCCATGCCCGGCAACATCTTCATGACGCCGCCCATGCCGCCCATCTTTTCGAGCTGCTTCAACTGATCTGCAAGATCGTTCAAATCGAATGCCCCCTTGCGCATCCGCTCGGCGATTTTCTTCGCCTTCTCATGATCAATGTTCTGCGACGCCTGTTCCACAAGTGAAACGACATCGCCCATGCCGAGAATGCGCCCAGCAATCCGCGACGGATGGAAATCTTCGAGCCCATCCAGCTTTTCGCCCGTGCCCATCAGCTTGATCGGCTTGCCCGTCACAGCCCGCATGGAAAGCGCCGCACCGCCGCGGCCATCGCCGTCGATACGCGTCAGCACAATGCCAGTGACACCAATCTTGTCGTCAAACGCCCGCGCCAGATTGACCGCGTCCTGCCCCGTCAGCGCATCGGCCACCAGCAGCGTTTCCTTCGGCTTGACGATGTCGCGGATTTGCGCCGCCTCGGCGATCAGCTCTTCATCAATATGCAATCGGCCCGCCGTATCGAGCATCACGATGTCATAGGCACCCTTGCGCGCCTCGCTCATCGCCCGCTTGGCAATCTCTTGCGGCGTCTGGCCCTTGATGATGGCGAGTGTATCGACCTTCACCTGTTTGCCGAGAATTTCGAGCTGCTCCTGCGCCGCAGGACGCCGCGTATCAAGTGAGGCCATCAGCACCTTGCGCTTCTCGCGCTCGGTCAAACGCTTGGCAATCTTCGCCGTCGTCGTCGTCTTGCCCGAGCCTTGCAAGCCCACCATCAGGATTGCAACCGGCGGCGACGCGCGCAAATTCAACGCGGCCTGATCCGATCCCAGCGTTTCCACCAGCTGGTCATGCACGATCTTGACGACCATCTGACCCGGCTTGATTGACTTCACGACCTCGGCACCGACCGCCTTCTCGCGCACTTTTTCGGTGAAGGTTTTGACCACTTCAAGTGCCACGTCAGCTTCCAGAAGCGCGCGGCGCACTTCGCGCATCGCCGTATCGACATCAGCCTCCGACAACGCACCGCGCCCGGTGAGCTTGTCGAAAATGCCAGAAAGGCGATCGCTTAATGTTTCAAACATTCTTGCTTCCAGTATCCCAAACGAAAACGACACCCGGGAGCAAAACTTGCTGCCAGATGCTGGCCGTTGCACTTCCCGGGAATAGGTACCCCATGTGTGCAATGGCCCCGTAACGTTCAAGACGTCATTGAGATGGGGTCTCCTTAGGGGAAAGGGCGTCTGGTGTCAAACTGGCTGAAAGAAAGGGCCGGTTCTGTGGTGAACCGACCCCTATCGTTTTGCAGCTATTGGGCAACATGCTGCAGACGTGCCCCACTTGCGTCGACCATTCGCGAGCCATGATCAATAGGGCAATATTACCCTACCAATCCGTATACGATGGACTTGGCAACAGCCTCCGCCGTGCTCATGGCACCAAGCGCCTTACGGGCTCTTTCCAGAGTGTGTTCAACGGTCTTGGGGCTCAACCCCAGTTGGCTCGCGATCTGCTTGGCGGTCATCCCCCCGGCAGAAAGCGACAACACATCGCGCTCACGGGCGGTGAGCCTCATGCGCGTTGACACCATGGCAGGCCTCATGTGCTTGTCAAATTCCTGCGCCAATGCCATCAGTTCGGCATCACGGGCAATGATCTTCGCATCAAATACCTTTGCATCCGCATGCCGCGCGCCCATGCACAGGCAGGCCGCACCACTCGTACCCCCAAATCGAATGCCATAGGAAACGCCGACGCCAAATCCCAGTTTCTTGTCCTGTTCGTGTTGCTGGCGGTCCGCAGGCAACATGTCCCATTCATCAATCTGCGACCAAAGAATGCGCTGGCTGCCATCCAGCGACATCTTCACCACGACATCTTCGTCAAGGTGCAGCCCCTTGTTTGTTTCAAGGTAGTCCGCTGGCACATTGTGCCGGATGATCAGGTTCTCGGTAAGTCCGGCGCGCGAGGCAAATTGTGTCGCATGCGTAAACGCAAACATCATCGCCGTCACGCCCAGCTCTCGGGAGACAAAATCGAACATCGCATCCCAAATGGAGTTTTCACAAGCAAGACCGGAAAAATCGGCCAGCGCCGTTATGTCGTCTGTTTGTTTCATTGCCTGAGACAGGCATAAGGGATAGGCCGCAAATGTCAATTCGACCGCACAACCTTACACCGGCACCACATAACTCGTCATCTTCACGACCAGCCCGTCCCGCAACACATAGGCATTGTGGAAGCGTGCTTTGAAAACACCCCCGCCCACAAACTTGTTTTCGACATAGCCTTCGACCGTCACGCGACCGCCTTCCGCAGTAAAATCGCGGAGCTCGATCACCGGCGGGCCGTCCGCTGTGGGGTTGGTGATGAAACTGCGGAACTCATCCTTGCCGCGCGCCGTGAAATGCGGCGGCACGTCCCACACCACATCATCCGCAAGGCACGCAATGATCCCGTCATGGTCACCCGCCTCGAAACATTTGTTCAACCGCCGGATCACATTCTTGTTCGCTTCGCTCATCTGGGTTTACCTTCGTTCATGCCGCCTTGGCAATTCTCCGTACACTGATTTGTCTTGCATGCTTGCGGGCAAATGCAAGGTCATAAGCCGTTTGCATCCGGCACAATGTATCTGCCTGCAATCCAAATGCCTTCTCAAAACGGATGGCCATGTCGGCTGACAGGCCAACTTTGCCATTCAGAAGCTTGCTCATGGCTTGCCGTGACACCCCGAAATGCACCGCAATGTCTGAAACACTCAAGCCATGCGGCGCAACAATCTCTTCCCGCAGCCAGATGCCGGGATGAACCGCAAAAGAAGCAGCCAGTTTGATAGCCATCAATGATAGTCCTCTAAATCAAGTTCAATAATTTGCTTGTTGGCATCCACTTTGAAAGTCATGCGCCAGTTCTTGGTGACTGTCACCGCAGCAGTTCCAGCGCGGTTTCCGGTTAACCGGTGAAATCCAAAATTTGGCGGAATACGAAGTTCTTCCTCATTTGTGGCGGCACTGAGAAATGCAATCATGTTGCGAATGCGTCCCGCAATCCTTGAATCAATGCCTTTTGGGTTTCCCGTCTCCAGAAAACTGCGCAAGGCTTTGTTGCGAACCGTCGCGATTTCCATTGACTGATGTAAGCATGGCAATCAACATCTGTCAACCGTAAGCTTACAGGTGTCACTAGTCTCAATGAAAATCCCGCGACTTCGGCAACACCCGCACATCACGCGGATGGTCATGCCGCGCCGGCGGAATGATGCCCGCACCATGAATTGGATCGGTCTCGTCAAACAACCGCGCCAGTTCGCGCGAACGGTCGATCACTTTCTGCGCCATCAGATGGATAACCCCTTCCCGGCTCTTCTGGATGCGCCCTTCAACCTGCATCAGCCTGGCACCCATGACAGCACGGCGATAGGTTTCAAGCTCGCGCGCCCACAACAGCACATTGGCAACGCCGCTCTCGTCTTCCAGCGTAATAAAAACAGCATTGCCCTTGCCGGGCCGTTGCCGCACCAGCACCACCCCTGCAACCCGCGCCCATGATGCATCCTTCCGCAGGGCCAGATCAGCGCAGCGCAAAATTCCCTCGCGCATGAAAATCGGTCGTAACACCTGCATCGGATGCGCCTTCAGCGACAGCCGCAGGGTTTGATAATCCGTCGCCACATGTTCACCCAAAGGCATCACTGGCAACTTGGCATCAGGCTCGTCCGCCAACTCGCGCGCATCCGCCGCCGCAAACAATGGCAAGGGCTGATCATCCGGCAGCCGCCTGATCTCCCACAGCGCCTGCCGCCGGTCGATCCCCAGCGAGCGAAAACAATCCGCATCCGCAAGTGTCCGCAATGCCCGAACAGGAACACCGGAGAGAGCCATCTGTTCGATGGAAGTGAAAAGTAACTCTTTTCCCCTCCCTCTTGTGGGGAGGGTTAGGGTGGGGGTCGCTCCACTGTTTCCATTTCTGGCTCTTCGAAATTCTGAACCACCTCCCGACCCCCACCCCGGCCCTCCCCACAAGGGGGAGGGTGAAGAAGTCACAAAATCCCCCTCTCTCAACCCGTCCACCTGCCGGAACCCGATCCGCAAACACAACCGCCCCTGCTCATCCCGCTCCAGCGTATTATCCCACGCGCTGTAATTCACGTCACAGCCGAGCACCGGAACCCCATGCTCGCGCGCATCCCTCACGATTTGCGCCGGCGCATAAAACCCCATCGGCTGCGCATTCAATAAAGCGCAGGCAAAAACCGCCGGATAATGGCACTTGATGTAAGACGAAATATAAACCAGCTTGGCAAAACTTGCCGCATGGCTCTCCGGAAATCCATAAGAACCAAAACCCTTGATCTGCTCAAAGCAGCGCTCCGCAAAGTCGTGTTCATAGCCACGCGCCACCATGCGCTCCACCATCTTCGCCTCGAACATGTGGATCGTGCCATTGTGCCGGAACGTCGCCATGGCTTTCCGCAACTGGTTTGCTTCGATGTCGGAAAATTTTGCGGCAACCATGGCAAGGCTCATCGCCTGTTCCTGAAACAGCGGCACGCCCATCGTCTTGCTCAACACCTTGTGCAATTCGTCAGGCTCGCCATGATCCGGATGCGGCGATGGAAAGCTCACCTTTTCCTCTCCGCAGCGCCTGCGCAAATAGGGATGCACCATGTTGCCCTGGATGGGGCCGGGCCGCACGATCGCTACCTGGATGACGAGGTCATAAAATTCGCGCGGCCGCAATCGCGGCAGCATGCTCATCTGCGCCCGGCTTTCCACCTGGAACACGCCGATGGAATCGCCCTTGCACAGCATGTCGTAAGTCGCAACATCGGCTTGCGGCACACTGGCCAGATCGAAATCAATACCTTCATATAAGCGCAGATAATCAAACGCCTTGCGGATGCAGGTCAGCATGCCCAGCGCCAGCACATCAACCTTCATCAGGCCCAGCGTGTCGATGTCATCCTTGTCCCATTCAATGAAGGTGCGATCCTCCATCGCCGCATTGCCGATGGGAACCAGTTCATCCAGCCGCCCGCGTGACAGGATGAACCCGCCCACATGCTGCGACAGATGCCGTGGGTAACCCAGGAGCCGCTTGGCATAATGCACCACCCGCAGGATTTCAGGGTTATCAGGATCAAGCCCTGCCTGCCGCACCTGGTTGTTGGTGATCTCGCTGCCAAAACTGCCCCATTGCGTGCCCGAGAGCGCCGCCGTGATATCCTCCGACAAGCCTAAAGCCTTTCCCGCCTCGCGGATCGCACTCTTTGGCCGGTAGGTGATGACCGTCGCTGCAATCCCCGCCCGCTCGCGGCCATAGCGTTGATAGATGTGCTGGATCACTTCCTCGCGCCGCTCATGCTCGAAATCGACATCAATGTCGGGTGGCTCGCGCCGCTCCTCCGAAATGAACCGTGCGAACAGAACATTGTGTTCCGCCGGATCAACGCAGGTAATGCCCAGAACATAACACACCGCCGAATTGGCGGCAGACCCCCGGCCCTGGCACAGGATGCCCATCTCGCGCGCCACCCGCACAATGTCATAGACGGTCAGAAAGTATGGTGCATAGGAAAGCTTCGCGATCATTTTCAACTCAGCCGCAATAAGCGTTTTGATTTTTTCCGGCACCCCTGCGGGATAGCGCGTCTTCGCCTGCCGCCATGACAACTCTTCAAGCCATCCTTGTGCAGTCCAGCCCTCCGGCACCGGCTCATCCGGATATTCATAACGCAATTGATCAAGAGAAAACTCTATCCTGTTGAGAAGATTCTGCGTTTCCGCAATGGCCTCGGGCGCAATCGGCAAACAGCCGCGCCATTTCCTGCGGCGTTTTCAAATGCCGTTCAGCGTTGGCTTCGAGAATTCGTCCGGCTTCTTGAACGGTAACACCTTCGCGGATGCAGGTGAGAATATCCTGCAGGTCACGCTGCGATTGATCCGTGTACAGAACATCATTGGTGGCGATGAGTGGAACCTGTGTCGCCTGCGCAAGCATCTTCAGCTCCGCCAGCCGCTTTTTGTCACTGCCCTTGCGCAACATGCTCGCCGCCAGCCACACACAGCCGGATGCAACACGCGACAACTGCGCGCAAACCTTGTCCAGCCCCGCCAGTTTTTGCGGCGGCATGATGATCAGCAATAAATTATCCTTCCCTTCCTTTCCCCTCCCCCTTGTGGGGAGGGTTAGGGTGGGGGTCGCTCCGCTCTCGCCAGTCTTGGCGCTTTGAAATTCTGAACCACCTCCCGACCCCCACCCCGGCCCTCCCCACAAGGGGGAGGGAGAAGAGAGAGATGAAAGCAAATCCGAAAACCTCAGCTCACACTCCCCCTTCACCTCCCGCCGGTTGCCCAGCGTCAAAAGCCGACACAACTGCCCCCAGCCGGCGCGGTTGCGCGGATAGACCACGATGTCCGGCGTGCCATCGCAGAACACCAGTCGCGCACCCGTGACCAATTTGAACGCCTTGGCCCGCGCCTGAATCGTCTCGCTTTCATTTTCGCGCAGATCACGCAACGCCGCGAAGGCGCGCACCACGCCAGCCACAGTATTGCGGTCCGCAATCCCCAATCCCGCATGCCCCAGCATCACACTTTCAGCACCAGCTGGTCCGCTGGCGAGGCCCCGCGCAAAAATGAAAAGTTGGACGACGCCACCAGTTCCGCAAAGCCGCTCATGCGAATAACCCATGCACATACCAGCGCGGGCTTTGCGCTGCCTGCCCATAAAGTCCTTCGCGATAGACCCAGAAGCGATGCCCTGCTGCATCCTCGACGCGGTAATAATCGCGCGTCTGCATCGCCAAATCCTGCCGCCACCATTCAGGCGCAATCCGCTCCGGCCCTTCCGCCAGCACCACCTCATGCAACACCCGCCGCCAGCGAAAGCGCAAGGGCGGTCCATCCGGCACCTCGGCCAAAGCCTCGATCGGCTGCGGCCGGTCAAACATGGTGAGTGGCCGCAACGGCAGCGCATCGGCATCAGGTTCGAACAGCAACAACGGCTGCGTATCGGCAATCACCGGCACGTGATCGCCTGCCCGCACCGGATCATGCGTGTCGTGTGCTGCAAAATGCAAAACCCGCTCTCGCCCGAAGCGCACCGAGAACTGGTCCGCGAGATCGGCGACCGCCGCACTCTCATTCACCGCGCCATCAAGCGAGCGTTGCGCCTGCCCCAAAGGGGCCGATGCCAGAACCACAAGCCGGATCGCATCAAAGCCGAAGCCTGGATCAATCGGATCGGTGAGCCCCTCGATCCGCAAGCGCATCAGCCGCAGGATGACGGCAGCATCGCGCACCGGCTGTGCCGTCTCGATCATGATCCGCCGGATGGCGCCATCCGAGCGAAAGAACGACGCCTCGAACCTGCGCCCGCCAAGCCCGCGCGTCTCAAGCTGCCCGGTGATGATCAGGGCCAGCCGCTCCAGCACGCGCATCAGATTGTCGAGGTCGAGAAGCGGTGCCGCAAACTGCTGCTCCGCCATGCAGTCTGGTGGCGCGCGCAAGGGTGTGAGACGAATGTCTTCAATCCCCAGCACGCGGTTGAGCTGGCTCATCGCCGCCATGCCAAAGCGCGCCGCCAGAACCGTGGACGGCCGGTCGACAAGATCAGCCAAAGTCTTGAGCCCCGCCCGCTTGAGTGCCGTCACCGCCTCTGCCGCAAGCCCCAGGGCCTCGACCGGCAATCGCTTCGCCACCGCCACCTCATCACCGGGGAGCACGATCGCCTGATCCAGAAACCGCACAACAGCACGCGCCGCATCAGGTGTCGATGAAATCGTGGCCCGCACAGCAACGCCACAAGCCTTAAACCGCTGCGTCACGCCAGCATAAAGCCCCTCCTCATCGCCAAAGAGATGCGCACAACCCGTGATGTCGAGCAGCAATCCATCCGCGCCATCAATCGCAAACAGCGGCGTGAACAGGTCGCAAAGCTCGGCGAGCTTGCCAAGGAAGATCCGGTCTGCCGCAAGATCGGCAGGCTCAACCATGAGCAGCGGCACCCGTGCCCGCGCATCCGACAGCGTAAGGCCCGGCCTCAAGCCCAGCGCCTGCGCCCGCGCATCACACGCCATGAGCCGCATCGCACCCTGCACCTTGTCGGTAACGACAAGCGGCGCCTCACCCTGCCTGACGCCGTTGCGGATGAGCCGGTCGGTTGCCAGATGCGGAAACCACAGGGCGAGATAGCGGCGCAGACTCCGCGTCCGGGATGCTTGCAAAAGATTGTCGGTCACGATTCCACTCCACACGCCACGCACACAATTCCGCACCCAAGGTCCGGCTTCTGAGCAGCGTCAGTTCAAAACGCGGATGTCCCGGCGCACGGCCCGGTAACGCCAGCGATGGCAAAGCCTTCACCTGCCAGCGCGTTTCGGCGGCACTGGGCGCAGGCTTTGCCGCAACCCGCAGCATGATCACCGTGACGCCCGATTGCTTCGCCGCCAGAAACAGCCGCCGACTGGCGGTAAGATCAAGCCCGCGCGGCTCTCCCCAAAGATCAAGCACCAATGCTGCAAGCCCGCCGCAGCGCGACGCCTCCACCCCGGCTTTCAAAGCACCTAGCCCGTCCTTCGCCCGAACCATCACAAACCGCGACGGATCAAATCCATAGGCCGCCAGCCCCGGCGCATAAGGCCTGCCCGTTTCGAGGCTCGCATAATCCTGCCGCACCCAGACGATCTGGCGTTGAGGTGCCGCGCGCACCGCCAGCCCCAGCCCCACCGCCATGGCCGCAATCGCATCACAAGGCCGTGCCGCAAAAAACTCATGCAAAAGCCCGCGCGCCAAGCCGCCGCCCAGCGCCGCATCCAGCCCGCGCACCCCAAATCCGATCGCTTTCCCTGCTTGCCTTTTCATGCCAAAGTTCCTATTTTGTTCTCATAAAGCCCAGAGATCAAAAGAGTCAAGGTCTTAGCACTAAAAGCTCAGATTATGAAAATAACGATTGACAGCGTACGCTTGATGGGGTATATCTTGATACATTCGAGAGCAGTGGGTGAGAACGGCGCGGCACAGAGCGGGAAGTTCAAGAACTCCGTCGAAGTAAATATATCCTGAAGAAACACGACTACACCAACCAAGCCAAGTTTGACGGCAAAGGAGTATGATCGTGCACCCGCCATCACCACCAACCCGGAAAACCTGTATCAGAGAAACCCAATCGCACCCGGCAAGCGGATGCGCAGAGAGGTAAACAAACAACAATCAATCTCACCGGTTGACGGTTAGGCTATCCTCCTGTCAGATAAGCAGGGCAAAGTGATCATCATGGCATACAAACGAGACTTGAAATCAGCCGCACGTCGCTATCTGAGGGCCGCACAAATCTTGCACACCAATGCAGAAGCGGGGGCACAACCGGGCTGCGCAGCTGTCGCAGGATATTCATACGGACTAGCAGGTGAACTCGCTGTAAAGGAACTGATGCGCCAAGCTGGTATTAGGGAACTACCAGAAAAGGACCGAAAAGATGATCCATTTTATGCACATTTCCCAACATTGAAGACTCTCCTCTTGCAACAAATAAAAGGAAGGCGCAGTGGCAAACTATCGGAAATATGCAACAACAATAAGCATTTCCACAACTGGCACATCGCGATGCGGTATGCTCCAACGAAAGACATTAAAGGCAAATGGATAACCAATTGGAAAACAAGTGCGGAAACTCTCGTTGGTAGTATGGAATGACCTTACCCCAAAAGAAAATTTTGTTTGATGACTCTCTCAGACGCCTCACTGAAGTCGTGTGCAAACTTTTTGGCGACGAGATATTGGAAAAAAGTGTCTTTCTCCGGGACGCGGTAGGTCGACTTGCCTTCATTGTCTCTCGAGAAGCCAAGTCAAAAAAAGAACGCGCAAATGCAACAAGGGAAATCATAAACGCGCTGGGCTCATACTCTATAGTTGATAATCCTATTGCCTTTTGGAATGACCCGGGGGCAAATCGCCTCCTCGATGACCCTGCGCGACTCCCAATCCAAGTCGCCTCAAAGTTTTGCCAACTGATAGACCGCAGAATTGTAGGTGTCGGCTGGCTTGAGATGCCGACGGAAACTATTCCTCAACCACCTCGCGTCGTATTTGCCAGTTTGAAAGGTGGGGTCGGTCGATCTACAGCCCTGGCTGTAGCTGCGTCTGATCTTGCAAAGCGCAACAGGAATGTCCTCGTTGTAGACATGGACTTGGAAGCGCCGGGACTTGGCGCTCTTTTGCTGGACGACGAGCGAATGCCCAAATTTGGTACTCTGGATTTTCTGGTTGAGAATGGCATAGGTGGAGTTGCCGACGATTTGTTGTCAGACTACATTGGTACGAGCGCCTTGACGACTGGCGGGGGCGGGAGAGTTGATGTAGTTCCAGCTTTTGGCCAAAAATCAAATGAAAACCCGGAAAATGTTCTCCCCAAGCTTTCGAGAGCAATGTTGGACGATGTTTCCGATGATGGCTCAGTTGTTTCGCTCTCAGCCCAAATAGAAGCAATGATAGAACGCCTGACTTCTTTGAACGCCTACGATGCCGTCTTCGTCGATAGTCGCGCAGGCTTGGCTGAGCTCGCCGCCCCAACAGTCCTCGGGCTTGGTGCAACAACTTTACTTTTCGGCACTGCTCAATATCAAACAATCCAAGGATATCGAGCGCTTTTTGCAGCGTTCAAATTACTGGCACAACGCGACAAGTACGAAAGCCGGAAAGCCAATTGGCGACTGAACCTAAAAGCAGTATATTCGAAAGCTAGCCTTGACGACAAAAGTGCTGCACGTCACCTTGACGACTTATATGATCTATTTGCCGATAATCTATACGATGCGCAAACTTACGAAACTGCAACATCGGATGACGTCAGTTTTGGGATAGACGAAGCTAACGCTCCCCATCACCCACTCATAATTCCGTTCAGCCAAAGCTTTGTCAATTTTGACCCAACCCGAAATCCCAATCAACTGACGGCGGAGTTTTATGAACAAGCTTACAGGCCATTTTTGAATGGGATTGACGCAATTCTTTCAAATAACGCAATTACTTGAGCTGGTACAGATTCGTGAACACAGTCGGAAAATTTGAATTTCAAAAAATTCGCGAAGCGATGGCAAGTTTCGACTTGTCGCCAAAAGTTGTGCCGAATGAAACAATCGAATCAGATCGAGCATTCTTCCCGCATGGACATCGTGGCATGCTTGATACAAAGCGCCAGTTAGTCGTAGGCAATCGGGGAATGGGTAAGAGTTTTTGGACGCATGCCCTTACAAACCCAGAACTCAAAACTCGTCTCGCACATATTTATGAACAACCAAATCTCACAAACGCAACTGTCGCAATTGGTTTCAACGGTTCCGAAAAACTCAACTCTGTTGCCCCAACAATAGAAGAAATACTGAACGCTGCTAGAAAGTACGATCCAGAAGTTATTTGGCGCGCAGTATTCATCCGAGCTGTAAATTCAATGTCAACAACACCTGCAACTATGCCGAGTTTTGCCGAATCAATTCAGCAGTTGTATGATTCTCCTGAACAGTATTCACGCAAAATGACAGATGCAGATAGCGCGCTGACAACTTCAAAAAAGTCATTACTTGTTGTTTTTGACGCACTAGATAGATTGGCGTCAGATTGGCCTACCATTCGCAAGCTCACAAAAGGGCTACTACTACGGACACTAGGATTGCAGTCATTTCGTTCGATCCGCGCAAAAATCTTTATGCGTGTTGACCAATTTTCAGATTCTGAGCTTTTTCGGTTTCCTGATAGTTCCAAGATAAGAAATGATAGCGTTAACCTGGCTTGGCAGCCAAACGAACTTTTTGGTTTGATGTTGTTTGAGTTGTTGCGTAGTCCGTCTTCAAACGATGCACTACAATTGATTGCAAAAGAAACTGGCTCTAAGACAGCTCTTCCAACTCGTGGTGAGTTTCATCCTGAAGCAATTGATGAGCAGAAGGAACTCATTCGTCGAATTGCTGGAGAATTCATGGGAGGGCACAAAAAGCGGGGAAATGTTTACACTTGGGTTCCACTTCACCTTAGCGATGCCGCAAACAATTGTTCTCCACGAACATTTTTATCCGCTTGGAAGTCAGCAGCAGAGCATATTCCTGCTCCAATTGACCGTGCAATTGATCACTTGGGGCTTATTGATGGAGTGCGCAAGGCATCAATCAATAGGCTCGCTGAGTTGAACGAAGATTATCCATGGATCAAAACAGCGCTTGAACCACTCCGGAATCATTTGGTTCCCATTACAAAAGAAGAACTCTTTACGATCTGGAGAAGCGACGATGTAGTCAAGAAAATTATATACAACGCTACCAGCAGCAATTTTCTTGCCCCTTTGGGAATGTCAGTTGAACAGGGTGTAACATCTCTCCTTCAAACAATGGCGAGTATTGCAGTAATGGAGGAACGAACGAACGGCAAAATTAACGTTCCAGATATCTTTCGAGTCGACGCTGGAATTCTCCGCAAAGGCGGCGTCGCAGTACCAAAACGGAAATAACTTTTTACACACAGCGCAAATCGTGCCCTTTTACGTTGTTAACACCCCTCAC
>CAVTXF010000004.1:0-101593 GCA_963738595.1 uncultured Alphaproteobacteria bacterium
ACCCAGAACAGGAATATAGCGGATATTTTGGAACAAATCAAGAACTATTTTCAGGCTTGGAGAAAATAGTCTTTTCGCCGTCTTATCAAACCTTTGCGCTGACCGATGTGTTCGGATCGGAGCAGAGGTCGAGGATTTTCTGCAGGTCGGCGGCGCGGCGGAAGTCGGGGTCGCCGTTTTTGCCTGATGCAATCGCGTTGATGAATTTGCGGTAGTTGGTCTCCACGGGTTCGGGCTTGATCGTGGACCAGGCCATGGTGTGGATGTTTGCACCCATGCAGCAGCGCACCTCGTTCCAGCCCTCGCGGTGGATGATTTCGACAGCACCCTTGGTGCCGAAGATTTTCAGGTCGAGAACGTTGTCGTAGCCGGTCATGAAGCGCGAGGCCTGCACCATGAGCTGCGCGCCGTTGTTGAATTCGCCCATCATCATTGCGGTGTCGTTGGCGTCGAGGACGTATTCGCCGATCTTGTTATCGGGGGCCTTGTCGAAGGTTTTCAGGCGCGATTGCACGCTCACAGGTAACTGACCGGTTACAAATGTTGCGTAATCGAGAATGTGAATGCCGACATCGCCGAGCACGCCCTTGGAGCCGTGCTTTTCCGAGAGGCGCCAGAGCCACATGTGATGATCGGCCCAGTGGCCCCAGTGGTCACCCACGAGCCAGCTTTGGCGATAGGTGGCTTCCACATGGCGGAGTTCACCGATCTTGCCGTCGTCGAACAATTTCTTTGCGGCATGCAAGGCGGCGTCATTGCGATAGGTCAGGTTCACCATGTTGATGAGGCCTGCCTTGTCGGCGGAGGTCGCCATTTCGTTGGCGAGCGTGAAATTTTCGGCCAAGGGCTTTTCGCAGAAGACGTGCTTTTTTGCCTGAAGCAATTTCATCGTGGTGGGATGATGGATGGAATCAGGTGTGACATTGGCTGCCGCATCGAACTCGCCCCATTTGATGGCGTCTTCGAGGCTCGTGAAGCTTTTCTTCATGCCATGGGTTTTGGCGAATTCCTCGGCACGGCCCGGGACAACGTCGGAGGCCGCCACAAGTTCAACGCGCGGGTCCAAGGCGAAATGCGTGGCATGGGCTTTCGCCATGCCGCCGGTGCCGAGAATCAGGAGGCGGATCTTTTTGGTCATGATTTACCGAAAACCTTCTTCGCCATCCTGATGCAGGCGCGGGCCTTTGACTTCGAGAGGATAGGGTGCCTTGTCGTGCGGCACGTTGGGTGACGGGTGAATGCCGGTCCAGGCTTTTGCCGGATTGTACGCCCAGCGCGTGGCATTCTTGATCACCTGCAGCACTTGCGGGTTGTGATAGGCGGTATAGGCCTCGTGGCCGGGGCGGAAATAGAAGACGTTGCCGGCGCCCCGTCGATAGGTGACGCCGGAGCGGAAGACTTCGCCGCCCTCGAAATGCGAGATCATCACAGTTTCAAGAGGTTCCGGAATCGAGAAGGGTTCGCCGTACATTTCCTCGTGTTCGATCTTGATGCATTCCGGAAGTCCGGCCGCAATCGGATGATTGGGATTGACGATCCAGACGAGTTCCTGTTCGCCCGCCTCGCGCCATTTCAGCGAGCAGGGGGTGCCCATGAGCTTCTTGAAAATCTTGGAATAGTGGCCAGAGTGCAGGACGATGAGGCCCATGCCCTCGTGCACGCGCTTGGCCACGCGTTCGACGATCTCATCCTTGACGTCGCCATGGGCGGCGTGGCCCCACCAGAGCAGCACGTCGGTTTCGTCGAGGCGCTTTTGTGACAGGCCATGTTCGGCATCGTCATCGAGCAAGGCGTGATCAACCGTGAAATCCTTGTCGCCCTTGTAGGCGTTCTTCAACGCGCCGTGCATGCCTTCGGGATAGAGCGAGGCGACGAGCTTGTTGGTTTTTTCGTGGCGGTGTTCGTGCCAGATCAGCGTGCGGATGGGCATCAGTTCAATTCTTTCCTTGGCTCTTTCCATGTTCATCAAAGCGGTGCAGCAGTCCGGGCTGCGGTGTGAGGTGGACGACATCACCGTTCTTGAACAGCGTCTTGCCATCTTCACGCACAGTGAGCAAACCGTGATCGGTCTTCACATAGATGAAACTGTCGGCGCCCAGGATTTCGGTGAAATCCACCGTGCCGGAAAATTCACCCTTGACCTTGCTGATGTCGAGATGTTCGGGCCGAATGCCGATGGTTTTTGACTTGTGGTTGGCGGCAGCTACACCATTGATCAAGTTCATTTTGGGCGAACCGATGAATCCTGCCACGAAAATATTGGCGGGATTGTCGTAGAGTTCCATGGGGGCGCCAACCTGTTCGACGCGGCCCTGGTCGAGGACGCAGATGCGGTCGGCGAGGGTCATGGCCTCGACCTGGTCGTGGGTGACATAGATCATCGTCGTGCCATGCATGTTTTCGTGGAGCTTGGCGATTTCGATGCGGGTTGCGACGCGAAGTGCTGCGTCGAGATTTGACAGAGGCTCATCAAACAGGAAGACGCGGGGATCGCGGACGATGGCGCGACCGATGGCGACGCGCTGGCGCTGGCCGCCCGAGAGCTGTTTTGGCAAGCGCGCAAGAAGCGGTGTCAGTTGCAGCATCTCTGCGGCTTTTTCGATGCGGGCGCGGGTTACTTCCGGCGAGGCTTTGGACAACTGCATGCCGAATGCCATGTTGTCGTAAACCGTCATGTGCGGGTAGAGGGCGTAAGACTGGAACACCATGGCGATGCCGCGCTTTGACGGCGCCAGGTTGTTCACGACTTCGCCATCGAATGACATGGTTCCGGAGGTGATGTCTTCGAGACCCGAGATCAAGCGCAACAGCGTGGATTTGCCACAACCTGACGGGCCGACGAAAACCATGAACTCGCCGGACTTCACTTCAAGGTCCACTCCTTTGATGACGTCGACAGCGCCGAACGATTTGCGGATGTCCTTGAGCGTAATGCTTGCCACGTTGTGCTCCTAACCTTTGACGCCGCCGGCGGTAAGGCCGGAAATGATCTTGCGCTGGAAGATCAGCACGAGAATGATGAGGGGAACGGTGACGACGACAGACGCCGCCATGATCGGTCCCCAGGGAATTTCATATTGCGATGATCCCGACAACATGCCGATGGCAACCGGAACAGTCCGCATTTCCGTCGACGAGGTGAAGGTGAGTGCAAATAGAAACTCGTTCCAGGCCGCGATGAAAGCCAGAAGTCCGGTGGTGACGAGGGCTGGCCACATGAGAGGCAGGAACACTTTGCGGATGATGACGCCTGGCGTCGCGCCATCGACAATTGCCGCCTCTTCAATTTCAAGCGGAAGATCGCGCATGAAGGTGGTGAGGACCCAGACCGTGAATGGCAAGGTGAAGATCGTGTAGGAGAAGATCAAGGCCCATCTTGTGTTGTGCAGGCCGGTGGCGCGGACAAGTTCGAACAGGCCGGCGAGCACGGCGATCTGCGGGAACATCGACACACCGAGGATTGTCATGAGCAAAAGATAGCGGCCACGGAATTCGAAACGTGACAACGCAAAGGCTGCTGAAACTGCAATCACAAGTGACAAGGCAACGACTGCCGTCGAGACAATGACAGAGTTTAAAAGGTTCAATCCAAAAGGACCTGACAGGAATACGTCGTAATAATTCTGGAGATTGAAACTGTATGGCAAATAGTTGATCTCGAATATTGCCGTGCCGGTTTCAAAACTTGACAAGACCGCGTAGTAAAACGGGAACACCATGATGAACACGATCGCCAAGACAAGCGCATAAAAAGCCACAGATTTCACATGATCCATCGTCATCAGCGTTGTCCTCCATCGAAGCGCACTTTGCCAATCCACATGTACATGATGGTGAGGAATGTGAGGATCAGGAACAGCATGGTTGAGTGCGCGGAACCCAGGGCGAATTTGTCGAAGTCAAAGAGGTTTTCGCGGGCAAGGACCGACAGGGTCTTGGTTGATGAGCTGTTGGGCGTGAGAATATAGATCAGGTCGAAAATGCGCATGGCATCCAGCATGCGGAAAATCACGGCCACCATGAGTGCAGGCTTGACCAGCGGCAAAGTGACCTTGAAAAAGACTTTCACGGGGTGAACGCCGTCAACCTTTGCGGCCTCGTAAATGTCGCCCGGAACCATTTGCAATCCTGCCAGAATGAGCAATGCCATGAACGGCGTGGTTTTCCAGACGTCGACCATCAATACGGCGTACATGGCTGTATCTGCACTGGCGGCCCAGGCAATCGGTGCGGCGATGAGGCCCAGTCGCACGAACATGTCGTTGAGGATGCCAAACTGGTCATGCAGCATCCAGCTCCACATGCGGGCCGAAACGATAGTCGGAATGGCCCAAGGAATGAGAATGGCGGCGCGGACAATGCCGCGGCCCTTGAACTCGGCGTTGAGCACCAGGGCGACAATCATGCCAAAAAAAGTTTCGAGCGTTACAGATATGACCGAGAAACGCACTGTGTTCCAAAGGGCGTTCCACCACACAGGATCGGCCGAGCAAACCGCCGTAGAGCGTCTTGCCACTCTTCAGCGTGGTCATTTTGAAATAGTTGTTAAAGCCAACGAATTTTGCGTTGTAGAGATCGGTCAGCGACGCGTTGGTGAATGAAAAGTAAATGGTGCGAAAGAGCGGCCAGCCTGCCACCAAAGCCAGGGCCAGCAACATTGGCACAAGATAGAGCTTGGCGGCGCGCAAGCGCTCGGCACGAAGTTCGGACATGCCGCGATACACTTGCACAGTTGGTTGAGAAGACTGTTGGCCCATCTTCGTTGTCCCTGCAGCAGATCAACTTACACTACATGAAAAAAGGGTGACCGGAACCCCCCGATCCCGGCCACCACCTTTGCGGAACTCAACGCCCCCGAAGAGTTCCGAATATGCGAGCCTGGGGAGGAATTACCAGGCGTCGCCTTTGAGTTCAGTCAGCTTGGCTTCGAGTGTTTCAAGGTTTTCCTTGGCGGTACCCTTGCCCGAGAGCGTGTCGTGGACGGCTGACCAGAAGAGCGAAGACACTTCGTTGTACTTCACCTTGGTTGGTGCCGAAGGACGCGGAACGGCATTCAGGAACACATCCTTCCAGCGTGGAATGATGGGCTGAGTTGCCATGATATCTGCATCATCATACAGCGAAACGATTGTCGGGAGCTGCGAGCTCTTCAAAGCGCGGATTTTCTGCGCCTCAGCCGAACCAAGGAACAATGCGAGTTCAATCGCAGCATCCGGGTTCTTCGAGTATTTCGACACGGCCACGTTCCAGCCGCCGAGCGTAGCGGCTGATGTTGTGCCTTCGCCGCCGGATGGCAGCGTGGTTACGTCAAACAAGCCTTTAACCTTGGAGTCGTCACCATTGCCCAAACCATAAGCATAAGGCCAGTTGCGCATGAACACGGCGTTGCCGGTCTGCCAGACGCCGCGTGATTCTTCTTCCTGATAGGCGAGAACGCCTTCTGGCGAAATCGTGCCGATGAAGCCCTTGATGGTGTCAAGTGCGGCAGCTGCCTTGTCGTTGTTGATCGAGATCGTGCCATCTGGCTCGACGATCTGGCCACCGCCATTTGATTTCACCCATTCAAGTGCGTCGCAGGTCAGGCCTTCATAGGCGTTGCCCTGGAAGACGAAGCCCTGAATGTCCTTGTTGCCGGCGGCGCGTTCGCCATCAACAACTGCCTTGGCCGCGGCGGCCATTTCAGCCCAGGTCTTAGGAACCTTCTGACCGTACTTTTCGAGGAGATCCTTGCGGTAATAGAGTGCTGGGGCGTCGGTGAAGACTGGCAAGGCAACGAGCTTGCCGTTCACGGTCTGCGATTCAATGATTGACGGGAAGTGATCCTTTGCAACGCCAGCAGCAGCGGCGGTGAGGTCGAGGAACTGCTCGGCAAGTTGTGGGGCCCAGATAACGTCAGTCTGATAAACGTCAATGTCTGAGTTACCGGCAGCGAGCCACAGGCGGTATTGGCCGAACTGGTCGGTCGTTGATGAGGGCATCGGCACGACGTTGACCTTGTGGCCCGACTTGGCCTCGAATGGCTTCAAGAATTCTTTAAGTGTTTCAATGTCCTTGCCGGTTGCTCCGGACACAAAGGACAGGTCGGCGGCGAGTGCCAGATTTGACGCCATCATGGCGCAAGCTGCCGCAGCGGCGAGCAGATATTTTTTCATTAGGGTCTTCCTCCCAAGGTTGACTGTTCCAAGCACTTTTTTGTAGCCGGTGAGACATTGTTTAAAGCGCTTTGGATAAAAACAAATATGGGCATCGTTGATAGGAGTCAAACGAAAATGCGAGTTGTGCGTTGCAAACGCAGTGGAAATGTGCACTGCTTTGCAACATTTCGCTTCTGCGAAATCATTTTGCATCACTATGCGTGAGTTATGTTGAAAGCGGTTTGAAAATGTGAGAGCTTGCAAAGCCATGAAACTGCGAGAGCTTTCCCTGCTCCTTGGACTGTCCCAAACGACGGTCAGCCGGGCTTTGAACGGATTTCCGGAGGTGTCGGCGGAAACACGGGCGCGTGTCAAAGCTGCTGCCGAGTTGCACGGCTATCGCCCAAGTGCCGCAGCGAGACGATTGGCGACGGGGCAATCAGGAACACTTGGGGTGGTCTTCCCGCGCGAACGCAATCTTCTCGTCGACTTGCGTTTCACCGAATTTCTCGGCAGCGCGGTCGAGCAAGCAGCTGAAGAGGGGTATGATGTCACGCTTGCCATGTCGAGCGGACAACAGAACGAAGAAGGTGTTTATCGTCGCGCGGTGCGTTCGGCGCGCGTTGATGCAATGATATTATCCAGTCCGTTTGTCGCCGATCCGCGCCTGCAGCTTTTGCGAGAACTCGACATGCCTTACATATTGCATGGACGTACGCAATCCGCCGAGCCTTATCCGCATCTCGATATCGACAATGCTGGGGCTTTTGAGAAAGCTGCGGCCCTGCTGTGTGATTTTGGGCACAAGCGCATTGCGCTTCTCAATGGTGATCCGCGCCTGAATTTCGCATTGGATCGCGAGAATGGTTATCGCAGGGCATTGGCAGCACACGGTATCTCGCCTGATCGTGCAATTATCCGGAGCGGCGAAATGACGGAGCAACATGGTTTTGATGAGGCCATGGCATTCCTGGCGTTGCCGGAAATGCTCAGGCCGACAGCTTATCTGTGTTCGTCAATCTCGCAAGCCATGGGGGTCAAGCGGGCGGCGAACCAATATGAGTTGAAAATCGGGCGCGACATTTCGCTGATAGCCCATGATGACCGCCTGCATGAAATCCGCGCCGAAACGTTCGACCCCCCCTTAACGGCAACGCAATCTTCAATTGGAGATGCTGGCAGGCGGATCGTCGAGTTGCTGGTTGCGCATCTGCGCGATCCGGAAGCACCGCTTGCGAAAGAGGTTTGGCCGGTTGATCTTGTGGTGCGTGCCTCGACCAGTCGGGCGCCAAAAGATTAAGCAAGAACCAGCGAACCGTTGCAAGTCATTGATGTTTTTCCTAAAGCCATTGGTTCAGATTCGATGAATGAGGATTGTCACTTGCCAACCAATACTGCCGTGCTGAAAGACGCCGTTGTCAAAAGGCTTGTTAACGATATTGGCAAAGAGCCAGGTCGGGCCAATAACGATGACTGGCTCCATGCTGCCATTCTGGCGGTGCGGGACCAGGTGATGGCAAACTGGTCAGAGTCCGCGCGGGAAAGTTATGCGGCAAAGGGAAAACGCGTTTACTATCTTTCGCTTGAATTCCTGATCGGGCGGATGCTGCGCGATACGTTGAGCAACCTCGGTCTGCTTGAACCAATGACTGCAGCGTTGAAAGATCTTGGGGCGGAGCTTGATCTTGTTGCGGTGCTGGAACCTGATGCAGCGCTTGGCAATGGTGGCCTAGGCCGACTTGCGGCCTGTTTCATGGACAGCATGGCGAGCCTGGATATTCCTGCGCATGGCTATGGCATTCGCTATCGCCACGGGCTGTTCCGGCAAGAGATTGCTGGCGGACAGCAAATCGAAAAACCGGAATACTGGATTGAAGATGGCAACCCCTGGGAGATCAAGAGGCGGCGGCGGAATTTCAATGTCGGTTTTGGCGGGGCGGTTTCCGAACGTGACGGGAAACCCTTGTGGAGCCCGGCTGATGCCTATGCGGCATCCGCCTATGATGTTCCCATTGCGGGCTGGCGCGGCAAACGGGTGAATACGCTGCGGCTGTGGCATGCCAGTGCGATGCAGCCATTTGATCTGGCGCGGTTCAATACCGGTGATCATGTAGGTGCGCAGGAGGCTGGGGCCAAGGTTGAGGCCATCAACCGCGTTCTCTATCCGGCTGATTCAAATCCGGCGGGCCATGAGCTGCGGCTCAAACAGCAGTATTTCTTTGTGTCGGCTTCGCTGCAGGATATTCTGCGGCGGCATTTGACGCAGTTTCCTTCAGTGCGGAACCTCGCTGAAGTCGCGGCGATCCAGCTTAATGATACGCATCCCGCGATTGCCGTCGCCGAGCTGCTGCGGCTGCTGATGGACGGGCATGGTGTGCCTTTTGATGAGGCTTTCGGGATTACCCGCAAGACGTGCTCCTACACCAATCACACATTGTTGCCGGAAGCACTTGAGACCTGGCCGGTCGGGCTGATTGAATATTTGCTGCCGCGGCATATGCAGATCATCTATCAAGTCAATGCCAAGGTGATTGCTGACGCGCATGCCAAGAAGATGAATGATTTCGGTTTTCTTGCCGCGATTTCGCTGATCGACGAGAACAATGGCAGGCGGGTGCGCATGGGGCAGCTGGCATTTGCTGGTTCGCATCAGGTGAATGGCGTTTCGGCACTGCATTCCGGATTGATGAAAAAGACGGTGTTCAAGGCACTGGAGACGCTTTATCCCGGCAAGATCGTCAACAAGACGAATGGTGTTACGCCGCGCCGCTGGATGCAGCAGGTCAACCCGGGTTTGACCAGGCTTGTGGAAGAAGCCATTGGGCGGGATTTTCTTGACGACCATGAAAAGATTTCGGCACTCGACAGATTTGCCGAAGATGCCGCGTTCCGGCACAAATACATTGCTGTCAAACGCTCCAACAAGATGAAACTTGCCGATCTTATCCGTGGGCGCACCGGCATTGCGGTTGACGCATCTGCGGTGTTCGATGTGCAGATCAAGCGCATTCATGAATACAAGCGCCAGCAACTGGCCATTCTCGAAACTGTCGCGCTCTATAATGCGATCAAGGCCAACCCGTCCGGCAACTGGGTGCCGCGCGTCAAGATCTTTGCGGGCAAGGCGGCAGCGAGTTACTGGGAGGCCAAGGGCACAATCCGGCTGATCAATGATGTTGGTGCCATCGTCAACAATGATCCGGTGGTGAATGACCTGCTCAAGGTCGTGTTCATTCCGAACTACAATGTGAGCCTGGCTGAAGTGATCGTGCCAGCGGCAGATGTGTCCGAGCAGATTTCAACGGCGGGCATGGAGGCTTCCGGCACTGGCAACATGAAGCTGGCGATGAACGGGGCCATCACCGTTGGCACGCTGGATGGTGCCAATATCGAAATTTCGGACCATGTTGGGCTCGAGAACATCTTCATATTTGGCCTGAAAACCGAAGAGGTGGCTGCACTGCGACAGACGGGCTATCATCCGGAAGATGTGATTGCCAAGTCGCCGCATCTCAAGAACGCCCTGGATGGGATTGCCGGTGGCCAGTTTTCACCTGGTGATGCCGGGCGGCACAATGACTTTGTCAACCGCATCAGACATCACGACTACTTTCTGGTTGCGGCAGATTTTGCGGCCTATTCGGCAGCCCTGAGCAAGGTTGATGCGTTGTGGAAGACGCCTGACGACTGGGCGCGCAAGGCCATTCACAACACGGCACGGACCGGATGGTTCACGTCTGACCGGACAATTCGCGAATATGCCTTGGGCATCTGGAACGTACCCGTCGCATGATTTTACTTGCCGCCGTGAAAAGGTAATCCCATAGTGGTTTCCACGGGGAAACCATATGTCCAGTCAAAAACTCAGTCACGATGCGATCAATGCAATAGTTGACGGACGGCATGGCAATGCATTCTCGGTGCTGGGGCTGCACCAGGCGGGCAAGGAATTTCATGTGCGCGCTTTCGTTCCCGGTGCCAAGACGCTGACCGCAGCCACGCTTGACGGTACGCGCGTTGGCAGTGTTGCCTTGCGCAATGATGCCGGTTTTTTTGAAGGCCCGGTCAATCTGAAACAGGGCGCATTGCTGCGACTGACTGCTGCGAATGACAGTGGCACGTGGTCGTTCATTGATCCTTATTGCTTCGGACCAGTGCTCGGCGACATTGATGACTATCTTGCGGCAGAAGGTTCGCACCTCAAGCTTTTCGAAAAAATGGGCGCACATGTCATCATGCATGGCGGGGTGCGCGGTGTGCATTTCGCAGTATGGGCGCCAAATGCCGACCGGGTTTCGGTGATCGGCGATTTCAATTCCTGGGACGGGCGGCGGCACCCGATGCGAAAGCGCGCGACCGGCGTGTGGGAGATATTTATCCCCGAACTTTCCGAAGGCGTTGGATACAAGTTCGAACTGATTGCGAATGGGCAGAAGTTGCCGCTGAAAAGCGATCCGTTTGCTTTCCATGCAGAGCTGCGACCCAATACGGCTTCAAAAGTTGCCGATGTTGATCATTTTCAGTGGACTGATCAATCCTATCTGGCGGAACGGGCCAAGCGCGACTATCGGCGCTCGCCCATGTCTGTCTATGAAGTTCATGCAGGCTCATGGCGCAAGCGCGAGGGCAACGGGTTCCTGAGCTATGGTGAATTGGCAGAACAGCTTGTTCCTTACGTGAAGGATCTGGGTTTCACGCATATTGAATTCCTGCCGGTTTCCGAACATCCGTTTGATCCATCCTGGGGCTATCAGCCGACGGGGCTGTTTGCGCCGACATCGCGGTTTGGCACGCCACAAGAGTTTGCCGCGTTTGTCGATGTGGCACATGCGGCGGGCATCGGCATTATTCTTGACTGGGTGCCGGCACATTTCCCGACAGATGAGTTCGGTTTGGCGAAATTTGATGGCACGGCGCTTTATGAGCATGCTGATCCACGCAAGGGTTATCACCCGGACTGGAATACGCTGATCTATAATTTCGGGCGTACGGAGGTGCAGAACTTCCTGATCAACAACGCGCTGTTCTGGCTTGACCGCTATCACATCGACGGGCTTCGGGTTGATGCAGTGGCATCGATGCTTTATCTCGATTATTCACGCAAGGCTGGCGAATGGCTGCCGAACGAACATGGTGGCAATGAAAATCTCGAGGCCATTGCGTTTCTCAAGCGGATGAATGAACTGTGCTATGCTCTGCATCCCGGCATCGTCACGATTGCAGAAGAATCGACCGCGTTTCCCGGCGTGTCGCACCCGACCTCTTCGAATGGGCTGGGCTTCGGCTTCAAGTGGAACATGGGTTTCATGCATGACACGCTGCAATACATGTCGCGTGATCCGGTGCACCGGCAATATCACCACAATGACCTAACATTCGGTCTGCTTTACGCCTTTACCGAAAACTTTGTTTTGCCGCTGAGCCATGACGAAGTGGTGCATGGCAAGGGATCGCTGCTGAAGAAGATGGGCGGCGATGACTGGCAGAAATTTGCCGGGCTTCGTGCTTATTATTCGTTCATGTGGGCCTATCCCGGCAAGAAGCTGCTGTTCATGGGGCAAGAGTTTGCGCCGTGGGAAGAATGGAGTGAAGCACAGAGCCTTGATTGGCATTTGCTCGACCATGCGCCGCATCGCGGCATGCACAGTCTGATCCGTGATCTCAACTCGGCTTACTGCACGTTGCCGCAGCTTTCGGCGCGTGATTGTGAGGGCGAAGGGTTTGAATGGTTAATAGCCGATGACAGTGCCAATTCGGTGTTTGCGTGGATGCGGAAATCCGGCGGTGGCGATACGCCAGTGGTTGTGATCTGCAATCTCACGCCGGTTTTGCGCGAGAATTACGAAGTTCCAATGCCGCGGGTGGGGACCTGGCAAGAGCGCATTAACTCCGATGCTGCAATCTATGGCGGATCTGGGGCTGGCAATTTTGGGTCGGTGCAGGCGCATGCAGGGTCGTCCAAAGGGTTTGCTGCGACTGCGCGCATTACATTGCCGCCGCTTGCCACGCTGATTTTCGTAAACGCATCCTAGAAGAGGTGCTGGGGAGGGAACAACATGACTGAACTTCGCCGGACTGCGCCACTGGCGCGTGATGCGATGGCCTATGTTTTGGCTGGCGGGCGCGGCTCGCGGCTGATGGAATTGACAGATCGCCGCGCCAAGCCGGCCGTCTATTTTGGCGGCAAGTCGCGGATCATCGATTTCGCGTTGTCGAACGCGCTGAATTCCGGCATCCGCCGGTTTGGTGTGGCCACGCAGTACAAGGCGCATAGTTTGATCCGGCATTTGCAGAAAGGCTGGAACTTCCTGCGCACGGAACGCAACGAGAGTTTCGACATTTTGCCTGCGAGCCAGCGCGTTTCTGAGGACCAGTGGTACAACGGTACAGCCGATGCGGTGTGGCAGAACCAGGACATCGTTGAAGGCCACGGACCGAAATACATGGTGGTGCTGGCGGGCGACCACATTTACAAAATGGATTATGAGCTCATGCTGCAACAGCATGTGGACCAGAATGCCGATGTGACGGTCGGTTGCCTCGAAGTGCCGAAACGTGAAGCAACCGGTTTCGGTGTGATGCATGTCGATACTGAAGACAAGATCATTGCGTTTGTTGAAAAACCGAAAGACCCGCCGGGCATTCCCGGCAATCCATCGATGGCGCTGGCTTCGATGGGGATTTATGTTTTCAACACCGACTATCTTTTCAAGCTGCTGGCGGAGGATGCCAACAACAAGGACTCGAGCCATGACTTCGGCAAGGATATTATCCCCTACATCGTGAAGCATGGCAAAGCAGTGGCGCACCGCTTTGCGAAGTCATGTATTCGTTCGGATTTCGAGCAGGCACCATATTGGCGCGATGTGGGTACGGTTGACGCCTATTGGGAAGCCAATCTCGATTTGTGCGATACCGTACCGACGCTTGATCTCTATGACACGACCTGGCCGATATGGACGCATGCCGAAGTGGTGCCTCCCGCCAAGTTCGTACATGACGACAATACGCGGCGCGGCTTTGCGGTATCTTCCCTGGTTTCTGGTGGATGCATTGTTTCCGGATCGTCGTTGCGGCGTACGTTGTTGTTCACCGGGGTTCGCGTGCATTCCTATTCCAATATCGAAGAAACAGTGATCATGCCCTATGTGGAGATTGCGCAACGGGTGCGACTGAAAAAGGTTGTTATCGACCGCGGCGTCAAAATTCCCGGCGGGCTTGTGGTTGGCGACGATCCTGAACTTGATGCCAAGCGGTTTCGCCGGACAGAAAATGGTGTTTGCCTGATCACGCAGCCGATGATTGACCGATTGGCGAAATGAAGGTTCTGGCCGTTGCATCTGAAATCTATCCTCTGGTGAAGACCGGCGGATTGGCTGATGTTGCGGGGGCGCTGCCTTCTGCGCTTGCGCCGCATGGCTGCACCGTGACCACACTGGTTCCCGGTTATCCGGCAGTGATGGCAGCGCTTGAGCATGTTGATGTCGTGGTGCAGGGGCTGCCATTGTTTGGCAGTGATGCACGGGTGTTGTCTGGACTTGCCAAGGGGCTTGAGGTTTTTGTGCTGGATGCTCCGCATCTCTTCGATCGTCCCGGCAATCCCTATCTTGGGGCCGACGGGAAAGACTGGCCCGACAATGCGCAACGCTTTGCGGCCCTCTCGCAAGTTGGCGCACGATTGGCGCGCGGCGAATTTGGTGGCGGGGCTTTTGACATTGCGCACCTGCACGACTGGCAGGCGGGACTGACGGCTGCCTATCTCCGGTATCAAGGCGGGCCGCCTTCGGTGATGACGATTCATAACCTTGCCTTTCAGGGGCACTTTGGTGTGTCGCTGTTTGCTTCGCTTGATCTGCCGATCGAGGCCTATGCGATTTCCGGAATCGAATATTATGGCGGTGTGGGATTCCTGAAAGCGGGCATTGCGCTTTCGCATGCAATCACCACCGTGAGCCCCACATATTCGCGTGAAATCCAGACCGTGGCAAACGGCATGGGTCTTGACGGATTGCTTCGGCAAAGGAGCAATGATGTTCATGGCATTTTGAACGGCATTGATACAGATGTGTGGAACCCTGCAAATGATGCTGCGATTGCTGCACCTTTTTCGGTGGCAATGATCGACAAGCGGATTGCCAACAAGCGCGCGGTGGAAGCCCGTTTCAAATTGCAGGCGGAGGAGGGACTTCTCCATTGCATTATCAGCAGGCTCACGGACCAGAAGGGCATTGATCTGGTTGCGAATGCGACAGATGCAATTGTTGCATCGGGAGCGCGGCTTGCGGTGCTGGGTTCTGGTGATGCCGGCTTGCAAATGCGATTGCAACAGGCTGCCGCAAAGCATGCGGGGCGCATTGGCGTGGTTATCGGATATGATGAAGCGCTGTCACATCTCTTGCAGGCTGGTGCGGATGCAATCCTCATACCATCAAGGTTTGAACCTTGTGGACTGACACAGCTTTATGGATTGCGCTATGGTTGTGTTCCCGTTGTGGCGCGGGTTGGCGGGCTTGCAGATACTGTCGTCGACGCGAATGAAGCGGCGATTGCCGCCGGTTCGGCAACCGGTGTGCAGTTCTGGCCGACCGAGCAGGCGGCCTTTGACTTTGCGCTGCAACGGACTTCGACACTTTTCAGCAACCGCAAGCAATGGCGCGCCATGCAGGAGACAGGCATGCGCAGTGATGTTTCTTGGGTGCGGAGCGGGCAACGCTATGCCGATTTGTTCAAATCACTTGTGAGTTCATCATGATTGTCGAGACGAAACCTTTAGAAGGACAAAAACCGGGAACATCGGGCTTGCGCAAGAAAGTGCCGGTGTTCCAGCAGCCGCATTATGCGGAAAATTTCATCCAGTCGATTTTCAATGCGCTGGATGGCTTTCAAGGCAAGACATTGGTGATTGGCGGCGACGGACGGTACTACAACCGCGAGGTCATTCAGACAGCGATCAAGATGGCCGCGGCAAATGGATTTGGCCGGATCATCACCGGCAAGGGTGGTTTGCTTTCGACACCTGCGGCGTCGCACATCATTCGCAAGAACAAGGCGTTTGGCGGCATCGTCCTCTCGGCCAGCCATAATCCAGGCGGACCTGATGGTGATTTTGGCATCAAGTACAATGCCGGCAATGGCGGGCCTGCGGCAGAAAAAATCACTGATGCAATCTTTGCGCAGACGAAATCGATTTCGAGTTACAAGATCGTGGACGGGTTGTCGTTTGATCTCGACCATGTTGGTTCAACGCAACAGGGTGGAATTGAGCTTTCGGTGATCGATCCGGTCGTTGACTATCAGGCCCTGATGGAGACCTTGTTTGATTTTGACTTGATGCGTGAACACATCAAAGGCGGTTTTGGAATTTGCTTTGATGCGATGTCAGCGATCACCGGGCCGTATGCGAAGGCGATTATTGAAGGCGCCCTTGGTGCAGCACCTGGGTCAGTGATCAATGGTGTTCCGTTGCCGGATTTTGGTGGGCATCATCCGGACCCCAATCTGGTGCATGCGAAAGAACTTTATGATCTGATGATGTCAAAGGCAGCACCGGATTTTGGTGCGGCTTCGGATGGTGATGGCGACCGCAACCTGATCATCGGACGGAACCAGTTTGTAACGCCGTCTGATTCGGTGGCCATGCTGGCGGCCAATGCGCATTTGGCACCTGGTTATTCGAACGGGCTGGCCGGTGTCGCACGATCAATGCCGACAAGTGCCGCGCTTGACCGGGTTGCTGCGACACTCGGCATTCCCTGTTTTGAAACGCCAACGGGCTGGAAATTTTTCGGCAATCTGCTTGATGCCGGGAAGATCACGATTTGCGGTGAAGAAAGTGCTGGTACGGGCTCAAACCATGTGCGCGAGAAAGATGGGCTGTGGGCGGTGCTGCTGTGGATCAATATCTGTGCAAAACGCAAACAGAGTGTTCAGCAAATTGTTGCGGAACACTGGCAGAGTTTCGGGCGGAATTACTACACGCGGCATGACTATGAAGAAGTTGATGCGGGCCGTGCCAACCAACTGATGAATGACTTGCGGGGGAAATTGCCGAAACTCAAGGGTGAGGCTGCTGCGGGTTCGGTGATTTCGCTGGCCGATGATTTTTCATATCTTGATCCGGTCGATGGGTCGACATCAGCGCAACAGGGCATTCGCATTCAGTTTGAAACCGGATCGCGCATTGTCTACCGGTTGTCCGGTACCGGCACGGCTGGCGCGACGCTCAGGGTTTATATTGAGCGTTATGAGCCCAAAGAGCTCGGGCTGGAGACACAAGCGGCACTGGCACCGTTGATTGCCTATGCAGATCACATCGCAGGGATCACATCGCAAACCGGCCGGGCGGAGCCGTCGGTCATTACGTGACGGAAGATCACATCTTTCGTTCGCTTGGCATCGTGCCGAGGGATGATGGCGCGGATGTTGCCGTCTATTCAGCGCATGCGAAACGCATTCAGCTGTGCATCTTTGATGGCGATACAGAAATTGAGCGTGTTGCACTGACGCATGGCAGCGACCATGTGCATCGCGCGTTCGTCAGCGGTCTGAGTGAGGGACAACTTTATGGTTTGCGGGCCGAGGGCGTCTATGAGCCGCAACATGGCTACTGCTTTGATCACTCCAAACTGCTGATCGACCCTTATGCGCGCGCCACGGACCGGCATGCCGCGTGGCATTGCGAATTGGCACAGTTCGGCGTGGATACTGCGGCACTTGTGCCGAAGTCGATCGTCATCCAAGCCGCCGTACCTGTGGCGCGTAAGACGGTGCATGTTCCGACATTCATCTATGAAGTTCCGGTACGCGCGTTTACGAAACTGCACCGGGACGTGCCGCCTTCATTGCGCGGCACGATGGCCGCACTTGCGAGCGATGCAGCGATTGCGCATTTCAAGCGCATTGGCTGCGATACAATCGAATTGATGCCAATTGCGGCGTGGACCGATGAGCGGCATCTGGCACGGGCCGGATTGCGCAATGCGTGGGGATACAATCCGGTTTCGCTTTTTGCAGTTGAGCCGTTACTGGCGCCAGGTGGCATGCGTGAGGTGCGGGATACGCTTGCAACACTTCACGCGCATGGATTTCAGGTGATTCTCGATGTGGTGTTCAACCATACGGGTGAAAGTGATCTTGGCGGGGCGACGCTGTCTCTGCGCGGGCTTGACAGTGCAAGTTACTACCGGATGCATGGGCAACATCTGGTCAATGACACAGGCACAGGCAACACATTGATGCTCGACCATGCGCCAGCCATGCATCTGGTTCTCGACGCGATGCGGCACTGGGTGGCACTTGGATTTGACGGATTTCGCTATGATCTGGCGACAGTGATGGCGCGGACAGCAACCGGATTTTACCCAGATGCGCCGTTGTTGCGTGCGATCAACAATGATCCTGTGTTGCGCGATGTGATTCATATTGCAGAGCCGTGGGATGTGGGCCCCGGTGGGTATCAGCTTGGGAATTTTCCTGCGGGCTGGCAGGAATGGAACGACCGTTACCGCGATGATGTGCGGCGCTATTGGCGTGGTGATGGTGCGGTGACAACGCTGGCAACGCGCCTTGCCGGATCGTCTGATGTGTTCCAGAAGCCGGGCCGATTGCCTTCGGCCAGCATCAACTTCGTAGCAGCGCATGACGGATTTTCGCTGCGCGATGCGGCAAGTTTTTCGGCCAAGCGCAACCATGCCAATGGCGAAGACAATCGCGATGGCAGTTCACATGAGGTGGCATGGGTTGCTGGTGATCCTGCGGTGGCGGTGCGGTGTCTTCTGGCGACGCTGTTCTTGTCCCGCGGTGTTCCGATGTTGACAGCAGGCGACGAACTTGGGCGCACGCAGCTTGGCAACAACAATGCCTATGCCCAGGACAACGAGGTAACCTGGCTCGACTGGGCACATGCGGACAAAGACCTGATTGACTTCGTCCGTTCACTGATTACATTTCGTGATGATCACCGTGAATATTTTGATGGTGATTTCCTGACTGTTGAGAATGCCAAATGGCTTGGCATCGATGGCGATGAAATCAATTGGGAAACGGCACGTGATGTGGGCTTGATGATTGACGCGGGCAAAAGGATGCTGATCGTGATCAGTGTTGATGGTCGCGCAGAGGCCTTTCAATTGCCGGTTCTTCAAGTTGGAAGGACATGGACACGAACAGGCGGGTTTAGTGGCATCTCGAAATTTGTCGAAGTTTGGTGCGAGACGTGAGCGTTCAGTCAGCAGTCGGCAAGAGCACGTCCTTCCGGAAAACCGTGTCTGAAAGTGATGTCTACCTGTTTGCCGGTATCAGCGGGGACTTTTCGCCGAACCATGTGGATGAAGAATTCATGCGGAGCACGCTCTTTGGTGGACGGATTGCCCATGGGGCGTTGCTGGTGGCCTACATGTCCGGATGTTCGACTGACATTGTTGCGCTTTGCCCTGATCTCGAAGCCTTTCAGCCAGTGTCACTCGGCTATGACAAGATCAGGTTTTTGAAGGCTGTGCGCATTGGTGACACTGTCGAGATACGGTATGTCATTTCGCGGTGCGATGCCGAAAAATCCCGCACGATTGCCGACATCACTATCACCAACCAGAAGGGTGAGTTGTGCTGCGTGGCAACGCATGTGATGACGTGGCTGAAGAAGGAGGGAGAGGGGTTAGTCGTCATCAAAACCGGCAAGGATGCTGCCGTTGGTCCGGCGGTTTTTGGTGCGGTAGTCGGCGGGGTTTTCGAATGTGCCTGCCCAGATGCCGCGGCGTTCATTGCGGGCCTCTCGTTCGGCCAGGGTGTAGGTTGAGACATGGTTGGTATAGGCCACGGCCCAGCCCTGGCGGACCATTTCCTTGTTGATGTCGAGGCCTTGTTTTGTGCAGTAGGCGAGCTTGCGGTTGTAGCGGTCGGTTGACGTGAGGTTGCAGGAAATTTCGGACGATCCGATCAGTTTTTGCAAGGCGCGTTTTGCCTCGCGGCCGCAATCGTATTGCATGCCATATTTGTCGTTGCAGGTTTGGTGCAGTTCGGGGGCATCGATGCCGCGCAGACGGAGACGCTCGCCCTTGTACTCAAGGGAGTCGCCGTCGTTGATGGTGTAGCTGCCGGTGAGAGTTTCAAGTTCAATCAAGCCGTATTGATTGAGCATGCCCAAGACAGCTGCCAGAACGCCAAGAAAATAGACAGTGTCGCGCGCAGTGCGCCACAACGGGCGCGTTGGCCCGCGCTGGCGGTAGGTTACCCCTCGGCGAGGATATGCACCCACGCTTCAGTTTTCCCAGCGGGCTGCTGCTGCATCATCGCTGTCTTTGGCTTCCACCCAGCGCGATGTTGTCTGATCGCTTTCAAGTTTCCAGAAAGGTGCCCTGGTCTTGAGCCAGTCCATCAGAAAATTGCAAGCCGCGAAGGCATCGGCGCGGTGTTCGGCTGCGGTGATGACCAGCACGATATCGTCGCCCGGTTTCAGTTTTCCATGGCGATGAACAATGACGCTGTCCTGCAAGGGCCAGCGGGTGCGGGCTTCTTCCTCGATTTCCGCAAGCGCCTTTTCTGTCATGCCAGGATAGTGCTCGAGTTCCATAGCGACCACCGACTCTCCGTGCGACAGGTCGCGCACGGCTCCGACAAAGATTGCGAATCCACCGATGTCGGTGCGCTGCTGCTTCAGCCTTGAATATTCATGGCCGACATCGAAGGCCTCTGATTGAACGCGGATCATGGGTTGGAAAATGCGCCTGCTTGCATCAAGATTCAATAGTTGTCATTGATCGCGGCGATCCGGGCCAACAATCTGGCGTGACAACAGATAGACGGGGATAAGGCCGGCCAGCACGATGATCATGGCGGGGGCTGCTGCTTCCTCGAAGCTTGACAGAGAAGCATGCTCAAACAGGCGGGTAGCGAGGGTTTCAAAGTCAAAGGGCCGCATGAGCAAGGTGGCCGGCAATTCCTTCATGGCATCGACGAAGACCATGATGGCCGAGGTGATGAGGGCCGGGCGCAACAGTGGCAAGTGCACGTGCAGGAAAGCCCCGAAGGCCGTCTTGCCAAGGGTTCTGGCGGCTGCGTCGAGGCTGGGGGTGATGCGGCGTGCGCCATTCTCGATGGTGCGGAACGAGATGGTGAGGAAGCGGATGATAAGGGCCAGGGAGAGACCCAGCATCGAACCTGACAGGAATAATCCTGGTTTCACTCCCAATGTCGTGAACGAGATTTCGTTCAGCCATCTATCTGCGGCGCCAAACGGCTGAAGCAGCCCGATGGCGAGAACAGTTCCGGGAATGGCATAGCCGAAGGTGCCGATCCAGATCATGATCCTTTGTAACCTGGTTGATGCGTGGCGATGGGCATAGACAAGGATAAGGCCGAGCAGCAAAGCCACCCCAGCCACGATGATAGCAAGTTGGGTGGAATGGGCGAGTGCCAGCCACAGACCCGGTTTTAAGAACTGGTCAGCGTGGTTGATTGCATCATGCGCGAGCTTGATCACGGGGACTGCAAAGCCCAGCAGCACGGGCAAGGTTGAGATTGCAATGGCGAGGCCTGCGCGCCAGCCGGTGAGCCTTGCAACGATGTGGGACGGGGTTCGTGCCTGCAGGCGGTATTTGTGCTCGTAGCCGTGAGCATATTGTTCGAGGACAACGAAGAGCATGGCGGCGAAACAAAGCAGCAAGGCCAATTGGGTGGCGGCTTGCAGATTGCCTTCACCAAGCCACAGTGAATAGACGCCATAGGTGATCGTTTTCACGCCGAAGAATTGAGCTGCACCTATGTCATTCAAAGCTTCGAGGAGGGCCAGCAAAATGCCAACTGCAATCGTCGGCATGGCGATGGGAAGAGCGATCTTCAAAAAAGCGCCGAATGCTGACTGCCCCAACGAGCGCGCCGCATGAACCTGGTTTTGCGATTGCTTCAAAAAGGCATTGCGCGCCGCAAGGTAGACATAAGGATAAAGCACCGTTGCCAGAACGATTGCGGCTCCGCCAGTGGAGCGGATTTCGGGAAACCTGTAATCTGCCGGCGTGGTCCAGCCCGCCAACTTGCGGAGGAAGGTTTGCACCGGCCCTGCGTAGTTCAGCAGCTCAACGTAGATGTAAGAGACAATATAACCTGGCAGTGCGAGCGGCAGGATGACCAGCCACTGCAGAGTTGAGCGACCCGGAAAGTCGTATGACGTCAACAACCAGCCGAGGGAGACACCGATCAGCAGTGTCAATGCGCCGACGCCAGCCAGCAGCAAAACTGTCGAAGCGAGATAGCTGGGGAGCAGGGTGGTGAAGAGACGAATCCATGAGCTCCCTCCGAAGCCCTGGAGCATCAAGGCACAGAGTGGCAAAGCTGCCAAAATGGCGCATAGTGTTGCGCCGAGCGTGAGAAAGCTGTGAGATGTTTTTGGCATCGTCTGGCGAGGCACATGCATGACTTCCCTCACCCGCTCGCTATTGCGAGCTGCCCGCGAAGCGCCGGGTGGGAGACGCTTGTCCCGTCAATCGGCAAGGACCCGTGTCGTCGGGAAGGTGATTTCGACTGTCGTGCCGTGGTCTGGTTCACTTGATATGTCAAATGACGCCCGATTGGCCTCGGCGAGTGCTTTTGTCAATGGAAGTCCGAGGCCGGTGCCCGGTCTTTCGCGGCCTTCAGTGGCAACCCGTTTGAAAGGTTCCAGGGCATTGGCGATCTCTTCCTGCGACATGCCTATTCCGGTGTCGCGGATGCGGATCTTGAGCTGGCCGGTTTTTCCGACGTTGGCGGACACGGTTACTTCTCCGCCAGCATTGGTGTACTTGATGGCGTTGGAGACTATGTTGATCAGGATCTGGCGCATGGCGCGCAGGTCGGCCACCACGCGCGGCAGTTTTTCGCTGATTGCTGTGCGAATGATAACATGCCGGTCAGCCGCTTCCCGTTCCAACATGCGAGTGGCGTATTCGACAACATCGGGAATGCTGACGGCACCGAAGGTCATGTCCATGCGGCCCGATTCTGCCTTTGAAAGATCGAGCAGATCGTTGATCAGCGACAGGAGATGTGCGGCACTTGCGTGAATGTCGTGGGCGTAACCCAGGTATTTTTCATGGCGTAGGGCACCACCATTGTCCTGGCGCATGAGGTCAGAGAAACCCATGATGGCGTTGATTGGGGTGCGGAGCTCGTGGCTGATACGCGCAAGGAATTCCGATTTCTGGGCGCTGACTTTCTCGGCGGCTTCCTTGGCGGCACGCAGTTCTGCCTCAGTGCGCTTCCACTGCGTGATGTCGCGGACGACGGCACAGAAAACGGCATCGGAGTTTTGCAGTTGCATGCGGCCCAAGGTGAGGAAGAGCGGCATCGTACCGCTTTCGCCGACCTTTGCCACAACCTCGCGCCCGTCATTGAAGACGCTGGCTAGACCTGGCTGCTGCAACGATGCGACATAGTTTTCGAAAACCGGAATGCTTGCAGCGTCAAACAAGTTGGTCAAGGGCAAGCCGATGACATCGCCAATGGTGTTGCCGAAAATGGATTCCGCGCCGGCGCTGAAAGACAGGATGCGCGCCTGCGAATCCATTGTGATGATGCCATCGTTGACAACATCGAGGATTGCCTGGATTTCTTCAGTCGCGGAATTGAATGAATTTTCCTTGCCGGTTTCCGATGCGGATTCGGCAACCAAGATATCCACTGAATCGCGGATCATGGCAATTTTTGGCCTTTCGGAACCGGAGGCTTTCGTGGCTTCGGACTTGCTGGCCGAAGCTGTGCCATTGCCTGGCGTATTTTGAATCGAAGGCAGTTGCGGTTGAGGCTGGCGCGGGTTGCGGGCGGGCTTTATACGATACTGCCTGGCGGGGCCGTGCAACCAGGGAATTGAAGTGACCATGACATCGGTGGTCAAGTGGTTGCCTTTGGCGGTCACGAATTCCTGTTCGGCCAAAGAAGGGCCGAGCCTGGACAAGGCAGTCGCTGGCTCTGGCGACGCCATGAGGTCATCGATGCTGTCGAATTCAAAGAGTGACACTGCTTTTTCCGTCGCGAAGGCCACAGCATCGCGCTGCACGATGATAACCGCTTCGCCGCTTCTTTCCATCGCCTGTTTGATGGTGTCTGGAATGGTGCGCTGGCGTCCGCCACTCACTGGTTTTGGTGCGGATTGTGTGTCCTGGTCATTTTGGCCTTTTGCAACATGTTCAGGCGTGACAGGCTTTTGCCCCTCGTCCCGCGGGACTGTTGTGGCCGACATTTCATCCAGAATTGACTGTCCCACTTTTTGGAATGCCATATCCTGATCGATGGACTTGGCGTCCTCCAGCGCTTCCAGTCCGGGCAACACACCTTCGGCCACAGCGCGACGGTCGGTTACGTCGTCAATTGTTGCAACCGCGTATGCCGGCTCACTGCCGTCAAGACGGCGCAATGAAACCATGACATCCCTGAGGCCGTGGCGACCATGCATTTTTCCTGACTGTGCAACCAATGCCACTGTTTCGAGCCTGCTGAAGGGAATGACCAGCTTGCGCTCATCCAACAGGTTTTCGACAGTGACAACCTTTCTTGCAGGCAAGAACGCCTCGGTGGCATCATTGCTGTAGATGACATTTCCTTTGCGATCGAAAACGACAACGGGCACCGGTAGGAATTGCAGTGCCAGCGACATGTTCGGTGCGTCGGCAGATACGCTGGGCTTTGGCAATTCGTCTTGCACCATCAGGATGCCGTTGCGACCATCTGCGAGTTTTCGCAGGCTGCAACTGAAGACGATAGGTGTTTCAATACCTACTGACGGAAATTCAAATGCGCCATTCACCGTTGCGCCTTCGGTCAGTTCAGCTGCGCATTTCTGCAGCTCTTCCAAGCCCGATTCAGTTGAAGCAAATGGCCGATCGATCAAATCGAAAAGCGACTGGCAGTCAAACAACTTGACACCGACTGCGTTTGCCCAGACGACGCGGCTGCGGGCAATATCCCACAAAACCGCTGCCTGGGTGCTTTCCCGCAGCTCTCTAAGGCTAAGTTGAGACATTAAACTTACGGTTCATTTACTTGTTGATTACTCGTAGAACTACCCAAAATTGGGTCGAGTCGTCCATATTTGTTTTACGATTTGTTCATTAGTATTAACGTTTCCGGCGCTGTTTGAAAAGGCGGTTGAAATTCGGGTTGTCGCGGGCTAGTGAGGCAACGTCAGAAGCAGGCCGCCATAGCTCAGTTGGTTAGAGCGCTAGATTGTGGATCTAGAGGTCCCCCGTTCGAGCCGGGGTGGCGGTACCATTTGTTTTTTCCTGTTTTTTCAAATATTTGAACGATGATTTCGGCGCGATTGGCGACTTTGGTGCGGACGTTTGCGAATATTTGCGCTGAATAATCGCAAAACGTGCAGTGGTTGATTAACTGGTGCATTGGATTTTGCGTCTGTCGGCGACCGGCTTTGCTGCCTGTTCAGACTTTCTTCTTAAACAGAGTTCCTAGCTTACAGCTTTGGCTGGGCATGACAGCAACGGGAGCCGGACCATGACTGATCTTACAGCAGCCAATAACGTTTATACCACCCTGGTGGCTGACGTCACTGTCAACGGTCTTGCCGGAGATGACAAGATCACTGTTGGGCCAAACCTGACAGGCCAAACCATCAATGGCGGCGACGGGGCAGACAATCTTATTTCGCTGGTGGGTGAGACAGGCAATACCCTGAATGGCGATGCTGGCAATGACCAGCTGGAATCCGCTGGCGGAAACACGCTGCAGGGCGGAAGTGGCGATGATACCTATATCATTTCTGACCTGTCCGATGTGATCGTCGAGGACGCTGACGCTGGCACTGACACAATCGAAACCAATGTGGCAACCATCTCACTTGATGGATATGACAATGTCGAGAACCTCACCGGCACCTCATCAAGCGGCCAAACGCTTGACGGCAACAGCCTGGGCAACACGATTACGGGCAATGCCGGAGTGGACACGCTGAACGGAGGTGATGGCAACGATACGTTATATGCCGGTATCGGCAATGACATCCTGAATGGCGGCGCTGGCGATGACATTCTTGATGGCGGTTCGGGCAATGACACAATGTCAGGCGGCATCGGTGATGATACCTATTACCTGAGCCAACCAATCGAAACACTCATTGAGGGTATCGATGAAGGCATCGACACGATCATCATAAACGGTGACTATACGCTTGCGGCCAATTTTGAAAACCTGTCCCTCATCGGCGCGATTTCCTGGAATGGAACGGGCAATGCGCTCGACAACGTACTGACCGGCAACAGCAAGAACAATACGCTTGATGGTGTCACCGGAACTGACACGCTGATCGGCGGAGATGGCAACGATACTTACGTCACGGACGGGGAAGATACCATCACCGAACTCGCGAATGAAGGCACTGATACGGTCAAGAGCTCGGTTTCCTACACGCTTGGCAACAATCTTGAGAACCTGACACTGACCGGAACCAACAATATTGACGGTACCGGCAATGACGCAAACAACGTCATTACAGGCAACAGTGGCAACAATATCCTTGATGGCGGCGATGGCGCCGATACACTCGCTGGCGGCGCTGGCGATGACACCTATTTTGCCGATGCTGATGACACGATCACGGACACATCAGGATATGATACAGTCCGGACAATGGCAGCTGCATTCACGGCAGCGATGGGCGTCGAGGCACTGATCGGCCTTTCGGACAGTGGGCAGCAGCTGACCGGCAACAGTTCCAACAACGTGATCACGGGCGGAGATGGCGATGATGTGATCGACGGCGGCACCGGCAGTGACACAATGTCCGGTGGGCTTGGCGATGATACCTATGTCGTGAGCATTGCCGGAGACAGTGTTTCCGAAGGCGCGGACGCAGGCAGCGACACGGTTCGAGCTGCGATCAGCTATGTGCTTGGGGACAATCTCGAAGATCTGGTCCTGACGGCCAATGCAGCGAACCACAATGGCACCGGCAACGCACTCGACAACATGATCACCGGCAGCGACGGCAACAACCGGCTGGATGGCATGGGTGGCGATGACCAGATGGTTGGCGGCAAGGGTGATGACACCTATATCGTCGATGCTGCCGATACCGTCACAGAAATTGCCGGCGAAGGAACTGACAACGTCGAAAGCTCGGCGACCTTCACCCTGGGCGACAATGTTGAGAACCTGACATTGACTGGCACGGGCGACATCGATGGCATCGGAAACTCCGGCGCCAATACGCTGAAGGGAAATTCGGGCAACAACAGTCTTGATGGCAATGGCGGCATTGACAGGATGGAAGGTGGTGCCGGCGATGACACCTATTTCACGGATGGCGATGACACGCTGGTGGAAGCGGCCAATGCCGGAACAGACACTGTTGTCACAACACTTGCGTCCTACTTGCTGGCTGCAAATTTCGAAAACCTGACCGGCTCGCTGAGCACGGGACAGCAACTCACCGGCAATGCTTCGGACAACATCATTGCTGGCGCCAGCGGAAACGACATGATCGATGGCGGAGCAGGTGCGGACCAGATGAATGGCGGTGACGGCGATGACATCTATGTCGTCGACAATGCCGACGACGCTGTTTCCGAAGGTGTCGATGAAGGTGATGACGAGGTGCGCAGTTCGGCCACATTCGTACTTGGGGAAAATATTGAAGAACTCGAACTGACAGGTTCCGGTTCCATCGACGGGACCGGCAATGACCTTGACAACCAGATCAAGGGCAACTCCGGGAACAATGTGCTCGACGGCGGCGGTGGCATTGACACGCTTGTCGGCGGCGCTGGCGACGACACTTATGTCACGGACGGTGACGACATCCTGACTGAGGACAACAATGGAGGCCGTGACCGGATCGTGAGCAACGTCACCATGGTCCTCGCTGTCGACTTTGAAGACCTGACCTTGAGCGGATTTGAGGCGGTTGATGGAACCGGCAATGATGCCGACAATGATATCGTCGGCAACGACGGCGATAACGTGCTTTCTGGTGAGGCGGGCAATGATGTTCTCACCGCTGGCAATGGAACCGACACCCTTGATGGAGGAACGGGCAATGACACGTACATCATTGACAGCAATGACACGGTCAATGAACTTGCCGATGAAGGTATCGACACGATCATCATCGGCAGCAGCTACGTACTTGCAGACGTGTTGGAGAATCTCACGCTTTCGGGCACAGATGCTGCTGACGCAACCGGCAATGCGGCAGACAATATCATCACTGGCAATTCGGCAACAAACACTCTGACGGGTGGCGACGGCAATGACACATTGAGTGGCGGCGGCGGTGCAGACATCCTTTCTGGCGGTGCTGGCAATGACCTCTATGTCACAGATGGTGGAGACACGATCAATGAAGTGGCAGGCGAGGGTACTGATACAGTGCGCAGTTCGGCAAGTTTTGTCATGTCTGCTGATCTTGAAAACCTGACGCTCACGGGGTCATCTGCAATCAACGGGACAGGCAACGCTGCCAGCAATGTCATTATCGGAAACAACAGCGCCAACCAGCTCAAGGGCGGGTCCGGCGGGAACGACAGGCTGGAAGGCCATGGCGGCAATGACTCATTTTACGTGAACGGCGGCGATACCGTGGTCGAACTGGCTGGCCAAGGGACCGACAGGGTTTACTCCACTGGCAGCTACACAATGGCCAGCAATGTCGAGTATCTCATGCTCATGGGATCAGCGGTGTCCAATGGCACCGGCAACATTCTCAACAATGTCATCACCGGAAATTCCGCGGCGAACAGACTTTCGGGCGGTGCCGGCAACGATACGATGAATGGCGGTGCAGGAAATGACACCTTCATCGGCGGAGCAGGCCGTGACATCATGTCGGGTTCAACGGGAAGAGACATATTTGACTTTGATGCGCTAACCGACAGCGGCACGACCTCCTCGACACGGGACTACATTCGTGACTTCGCGGTGGGTACCGATGATTTTGACCTTCGCACCATTGATGCTTCATCACGGGCAGCGGGCAACCAGGCGTTTTCATTCATCGGGACGCAGGGATTTCACCATGTCTCAGGTGAGCTCCGCTTTACCCAAAGCAATGTGGCAGGCACAACCAATGACCGGACCTTCATTCAATGTGATACCAATGGTGACGGCACTGCCGATTTTACCATTGAACTTGCAGGCATCAAAAACCTGACTGCGGCAGATTTTCTGCTGTAGTTCCTGCCATCAACCGGTGTCGTGGACATTCAACGGGGTTCGAATCGGATTCGATTCGGCCCCGTTTTGATTTTGCAACGTCCTGATTTGAATCATCATTTAGTGATTGCTTAACCAAAAAGGCACGTCCGATTTACCGCTCATTAAGGCTAACGGCCCTATCTCCAAGTTGCTTTGGGTTGTGGTCGCGTGCAGCGGGCCGTCATCCCAAGCCGCCAGGGTTCCGGGCCTGTCGCTTGGATGGTTCCGTTTGTGAGTGTGCGTATTTTTTTTGGATGCGGTGAAAGCGTTGCCGATTTTTGTCGAGCGTTTGTCGAGGGGATTTGGAAGCGGGCTGAACCCGGTTTTCCGGTTGTTTGCGTTTGTCCTGGCGCTCGTTTCCCTGTCTGCTGGCGCTCAGGCCGCCACCCTGGACTGGGCAACCAGGACCGACGGCACCGATCTCATTGCAACGACTGACTCGGCAACCGTCAGCGGCGTGGCAATCACAACGCATACTGTTGCGAGCGGCACTTTCGATTCCAATTCCTCCACAATTCTTACCACTGCTGTACCCAATAGCTCCAGTGCCGGGATCATTGAATTGGCGATGGACGCAACGACAGATGTCGGGACTTCGTTTCAGACGACAACCATTACATTTTCTCCGGCTGTCTATAACTTGTCTCTCACGCTGCGCGATATTGACGGTGGCACTACCTATCCCGCGTTCAATGACATTGTCGATGTCAACTCCAACAACGGGCTGCCTACCAGTTGGGACAACGCTTCTGGCGTGGACTATGATTCGGCCACTGGTCGGGCTTCGGCCAATCAAAGCACTGGGATAAGTGATGAGACGGGCAACATAACGGTTACATGGGCCGGGCCGGTTACCAGCATAACCATCAAACACATTGCTGGTCCCAAGTCGGGCTCGCCGTCGGATCCAAGCACACAGATTGTTTATATAGATGACTTGGTTTTTAGCACCGCTGCTGCTGCCACTCTCAAACTGAAGAAAATTTCTACAGGCGGGACAAGCACCTTCAGTTATGCCCAGACCAATCTGGATTCAAGCCCCGCCAATATCACGACCACAACGGCGGGCATTGCAGCACCGGTATCGCCAACCCCCATCGCGGTAACGACGCTCGGCACACCGATTACACTTACCGAAAACGCCACCACTGGATACGCATTGACTGCCGCGAGTTGCACGGACGGAAACTCTGCGAACACTGGAAACACCGGGACATTCGGCACGCTTGCAGGGAATGTACTCACCATTCCGGCGGCGAATGTGGTTGCTGGCGCTGACTTCACCTGCACATTCACCAACGCGCGCGCCACTGTTTCGGTGCAGAAACTTTCGCTCGGCAATACGGGAACTTTCAGTTTCACCGACACCAATGTCTCTGGAACCTTCCCCAATGTCATGACGGGTGCTGTGAACACCCTGATGCCAGTTCCGCCTGTGCCGCGGAACGTCAACAATCCATTGAACCAGGTGACGCTCAATGAAGTCCTGGCGGCAGGCTTTACCTTCACCACTGTCACATGCACCGACACCCGGTCGGCAATCACCGGCAATGCACCAGTCACCAGCACCACCCTGCCGGTCACGATTCCCGCTTCGGGCATCCAGGCAGGGGGTGCATATAATTGCATCTTCACCAACACAAAAACACCGACCGTCAAATTTCGAAAACAATCAATTGGTGGCACCGCAAGTTTTTCGTTCAATACGCCGATCAATCTTGCTTCTGCTCCGGTTGCGATCAATACCGCAACGAGCAATCCCGGGCCTGCCGCGCCGGCAGCAATCAACATCACAACATTGGGGTCGCAAGTGCAACTCACCGAGGGTGCGGTTGCTGGCTATGCCATGACTGGATTCAGCTGCGTTGATGCCAATAGCGCAAACACAGGCAATGCAGGCTCATTTGGCACATTCAATGCGACGACGCGGGTGGTGACGATTCCTGCCGCAAATGTGGTGGCAGGAGCTGATCTTACATGCACGATCACCAACACACGGGCGACGGTCAGTGTCCAGAAGCAGACATTGGGTGGTGTCGGCGGACCCTTTACCATTACTCACAGCAATCTTGCGGCGGCTTCGACGGCGGCCACCACTTCTGCCGGAAACAACCCAACGGCGGCGGTGACACGCAATGTGACCACTATCGGTTCACCAGTTCAATTTAATGAATCGGCTATTGCGCCGGGATACAAATTCGCCAGCGCCCAGTGCACTGACGCAAACAGCGCCACGACCGGAAATCCGGTGATCACTTCCACCACGCTGCCATTCAGCATTCCGGGAGGGAATGTTGTGGCGGGCTCTGCCTATGCATGCGTCCTGACCAACGCCAGGCAGCCAAGCCTGCAGCTGGTCAAGGCATGGGGTGCCAATTCGGTTGCCGGGAACGCCATCAGCATTGGTGCGACCACCGGAGGCACTGCCAATACCGCGTCGTTTAACTCCACTGCGCCAACATCAAGCAACAGCGGCGCGGCCGTCGCCATCGGCGTCGGCGACACGATCACGTTTCCCGCCGAATCCTTCACTTCAGGCAGTGCTGCTGCCTACGCCACCGTACTCAGTTGCACAGCGGATGGCGGGGCGACGGCTAATGCGTTGTCTGGGACCAATGGCCAGGTCTCGAACACGCTTGTCATCGGGGCTGGCGATGCCGGCAAGGCAATCGTCTGTACTTACACCAACACCAAGTTGCCGACGTTGCAAGTTGCCAAGGCTTGGCTCGGGCCAGCTCTGGCGGGTGCGACTGCAACCATCCCCGCAACGACAGGCGGGACCAACAACACTGCGGCATTCGGTCCGGTTGCGAGCGGGACGGCGGCCAATAGCGGTGCTGCAGTCTATGTCGCCTTCGGCAATACGATCACATTCCCGGCGGAAACGTTCTCGGGTGCAAATGCCGCCAACTACAATTCGGTGCTTTCATGCACGGCTGACGGCGGAGCGACAGCCAATGCGGTGGTCGGGGGCAACGGGCAGGCTTCAAGTTCGCTGCTGATTGGTGCTGGAGATGCCGGCAAGGCGATTGTCTGCACCTATACCAACACGCGCAAATCCACGACGTTGCGGCTTTCCAAGGCATGGGGTGCCAATAGTATCGCGGGCAATGTGGCAAGCATTGGTGCGACCACGAACCTGGTCAACAATACAACGCCGCTCTCTTCCACAGTTCCCACTGCGGCCTCCAGCACTCCAGATGTCGCGGTTTATGTTGGCGAGACGGCAACTCTTCCGGCCGAGACCATGTCGCCCGGAACCGTTGCCAGTTATACAACTGCACTTGCCTGCAATGCAGGAACGCTTTCCGGCACGGACGGTCAGGCAAGCAATACATTGCCGATCACAGCGGCGATGACGGCGACAAATCCAATTATCTGTACCTACACGAACAATCCAAAGGCACCGACGCTGTCGTTGCAAAAGGCGTTGGGCGGAACCGGGCGCATTGCTGCGGCTGACCAGTTCTCCTTGTCTGCCACGGGGACAGGTGCGCCTGGTGCTGTTACGACAACGGGCGCATTGGGGAATATCACTTCTGCTGCCGTGAGTTTCACGGCCACGCATAATGCGGCCTATGCTTTCAACGAGGCGATGGCTGCTGGTTCTGCATCGCTGTTGGGCCAATACAGCCAAACGGTTTCCTGCGCGAATTCGCTGTCGGTGGCCAATGGCGGAACGGATGTTACCGGGCTCACCAGTCTTCCAATCAATGTGACGCCGCACAATGGTGATGTCATCGCCTGCACCATCACCAACACGCCAAAAGCGCCAACACTGACTGTGACCAAGGCGTGGGGCGCTAATTCAAGTGCCGGGGACACGGCGAGCATTCCCGCGACCACGGGTGGTGCCAACAATACCACAGGCTTTACAACACCAGGCGGCACTGTTGCCTCCAGCGGTCCAGTGAACGTCGCCACTGCCAACACAATTGTGTTTCCGGCCGAGACATTTTCCGTTGGCAATATCAATGACTATGCAACCGTTCTTTCGTGCACGACCAGTAACGGTGCCACGACCAATCCGCTTTCTGGCAACAATGGCCAAGCCAGCAACAATTTGCAGCTCGCCGCCGCGGATGCGGGCAAGGCCATCACCTGTACCTACACCAACAACAGAAAACCAAAAGTGCTTCTTACCAAGACGACGGTTGGTGCCGTTGCTGGCAGCAGCAATGCATTCAACTTTGCGGGCTCGGTTGCGAATGGCAACGGGTTCGGTTCGGATGCGATCACCGTTGTCGGCACGGGCAGCGTGACGAGTTCAACGACGAAGACACTGACAACAGCCGGAACACTGACAGAAATTGTCGAAACGATGCCGGACAGTGGGTGGACGGCGACGTCTGGCACGTGCACCGGAACCGCAGCCGCGAATGTCACGTTCTCTTCTGCAACCCGCACATTGTCGTTGTTGCCCGCAGCAACGGCGATTGGCAACAGTCTTGACTGCACGTTTACCAACTCCGACGTGGCACCCAGGCTGACGCTGGCTAAGGTGGTGACCAACAACAATGGCGGCAGCAATGTCGCCGGGGACTGGACCTTGTCGGCGAGCGGCGGGCCGACCGCACTTTCGGGCGCAGGAAATTCTCCTGCGGTCACGTCGCGGCGCGTGCTGGCGGGCACATACACATTGGGCGAGAGCGCTACGCCATTTGGCTATAGCGCCAGCGCTTGGGTCTGCACTGGCGGTGTGACAGTCAGCGGCGGCAACACGATCACGCTGGCCAATGGACAGACGACGACCTGCACGATCACCAATGACGACATTGCCCCGACAGTCGTGATCCAGAAGCAGACAGTTGGTGGTGCGAGTACGCCTGCGACCTTCAGCTTTACGGCCACAGGTCTTACCGGCACGATCAATGCGGTGGCGACGACTGCTGCGGGGACGCCAGTTTCGGCCACGCCGACGGCGCTGACTGGCACGGCGGGGACGGCGGCGCAGATCACTGAAGGAGCAGCGCCGAGCGGCTATGTCTTTGTCAGCGCAACATGTGTGGATGCCAATGGCGCATCCACTGGAAATGCGACTCCGCTGACCTTCACAGCCAATCCGTTCACCATCCCGGCGATCAACATGAAACCGGGTGCGGCCTATACATGCACCATCTCAAACAACAAATTGCCCACGCTGCAGCTGGCCAAGACGACAGTTGGTGCGGTGACGGGCGTGAGCAGCACTTTCACTTTCGCAGCGGGTACGAATGCGAACGGTTTTGCGGGCGACAGCATAGCGGTCACTGGTTCTGCGACGGTCACTGATCCATCAATCCATATACTGACATCAGCCAGTGCGATCACCGACATCGTTGAGGGCTTGCCGGATACTGGCTGGACGGCAACATCTGCCACCTGCACCGGAACGGCTGCGGGCAATGTGTCTTTCACTGCCGGCACCCGCACGCTCACGCTCAGCGCGGCTGCGACCGCGCCCGGCAATGCGCTGGTCTGCACCTTCACCAACACCGATGTCGCACCGCGACTGACGCTTTCGAAAACACTGATCAATGACAATGGCGGCAATGCAGCACTGGCGGACTTCACGTTGACTGCGACGGGTGGACCTACAACTCCCGTTTCCGGTGTCAATGGAGCGACGGCGGTGACCAGTCGGCGCGTGCTGGCTGGCACTTATACATTGGGGGAGACCAGTGCGCTTTCGTTTGGCTATACGCCCAGCGGGTGGAACTGCCCCGGCGAGACGCTTACTGTCAACAATGTGACACTGAGCAACGGCGAAGTGCGGACATGCACGATCACCAATAATGACATCGCTCCGACGGTTGCGTTGCGCAAACAGATGGTAGGTGAAACGGGGACTGTGGCGTTCACCTTGTCGCAGACAGGATTGACGGGATCCTTTCCTGCAATCAGCGCCACGGGTGCAGCACCTGGCACCGCCACCGCAGCGCTGCCTGGTACGCGGGCAACGAGTGCAACGATCACAGAAACCCCGGGGGTTGCCTTCACGTTCAGCAGTGCCGTATGCACCGACAGCAATGGTGCGGCGAATGGCAATGGCACCGGGAATTTCACCTATCCCGTCAATGGATCGAACCAATTCACCGTGGCCACAACGGAGATGCGACTTGCGGCGCAAATCGTTTGTACACTGACGAATACAAAGAAGGCACAGATCACGCTGGCCAAGACCGTGGTCAATGACAATGGGGGCTCTGCCGTTGACACAGCCTGGACATTGCAGGCGGCCGGATCGCAGACGATCAGCGGCATTGAAGGCAATGTGAATGTCACCAATGCCTATGTGGCACCTGGTGCCTATACGCTTACTGAATCGGGTGGTCCGACCGGCTATTCCCTGACGGGCTGGAGCTGCCCGACCTTCACGCTCACCGGTGGCTCGGGCAACATCATCACGATGACGGCGGGGCAAGTGGCGACATGCACGGCGACGAATGATGACATTGCGGCGCGCCTGACGATCGTCAAGACAGTCACCAACGACAATGGCGGCACGGCATGTGCCTTCGGCCTTCACCATGTCTGCAGGCGGACCTTCGGCATTCTCCGGCGCTGGAAATTCGGTGGCGGTCACAAATGTTGCAGTCAATGCAGGCGCTTATACCCTGACAGAGACAGGGCCAGCGGGCTATGCGGCAGGTGCGTGGAGTTGTGGTGCGTTTGCGCTGACTGGGCCCGGCAGCAATGTGGTGACACTTGCGGTTGGCGAAACGGCGACATGTTCGATCACCAACAATGATATAGCGCCCCGCTTGCTGGTGAAGAAGATCAGCAATGGCGGTACGGGTACTTTCACCTTCACGGCCAACAACGGATATGCGGGCGATTCCATCAATACCGGGCCGTTTTCGCCGGGCACGACGGTCAGTGGCACGAACCTGCCGCTTGCTTCTGCAGGTGTTGCCACGGACATTGTGGAAGGTGTTGCCAGCGGCTTCTTCCTTAACGGAGCTCCGACCTGTACCGGCATGGGATCAGGTGGTGCGGTGAGTTTTGTTTCGGGGACGACCTACAGGCTCAACGCGGCGGCTGTGTCTTTGGGTGCTGTCATCGAATGCACCTTCACCAACACTCTTGCGGTACCTTCCATCCAGGTGACCAAGACGCCCTCGGTCTTGAGTGTCTCTGTAGCTGGCACTGTCGTCACCTATACCGTGCGGGTGAGCAACAATGGCAATGTGGCGGCGACGGCGATCACGGTGAGCGATCCGCTGGGCACAGTGACGTGTCCGGGTGGAAATCCCATCCCCAACATTGCAGTTGGCGCGTTCGTCGACTGCACCATGCCCTATACCGTGACGCAGGCTGTGTTCGACAATAATGGTGGTGGCGACGGCGATATCGACAATACAGCGTCGGCCAATGGATCGACGGCGTTCGGTCCGGTCAGCCAGTCGGGCGATGCGACAGTTTCTCTAACAGGAACGCCCGGTCTGACGCTCAGCAAGACGAGGATTTTCCCGGCGGGTGTGGGCGGCGATGTGAACGGCAATGGCACAGCGGATGTGGGTGATATCATCACCTACCGGTATGACATTACCAACACCGGGAACCGGACAATTGCGGGTGTCAACGTCAACACTGACAATCACAACGGCTATGGTGCAAATCCATTGCCGAGCAATGAAGCGATCTTGAATGATGTTGCGCCGCCGGGGGACTCTTCCGATGGTGCGATCGACCAAAACTGGGACTCGCTTGCTCCAGGCGATTCAGTTCGCTTCACCTGGGCCTATACGGTCGTGCAACAGGACATTGACCTGCTTCAGTAAGGCCTTTCTCCGGGCTATCAGAAACACAACACAATACTTCAGGTTGTGGTCAATTCGGCCATTTTTGGCGCTTTGTCGTGAAGTGGTTCAGGGAATTAACCACTCGTTAACCAGCCTCTCCTAAGCACAAATTAACCCTTTTTATGGACGTGTGCTTCGGCCGAACTGCACGTTTCGGAAGTGGGTCGCCAGAGTCCCCGAAGCCTGTCGCTTCGAGTTGGCTGTCAGTGTGAGCGTTTTCAGTTGCGCAAACTGTCAGTCGTGGGGATGAAGCTGCAATATCCAGCCATTGAGATGCTTTGCCTGCACATGTCGCGGAAATTTCCTGCTGCATGGTTGCGGAGCTTTGCCGTCGCGCGTGCCGGAACTCCCCAGCAGCTCATCACATCCACGCTGAAGGCCGCCGAAGAGCGGCACCGCAAGCAGGATCGTCGAACAATAACAACAACCGTAAACATCAACTCCTGGAGTGTAACATGACTTACAAAAGTAACTTGATCGCGCGGCTAGCGCGTCATTTGCGAAATGCGGTGGGTATCTTCGCCGTCGCTGCCTTCATTGACCAGGTGGTCATCCCGGCCTTGGCGACCATCGACAACACGGCGACGGTTACCGGTACGCCAGCATCGGGATCACTGCCGTCACCTGCGCCGAGTTCGGCCGTCAGCGTGCCGGTGACATCTGCGGCGGCCAGCTTGACGACGGACAAGACCGTATCGGTTGCGCCCACGGTGGCTTCAGGTGCCAATGCATCAGTCACGGATGGTGGCGATACGATCACCTACCAATATCTCGTGACCAACAACGGCAACGTGACAATGACTGCAGTTGCACCCAGTGATCCGGCAGGGCCGACGTTCAATGGTATCGCGAGTGCGGGAACGCTTTCCGGTTTCACGCTGGTTTCTACGACAGGCACGGGAACGCCTGGCCTTAACAACACGGCAACGCTAGCGCCTGGGCAAACTGCAACCTATACAGCTGTCTATACGCTGGACCAGCTTGATGCACTTCGGGCCGCGGGCATCACCGATGGTGTCTCAAACACTGCAAATGCTGTCGGCACACAGCCTGGCAATATTGCCTATTCCGGTCCGGATGACACAACACCTGCGCTCACCACCATTCCGGCGGGTCCGGAGCTTACCGTTGCGAAGACTTTTGCCTTCACCACCGGAACTTCACCGGCGGATGCTGGCGATGTCATTACCTACACTTATACGATCGTGAACACAGGCAATGTGACGATCAACAATGTGACAGCCAGCGATACGCATGAGGGTTCAGCTCTTCCTGCGGCAAGCTTCTCTGACGGGGCGCTCCTTACGGAAGGTTCGCCATTGCCGGCGGGTCAAACATCAACCGATACGGCAGCAACGCCCGGAATTTGGAGGGTTCTGCGGCCCGGTGCGACAATCACCTTCACCTATGTCCACACGGTCACACAGACCGAAGTGGATGCGGGTTAGTTAGAGCCAAAGCGCTGCCCGCGCTTCCAGGACGCGGGCAGTGCACTTCCCATGATGCAGTGTGGCACCATGACATCGCCTGAAAAGGCCAAAACCGGACAGCGAAAGCTGGGTCCGGGATTTGTGCTTTTGATGGGAGCATGGTTGTGGCTGCTCACGGTTGCAGCGCATGCAACAATCGACAACACTGCGACAGTAACAGGAACGCCAACGGCTGGCGTGCTTGCGCCAGCGGTTTCAAATACTGTCAGCGTTCCGGTGACCCCTCTGGTTCCGGCGATTGCACTGAACAAGACCTGGACGTTCGATGCGGGTGGCGATCTCAACAACAACGGACTGGTTGATCCGGGTGACACTGTTCTGTTCAGCTTCGCGGTCACGAATACGGGCACGTCGACACTGAACAATGTGACTGTTTCGGATCCAACCTTCCAGGGCACGGGAACACAAAGTGCTGTCGTTGTGCCGACGAGTTTCACTGATGGTGGATCACCGGGTGGCTCTTCTGATCCAGTCACAGGTGATGGCGACTGGGACTTGCTGGGTCCCGGTGACACAGTGATCTTCACGCGCACCTATACCGTGCCGGCAGGCGATTTCAACATTTCTGGAAATACCGACAACGACATCGACACGATTGGCCAAGCTTCGGCCAATGCCGGGGCAGTGACTGCCACTGATCCTGAAGACGTGCCCCTGAACACCGCAACAGGTGCGATTACACTGGTGAAAACCGGTACGCCAAACTTTGGCTTGGTTGCTCCCGGTGGCATTGCCAATGTGGGTGACACGATTGGTTACACATTTGTGGTCAGGAACACCGGCACGGTTGCACTCAACAATGTGACGGTCTCCGATCCGGGCCTGACTGTCGCTGGCGGTTCGATTGGCACACTTGCTCCGGGTGATACTGCGACTGCGACGGCAACGCTGACACTGACGCAGCCGATGATTGATGCAGGCGTTTTCAACAACACTGCAAATGTGATCGGTGATCCTGCCAACGGAGCCGCACAGGTTTCTGCTGCTGACAGCGAAAGTGTTACACTGCCTGCGACATCGGCAGTCACGCTCGACAAGGTTGGGACGCTCAATGACGGTGGCGACGGCGTTGCCAATGTTGGCGACACTGTCAGCTACACATTTAACGTGCAGAATACAGGCGGCGTGACGCTGAACGCGGTGACGTTGTCTGATCCAGGCTTGACGGTTGTCGGTGGCGCCATCGGAACGCTTGCTCCGGGTGATACTGCGACTGCGACGGCAACGCTGACACTGACGCAGCCGATGATCAATGCCGGGGTTTACAACAATACGGCGACCGTTTCCGGCTCGCCTGCCAATGGCAGTTTGCTGGCGCCTGTCAATGACAGCGCCAGTGTGCCGCTGCCTGCTCCTGCGATGACACTGGTGAAGACCGGCACTGTTGTTGGTGGTGGCAATGGCCGGCCGGATGTCGGTGACACGATTACATATGCATTCACCGTAAGGAACACCGGCAACGTGCCGCTGACGAATGTCACGGTGAATGATCCGCTGGTGACGGTGAGTGGCGGGCCGATATCACTTGCACCGGGGCAGTCCAATGCGACGACTTTCACTGCCACTTATACTCTGACGCAGACTGACATTGATGCCGGAACATTTGCCAACACGGCAACAGCTTCGGGTACGCCGCCGACTGGTGCGCCGATCAGTGCGCCGGGTGCAACCAGCACGCCTTTGCCTGCGGCCCCGCAACTGACATTGGTCAAAACCGGGACACCCGATTTCACCGTCGTTGGTTCGCCGACAGTCCCCAATGTTGGTGACACGATTTCCTACACGTTTGCTGTCACGAACACTGGCAATGTGACGATCAACAATGTGGTGGTGAGCGATCCGGGGCTTACGGTCACGGGGGGGACGATCGGAACACTGGTGCCTGGTGCTTCGGTGACTGCCACTGCGACCTACGCCATCACCCAACCAAATATTGACGCAGGTGTTTTCAACAACACTGCAACAGTGGTTGGCGATCCGGCATCGGGTGGCACGCTCAATGTGCCTGACAGCGAAAGTGTTGTGTTGCCGAATACGCCTGCGATCGCGCTCGACAAGGTGGGTTCGCTTGATCTCGGCGTTGATGGTGTGCCGACTGTTGGTGATGTGATCACCTATTCGTTCCGTGTAGAGAATGTCGGCGTCACGACGCTCAACACTGTTACGATCATCGATCCGCAAGCGACTGTGAGTGGCGGTCCGATTGCCGCGATGCTGCCGGGTGATGTCGACACGGGCACGTTCACTGCGACTTATGCAATCACGCAGCAAGACATCGACAATGGTGGCTTCACCAACACGGCCCAGGTGCGCGGTACCAGTGGTGCCACGCTGGTGACAGCGACTGACAGCTACCTAACGCCAATCAACGCTGTCTCAAGCCTGGATTTGGTCAAGTCGGCAGTGCCCAACTTCAATGTCGTGACGCCTGGTGGCACAGCCAATGCCGGAGATACAATCGCCTATTCATTCGTGGTGACGAACACTGGCCAGGTGACGCTGACGAATGTCAAGATTGCGGACCCGTTGTTCGCTGCCGCGCCAGTGCCGAGTGTGAATGCGCTCGCGTCGCTTGACACGTTGCGCCAGGGTGCCGATCCATTTGTGACGGCATCAACAGGACCTGAAGCGGCAGCTTCCGAGGCCCCACCAATTGTTCAGCCAAGGGATGTGCCGCCGATCTACAGCAGCATGAATGCCATCCGTCGCGTGGTTCTGTTGAGCGGCGATCCTGCCGCACTTCTGCCCGGTGACCGGGTCGGCATTTTGCACCAGATTGTAAATACCGGCGACGGGCCGCTGACGGATATCCGGCTCCGGCAGATCAATGGTGAAGTCTTCAGCGACAGCATTGCCTATCTCGCGCCCAATGATTCCGACGACTCGTCGATCATACTCATTCACGAGTTGACGCTGGAGGAAATCACCAGCGGCATGTTGTCCACCAGCTCGCGCCTGACGGCAAAATCGCGAAACAGCACTATCCATATTGAACTTTCGGCACCGCTGCCAATCAACGGGGTCGAGACTTATGACGAGCTGGCAACGGCGTCGATGACGCCCGTCACCCTTCTGCCAGGTGAAAGTCACACATTCACGACGACTTATATGCTGACGCAGAATGTGCTCGACAATGTCGGCAATGTGCTGACGGGTGGGGTTGATCTGGTGAACACCGCTACAGCACAGGGCAATGAACCTGATGGCGACACGATTGACTCGCCGACAGACTCTGCCACCACGCCCTTGCCCGCCGCGCCTGCGATTTCCATGGTGAAGACGGCGACGCCGAATTTCTCGGTGGTGGCACCGGCCGGCATTCCGAATATTGGCGACAGAATTACCTATGCTTTCACTCTGACAAATTCCGGCAACGTGACGATGAACAATGTGGTGGTGAATGATCCGCTGCTGGGTGGCGCACTTTCACCTGCGATCAACAATCTGCGGCCCGGCGTGCCGCAGTCATTCAACTTTATCTACACGATGACTGCAGCCGACCAAGCGGCCATCGATGCTGGGACGTTGCACAATGACGCGACGGCGAATGGAACACCGGTGCGCGGGACAGCACCACTGGATGCGACCGCCATGGCTGATGTGCCGCTGACACAGCAGCCGCGGATTGCGATCCGCAAGCCGGTTCCGCCGCAATCAAGCATCACTGTCAATCTTGGTTTGGACACGGGCGTGGTCGACGCTGGTGATCAGGTTACCTATACGTTTGAAGTGACGAATCCCGGCAATGTGACACTGAGCGCGATCTCAATTGCAGACATTCTCAGCGGAATGCCCGTTCCCACCCTGCAAAGCGGTGATGATGGTGACGGTCTGCTGGAGGTTGGCGAGACCTGGATCTATTCAGCGGTCTATACCCTTGCACAAAGCAATCTTGATGCTGGACAGGTGATCAATCGTGCGACGGTTTCGGGCACGTCACCAACTGGTGCAGTGGTCACCGATCAGTCTCATCCGACAAGTACGACGCAGGATGGTGATACTCCACTGCCACTGCAACAGAATGCTTCACTTGCCGTGGTGAAAAGTTACACAGGCTTTATTGATGCAAACGGCGATGGGTTGATCAACAAGGTTGGAGCGACAGGCGATACGATCAATTACGACGTCATTGTCACCAATACGGGCACAGTCACAATTGATCCAGTGACGTTGGTTGACCCAAATGGCGATCTGACCACCACGAGTATTGGGCCTTTGCTGCCCGGCGTTGCGAATTCCATCACCGTCACGGCGACGCATGCGGTGAGAGATGAAGACATGCTGCTGGACCCTAAGCAAGTGAGCAATCAAGTGACTGCGACGGGGCGCTATACATCGCCAACGGGCCAGCGGAGTGTCATTGATCTTTCGGATGAGTCCGACATCACGGGTGATGATCCGACGGTTACGCCGTTGCGTGTTGTATCAGTTGCCCTGCTGAAACCGCAACCGCAGGTCATTGACACCGTTGCGGATGGTGTGACGGGTGAGGGCGATACGCTGCGTTATACTTTCACAGTAGTGAATACGGGGACAGAGCCCTTATCAAACATTGTGGTGACAGATCCGCTTGCCGCACCAGGTGGCGTTCAAGGTTCCATCCCAGGTCTCGCTGCAGGGGCTTCGGACGATACAAGTCTGTTCTTTGATTATGTCATTACTGCTGCGGACATGGGCGTGGGGACAGTGACCAATTCGGCACATGTCGAGGCACAGGGCGGGCCGAACAACACCACAGTGCAAGATGACTCCGACGAAACGAGTGTTACTGAAAACGATCGGACAGTTACACCTGTTGGTATTCCGGCGATTGCGCTGGTCAAGACGGCGGGCGCGCCGCGCGATGTGAACAACAATGGCGTCACTGATGTTGGTGACGTGATCGACTACACGTTTGAGATTTCCAATACTGGTGGCGTGCGACTGACGAATGTGCAGGTGACGGACACGAAAGTCGGGCCGATTGCCGGAAGTCCGATTGCGCAACTGCTGATCAATGAAACCAATTCCACACTGACGGCGAGTTACGCCATCACGCAGGCCGATCTCAATCGCGGTTATGTCGAGAACCAGGCGAAGGTCGTGGCGGATTATCAGCGCGGCACGACAAGCGGCACTGTGGAGGATCTGTCAGATGACTCATCGCCAAATGAAAATGATCCGACGCGCACCAATCTGACGCAGAATCCATCCATTGCACTGATCAAGACGATCACATCGGTGACCGATACCAATGCGAATGGTGTGAATGATCCGGGTGATGTCATCAACTATGCCTTCGTTGTCACCAATACCGGCAATACGACGCTGCGCGATGTTCGCGTGACGGATGCCAATGCCGTGGTGAGCGGCGGGTCACTTGCCGCGCTGGCACCGGGGGCCACCAACTCGAAGTCATTCACCGCGACTCACCGTGTCACTGGTGCTGATGCTGCGGCAGGCAAGGTTGTCAATTCGGCGCGCGCTGTGGCCAGGGGGCCTGCCAACAGTGTTGTGTCTGACGTTTCCGACAGCAAGTCGCTGAATGGCAATAGCCCGACTGTCATCACGGTTTTCACCGCACCACCGACTGTCACCAAAACAGCGGGCCGTTCAGAAATCCGGCGTGGCGAGCGCGTGACTTACACGATCACAGCAAACGGACTGACTGGCTTGCGCACCGCGATCCGCGACATCATGCCGGGATCGTTCATCTTTATTGAAGGCAGTGCCACGGCAAATGGAAAAGCGATTGTGCCCAAGCAGGATGGCCGCGTGCTGACGTTCACCGGTTATCCCATCGACATTGATGGCAGTGTGGTGATCAAGTTGCGGCTGATTGCCGGTGCGACGCTGACATCAGGAAAGTTCGTCAATACGGCGCAGGTGGTCAATCGCGACAATGGTGCGGTGGTTGCCACGGCAACGGCTGTTGTCGAGATCAAGCCGGAACATGTGTTTGACTGCGGTGACGTAATCGGCCGGGTGTTCGATGATCTCAACGGCAATGGATATGCCGATGATGGCGAACCGGGCATGGCTGGTGTCAATGTGGTGACCGTGAATGGCCTGATCGTCACCAGCGACAGTGCTGGCCGGTTCCACATTGCCTGCGCTGATCTTCCGAACGTTGGCATTGGTTCGAACTTCATTCTCAAGCTTGATCTTGCATCGTTGCCGCAGGGTTATGTGCTCACAACGGAAAACCCGCGTGACGTGCGGTTGACGCGCGGCAAGGTGACGAAGCTGAATTTTGGTGTGCGGAAAAGTTGCGATGTGCGGCTTGATTTGCGCAAGGATGCTTTCGTCACCGACAGCACGAAGCTGAAGCCGAAATGGACCGAGGGGCTCGGACGTCTGAGTCACGTGTTGCAGCAATGCCCGGGCAAGCTGGAAGTTGTTTACACGTGTGGCCAGCAGCATCCGATTGTCGATGACCGGTTGGTGAGCATCGAGAGTGCCATTCGCACGCGCTGGGAGCAGGACGGCGCGCCTTACGACCTCAACATCACAACACGTGCCGAGTGCAGCAAATGACAATGAAGAAACGCGCACCGGGAATATTGTTTACCTGTTCGGCGGCGGGGAGGATGGTTACTGCGCTTTCTGCGCTGCTCGCGCTTTCTGCGCCGGTGTTTGCCGAGGCCTTGCCGTTCCAGATTTCGGTCGATGGGCAACAAGTCGATGGGACGGTCACGGGTTCGACAACGCCTGCTGCGCCAAAGACGGGACTGGAAGCTGTCGACATTCAAGTGAAGTATGATGGATTGGGCGTGCGGCCCGTGTTGAATGTTTCAACAGTGCCTCCGCGTGTGACCTATGAAGCGGGCGAAGATGTCGATTTCCTGATGTCGCTGAACTATGCGGCATTTGTCGAACGGGCAGAGATACGGATCTATCAGGGCAGCGGACGCAGTGCTTCTGATCTTCATGAAGCGATTGAGGTAAAGCCAACAGGTGCTGCGACCTGGGTGATGCCGCACGATGCGCCTGCCGAGATGGAATATGTTGTTCGCGTTTATGATGCCGAGGGCCGTTTTGACGAAACGAAGCCCTTGCCGCTGGTGCGCAGCGAACGGCAACTTGGTTCGCGGGAGGCCGAAGTTGACGCGGTTGCCCCGGGCGTGGGTGATGACCGGACAGCCCGGCGCGGCATTGATGTGAGCGGTGGGTTTGTCACCGTTACCGGCAAGAACATTCCGCCGGACCACGATGTGACGATCATGGGCGAGCCGGTGCCGATTGACGGCAAGAGCGCGTTTGTGATGCAACGCATGTTGCCGCAAGGCCAGGGCGCTGTTGAAATCTCCGTGCTGAAAGATGGCGAAGGCTTGCGCTTTTCGCGTGAGGTGAACATTCCCGCGAGCGAATGGTTCTATGTCGGACTCGCAGATTTCACCGCGGGCTGGCGGTTCAACAACCAGATCGAAGCTGTGAGGCCCGGCGAGTTTGACGATGTCTATACACGCGGGCGGCTGGCGTTCTATGCCAAAGGCAAGATCAAGGGCCGCTACATTCTCACCATGGCGGCGGATACGGATGATGTGAAACTCAAGCACATTTTCAAGGGGCTTGATGAGAAGAATCCGCGCGAGTTTCTGCGGCGGCTTGATCCGGATGATTATTATCCGATCTATGGTGATGATTCTGTTTCGTTTGAGGATGCGCCGACGCGTGGCAAGTTCTATGTTCGGCTTGATCGGGGTCCGAGCCATGTGATGTGGGGCAATTTCAAATCGCAGATCACCGGCACCAAGTTTTTGCGCACGGAACGTGCACTTTATGGCGCGAGCGGTGTTTACCGTTCAGATGGCGTTGTGGCCAATGGTGAAGCAAAGACGCAGGTTGATGCCTATGCTGCGCTGCCTGGCACCGTGCCGCAGCGTGATGTGTTGCGCGGCACCGGTGGATCGGCCTATTTCCTCAAACACCAGGACATTTCGCAAGGCACGGAAACGGTCACGGTTGAAGTGCGCAATGCTGTCACCGGTTTTGTCGTCAACCGGCAGTCGCTGAAGTTTGGCACGGACTACTCGATTGACTATGTGCAAGGCATCATCATCCTCAATCGGCCGCTGCGTTCGACAAATCGTCAGGGTACGGAGAATTTTCTCACGGTCTCCTATGAATTCACCCCGGCTGCGCGTGACGTGGACGGATATGTGGCGGGTGGGCGGGCGCAACAATGGATTGGCGATCATGTGCGCGTTGGCGTGACAGCACAACGCGAGAAGACGGGCGCTGCCAACCAGAAACTCTATGGTGCGGACGTTCATCTGGAACATTCCGAAGGGACCTATGTTGAAGCGGAAGTCGCGCGCTCCAAGGGCCCCGGCTTTGGCAACAGCTATTCGCCGGATGGCGGTTTGACCATTCAGGACAATGGCACTGCGGGAACGAACCGTGCTGCCAATGCCTATCGCGCAGAAGCGCGCGTTGACTTTGGCGAAGCAACCGACGGCAAGGTGCAGGGAAAGATCCAGGCGCGGGTTGAACACTTCGAAAAGGGTTTCTCGTCACTCGATACCCAGGCCACCGAGAAGAAGACGGCATGGGGCATTGAAGGTGACGTGGATGTCAGCAAGCGTACAAAAGTTGCGGTGAGTTACAGCCAGCAGGATACGGGACGCGACACCAAGGACCGGGAAGGTGCTGCAAAGGTGCGGGTCGGGATGAGTGACCATGTGGCGGTGGAGCCCTATGCGGTTTACACCGAGCGCAAACGATCTGGTCTCAATGCCAAGGATGCAGGGCGGCGTGCGAATGTTGGCGGCCGGTTGATCTATACCTGGAATGACAGGGAAGAGGTTTATGTCTTTGGCCAAGCGACGGTGTCGCGCGCTGGTGACTTGCGCAAGGATCACCGCGTTGGTGTTGGCGCGAAGATGCAGTTGACCGAACATGTGTCGGTGGATGGTGAAGCATCCTACGGTTCGCGCGGATTTGGCACTGATGTGACGTTGAATTACGAGCCTAGTCCGGACAGCCGCTACTACATTGGCTATCGGCTTGACGGAGACCGTGATGGTTCCACAAGTTGGCCGTTTGAACTGGTGGGTGATGATCTTGGAACCGTCGTGGCGGGGGCGCGTGTGCAATATAGCGAGGACTGGAGTGCCTTTGCGGAGGACAGCTACGACATGTTCGGCGAGCGCAGGTCGGTGTCGCAAACCTATGGGGTTGAATATACGCCGGATGCGGCCTGGACATTTGCTGGCGGTTTTGAGATCGGCACGGTTTACGACAACACGATCAATCCAACGACTGGTTTGAAGAATTCAGATTTTGACCGCAAGGCCGCGTCGCTTACCGTCGGTTACAAGGATGAGGGCGGGGTTGAAGCACGGGTGAAGGGCGAAGCACGTTTCGACAATTCCGAAGATGATTCGCGCGATCTCGATTCCTACCTGCTGTCGGCGCAATTTTCGGTCAAGGTTTCGAACGACTGGCGTGCACTTGGCTCGCTTGACGCGGTGTTCACCGATGCCACGGAAGCGATCAAGGATGGCGACTACATGGAAGGGTCGTTCGGCTTTGCCTATCGCCCGGAAAATTCGGACCGCCTGAATGCGCTGGTGAAATACACCTATCTCATGGATGAACCGGGCCAGGACCAGGTGACGATTGATGGCACAAAGAATGGCGACGCACAGCGTTCGCACATCTTCTCGGCTGATGTGAGCTATGATGTTGTGCCGCAGCTGACGGTTGGCGCGAAGTATGGGTTCCGGATCGGCGAAACGCGTGAACGTGTTGCAGGCGCTGACTGGGAGAGGTCAGAAGCGCATCTCGGCATAGTGCGGGCTGACCTTCACATCGTGCATGAATGGGATGCCTTGCTGGAAGGCCGCATGATGTGGTCGCCGACAACGGACCAGACTGACTTTGGACTGCTTGTTGCCCTCTACAAGCAGATGGGCGACAACTTCAAGGTGGGCGTTGGCTATAATTTCGGGCGTTTCTCGGATGACCTGCGCGACCTTTCATTTGATGACCAGGGCGTTTTCCTCAATTTGGTTGGGAAGATATAGCTCGCAGGTGGTCCCTCATCCGCCCTTTCGGGGCACCTTCTTCCTGAAGGTAGAAGGGCGGGCTTGAGTTGCAGTTTTACTTTTTCAGGAATTGGACTTAAGACGCGACGATCCAACAAGAAGTCGTTCCCATGCTCCCTTCCAAAGCGCCATCAATAGAAGACCTGCGGCAGATATACGAGCGGCGGGTGCCGCGCATGTTTTATGATTATTGCGACACGGGGTCCTATACGACGGGAACCTATGTCGACAATTCAGCGGCTTTTGCGAAGTATAAATTGCGGCAACGGGTGGGACGAAACATTGACGGGCGGTCGCTGACAACAATGATGGCGGGCGAAGAGATGGCGATGCCCATAGTCTTTGCGCCTGTGGGTTCCACCGGCATGCAACATGCAGATGGGGAAATTCTCGCTTGTCGCGCCGCGCACAAGGCTGGACTGCAATATACATTGTCGACGATGAGTGTGTGTTCGCTGGAGGAAGTGGCGAAGCACAATCCGAAGCCGTTCTGGTTTCAGCTTTATGTCATGCGCGACCGGGATTTTACCACGCGACTGGTGCAACGGGCAAAAGATGCGCGTTGCTCGGCGCTTGTGTTGACGCTGGATTTGCAGATTCTCGGGCAGCGGCACAAGGACATTCGCAACGGCCTGTCGACGCCGCCGAAGCTGACGCTGCCCAACATCTTGAACATGATGACCAAGCCTGCGTGGTGCTTGGGGATGCTCGGCACCAAGAACCGGCAGTTTGGCAATATCATGGGGCATGCGAAGGATGTGAAGTCACTGGCTGATCTTTCGCATTGGGCGAACCACCAATTTGACCAGACTCTGGACTGGAGTTCGGTTGAATTTATCCGCAAGCAGTGGGGTGGCAAGCTGATCCTGAAAGGCATCAATGATGTCGATGATGCCGTGATCGCAGCGAAGCTTGGTGCCGATGCCATCGTTGTGTCGAACCATGGCGGGCGACAGCTGGATGGTGCGCCTGCGACAATCGACATGTTGGGGCCCATCGTGGACGCGGTGGGTGACAAGGTGGAAGTGCATTTCGATTCCGGCATTCGCACCGGCATGGATGTGATGAAAGCCTTGGCGCTTGGTGCGAAAGGTACTTACATGGGCCGCGCTTATGTCTATGGATTGGGTGCAGGCGGGGAAGCTGGCGTGACGCGGGCGATTGATATTCTGCGCAACGAACTTGATACGACATTGGCGCTGTGCGGGGAGCGTGATGTGAAGAATGTCGGGCGGCACAATATTCTGATGCCACCACCACCGTTTGTGATTCCTGAGTCATCTCAAACGGTTGCAAGGCCGCGTTCATCCAAGACGTAAGCAGCGTTTTGGCGTTTGTGCTATCGTGATGTTGTGTGCGCCGTGAAAGATGGAGTTGGTCATGAACAGCACTGAACTCAAACAGCTTTTCACCCGTGCGGCCGAAGCAGCGACGGCGTTCCGATTGAAAGCGGGTGATGCTGATGCCAGCCCGCGCAAGAGCTACCAGGAAGAAGTTGCGCGCTTCACTGAACCACTGCCGGAACAATCTTCGCCAGCTGTCAATGTCCTCGACGATGTCGCGGCGCAGGCGGAAGGTGGTTTGATGATGCCAACTGGCCGACGGTTTTTTGGCTGGGTGATTGGTGCATCGCATCCGGCGGGTGTTGCGGTTGATTGGCTGACAAGCGCATGGGGGCAAAATGCCGGTAACCATCATGCGTCACCTGCTGCGGCTGCTTCCGAAACTGCTGCCGGTGCGTGGCTCTTGGAATTGCTGGATTTGCCGCGTGAGAGTTCCATCGGGTTTGCCTCTGGTGCAACGATGGCGAATTTCACCTGTCTTGCCGCAGCACGCGGCGAAGTTCTGGCAAAGACTGGTTGGGATGCGGACAAGCAGGGTCTGTTTGGCGCGCCGCCCATCACCGTTGTCATTGGTGATGATGCACATACGACAGTGTTTTCGGCGTTGCAGTATTTGGGCCTTGGGCACGACAGGGTGGTGCGTGTTGCGACCAATGCACAAGGTTCCATTCGCAGCGATGCCTTTGCGGTGGCCATGGCAGCGGTGACCGGACCTTGCATTGTCATTTTGCAGGCAGGACAGATCAATACCGGTGATTTCGACCCGTTTGCGAGCCTGATTCCCATGGCGCATGAGAAGCAAGCGTGGGTGCATGTTGATGGTGCCTTTGGCCTTTGGGGACGGGTTTCGCCGATCTACCGACCTCTCATGGCAGGAATAGAGCAGGCGGATTCGTGGGCGACGGACGGCCACAAGTGGTTGCAGACGCCTTACGATGGGGGCTTTGCCATTGTGAGGAATGAGCTTGCGCACAGGAAGGCGATGACCGTGTCGGCAAGCTATTTGCCAGCAACGGCGCAGGGTGAACGAGATCCTTCGCATTATGTTCCTGAACTTTCCAAACGGGCACGAGGGTTTGCCACTTGGGCGGTGATCAAAACGCTTGGGCGCAGTGGCATTGTAGAGATGGTTGAACGCAATTGCCGGGGTGCAAGGCTGATGGCGGAGTTGCTGGTGCAGGAGCCAGGCATTGCCGTGATGAATGACGTGGTTCTCAACCAGGCAGCCATAAGGTTTGGGGCGAATGAAAGTGATGAGCGCGGTGACAGGCTGACGATTGCAACCATCCGTCGGGTGCAGGCGGATGGTGTGTGTTTTGCGGGAGGGGCTACCTGGCGCGGGCGGCAGATCATGCGGATATCAGTGTCCGGCGGCGAGACGACAGATGAGGACATCCGGATCAGTGCGGCGGCAATCATCACGGCCTATCGCAATGTGATGCAGCAGACGTAACGCGCATGCCGTTGCAAAACCGCGTTCATCCCAGTGGCGACCTTCATGCCGTGGCGGAACGCGGCACCATGCTCGGTAATCGTGGTGGCAAGTTTCATCGTGATGACCGGACTTTGGGCAAGCGGCGGTGGGCTTCACAGCGCTGGATTTGCTGCGAGCTGCATTACAAGGACTGGCATCATGAACCGATGGGGCAGGGATATACGTCGCTGTTTTTTGTGGATGAGGTGACAGCGTTGGCGGCGGGACACCGACCGTGTTTTTTGTGTCGGCGGGAAGAGGCGAAGCGGTTTGTTCTATTGAGCGGGTTGGGGACGTGTGCGCTGGACAACAGACTCCATGCTGAGAGGTCGTTGCAGTTTGGCGGGGGTCTTTTTCATTCTGCTGAACCGCCTGACCCCCACCCCGGCCCTCCCCACAAGGGGGAGGGGGTCTCGACTTTCTTGCCGGATGGCACAATGGTCGAATGCGGGGGTGACATATTTGCGGTACGGGGCGAATACATGTTGCGCTGGTCTTTTGGCGGCTATGTGGATTGCAAACCACTGGCAGTCGACATGAAAGCGAATCTTTTGACACCGCCTGCAATCATCGCCATTTTGGCACAAGGCTATCAACCGCGCTGGCATCCATCAGCGCTACAATGGGAAACATCATGAAACTCTTGCGTTACGGACCAATCGGCAAGGAAAAGCCTGGCATTCTTGACAGCGAAGGGCGCATTCGCGATTTGTCAAAAGTGGTGCCGGACATTTCGGGTGCAACGATCTCGCCTGCGGCGTTGGCAAAGTTGCGCAAAGTGAAGGTGGACAAGCTGCCGCTGGTCAAGGGATCACCGCGTATCGGTGCCTGCGTGGCCAATCCGCAGAAATTCATCGCGATTGGCTTGAACTATGCCGACCATGCGGCGGAGAGTGGAATGCAGGTGCCGCCGGAGCCTGTGGTATTCACCAAGCAGGTCTCTTGCGTGTGCGGACCCAATGATATCATCACCCTGCCACCGAAATCGAAAAAAGGTGATTGGGAAGTGGAACTGGGCGTGATCATCGGCACGCGGGCCAAGAACATCAAGAAGGCGGATGCGATGAAGCATGTGGCCGGTTACTGCACCATCAATGATCTGTCGGAACGGGAGTTCCAGGCGGAGCGGGCAGGGCAGTGGACCAAGGGCAAGTCCTACGACACGTTTGGACCGATAGGACCGTGGCTGGTGACGGCGGATGAAGTGAAGGATCCGCAGAAGCTGAAGCTGTGGCTGGAGCTCAATGGCAAGCGCGTACAGAACGGTTCCACTTCCACCATGGTTTATGGCGTTTCTTATCTCGTCGCCTATCTCTCGCAGTTCTTCACGTTGATGCCAGGTGACATCATCACAACTGGCACACCGCCGGGTGTGGGCCTCGGCATGAAGCCGCCGCGGTTCCTGAAGCCTGGCGACAAGATGAAGATTTGTGTTGAAGGGTTGGGTGAACAGAACCAGGTGGTGGTGCGGGATAAGTAACGTTTTGGCACTAAGCCGCCAGTGGGGCGGCATTGCCGTGTACGAGTCGAAGCCCTGTGTATGTCCGTGATGATTTGATGAGTTCAGTCAGTAGGGTTGCACTCCGGAAGTCTAACTCCAGAGTGATCGACTTTTCTTTGTCTTTGCAGACAATCCTCAATTGGTTCAGGTCTTCAATCTTAGTAGACTTGATGTCTTCCGTTTTGATTGTCGGCCAGGAAATTCCAGCACGCTCGATACGTAACTCTTGCGTCGTCAATGTCACAGCATCGTATTTCCGTGGGGTACGGCGCGTCAGCAAGTCGGCAACTGGTGAAATAAGAAGTGGAGCGAGGCCGAGCGCAGGCCCAGTACTACTTAGAGTGCCAAGAATGCAAAGCAAGATCGCTGAGACTGTGAAGATGCTGTAGATGATCACTTGTCTCTGACGGAGCTCATATCTGTGCGGATTGCCCACCGGGAATGACACGCCTGGTCCGAGCATCGCGATTTTCAGCCGCGCATAGGCGATCGACAGATTGTTTTGTCCTTCCGAAAAAAACGGTGCCAGTAATGAAGGCAGTGCCATTAGCAAGTCCATTCGCCATTTTGTAGACACAAGCAAATTGGGAATCAAAGTCAGTCTGCCACTTGTCATTGTAACGAGTTGGTAAAGGTCCACAATTGGACAACTTTCGGCAATCTCGTGCCAATGCAATATTTTCTCATGACCCGACCTTGAAGTGATCCGAATTTCTGAATCGTTCATCAAGATTGAATCTGTCTTATTGCGTCCAAGAAGTATTGCTAAAAAGGCGGGAATTGCAAAGACAGTCGCTGCAATCAGGTTCGCATGTGGGTTGCCTGGACATCTTGGAATCCAAGTAGGTTGTGCCGGAGCAATTGTTTGCAAAACGGCTGATGCGAAACCCCAACTACAGAGCAGCAAACCTAGACAGCCGCAAATTACCATGAACCCGCCTGGCACTGCAGGTTTGTATCTTGTGCCTTGCGTGGCAATCTTGCGTACCATCACGTCGAGATGTGATGGTTTTTCATTCTGTTTTGTGGCCATCCCGCTGGTCCTAGAGAGGAAAAGCTTTAACAGAAGAAAATAAAAGCGAGGTGGAGATCACACCTACAATTTGAGTGAAGCGATAGTTGCTGGGGTTTGATCCCGCAGAAATTCCACACCAAAACTCTGGACGCGGCGGTGGTGCGGGACAAGCTATAGTGTGCCGTCGGTCCCTCATCCGGCCCTTTGGGCCACCCTCGCCTTCGCCGGGGAAGGCTCTTCTCCCTGAAAGGAGAAGGGCGATTGTTAATTCCCTGCGATCTGTTGCAGCAATTCCTGTGTCGGCCAGCTGTCGGCGGGGAGGCCTAGCTTGATTTGTGTGTCTTTAACGGCGGCTCTCGTTCCCTTGCCGAGTTTGCCGTCGATCTTGCCGACGTCATAGCCCTTGGCGGCGAGTGCCTTCTGCAATTCCATCAGCTGGCTGAAATCGAGCGCGGCTACTGGTGCACGGCCCTTGCCCACGGGCCTTGCGCCTGAAATGCGGGTGGCGAGATAGGCGGCGGTTGTGGAATAGACGAGGCTTTCATTCCACTTCAGATAGGCTTTGGTGAAATTGTGATAGGCGAGGAAGGCGGGGCCGTCCTTGCCCATGGGCAAAAGCAGCGAGGCCGGAAAGGCATCGGCCTTGATCGCTCTGCCATCAGCTGATTTCACGCCCCATTTGGCCCATTGGGCGCGCGGATGCTGGATTGCGATGTCGGCCTGGTCCCATGGCAAATCCGCAGGCACTTTGACTTCGAGCAGCCAAGGCTCACCAGGCTGCCAGCCGTGTTTGCGCAGGAGGTTGGCGGTTGAGGCAATGACATCCGGAATTGAGTCACGCAGATTGCGGCGGCCGTCACCATCAAAATCGACAGCGCTTTCATCGTAGTCATAGGCCATGAATTGTGTCTGGCCGATTTCCCCAGCCCATGCGCCGCGCAGTTCTTCGGGTGAAAGATCGCCACGGGTGACGAGCTGCAAGGCTGCGAGAAGCTGCGGGCGGAATTTTTCGGGACGACGACAATCCCAGGCCAAAGTCATGAGCGCCTGAAAGGTGGGGTCGTTGCCAATGTTGCCACCGAAATCGGTTTCCAATGCCCAGAAGGCGGTGATGACAGGGGCGGGCACGCCGAACTGTTGCTCAACTTTCTGGAACAGCGCCTTGTGTTTCTGGATCATCGCCTGGCCGGTTTTTATGCGGCGGTCGTTGATGAGTTTCTTCTGGAAGTCGAGAAAGCTGCCGGAAAATATCTGCTGGGCGCGGTCGCGCTTGATGACCGACTGGTCGTATTGGGCTGCGGCGAGCAAGTCCATGGCATCGGCTGACATGCCTTGCGAGCGGGCCTGCTTGATGACGGATTTCTTGAAGGCGTCGAAACCGGCAGACGTCTTGCCGCAGGATTCGGACATGGCGGGGAGAGACAGCAAGGTGATGGCTAGTGCTGCCATGGTCATTCTGGGTAGCATGTGAAGCTCGCGCGAATCGTTCCGTTGCCTTGCGGTGCTAGCTTGTGACTGGGACAAGAAAAAGGCCGGTAGCGTCGAATAATAGGAGAGGATTGCACACGAGGCGCAATCCCCTCCCTTGAAGCCTGAGAAGTGGATTTTCGCCATTGCAAACAGATCCGGACCGGGGGCGATACCGAAACTGCTGCCGACACAAATCCTTAACCTACGTCAGGATCAAGTTAAATCATCGGTGCAAGACTTAATGAGGTTTGTCGCGGTACTGCCGCATAGTACCAGGGTGCCGTCCCTGCCGCGTGCCTCAAGCTTGATAAAAATCTACAGCTTTTGGATGCAATTGCAAGAAAAAGGTTGAGGAACTGCAACCGCAACTCAATCACATCGCGTGGAATTGCCTAATATATTGAACTAATTGGTCAAAAATAGATTTTTGAGCGATGTTTTCCGACTGGTTTTCAGCCCACGGCGACATCGCGCGCGAGGATTTGTAGTGGCTTCTCCTTCAGAAATGAAGCTCGCGCTGCCAATACAGCGCATGATTCAAGGATCAGGCCGTCGTCCAAAATCTTCAAATGATTCGCGGCAAGTGTGCTTCCGGTCGTGGTGATATCGACGATAAGTTCGGCAGCACCGGAGGCTGGTGCGCCTTCGGTGGCGCCTGCGCTCTCGACAATGCGATAGCCGGTCACGCCGTGGGCGGCGAAGAAACGGCGGGTGAGATTCTTGTACTTGGTGGCGACACGGAGGCGGCGCGCATGGGCCCGGTAGAACTGCTCGGCGACGTCGTCGAGGTCAGTCATTTGCGCCACATCGAGCCAGCATTGCGGCACGGCGACGATAACATTGGCCGGACCGAAGCCGAGGCGTGCGGCGACGGTGACTGATTCATCGTTATGGCGGGATGGTTTCGCGCAGCAGGTCTTCGCCCGTGACGCCGGCGTCGATCTTGCCCTGTTTCAGCTGGGTTGCGATTTCTGATGCCGAGAGGAAGTGGATTTCGATTTGGCTGAGGGACGCGATGCGACCGCGATAGCCACGGTCGGAGCCGGTGCGGGTGATGGTGTGGCCCGCCTTGGCGAAGTGTTCGAGCGTTGCCTCCATGAGGCGGCCCTTTGATGGTATGCCGAGGGTGATCATGCGAGGGCCGCTTTCACACGTTCGGTGTGGATGGCGAAGCCGGTTGCCGGTGTTGGCTGTGTTGCGCCGAGATCAGCGAGCAGATTGTCGTATCGACCACCGCCTGCAACAGTGACGGCGTGGTTGCCTGCTGTTGCTTCAATCTGAAACACAAAGCCGGTGTAATATTCGAGGTCGCGGCCGAAGTTTGCGGAGAAATGGAAGCGGCGCGGATTGAGCCCCTGGTCCTCCAATGATGCGAGGCGCGCGTTGTAAGATGCGATGGCTTTGGCGTAAGTCGCTGAGGTGCTGGTGCTTGCGATGGGCACTTCGGTGGCACTGCCTGCAATTGCCAGATAGGATTCGATTTGTTGCACAAGGTGTTGAGACAGCTTGGTTTCCGAGCGGTCTGAAAACTTCTCCTGAAGGCGTTCTGCGATGTCCTCGATGCTGCGATCGGTGACCAGTGGAATTTTCTCTTTGGCGAATTTGGTTTGTACGAATTCAATGGCGCTGGTTTTTGCCATTGCGTCGATCGTGTCCGAAATGCTGGTGCGGTGCTTCTGACCATCTGTCGAAAATTGCTGCAGCAATTCGCGGAAGGCTTGTGGACGCCAGAACTGGTGTTGCAAGCGGCGACGCCAGCGCGATGGCATCGGCATGTCTTCCAGCAATGCATTGAAGAGGCCGAGATCGCCAAGCGTGACCTTCAGTTTGGTAAGGCCTGCGGCCTCGAGTGCGGAGATCGCCAGTTTGAGGATGCGGGCTTCGTCTTCAACAGGATTTTTGCCGCCGAACCATTCGACACCGGCCTGGGTGAATTCCTGCGGTGACAAATGTTCGTCGGGAAAGCGAAAGGCGGGGCCGAGGTAGCAGTATTTTGCTTCTTTGTCGGGCGCATGGGAAAGGTGGAAGCGGCAGGCGGGCACGGTGAGGTCTGGCCGCAAGCAGAGTTCATTGCCATCGGGATCGGTGAAGACAAAGGTTCTCAACCGAATGTCTTCGCCGGAGCGTTCGAGGAAAATGTCGGCGGGCTGGATGATGTCGGGGGCGATGTGGTCAAAGCCCGCGCGTTCGAAGACAGCCATGATGGCGGCGTTCTGGCGGGCGAGGATTTCGCGCTCAATGGAGGTGCGGCCGGGCATGTTAAACAGCCGTTGCCCCTCTCCCTTCAGGGAGAGGGTGGCGCGAAGCGCCGGGTGAGGGAAGCGACGCGCGACCTGTGACTCGGCCCTCACCCGCTCGCTTGCGCGAGCTGCCCTCTCCCTGAAGGGAGAGGGGTATTTTGAAGCGTGCCTTCATTTTGCCAGCGCCTTCTTCACTTCATCAACCAGATCGGCTTCCTTGCAGGACCACTGCGCCAGTCTCTGGCTTGCATATTCCTCGCGGGTTTCGATTGAGGTGGCGAGTTCGCTGCCGAGGCGGAGGTCCTTGATCTGGACTTCGCCCCTGGCCTTTTCATCGCCGCCCTGAATGATGACGAGGGGGCTGCCACGCTTGTCGGCGTATTTCATCTGCTTGCCCATGTTGCCGGTGCCGACAAACATTTCGGCGCGGACGCCTGCGGTGCGAAGGTCTTGCACAAATTTCCAGTAGTCACCCTGGCGGTCCTTGTCCATGACGGTGACGATGACGGGGGCGAGGGTTTGTGAGGTCGTTGGTTTTCTTGAGGTGCTGAAGTGCTGCATAAAGCCTGGAGACGCCGATGGAGAAGCCGGTGGCTGGAACTTTCTGACCGGTGAAGCGTGCGACGAGATCATCATAGCGTCCGCCGCCGCCGACGGAGCCGAAGCGCACGGGATTGCCCTTCTCGTCTTTGGTCTCCATGAGGAGTTCGCATTCGAAGACGGGGCCGGTGTAGTATTCGAGGCCGCGGACGACGGAGGGGTCTAAGCGTATCTGGTCTTCGCCGTATCCTGCTTGCCGGCAAAGGGACAGGATTGCCTCCAGTTCAGTTATTCCTTCGGTTGCCAATGACATTGTTGTTCGATAGTCTACGCTTGAGTTGTTCCAAGTAAGACATTTCACTGATTGAAAAAACATCTTCGTTGAATCGGCTCGTTTTCAGAACACCACCAACATGGTATTTCACAATTGCTCTGAATTTGACTAACATGACAGTTCCACACCTTTGGTGAAGCCCCGCTCTCATCAATCCTACCTTTACCGAGCCGTTCCTGTACTGCCCTCACTCCCAAGTCTATCCAACTCGTCAATTGCACGCAGAACAGCAAGCCGTTTTGTCAATCTGGCACACCTTCTGACTTCATTACAGCCATCCAGAATCTTCGCGGTTGTTGACCTTCATCACATACTGCCCACGCGGAATCCCCAGCGCTTCCATCGTATCCGCCGCCATCATGCAGACTTCGGCGTCGGCTGCTGGTGATGAGCTGCCTACTGTGTCGGCGTCGAACTGCATGAATTGACGGAATCTTCCGGGGCCTGGCTTTTCGTTTCTGAAGACCCAGCCTTGGCGGTAGCTGCGAAACGGGGTGGGGAGGAATTGCTGGTTTTCGGCGACGTATCTCGCCAAAGGCGCCGTCAGATCATAGCGCAGAGACTGAGCCATTGGTCGTCGTCGTCCTGAAATGAAAACACGCCGGCGTTGGGGCGGTCCTGATCGGGGAGGAACTTGCCCAAGCGCATCGGTGTATTCGATGAAGGGTTGTTCGACGGGTTCAAAGCCATAGCTTTCGTAGACCTTCTGGATGGTGGCCAGCATTTCACGGGTGCCGCGAATTTCGTCTGCGGTGATGTCGCGGAAGCCCTTCGCCACACGGGCTTTGGGGCGGGATGATTTTTCGTTCTTCATGCTGGCGGCTTGTAAGGGAAGGGGGCTGGGAGGGCAAGCACGAGCCTCAGCCGGCCCTCACCCCCGGAAGGTGGACAATTAACTTTCCTTCCCCCTTGCGGGGAAGGTGGATTTTACGCCGAAAGGCGTAAAAGACGGATGGGGGTATCGCGCGATGTTGGTGACTTCAGGAATCACTATTTGTCACCCCCCTCCGTCATCCGCCTTCGCCGAAGCTCAGACGGACGCCACCTCCCCCGCGCCTATTCGGCGGCGGGGAGGATGAGCTTTGGTTGTTTGCTCCTATTCGTGCCGCAGCGCTTCTATCGGGTCCAGCATGGCAGCGCGCCGTGCCGGAAAGAAGCCGAATACCAGGCCGATGACACCGGAAAACGCGAAGGCGGCGGCGACGATGCTCCAGTTGATGGTGAAGGGGATTGTCAGGAGCGATGCAGCTCCGGCGGCGAGGCCCAGACCCACGGCGATGCCGATGAGGCCGCCGATCAAACAGAGCACGATGGCCTCGACGAGAAATTGCGTGAGGACCTGGCCGGAGAGCGCGCCAATTGCCAGGCGGATGCCGATTTCCCTGGTGCGTTCAGCAACCGAAACCAGCATGATGTTCATGATCCCGATGCCGCCGACAAGCAGGCTTACTGCGGCGACGGCGCTGAGAAGACCGGTCATGACGGTTGTGGTCGATGACATGGCCTGAACAAATTGCGTCATGTCGCGGACAGAAAAATCGTCGGCCTCCGTTGGTTTCACACGACGCGATTCACGCAGCAACTCGGTGGCGATGGCCTGCACTTCGCCCAGGTTTTCGGGAGCGTCAACGGAGATGGCGATTTGCGAAATGCGGGTGTTGCCGGCCACGCGGCGATGAAAGGCGCGGAGCGGCATGATGACGGTATTGTCCTGATCACTGCCGAAAGCTGATTGTCCTTTCGGCGCAAGAACGCCGGAAATCTCACAAGGCACGCCGCCGATGCGGATGACTGCGCCCAAAGGTTCCACGCCTTGCAGCAATTCCTTGCGAACTGTTTCGCCGATCACGCAGACGCTGTTGCCGCCACGCAGGTCGGTTTCGGTGAAGGGTGCGCCGGATGTGAAGCTCCAGTCCTGCACGGTGAAGTATGCCGGTTCCGTGCCGGTGATGGTGGTTTCGTAGCTTGTGGCACCGAAGACAATGTTTGTGCCCTTGTTGGCAGCGGGTGCGAGGCCACGAATATTTGGCAAGGTGCGCAGCACGTCGACATCGCGGTCGGTGAAGGTGCGCGCCTCATTGCCTCCCGGCGGGCCGGGGGTTTGTGAACCGGGCCTGGCGATCAGCATGTTGGTGCCAAGGCGCGACAGGTCCGAGCGCACCTTGTCGGTTGCGCCCTGGCCTATGGTGACAAGGGCGATGACCGAGGCAACACCGATGACGATGCCGAGCAATGTGAGAATGGAACGCAGGACATTGCGGCGGATGGTGCGCAGGGCGAGTTTGAGGGATTCATAGAGCATGGGTGTGGCCCCCTCCGGCGTCGCGCGCCACCTTCCCGTCAAGGGGGGAGGATGAACCGTGATTGTCGCTCTTGATTTTTCCGTCGGCGAAAATGATCTGGCGCGAGGCGTAGGCGGCCATTTCGGACTCGTGGGTGACCATGATGATTGTCAGGTTGCGATCTTCGTTCAGTGTACGGAGCAATTGCATGATGTCGTGGCTGCGTTCGCTGTCGAGATTGCCGGTTGGTTCGTCGGCCAGCAGGATGACTGGATCGGTGACGATGGCGCGGGCAATGGCGACGCGCTGCTGCTGGCCGCCGGAAAGTTCGGACGGTGTGTGGTCCTCGCGACCTTCAAGCCCCACAAGGTGCATGGCCTTGGCTGATATCGCAGCACGTTCCTTGCGCGGCATGCCGCGATAGACCAAGGGCAGCTCGACATTTTCAAGTGCGGTGGTGCGGGCCAGAAGATTAAAGCCCTGAAAGACAAAGCCCAAATAGTTGCGGCGGAACAGGGAGCGGCTGTCATTGTTCAGCGCGGTGATGTCGATGCCATTGAACAGGAACTGGCCGGATGTCGGGCGGTCAAGACAGCCCACGATATTCATGCAGGTTGATTTGCCCGAGCCTGATGCGCCCATGATGGCGACGAATTCGCCACGCGAGATGGTGAGGTTGACGCCGGACAGGGCCTGCACCTGGCTTGCGCCTTGACCGTAGGTCTTCACTGCGTTGCGCAGTTCGATGAGCGGTGTTGCGGGTGCTGTTAGCAGCATGTCAGCGGCCTGCGGCGTTGGCGCTGCCACTACCATTGCTTCCAGTGCGCTGTGACACAATGAGCAGGTCGCCGTCTTTCACGTCGCCTTCCAGCACCAGGGTTTTCTTGCCGTCGCTTTCGCCGAGTTTGACTTTCACTTCCCTTGGCTGGTTGTTCTCAAGAACGTAGATGCTGCGCTTGCCATCGGCATCCGATACGCGGCGCTGCTGGTTGTTGCGCGGAAAGCGCGGCATGAAAATCTGCGTGATCGAAAAACCGGATGATTGCTGCACGACGGGTGGCGCGTAGCGCAAGGCTTCGTTGGGTATCGTCAGGGCATCAGCAAATTCCGCCACGATGATTTTCGCTGTTGCGGTCATCCCCGGGCGAAGTGACAGATCGGAATTTTCGGCGGACAGTATGGTCTTGTAAGTGACCACACCATCCACTGTTTCAGGCGCGAAGCTCATGCGCTCGATCTTGGCCGGGAAATCGCGGTCGCGATAGGCATCAACCGTGAAGCTCGCGCTTTGCCCGACCTTGACGACGCCAACATCTGCCTCATCTACATTGGCTTCCAATTGTATGCGGGTGAGATCTTGTGCAATGGTGAAGAGGATGGGGGCTTGCAATGACGCGGCGACAGTCTGGCCCGGTTCGACGGTGCGTTTCATCACCATGCCATCGATCGGCGATACGATGACTGTTTTGGTGAGGTCGGCATCAACAAGTTCGAGATCGGCCTTGGCTGTAGCGATATCGGCTTCTGCGGCGTTGCGGTTGGCCGTGGCCCGGGCCTGTTCTGCCGTTGCGGTTTCGAATTCGGCGCTGGTCGACAGTCCGCGAAGGCGCAAGGTTTGCTGGCGGGCCAGGGACAGGACTGACTGGTCCAACGATGCCTTGGCGGTTTGCAGGCGGGCTTCTGCGGCCTGCAACTGAGCTGCTGCCTTGAGGCGTTGGGCTTCCAGCCTGCGCGTATCAAGTCGTGCCAGGACATCACCGGTTTTCACACTTGAATTGTCATCCACCAAAACATCACGGACAACGCCCGAGAGTTCGCTGCCGACATCGACCTGGGTGATCGGCTGGATTGTGCCGGTTGACGATATCGTGATGGTGAGCTTGCCTTTTGCAGCGGGCACTGTCTGGTAGGTGACGGTTGCGGCGGCTTCCTGTCGGGCCATGTACCACCAGACACCACCTGCGAGCAGTGCGAGCAGGCCCAACGCCCAAAACAGGCGCTTTGCGTATTTTCGCGCGCCTGCCTTGCGGCCAATGCCAATGGCCTTTTCAATGTCAGCCGGGTTGAGCGGCGCTTGCTGGTTCATGACTTACTCATTGTTGTATATGGGTAGGACGGGTGTCGGGTTCAATTCCGTCGTTCGTCAATTCAGATAGATGAAGTAGGCCGGTACCGCCACATAGCAGAATACGGCCAGGCCCAGCAGAATGCGGGTGAACATGTTGTGGTAGGTTCGGAAAAGGTAAACGGCCATGGCGATGCCGATCAGGGCTTCGAAAGCCGACACATAACGACCGTAATAAAGTGGATTCCAATACGAGATCGGTGAAGTGAATTTCCACCAACTCAATGGCCAGAAATGCATGTGTGCATCTTCGCGGTGGCAGAGAAAATCCACAACTGAATGCAGCGTGGCGGAGGCAGCGAGGATTGCAAAAAGAGTGAACCAGTACCGTGCGCGTTCGCTGACACTGGATCGCATGAGCCAACACAGTATTCCGAGAAGTGGCCACATTATCAATGAATGGCCTATGGCATTGGCGATCTGCCACCAGTTCTGAAAATAGAGAACGTTGAAGACAAGAAATGACGGGATGCCCAGCAGCTTCAAAGTGATTACAATTGCATACATTGGAATGTCGGGAATGAGGCCGCCGAGTGCGCCTGCCCATGCTGTTGCAGGAATTTTCTGGCCGAGCAGCGCTGCGCCCATGATGACGTGAGTTTGTGTGTGCATTGTGGTTGGTTATTGCACACTGCAAGGTCGTATTTAAGCCCAAATTGCGGCGTCCTTTGGGATTGGAGGGAAGCCCATGGCGACGAGACGCGAGTTTCATGCACTGGTCATTGCTGTCGGGGCGCTAGGTGCTGTCGTCGGGCGGGATGCGCAGGCAACCACGACTTCCAGTGATGAGGTGAGGCTCAACCGGCTGACGTTCGGCGCGCATCAGGCATCGCGCGAGGCATTGGCGGGGACGGGGTTCGAAGCCTGGCTCGACCAGCAATTGTCGCCGATGTTTGCGGATGAAGGCTTGCACAAGCGCCTGACGGAATCGCGGCTGATGATCCAGTATGAGGCCGGCAAAGATGACACACAGTCTTCCTGGGGGGCTCGCAAGGAACACTTGCCCTACCAATATCTCGATTCCAATGGTGCAGCGTTGGTGCCGCTTGTCAATTGGGACAAGGGCGAAGGTGTGGCGTGGGACGAACGCATCCGACCGGCGCGCGAGGTGCAGGCCGCGGCGTTGATCCGTGCCGTGCATGGCGAGGCGCAGGTGCGCGAAGTGATCACGCAATTCTGGCATGATCACTTCAACGTCAATGCGATGCGGGATGAGCACACTGCGGCGTTCTTTGCAGTCTACGACAAGATGCTGCGGGGACATGCGCTGGGCAATTTCCGGGTTCTCCTTGGCGCGGTCGCAAAATCACCAGCGATGCTTTATTACCTCAACAATGAGCAATCACGTGCGTCGCCTGCCAATGAAAATTTCGCACGCGAATTGTTTGAGCTGCATACTTTCGGGGCCATGCACTATGTCAACGACACGACGACGAATTGGCATGATGTGCCGGGGGCAAAGGACGGATTGGCGCAGGCCTACATTGACCAGGATGTTTATGAAGCTGCGCGTGCGTTGACGGGTTGGTCGGTCGGTGACGGGCGGTGGATTGCGGAGGGTGAGACTGCGCCACGCAGCGGGGAATTCCATTATGTCGAGCGCTGGCATGATCCTTACCAAAAAAGGATTTTGGGCATTGAGTTTGGTGCCAATGAAGCACCTATGGCTGAGGGTGAAAGGCTGCTCGACATTCTGGCCAAGCACCCGGCGACGGCGCAGCATATTTGTTTCAAGCTGTGCAGACGGTTGCTTGCTGATGATCCACCCGTCGCCGTGGTACAGGCTGCTGTTGATACGTGGATGGTGCATGCGGACGCGCCGGACCAGATTGCGCAAGTGGTGCGCAGCATAGCGCTTTCACAGGAATTTGCGTCACTTCCGCCGCGCAAATTGAAGCGTCCATTTGAATTTCTTGTTTCGTTTTACCGGGCTGTTGGAGCTGAGGTCAACTCGCCGGAACTCGGTTATCTCTGGATGTTATCGCGTGCGGGGTGGAACCAGCATGAATGCCGCCCGCCCACAGGCCATGCAGATGTGACGGAGCATTGGGCGACGACGGCGATGATCTCGACCTATGCAGATGTTGCACTCAATGCGCTGGAGGAATGGACGCAAGCGGGACGCGTGAACTTCAGCGACCTTGTGCCGTCAGGGCCGATGCGTGCGGTGCAAGGCTATCAACTCGTTTTCAGGAAGTTCACCGGCATGGATTTGCCAGACGATGATGCAAAAGCCTTTTCCAAACTGATGATGCAAGATGAAGCTGCGATGTTGCCAGACGACAAGGACGGTCGTGAGTGGTTCATTCGCGGGTTTGTGGCTGCTGCGGCAATGACGCCGCAATTCCTTTTCCGGTGAGGTGAGACATGGGTGCGCCATCCCTTGTTGTGATCTTCCTGCGCGGTGGCTGCGATGGGCTTACACTTGTCTCTCCTGCCGGGGATGCCAATTATGTTGCCGCGCGGCATGGTGATTTGCGGGTGAAGCGGGATGGCGAGGAAGCCGGATTTGCGTTGCGCAATGCCAGTGCCGATGCCGATTTCCGATTTCACTGGCAAGCGAAAGGCATGGCGGAACTGTTTCACGCCAATGAGCTTGCGGTGTTTCATGCTGCTGGATTGAAAGATGGCACGCGCAGCCATTTTGATGCCGAGGACAGAATGGAACGGGCGGCGCCGAATGTTGGCGCGTCGGTTGGGGGATGGCTGGCGCGCTGGCTGAATGCCGCAAAACCTGAGGGCATATTGACGTCGCTTGCGGTTGGATCAACGGCGCCAGACAGTTTGCGTGGGGCGCTTGATGTTGCAGTGGCAGGCGAGATTCATAATTTGCGACTGGTTCCGGGGCATGGACATGCGGCGGCGCTCAAGGCGCATTTCGGACGGGTGCTTTCCGGGGATCCCATACTAGGGGCACCGTTCAAAAGGCTTCTGTCCTTGAGTGAGGCAATCGAAGCGCGGGCGGCACTCGACAAGGATGGCAATCTGAAACCTTATGAAGCGAGTGTTGAGTATCCCAAAGAAAATCCGTTGGCTGATCAACTAAAAACTGTCGCGCAGGCATTGAAACTGGATCTGGGACTGCGGGTGTCAACTGTCGACTTTGGCGGATGGGACACACATGTAAACCAAAAGAATGAAATCGACCGGCAGATCATGCTGCTTTCGGGGGCGCTGCTGGCTTTTTGGAAAGACCTGGGCAACCGGCGTGAAGATGTTTCAGTTGTGGTGATGAGCGAGTTTGGCCGCCGGCTCAAGTCAAATGAGTCAGGTGGTACGGATCATGGTCATGGCAATGTGATGTTTGCACTCGGGGCCAAGGTCGAGGGTGGAAAGATGTATGGCGATTGGCCGGGCTTGCATCACGATGCGCTGGATGAAGGTGCGGATCTTGCCATTACGACTGATTATCGTTCGGTGCTGGCGGAGATGGTTTCTTCGCACTTGCAGTTCCCTGACCTGCAGAAAGTGTTCCCCGGATTTGATGGAAAATTTGCTGGCTACATGAGCTGACGACTTTCTGTTATGCCACGCGCCATGGCGGCGTTTGGCGTTTATCTTGGATTGTTCATCACGGCTTTTGTTGCGGCGACTATTTTTCCGGCGCAGTCGGAGGCATTGCTGAGCGTACTTCTGCTCACGGATTTATATTCGCCGACGCTGCTCATCGCGGTTGCGACAGTTGGCAATACGCTGGGGTCATGTGTGAATTGGTGGCTCGGGCGTTCACTCGAACGATTTAAGGACAAAGCGTGGTTTCCGGTGTCGGCTGCCACTCTCGAGACGTATCAGTCGCGGTATCAACGCTGGGGAAAGTGGAGCCTGCTGTTGAGCTGGGCACCGTTTGGCGGAGATGCACTGACGGTGATCGCGGGCGTGATGCGCGAACCGTTTTTGACATTCCTGACCATTGTCAGCTTCGCAAAGCTGGCGCGCTATCTTGTCCTTGCGGCAGTGGTGTTGCAGTTTGTCTAGCGGTCAGCAACAGTGGTTTTTCGAACCGCACATGCAGCCATTGTGCGAAGATGATCGCCACAGCTGCGGTTACGACAATGATGATATCCGGCGGGGCTGGCACGACACGCCAGAAAACCAGCATGACCGGCATCAGCAGCGGGTGCGTGAGATAGAGCATGTACGAACCATCGCCGAGGCTGGTCCAGATGCTGCGGCTGGCATTGATCGACATCACGCCATAAACAATCAGTGCTGCCGGTACACCGTAACACAATAGGCGCATCACGCCGTCCTTGCCCGTGAGAAATGACAGTGTGCTTCCGGTTGGAGCGAGGCCTGCGAATCCTGCCGTGATGATCGCGGCGGCACCCAAGGGTATTCCGTAGACGGCAAATCGGTTGCGGGGAGCATGGGCCAATGCCACACCAAACAGAAATTCGATGATCAAGGGATTGCCGAGGAACTGAAAGACTGCAGCTTGGGAGCGCAGCGCGAATGATGTGACGTAAAGCGCAAAGAGGGCGATCAGCCAGTTGCGATTGGCGAGCACCAGTGTTGCTGCGGTGTAGAACAGGGCTTCGAAACACAGGGTCCAGGCGACTGGCAATATCGGTGCTGTCATCTTGTCGGTTGCGGGCCACAAGGCGATAGAGGCCAGCAGCTCGCGCCAGCCCATGCTTGTGCCTGACTGAAGTGCGATCAGGAAAGCCGGAACGCAGACGGCAAGATAGACCGGCATGATGCGGCGGAAGCGTTTCTTCGCAAATTGCTCCCAGCTGAGGCTCGGCGCGGTGGTGGCGATGATCAGACCGGAAATGACAAAGAAGATGTCGACACCGGCCTGCCCTGCCATCTGGAATTCTGGTGGCAGCAATCCGTTTGATCCCGTCGCATGACGCGCGATTTGCGCAGCATGGACGTACACCACCATCATAGCGGCGACAAAGCGCAGGATTTGGACTGACCAGAGCATGCATCGAATATTAGGCAGCAATGGTTGCTGAATTGCTGCATCGCAACGGAACCGACATATTAATGCGTTAACTGCGATACCCAAAATGGGGATTGCCGACGCGCAAAAGTTGTTTATTGATTGACGCCAGCTGACTGCCAGTGAGGGGGTAGAAAGCTTTTCTTTATGCAAATTCGATCAGCGCGCGAGCGGTTTGTCCAAACGCTGTGTTATGAGGTCGGTGGCCTCGCCGTTGTCATGCCGCTTTATGGTCTGGCGACAGGGCAAACCACCGCAGAGTCACTTACTTTGCTGATTGCGGTTTCCATTGCCTGCATGGCGTGGGCGGCGGCGCACAATACATTGTTTGATATTGCCGAGGCGCATTTTACAGGCCGCGTTGCCAGCGACAGGCCGCATGGCCTGCGGGCGGTGCATGCGCTGTCGCATGAGGTGAGTTCCATTATTGTCACAACACCGGTGATCATGCTGATTGGTGGTTTCGGGTTCTTGCATGCGCTGCTCGTCGATATTGGTTTGACTGTGGCCTATTCAGTTTATGCCTATGCCTTTCACATGGGCTTTGATGCATTGCGCCCGATGCAGAATGTGCCGGTCATGCCGGTGATGGCATTTGGAAGTGCTGCACGCGAACCCATTCGACAGGTCCGCAAGTCGCGCGGTGTGCATGTGATGATTGACGGCCATGGTGCGCCGCGTTGGCTTCTGGAAGACCAGGCGCTGCTTTTCAAACTGCTGATTGACCTGCCAGGTGCCTTCGGGATGACGGCGGTGGCCATGCCGAAACTGGTTCCAACATCGCCTGTGTCGGTGGATATTCCGCGCGGCATCAGCGGCTATGCCATGCTCAATGAAAGCCATATCAGTTTTCATGCCTTCCCGGCGCTGGGGCAGGTGAGCATTGACCTCTATTCATGCAACTGTGTTGCGGACCCGCGGGTGATTGCGGATATTCTCATCGCGTCCTTCTGTCTCGCCGATGCCGAGGTTCATGTGCAGGACCGGGGCTTGCGACTGCCGGAAAGGGCGCCGACGGCGCGGGTGGAAAAAAGAGCTGGATGGGCGGCGGCGCGGGCGGGGTGAGGGGATTCAATTTCGGTGGAGCCGCTGGTTTTGATTGCCAGCACAGCCTGCGAAATCATCGGAAGTTTTTTTGTCCTTTTATCGCCACCACCACGGGGTCGGCTGGCGGCGTCTTGATCACGACTCCAACAATTCTCGCCTTGCTGCTGATGCCAAGAATGCTGACCGTGTCTGGCTGCGTTCTTTGGCCAAGCCGTCGATGGCTTCGAGCAGGCCCAAGTCCAGTGACACGTTGATGCGTGTGGTTGAGCCTCGGTCTCTAACAAGCGGCACCGCGGAGATGATTGCGCCTTGCATGTCCTCGACCATGGATGGGTCAGCTGAAATGTCTTCCATGGTGCGGGGGATTGGCAGGGTGTCGCCATCGGATTCCATCATGCGGATATGGCCCGACAAGGCGTCAACCGCATTGGCCACGGCTTCATCAAGCGTGTCGCCAGCTGATGTGCAGCCTGGCACATCGGGAAAGCTCACGCCGTAGCAACTGTCTGGTTCCTTGTGGATGAACGCTATGAAACGCATGCTATTCCTGTTGGTTCAAAAGCCCGGCTTGGCGCAAAATCGATCGCACTGTTCCGGTCGGCAAATCTTTCTTCGGATGCGGCACAGTGACCTTGCCCGGTTTTGCCTGATGTTTGAAATGATGATGCGAACCTGTTGTCCCAACAGCAATCCAACCATCCGCCAGCAAAACCGCAATCAGCTTGCGACTATCCCGTTCCAATTCATTCTCCGTGTAGAATAATACACATTATTGACTCGCGCAACAGAACAATCAAAGAACATATGGAATAAGCTGGTCAAGCAAACCTCTGGTGTTTCCAACAGGCTTTGTATTTCGGGTGGGGCAGGCACCGTGTGATTTGGGCCGTCGGCAACCGTGAAGCCCTCGCAATTGCAAATCACTTCTGCTCCATCACGGCTTGTTGATCATGGGTCAAGTTGCCGTTGATCACGTGCTCGTTGGTTTCATGTGATTGCAGGATGCTGGATGCATCGCGGTGTAAACAACACAAAGGACCTGCAAATGGCATTTACAACCCTTGAAAGACAAATCCTCAAAATCAGCGGCCAGGCAATCGGCTCTGGCGGAACAATCGCCGCGGGCACGTCGGTGACCACCGTGAAACTCACGACCATCGATGAAGATTCAGGCCCTGTTGGTCCGCTCAATCTCAATTCAGACCCCTTCACTTTTAACGCAAGTGAAGCACTGACTTTCCTCATCAATGGCCAGAAGGTGGCCGGAGCGCTGCCGGGGCTTTATGCGACAAGTATCACTACGAGTGCGGGCACGTTCACGGCACTTGCTTTCACTGTGGGCAATGACACGTATCTGCTGCCACGGGGAAATGTAGACGTTTCGGCGATCACATCCATTTCCAACGCAGCCATGCTGAACAGTGTGCCGGTGACGAGCTTGGTGACAGCGGAATACGGCCTGCTGCCCGAGAATGCCGCGACCTTCACCGGCAGCGTTTTCACCTCGTCACAGGGCTTTGGTGCAAATTCCATCAGTGTCAGCAGTGCGACTATTTACGACTCCGACCGCATTCGCGGCAATGCCGACAGCATTGGCGAGGAATTTGGCACTGGCGCGTTGAGCCGTATCAGCGCGGCGCAGGAAGTTTCAGCTGTGGTGCAGTTCAAGGATGGCACCACGCTGGCTGGCGTGGAAGCGCTGGTGTCGGTCACCAGCGCGGCCTATAGCCCGACCAACAGTTCGTTTCTGTTCAACTCCGCCGAATTGGCAGCTGCGGGAAAAACCGTGAACGACATTGCTGGCGTCATCTCCACAACAGCCATCAACCACGCTCTGAACTGGGAAGAGCTCGGCTTTACCTTCCAGGGCGGCGGAGGCGGCACGCCCACACCAGATCCAGCCCCAACGCCACCGATCAACCAGATTTTCGGGACCAAGGCCAACGACACGATCACGGGCACAGCAGGGCGTGATGCCATTCATGGGCTTGCTGGCAACGACACCATGCAAGGGGGAGCGGGCAACGACGGCTTTCTGTTCGGCCTTGAAACCATCAACGGCAAGCGCGAGACAGATATCATCCGCAACTATGAAGCGGGCAAGGACGGCATTTATTTCGAAGACGCCGCAGTGGTGCGCAGTGTTGTCAACATCAATGGCGGTGTGCGGATCACATTTGCCGGTGATGGCGACAAGGTTGATGTGTTGGGGGCGGGTGTCAATCTCTATACAGTTGGCATTTACGCCGATGAATTCTTGGTTTGAACGATAGAAAAACCCCGGGATTGCTCCCGGGGTTTTGTATACTTGTCGGTGGTTGGACGTCTTAGAAATCCATCCCTTGCCGCCCATGCCGCCGCCGCCCATGCCGCCGCCGGGCAAGCCGCTGGTGCCGGACTTGTCCTTTGGACGTTTGGAGATCATGGCTTCGGTGGTGATCAGCAAGCTTGCAACCGAGGCTGCGTCCTGAAGCGCCACGCGCAGGAACTTTGGAGCTGTTACGCCGTCAGTGCAAACTTCCGTGTCGGCTCCGGCACTTTGTGGCCGAGGTCTTGGGCGGCTTCGATCCAGGTGCGGATGGCGTCATGAACATTTGCCAACGCTTCTTGCGGCGTTTCGCCATCGCTCATGCAGCCAGGCAGATCTGGAACAGTTGCAACAAAGCCGCCGCCGTCCTCGGCGGACAGCGGTTCCACAATGATGGCGTAATCGTTGACGTTCATGTTGACCTGTTTACTGCGTCAATCATTTCGACCAGTTTGCGGATATATACAGGTTTGATCGGACGTTTGGAAGGGATGGTCAATTTACCCGCAATTTTGGGGTGGCCGACTTTGTAGTGGGAGCCTCCTCCAGAAACAGGCTGGCACAACATGCCAAACTCGCGGCAAACAGATTCAACATCAGTGATTTTCCAGTCGCTGCGCGGATTGTTCCGCATCGCCGCCAATCGTTTGCTCATGACCTCGCCTCCGTTGCGACGGTCATTTCAATCGTTGCCAAATGCCTGATTTGTCAACGACCCTGGATGTCGTCCTTCTTGCCTGATCCGTCAACGATCGTGGTGTTTTCCTTCTCGATCTTGACGCGCTTGGCGCGGCCCAGCATGTCAATCGTGACATTCTCAAGCTTGATGCCCAGGTCTTCCGAGATCACCTGGCCTGCGGTGAGAACTGCGATGTCCTCCAGCATGGCCTTGCGGCGATCACCAAAGCCTGGAGCCTTGACGGCTGCAACCTTCAGGCCGCCGCGCAGCTTGTTGACAACGAGGGTGGCCAGTGCTTCGAGTTAAGTTGGTTTATTCCTCGTTGTCTTCGGAGGAAGTTTCAACGGCACTTTCTCCACCCATTGCTTTGAACCGCTCGTCTGCCAGCCATTTTAAACGTTTGGCTTGAGTGAGAAGCGTGCGTCGGAGGCCAACTTGAACTTGTCTTTCAGCAATTGTTTGCGAGAGTTCTCGCTATGACATGAGCGCGCCGCGCAGTTCGAGTGTCAGCATGACCACGCAGCTCCTTCACTTGATCGGAAACGATGCGTCCTCTGATAGTCTTTGGGATGGGGAATTTCTTAGTGGGTTTTGGTGGGTCTTTTTCATTGAGGATCGCCTTGAATTTGCTTTGCAACTTCGCCTTTTCATGGACGTAAGATTCAAGAGCGTCCAAGTGCTGCTTGGCTTCCTTGAAGTCTTTGTGTTTCGCATTCACTGTTTCGTATTGTGGCAGAGGATATACCTCAATATCAAACACTTCAAACGGATCAAGAACAGACATCGCGACGGCGTCGGTGCGCTGATTTGTTAAATGGCGTCCGATGCGGCCTGAGATTTTCTCGTTCGTTTGGCCGACATAAATTGGTTCGCCATCATAATCATAGAAGATGTAGACACCCCATCTGTATGATCCAATGGCAGCAGTTTTACCAGTTTTCGGATCAGTGTGCTGAAGCTGAAAGAATTTCTTCAGTCCGAGCCGAAGTTCACGCGTTTCAAACGGAGAACCTCCGCTTGCTGCGTTTGACTTCTTCATGCAGCCAGCCTTTTGCGCGGGAGTTGGCGACGCAGAACAACGTCCGCAATAGGATCAAGCAAATTGCGAGCAAGGTGATCTACAGCAGGTACGGCCAAACCGTCACCAAAAATGTGGTAGCCATCATTATAGTTTCCTGGAATCGTGTAATTGTCTGGAACGCCCATTAGACGCGCTGCTTCCCTGATGCCCAGCAAGCGCGACTTTACGTGTTTTCCCTCAACCACAATTATGGTTTGCCTGCTTGAACCACCTCCAGGCGTGCGAAGGCAACCAGCTATGCCATCGAACCTGACTTCTGCTCGCTGAAAGCGTTTGCCGTCCTCTACGCGGGTTCTCTTGTAAACTGTACCGACAACGCGTTTGCCGCACTCTTGCACCGCTGCAACCTTCTCACGATTTGTGAGTGACATCATTGCGAGTAGTGCATTCGTCTGGGCTTGTGTATTCCAACTTAGTCTGTCACCACCAATCTCAATTAATTGCTCCAGCGAAGGGCGGGATGTTTTCGGAACAGGCAGATTCCACCATATCCAATCAGCCTTCAAATCAGGCGGTAGGGATTGCACGGCTGTTCTCAGTGCTTGGTTGTGCCAGACTTCGCTTGGACCATTCACACAAATTTTTGCAGGAATACTCCGCTTGTCACGCACGCAAATGACAAACAGTCTAGGCCGGGATTGCGGTAGGAAGCGGATTGCGTCTAAAATAATAGCCCCAAAAGAATAGCCCAAACTGCCAATTGCGCGGCACATGTCGCGGAAGTCTTTTCCATCGTGTGAAGTTAACAGTCCGCAGACATTCTCCAGTACTAAAATTGGTGGCGATCTTCCTGTTAAATTCAGTTTGTTGATCGCGGACCAAAAGCCCCAAAACGTTCCACTGTGCTCACCTGCAAGCCCAATGCGGTTGCCAGCCAGAGACAGATCTTGGCACGGAAATGACGCCCAAGCCAAGGTAGGTAATCCCGGCAACGATTTGGCTTTCAAATCTGAAATGTCACAACGAACAGTGCCCCCATCACCGAAGTTGGCTCGATAAGTTTCCATTTTTTTTGGATCAATGTCGTTCGCGAGAAGACACTGCCATCCTGCCCCCAGTCCAAGCCGCGCCATGCCGCCGCCAGCGAAGAACTCATAAAAAGTGCGATTCATTTCCATATGTTCACAAACTGTTCCCAAGAGGTCAAGTGGAAAAACAAAAAACCCCGGCATCTCTGCCGGGGTTTCGCATTCTTGTAACAGCTGTTCAGCTGGATCAGAAATCCATGCCGCCCATGCCGCCGCCGCCCATGCCGCCGCCGGGCATGCCGCTGGTGCCGGACTTGTCCTTTGGACGTTCGGCGATCATGGCTTCGGTGGTGATCAGCAGGCTGGCAACCGAGGCTGCGTCCTGAAGCGCCACGCGCACGACCTTGGCCGGATCGATGATGCCGGCTTCGACCATGTCGCAGTATTCTTCGGTCTGGGCGTTGAAGCCGTAGTTGCCGGTCTTTTCCAGCAGCTTGCCAACAACGATTGAGCCTTCGACGCCGGCGTTCTCAACGATCTGGCGCAGAGGCGCTTCGAGCGCCTTGGCGACGATGTTGATGCCCGCCTGCACGTCTGGATTCTTCGAGCTCAGCTTGGCCACGGCTTCCTTGGCGCGCAGCAATGCAACGCCGCCGCCTGGAACAACGCCTTCTTCGACAGCTGCACGCGTTGCGTTCAGCGCGTCGTCAACGCGGTCCTTCTTTTCCTTCACTTCAACTTCCGTCGAGCCGCCGACCTTGATCACGGCAACACCGCCAGCCAACTTGGCCAAACGCTCTTGCAGCTTTTCCTTGTCGTAGTCCGAAGTGGTTTCCTCGATCTGCGCCTTGATCTGGGCGCAACGACCCTGGATGTCGTCCTTCTTGCCTGATCCGTCAACGATCGTGGTGTTTTCCTTCTCGATCTTGACGCGCTTGGCGCGGCCCAGCATGTCAATCGTGACATTCTCAAGCTTGATGCCCAGGTCTTCCGAGATCACCTGGCCTGCGGTGAGAACTGCGATGTCCTCCAGCATGGCCTTGCGGCGATCACCAAAGCCTGGAGCCTTGACAGCAGCAACCTTCAGGCCGCCGCGCAGCTTGTTGACAACGAGGGTGGCGAGTGCTTCGCCTTCGATGTCTTCAGCAATGATGAGGAGTGGCTTCGACGTCTGAACAACGGCTTCGAGGATCGGCAACATGGCCTGCAGCGAGGACAGCTTCTTCTCGTGGAGGAGAATGTAGCAATCTTCGAGTTCAGCAACCATCTTGTCGGCATTGGTGATGAAGTATGGGCTGAGATAGCCACGGTCAAACTGCATGCCTTCGACGATGTCGAGTTCGGTTTCGGCTGTTTTGGCTTCTTCAACGGTGATGACGCCTTCGTTGCCGACCTTCTGCATCGCCTTGGCGATCATGTCGCCGATTTCCTTGTCGCCGTTCGCCGAGATGGTGCCGACCTGGCCCACTTCTTCCGAACCCTTGACCTTCTTGGCGCGCTTCTTGATGTCTTCGATGGCGGCAGCAACAGCCATGTCAACGCCGCGCTTCAGATCCATCGGGTTCATGCCGGCGGCCACGTTCTTTGCACCTTCGCGCACGATTGCCTGTGCGAGAACGGTTGCGGTGGTGGTGCCGTCGCCTGCGAGATCATTGGTCTTGCTGGCAACTTCGCGCACCATCTGGGCGCCCATGTTTTCGAACTTGTCTTCGAGTTCGATTTCCTTTGCAACCGTCACGCCGTCCTTCGTTGTGCGTGGGGCACCGAACGACTTTTCGATGACAACGTTGCGGCCTTTTGGACCGAGTGTCACCTTGACGGCATTGGCGAGAATGTCGACACCGCGGAGCATGCGCTCACGGGCTTCACCGCCGAAGCGGACTTCTTTAGCAGCCATTGATTTAATCCTTGTACTGATGAATTTCTAGATTGCGAGACGTAGGATATTATTTATCCATCACGCCCATGACGTCGGATTCCTTCATGATCAGGTATTCCGTGCCGTCGATCTTGACTTCAGTGCCCGACCACTTGCCGAAGAGGATCTTGTCGCCCTTCTTGAGATCGATCGGGATGAGCTTGCCGGCTTCGTCGCGGCCACCTGGGCCCACGGCTACCACTTCGCCCTGCATGGGCTTTTCCTGGGCGGTGTCAGGGATGATGATGCCACCCTTGGTCTTGGTGTCTTCCTCGACCCGCTTCACGACTACGCGGTCGTGCAAAGGACGGAATTTCATGCGTGTAACTCCTCAAAGTTTTGTTTTCATTGAATAAACCGCAGCACGGGAGATCGCGCCGGGCCCTGCTGGCACTCTCAATAGATGAGTGCTAGCAGCTGAGGCAGGAGATAGGAGCGAGGAGGGGGAGAGTCAAGGGGCAATGAGAGTCTGACAGATGCGTTTTCCCGGCCGCTTGGCAGCAAGCCATAGGCGCGAAGCGACTCGAAATGCGCCTGAGTCTGGTCGAATGTTTCCCGTTCGGCGAGCGTCTCGTGCAGCCACATCATGAGGTCGCGTGCGTAAATGTTGCAACTTACTTCCTGTTCCGGAACTGTAAACCCTATTTCCTGTTTACAAGGCCGATAATTTTATCTGCGGTGATCTCTCCGCCGACCAGATGCGTGAAATTTGGCTCGAACAGCTTGACCATGTTGGCGCAGGACTGCCTCAGGGGCATGTGCGAATTGAACTCGCAGTTCTTGGACTGGTAGAAGCGGACGAGGTCAGTAGACAAGAATTGCGCGAAGACCATTAAGGTGGATTCATTGTCGCCGTCGAAGCGGAGGATCTGCGAGCTGGCGCTACCGGACTCTTTCTTCATGCGGTTTAGCATTGTGAAGTCGGCTTGAGCCGTCACTGCTTGCCATCACGCAGTTCTGCGGCGGAAATCCGCACGAGCTTGCCATCTTTCGCCACGATGATTTCGGTGTCGGTCTGGACGGCAATCTTGCGTGCCAGCATTGCTGCGCGTTGCAGCGCGGGAAGGGATGCTCGCAAATCGGGATTTCTCGCTTCTGAAAGTTTGTTTTGCATCATGTGTTTTGTCCCCAATCAATCAGCAAGGGTTGGATGCCGCTATTGTCGTACAATGCCCAATCGTCAACAGCAAGCTGGTAGTGGGTGCGGAAATTGCTCAAGCCACTGGCGAACCGGCGGCGGATTACGGTCTCAGGAATATCATGCCCTCCCTGCCGCACACGCGACGCCACTCGTGCAATGGCGTGCTCGGCTGTTGGAAGCGTGAGAAAGAAAAGGCTGACCCGGTAGCCATACGCCCGCCATCGCTTGATCTGCCGCACATAACCCAACCCCGATAGCGTGGTCTCAAATGCGAAGCTCTCGCCTTTTCGCCCTGCCGAAGCGATCTCTTCCAACATGAGCCGCGCCGCCCGGACAGCAGCTGTTTCAGGAGCAAATGGGGCAAGGCCTGCCGCAATCAGATCGGCATTAATGAAGCGTGGTACTCCGGCTTCGGCGGGCAGAAAGGAGCGCGCGAAGGTGGTTTTGCCCGCGCCGTTCGGCCCGGCGATGACGATGATCTTCTTGCCTTCCGTTTGCGTCGTCACGCTGCCTCACGCGGACTGCTTCGGTCGAGTGCGGCCAGTTCGCCCACCTTCATCGGTGGGTAGAATCCAATGGGATGGAAGATTTCATGTTTGCCCAAATTGGCAAAAAGCGAGCCTTCCTCCGCAAAGCTTGATGCACCCGCCAGTACATCAAGCCGAAAGTCGCGGCGTTGGAACTTGACGTGGCCGATATAGCCCCATTCTGCAAATATGATGGGATCGCCATCGGCTTTCCGCATTTTCAGAGCATTGCCATGCACGAGGTTGTTTGCCAGCACGTGGGAGGCGGCGTGGTAGAGTTCGTCCGCTTCCGACAGGTTCAGGTAGCCTGCGAAGAAGCGCGAATCGATGCGCTCCGTTTCGCCCTTCACGAGGTCGAGCATCGCCTGCACCATCCAGTGTGGCGTGAAGACTTCGCCGTGGTCGGCCACGCGTTGTTTTGATTTGATAAGACTCATTGGTTGAACCCTTCGACAAATACTACCCTACCCGATTCCCCGTAAACCGCCACCCTCCGTGGTTGCGACGGTTGGTTCGACATTGGTTTTATTGGGGTTCTCGCCGGGCAGGGTCTTTCACCTCTGGCGAACTTAGAACAAAATAGCAACATCGGCGTACGGTGTCAAGGGGAATCTTTGGCCTTCAGGATTTTTTTGGCGAACCAGGTGAGAATGGCCAGCCCCGCTGCCGCTGCGAGGCAGATGCCGGTGTAGCCTGTAGCGAAGGCGTTGCGGGCCTGTTCGAGCCATGCGGGGCTGGTGTTTGCAGCCAGTTCCACAGCTGCGCCGAGCGTTGCCTTGGCTGGAGCGGGGGCGTCGGTCTGGTCCATCATGTTGCGATAGACATAGGTTCCGAGGCTGCCGAGCAGGGCCACGCCCAATGCTCCGCCGAATTCGGCTGAGGTTTCGGAAATGGCGGAGGCGGAGCCTGCGCGTTCGGGCGGGGCCGCGCTTACGATGAGGTTGGTGGTGGTGAGGATCACGGGCACGAAGCCTATGGCCATAATGATGCTTGATGCGAGAATGCCATAGAGGCTCTGGCCATAGGCTGCCGCCGCCATGGCCAGGGCGCCAATCGTGTAGATGGCGAGGCCGTTGATGACGCTGTTCTCCGCGCCGAAGTGCTCGATCACCTTGTAGGCGTAGAGCGACATGACGCAGAATACCAGTGACGGGGCGGCTGACCAGAGGCCTGCTTCCAAAGGCGTCATGGCGAGAACCAGTTGCAGGAACTGGTTCTGGTACATGAAGATCGCGAAGATGAAAAAGATGCCCGCGAGATTGACGAGCAGCGAGACGTTGAAGCGTGGCGAGCGGAAGAGGGCGAGGTCGACAATCGGGTTTTCGAGGGCGCGTTGTCTGGCGATGAAGCGATTGGCGAAACCTGCGCCGATGACGATTGCGATCAGGGCTGCGCTGCTCATGCCATAGGCGGCGATCTGTTTCAGGCCGTAGATGACGGGAAGGACCGCCGCGAGTGACAAGGCGACGCTGGGGAGGTCGAGCTTGTGGCCGGACTCGGACTTGAATTCTGGCAAGAGGTATGGACCTGCGAGCAGAAGGCCCAGCATCACCGGAACGTTGATGAGGAAGACTGATCCCCAATGAAACCAGTTGAGCAGGATGCCGCCGATGACCGGGCCTATCAGTCCGCCGACTGCGAAGGCGGTTCCCCAGACGCTGATGGCGCGAGCCTTTTCGCTTTCGTTGTGAAACATGTTGAAGATCAGCGACAGTGTCGAGGGTGCTATGGTTGCCCCGGCAATGCCGAGGGTTGCGCGGGCGATGATCAACATCGTGGCGCTGGTTGAAAAGGCGCAGAGGATCGAGGCCGCGCCGAATGCTCCCGCACCCCACAGCAGCACCTTGCGGCGGCCGATACGGTCGCCCAGCGTTCCCATGGTGACGAGGAATCCTGCAACCATGAAGCCGTAGATGTCGTTGATCCAGAGCAGTTGCGTAGGCGACGGGTCGAGTTCGGATACGATGGACGGGATGGCGAGAAAGAGGACCGAGAGGTCCATCGAATAGAGCATGCAGGCGACTGACAGCACGTACAACCCCAACCAGTCGCGCGGGGTCGCGGGCGCAGAATCTTCAATGCTTTTCATGACATGTTTATGACTGAAGTTGGTGCGATGCGAAATGGGCGAAGAGGAAAACCTTCAACCGCGCATTGACACCAGACGAAAGTAACGCCTACAATTGGTTAACGGTTCGTTAATTTTTATCCTTGAATGGGAAGCAATGTCATGACAAATGTATTTTCTTTGCGGTCACGTGTGGCTGGGGCGGCTATGCTGTTTTGCGCGGGTTTGGCACCAGGTGCCGCGGAAGCCGCGAGTTTTTCGTTTGTCGGCAATATCAGCCGGGATGACGAAGTTCAGCTGTTCAACTTTACCATCAACAATTCCTCGAATGTGATTTTGAAAACGCTTTCATGGGCGGGCGGGACCAATGCGGATGGTGTTACCATCGCTGCTGGTGGCTTCGATCCAATCCTTGCGGTGTTTTCGGCTGACGGGACGAAGATTGCGCAGATCGATGATGGGGCGACGACAGAGAACTCGGGCGAGCGGTTGGATGCATATCGTGAGTTTACGCCCGCCCTGCTCCTGCAGGACAATATACGGTTGCGCTTTCGCAATATGACAATATGTCTGGCGCTACACTTTCAGCGCTTTTTATCAGGGCTGGTCAAGGGAACTTCACTGTTAGCAATCCTGAGTTCGGGTGCACGACGTTAGTGGTTTCTCTTTGCGCGCAAGGTGGCCTTCCGCGTGATGCGCACTGGGCATTGGATCTTATAAACGTCGATGATGCGTCGAGAGTTGTTGTGGGCGGAAACGGCGGTAGCGCAGGTGGCAACAACGGCGGCGGCGATGTTAGTGGCGTTCCGATTCCGGCAGCCTTCTTCCTGTTTGGCGGTGCGCTTGCAGGCTTTGGCGGCCTTTCGCGGATGAAGCGCAAGAAGGCGTAGTTTTCCGTCAGGCCCTCATCCGTCGCTTCGCGCCACCTTCTCCCTGAAGGGAGAAGGGTCAATTGTTTTCAGTCAGTTCATGCTTACGATACTGCCGCGATCACCTTTGGCAGTTTGTCCATGAAAATTTCTTCGATCTGTTTTTCGTTGATGATGAGTGGTGGTGACAGGGCGATTGTATCGGCTGTTATGCGCACCAGGAGACCGATGTCGTGGAAAGCGGTTTCCATTGCCTTGTAGGCACGCAGTCCCGGCTTGCCCTCAACAGGCTTGAGATCGATCGCGGCGACCAGTCCAATCGTGCGGATGTCTTCCACCATTGGATTGCCCTTCAGTGAAAAGGCAGCATCGGCCCAGATATTTTCCAGCTTCAGCGCATTTTCAAAGATGTTTTCGTCGCGATAGACATTCATCGTTGCGACGCCAGCGGCGGCGGCCATTGGATGGCCGGTGTAGGTGTAACCGTGGAACAGTTCGATCACATGTTCCGCATCGCCTGCAGATTTCATGAAGGTGTCGTAGATTCCCTGACGCGCCAGAACGCCACCCATCGGAGCTGCTCCGGAGGTTACGCCTTTTGCGAAGGTCAGAAGATCAGGCAGCACGCCGAAACGTTCTGCGGCGAAGGTATGGCCCAAGCGACCGAAGCCGGTGATCACTTCGTCGAAAATCAGCAGGATGCCGTGCTTGTCGCAAATTTCGCGCAAGCGCTTGAGATAGCCCTTCGGCGGCGGCAATACGCCAGTTGAACCGGCCATCGGCTCCACGATCACGGCAGCAATCGTTGATGCATCATGCAGCACGACGAGCCTTTCCAGATCGTCGGCCAGATGTGCGCCCCATTCTGGTTCGCCACGCGTGAAGGCCTGTTCCTTGCGATTATAGGTGTGCGGCAGATGATCAACGCCGGACAGGAGATTGCCGAACCATTTGCGGTTTGCCACCATGCCGCCAACGGAAATGCCACCGAAATTGACGCCGTGATAGCCGCGTTCGCGGCCAATCAAACGCGTGCGTGTGCCTTCGCCACGGGCGCGGTGATAGGCGATTGCCATTTTCAAAGCGGAGTCTGCTGCTTCCGAGCCGGAGTTGCAGAAGAATGCATAGTTCAAATCGCCGGGTGCCATGGTGGTGAGGCGTGCTGCGAGTTCAAACACTTTTGGATGGCCGAACTGGAAAGTTGGTGCGAAATCAAGCTCGGCTGCCGATTCAGCAATTGCCCTGACGATAGGTTCGCGGCAATGGCCGGCGTTTGAGCACCACAGGCCTGCAGAGCCATCGAGTACGGGCCGGCCGGTCATGTCGAAATAATGCATGTCCTTGGCCCGTGCGATCATCCGCGGTCGCTTCTTGAAGGACTTGTTGGGCGTGAAGCCCATCCAGAATGATTCGAGATTGTTGGGCGAAGGCTCCCAAGGGGCGCCAGTGATTTTCTTGTCGGGCTTGTTCATGTGATCAATCCTTTGCCGGGTGTCCGGTTGATTCTAGCAGGAATGCCTGGCCATGGGAATCCGCCAGGAAAGGAAGGAGTTTGGGGACAGATGCTGGTTGGCCCTATGCCCCGTATTCCTGGAAATATGTGTTGAGCTTGGCAAACTCGACAGCACTGTCGAAGTCGGCTTCGACCTTGGTGCGGCCGTTAATGCTGATGGACTGTGCCAGTTGCGGATTGGCTTCAAGTCTCATCACGGCATCGCAAATGCTTTCGGCATCAGAGGGTCGGATGAGCAATCCGGAATAGCCATCGCTGATCAATTCGCTGGTGCCGCCGACATTGGTCGCCACGACTGGAACACCCACTGCCATGGCCTCCATTGCCGACACGGGAACGCCCTCCACGTAGCTCGGCAAAACGAATATGTCAGATGCCGTCAATATTTCACGAACCTGCGTGTCGGTCTGGAAACCCATAAACTTTACGCGATCCTCAAGACCGAGATCCTTGACCAGCGCTTCGAGTGCGCCACGATCCGGCCCGTCTCCGGCGAGAACAAGACGGATATTTGCGCCGCGCTGTTTCATCAGCTTCACAGCTTCGATGAGAAAGGAAAGGCCCTTTTCGTAGGACAGCCTGGCGACACACAAGAGCTGCCTCACTTCGGGTCGCGGCTTGCGCCACGTATAACGGTCAATCTCAATGCCGCAGTGGGCGATGCGGAAAGGTGTCGGGTCCTTCATCCTGGAGAACAGCATCAATTGGCTGCGGCAGAAATAACTGATGGATCTTGTGAACCTGGCGCGGCGCACTTTTTCGCCGACTTGCGTATTCTGGGCATCGAAGAAGACCGGCCAGCCGTGGAAGGTGATGCTGTAACCGATGCCGAGCAGTTCTGCTGCGAGCATGGTTGCAGTGCCACTCTGGTCGCCGATGTGATTATGCAGATGCGTGATTTGCGCGCGTTTGGCCACATCAGCTGCGAGAACAGCCTCGGCGAAGTAAGCGCATTGCATGAGAAAGCCCTTGACGCCCGGCTTTGCGGTGGACCAAGCGAGGCTGGCTGATTTCAGGAATTTTCCAGGTGACGCAAGAAGCATCTTTGCAATCACGGCAAGTGCCTTGACCGGGTTCACCGGGATGATGAACGAAGTTGAGCCGCGCCATTCATCCAACAGCACCTGCGAGGTTTCGTTTGGCTTTGGCGTCCAAACCGAAATCACCTCGACATGTGTGCCTGCCTGTTGCAGTGCCTTGATCTCACGCCGGATGAACGTGTCCGTGTGGCCCGGAAAGCGCTGCAAGAGATAGGCAATGCGAATGGCCACGAGGGATCAGTCCTTGGTTGTGTAAGTTTTTTTGATGCTGTCGGCGTAACTCACGGCCTGACGCCAGCCGAGTTCGTCTGCAATTTTTTTGGGCTTGCACGTGATCGGCTTGAACTGTGCCTTGAAGCGGCGTTCAGCGAGGAAGCTTGGCAATGCGCCGCGAAGACCAAAGGCCTTGCGGCTCATCCATGATGCGGTCTTGGCCATCAGCAGGCCCGCTGCATATGGCACTGGAACGCGGAAAGCCTTGACGCCTGCACCCTTGAGGTAATCCCCAGCATATCGCCAGGCCGAGATCGATTCACTGTCAATCACGTTGTACTCAGTTGACCCTGGCAATGTTGATTCAGCGGCAGCGACCACGGCTTGGGCACAGTTTTCAACATAGCTCAGTGGCAGCTTGTTGGTCGGACCCATGACCATCATGATCTTGCCGAACTTGCGACCCATGCCCGCAATGTTCGCGTGATCCTTGCCCCAGATGAAGCCGGGGCGGAGAGACATCAGCTGATAGCCATGTGCCTGGGCATGGCGCATTGCAATCCGCTCCTGCCAGAGCTTGGCTATTCCATAGCCGCCCATGTCATAGATGTTGTCATCCAGCGCTGAATTTTCGGTGAGCTCGCCATCGATGCGGTCCCAGTCGTAGACGACGAAGCTGCTGATCAACACGACCTTCCTGATGCCCGCCTTGGCAACTGCATCGAGCAGTTTTTCAGTGCCGCCCACTGTTGCCGCAAATTGTGCATCTTCTGATCCGCTGGTTGCGGCTGCGATGTGCAAAACCACGTCGACACCGGCCAACATGTCATCAAGGCCCTTGGGGGCGCGCAGATCGACGCGCTGCAGGGTGACGCGATCCGCCCAATGTGGTGCGCGCGCTGCGGGGCGGATCAGCGCCACGATCTGGTGCTGGCGGGCCAGCAGTTGTTCGACGACATGGCTGCCGAGAAATCCGTTTGCGCCGGTTACGACAATCTTCATAGGGCATTGTCCTTGCTGCACATGGCCTCGACAAGGAATTGCGTGGCCTCGAAATCATCGATGTTGGCATAGGCCAGGTCGGCATTGCCCAGGCTTTGATAGCAATTGCGCAGATAATCTTCGAGGCCATCGTAACGGGCGGCACCTGAAAATTTCCGGTAGAGTCCGCCGAATGAAGTCTTGGCAATCGCAATGCCCTCGGCAATTCCGTCTCGCAATGTCGCGATGGGGGCGGCCCCGCCGCGCAACATGCGGAAAGATAATCTCGGCGGTTCGAACAGGTTGGCTTCGCCCTGGCCTTTGGTGCCGATCACCCGCAGCCAGATGCCATTGGGTTGGGCGTTGCCGCTGAAGCTGAGATAGGCAAGGGCCTTTTCGGTTTGCAGCACGGCGCGGAATTCATCGGCTTGCGCTGTGGCATTGCCAGCCTGGTTTTTCCAGAGTGTTTTCACCTTTGCCTGATTGCCGATGAACATCTGCGCGATATAGGTCATGTGGGTGATGAAATCGCCGACCACGCCGCCGCGCATTGTGGCGCTGTAGTGAGGGATATTGTTGTCGCGGAAGACACTGCCTTCGGCGTGAATATTGATGTGCACCTCAATCTGCACTTCGATCAGGTCGCCAAACGTGCCCGCCTGATACATGTCGTGCAATTTGCGGACGGAGGAATGGCAGCGGTAGTTCTGGTTCTCGATCAATCGCACGCCCTTGGTTTCGGCGAGGCGGCGCAGAACACCGAATTCCTGGAAACTGCTGGTGAGAGGCTTTTCAACGATCACGTTAAAGCCTGCCTCAAGGCAGTATTTGGCCAAGGCAAAATGCGATTGCGGCGGCGTGGTGACGTGCACCAGATCGGGTTTGGTTTTTTCCAGCATTTCGGCATGGCTGGTGAACCAGCGGGGCACCTTGAAACGCTCGGCGGTGGATTCGGCCCTTGCTGGCGACAAATCACACAAGGCTTCCGCTTCGACGCCATCAATAAACTGCAGCGCGAAGAGATGTTCACGCGCAATGGCCCCGGTGCCGATGAAGGCCGCTTTCTGCATCACTGTCATGCCCCTGCTCTAGCGGTGGTGCAGCAAACTTTGCAACCGCTGCGGCGGCATATCGTTAAAAGCTTAACGAGACAACACAGGTGCGGGTTACCACGCCTTTTTCAAACCATAATCTGTGCTAACATGGCGGAGTGCCATCGGACGGTGGCGACGGCGAATATTTCAGGATAAATCATGGGTTCCATGGCGAATGTGTTGGCGGGCGGGCTGATCGGGCTTGGCGTCGCAAGTGGCGGATTTTTGGCTGGTGACAGCCTGGTGAAGAGCAGGCTTGGTTACCGGGTTGTGACGGTGAAGGGGCTTTCCGAGCGCGAGGCCAAGGCTGATCTTGGATTCTGGCCTATCAGGTTTGTGGCAACCGGCGCTACCCTGGAAGATGCCCGCGTCAAGCTTGAAACGTCCGAAAAGGCGGTGAAGGCATTCCTGGGCGGCCAAGGATTTGCTGATGCAGACATGCAAGTCCAGAACATTCAGGTTGAAGACCGCATTGCCGGATACAATGCACAAGGTACACCTGAAGAGTCACGCTTTGTGCTGACCGAGGATTTGCTGGTGCGGTCGACAGAAGTCGACAAGCTGGCAAGCGCTTCAAAGATGGTTGGCGATCTCCTGAAGTCAGGTGTGGTGTTTTCGGCGGACGCCTACAATGCCGGTCCCAGCTTTGTTTTTACCAAGGTCAATGACCTCAAGGGCGACATGCTGACGGAAGCCACAAAGCGCGCGCGTGAGGCTGCGGACAAGTTTGCAGCGGAGTCCGGCGCGCAGGTGGGTGACATCCAGAATGCCAACCAAGGCATTATCGAAATCACTCCGGCCATCGAGATTCCAAATGACAGGCCGGAAAAACAGGTGATGAAAAAGGTGCGTGTGGTTACGACGATCACTTATTTCCTGAAGGGGTGATGGCTTCGGAAAGACGACGGCGACACCCAGCATAGAAGCGCTCAAAGGACTTTTTCGCTAACGTGTTTGTCTCTCAATATCAACGGTTTATCGCCTGTTTCAAACCTGTTTTAGCAGCATTTTTCTGGGTGTTGTTTGGCGCTGTTTCGACTGCTGGCGCGCAGATGCTGACAGCGTCCAATATGCGGATCGAGTGGAAGGTTGAGAACCGCTTCCGGTTGTTCCGCGATGCCGCTGATTTCAAAATGCACGAGATTGCGTGGCGGCAATACCTTATCCATGCAGAGAACCAGGCGCATGGTTCCGATGAGCGAGAGGCACTTGTGGCGACGACTTCCGTCATTGGAAGCGAACATGTGCTGAATGACAGATTTATTCCTTACACGGAGCATTTGCGCCGCAAGTATGACTGGCGGGGGTGGGCTGCTTCACAGCAGGACAAGACGTGTTGGGACCGGAAAAAGCGCCAACATTCTGGCTGCGGGAGCGTGGCTGATTTCGTGATGCCGACGTCGCACCGCATCGAAGCCTGGATCATGGCAGAGTCGGCAAATCCGCTGCTTGCTGAAATGAATTGCGAGTGGCGGACTGGACCGCAAGCCGAGCCCTCTGCCTCGGCTCCCTGCGATGAGCATGTGCTGCTTGATGTTCCCTATCCCGGCGGGGCTCCCGTTTCCGTGAATGTTGTCGGCGAACGGCCGATCGAGACCGAGATAAAAGTTCGTGACCTGCTGATTGCGGGGCTTGGTGACAGCTTCGCTTCCGGCGAAGGAAACCCCAACATGCCGGTTGTGTTCAACAGCGAAGGCAGGTTCCGGAACCAGTTTCCCAAACGAGCGGTCAATGATGCGCGTGGAAATGCCCAGTGGAGCGACGAACTTTGCCACCGGTCACTCTACAGCCATCAACTTCGGGCGGCCCTGCAGATTGCCGTGGAGAACCCGCAAGTTGCAGTGACATTTCTCGGCTATTCATGTTCCGGAGCGACCATCGGGGAAGGTCTGTTGGGGCCGCAAAGCTATGTGACCTATGAAACGATGCGTGGTGGTGACGACGTCCACGCGTTGAGCGGGGGGCGCAAGGACGCCCAACTTTACTGGCTTTTGCGAGACATTTGCCAGGTGGCCCCCGAAAATGAGAGCGGTGAATGGGTGTGTCCGGGGAAGGCCTTTCGGCGCAACGTTGATTATCTGTTCCTGTCCGTTGGTGGAAATGACATAGGATTCAGCAGCCTGGTTTCGTGGGTGGCATTGCGTGACAGTGTTTCTGCCAATCTTGCGAAGATTTTCGGGGCGACAATTTCTGCCGCGACATTTGCGAAGAACATGAAGGCTATCCTGCCTGACGCATATGCGCGGCTGGCGCGGGCACTGGAACAGGCAGTGCCGTTAACGTCAGGTGAGCTGGGTTATGATCCGTCGCGGGTGGTGCTGACATCCTACCCAGATATCCTGGTCGACGAGAGAGGCGAGATTTGTGCTGCAGGCGGAGAGGACGAGGCGGATGATCTTTATCCGGCAAACCAGTCGCTCGATTTTTTCAGTTCGTGGCTGAGGGTTGATGCAACGCGAATTGCTGCGGCACATGCGCAGCTCCGGCTTTTGCACAAGCGGATGTATGACCTTGCCGGTGATCATGGTTGGACGTTTTCAGGTCGTGCCTATGAGGACAGGCCGTTTCGAGGGCATGGATTTTGTGCGCAGGACAAATCGCGGATTGACCAGCCAACCGAGCAGCTGATCATGCCGTGCTGGGGCAAAGCGGAAAGGGCCACCGCGAGCTGTTCACTCAATCTGTCAGGCAAAGAGCGCAGCTGGCGACCCTATGATCCGCAAAACGAAATCTATCCCTATGCGCTGCGGCAGCGCTGGGTGCGGACGTTCAACGACGCCTATCTCGTCATCAATGAGAAAGTTCTGGACCGGGAGGGGAGGGTTCATGACAAGGCATCGCAAAGGCTGTTTTCGGAAACGACGGGGGCCATGCATCCTTCGGCAGAGGGACAGGCTGCCATGGCGGATGCCATTTTGCTGGATATTAGGGCTCTCATTGCAGCGGATCTGCAGCGGTGAGGCCTAGAACCGGCGGTGAAACGTGTTCACCGCCGGTCACCCACCGAACCTGTTGCCCCCGGGTCCGGTGGTATCGAAACCTAACAATGGACTTGCGCATGGTTTTCAGACCGGTGGCGAATTGCTTCGCCACCGGCTCGACCAGGCAAAGAGCGCCCCCTTTTACCCAGGTGTTCGACCCCATCCCACAACAAGACCGCCGTTCATCGTCGGCGTGAAGTGTGGTCACGTCGACAATTCGGGCGGACAAGGGACGGAATCGGTGTCAATCACAATTGACGAATGACAATTAGGCCGGAAGGTCCGTTTTGTCAACTCTGATTGTGAAAAATGTCCAACAGAATCGCAAATATCGTTGTTAAGAATTCGCTCATCTTCGTTAAAGACATAATTCAGCTTGTAAAATTCAGTTGGCACCAATTCATCAAAAGAGATGGACCCAAGGCCAAAGAAAAGTCATCATTGGTTGACGTTCAAACTTGCGTCCAATATTAAAGTGGCATGGCTGAAAGCGACTCTCCGACAGTTCCGGTTGACAATATCAGGTCACTCTTGCATTTCGTCATTCAATGCCTGGACGAGCGATTGCAAGTTTATCGCAAGGGGACGCGTTATGAGAGTGTGCGGCCTTCGGATGTGAGGGTTTTTGTTTCGGCCTTGCGGCAGCCGCGGCGGATTACTGATCTTGCGAAAGCGCTGAAAATATCGCGCCAAGCCGTGCAAATGTCGGTGAAAAGGCTGGCAGAGCTTAAGGTCGTTGAGTTGCAGCCGGTTCCGGGTAACCAGCGGGACAAACTGATCGTCATCACCGATCGCGGCATGAGTGCAAGGCGCACGGCTGAAGAGCAAATCGGGCGACTGGAAAAAGAAGTCTCGGATGTGATTGGCAAGGAAGATCTTGAAACTTTGCGGATCATGCTGGCCAAGGTTTGCGATGCCTTTGCCCACGAAGAATACATGCGCAATCACGGGCTGAACCTCGGTTAGTGATCACGCAACTGGAGTGAAGTCGTCGTCGTTGCGCTCCTGCATCACGCTGGAAACCGTTTCGAAGGCTTGACGGATTTGAAAGCTGCGCTGTGGGTGGCCGAAACAGACGCGGACAAATCTTGATGATGTTTGCGGACCTAATTGGAACGCGTTTCCCGGTGTAACCTTGACGCCGCGGCCTGCGAGCACAGTTGAGAAGCGGCCTGCTGTCCACCATTCCGGCAGTTGCAACCATGCAAAGGGAGCGGCCTGTTCGCAGCGAAATGTGCAATCCTTGAACACATCCAGAAACACGTTGCGGCGGGCTTCGAATTCGTTGCGGATGCGGGTCAAAATAATTTGTGCCGTTTCCGTTTCAATCCAGTAGCGCGCCATTTCTCCGGTTACGCCAATGGAGCGGCTGGCGGCGGAACGGACATGGGATTTCAGCACGCGGTCCTGGCCTCGCGGCGTGGCAATGAAACCGATGCGCAAGCCAGGTGCCAGAACTTTCGACAGGCCGGTGATATGGAAGGTCCGTTCTGGCGCCAGTGCATAGAAAGTCGGGGCCTGGGTGCGGCTATCAAGGAGGCGGAAAATGTCGTCTTCCAGAATCGTGATGTTGTACTTGCGGGCAATTGATACAATTGCCTCGCGGCGCTGGCGCTTCATCGTATTGGTCGTCGGGTTTTGCAAAGATGGGACGAGATAAAGGATGCGAGACTGGCCGCTTTTGGCGGCACGCTCGAAGGCATCGGGCATGAGGCCCTGGTCATCCATTTCGATGGGCAGGGCTTCGAGATAGGCGTTGCGCAAGGTTGCGCCGAGCAGGGCATAGTTCACCTGTTCGGCCATGACGGCCTCGCGGGGTTCGGCGATGGCGCCGAGCACGGTCAACAAGCCGACATGGGCACCGGCAGTGACGACGATTTCCGATGGTTCGACATTGATGCCCGACAGCTTGAGCCAACGCGCGCCAAGCTCGCGGTGATGGGCAAAACCTTCCGGCGGGGCATAGTCGAGCAGGTCGAGGCGGCGCGGTTCGCGCATCACGTAAGTCAATGCCGCGTCGAACTCTTCTGTCGTGATGACGGGGGGCGGGATGGCGTGACTGAGATCGATCACGCCTTCGACTTCTGTTGAAGATGCGGGGATGGCCGAGGCGCGTTGGTTGCTTTTCACGTAGCTGCCGCGGCCGACCTCGCCTGCGAGCAGGCCGCGCTGTTCGACTTCCTTGTAAGCCCGGGTGACGGTGCCCAAGGTTACGCCCATGCGCCAGGCGAGATCGCGCTGCGGGGGAAGGCGGACGCCAGAGGGAAGGGTGCCGCTTTCAACATCGGTCGTGATGGCATCGGCAATGGCGAGATAGAGGGGTTTCGAGCGGTCAAGGATAGGCGTGTATATTGTCATGGTGACAATGTTCCGATTGTCTGGTTCTGATGTCTATTGTATCTATGATCTTGTTGCAAATCAAGCGTTTTTATTGATCATACAATAGATACAATTTGGGAGAGGAACCCGGATATGCGTGAACTTGTGCCGTTTGAAGCGCGGGCGAGGCAGGCCCATGGCTGCTTTTCGTGGATCATGCGGTGGTGGCAGAACAGGCGTGCGCGTAACGATCTGCGGCTGTTGCAGAAGCTGGATGACAATGCCCTGCGCGACATCGGGCTTATGCGAGGTGATGTGGTGCGCTTGCTGGGCCTGGCCAACTCTGTTGACCTGGTTTGGGAAGTGGAGCGGGTGAGGTTTTTGCGGGGACGGGAGTGAGGCTTGTCCGCAGATGGCGCAGATGAGGTCTGGGACTTGGTGCAATGGGCAGGCCTTGGAAAAGGCGTAGAGTCTGAGGTTGAATTCACACGTATTTTTGCGATGGTGCAATTTTCACGGGAAAAAAACGGGTTAGGTGTTCCATTGCGCTGCGGCCTCAACTAGTTTACCGATATGATTCGAAGCGGCGAAGGGGAATTTTGAATGAGTTCGCGCAGCTGGCTGTTGGTCGCTGTGATGGTTGTATGTGCGTGTGTCGCAATTGGCTGCTCAATCTATGTGTTGAGTGGCGGCACTGGCGCAAAATTCGTCATTGCGGGGCTTGGATTTTCGATCGGGCTTTCGATACTTTGCATTGCCCTGATCCAAGGGCTTCAACATGGTGACCTGAACAGTGTGCGGCACAGCGTGCGCAGCGATATTGCGAGCTTTGACCGGCGCCTGCGCGATGACCATAATCGCAGTGAACACATTGCGCATGAAATGACTGAATTGCGCGAACTTTCGAACCGCAATGCGGGAACAATTGCCAAGGGTTTTGCCGAACTCAAGGAAGGCTACGCGGTTCTGAACGAGCAGCTGCGCACAACTGTGCAGACGGTGACGAATTTCCAGCATGCGCGCAGTTTTGTGGCGCAGCGGAACATGCCAAATCAGTTTGGTGGCCAGTTGGGCAACCCGTTTCCGGGGAAGATTTCAGGGACTGCTGCGGCGCCAGAAGTTGCCGACAATCTACGCACCCACGAACCTGCCGTTGCGGAAACGAACTCGCCACGGACAAAACCTGTGACCGGATTTGAAAATTCGATGAACTATGCGGCATTCCAGGCGGATGACGAACCTGTTGAGTCCGCTTCGCAGTCGCCAATCGATCAGCTGGTGATTTCGCTTGAGCCGATCATCGACCTGTTTTCCTCCAAGACGGCGCATTACCGGTTGCATCTTGCCATGGCCAAGCCAGAGGGCGGGGAAGTGGCACAGGATGTGTTGCTGCATCATGCCGACCGCACGGGTCTGCGGCCTGAATTTGATGTTTATGCAGCACGCGAGGCGCTCAAGCTTCTCGGGCGTTTGCGGCAGCGCGACGACGCCTTGAGCATTTTCATGGCGATCGGGCCATCTACATTGCAATCCGAAATGGCGCTGAACCGCATCATAACGGACATGCATGAACACGACGACATTGCCGACGGGCTGGTGTTTGAACTGCCGCATGCGATGTTGGCCGGGCTCTCCGATGCCGGGCTCGAAGGGCTTGCGAAGCTGGCGCGGGCCGGCGTTTATCTGTCACTTTCCAATGTTGCGGTTTCGGGCATTGACCTTACCCCGCTGGCGACACTCAATGTGCGCTACCTGACGCTTTCCGCCGTGAGTGCGGGCGGGCTGGAAGGGCCATCGCCGCAGCTGATTTCATTTGCCCAAAGTGCGCGCGCTTCTCGCATTCAGACGATCATTACCGGAGTCGTGGACCGGCGGGTGGTGCAAAAGCTCACCAAGGTTTCGCGCTTTGCCTCTGGTCCGGTTTTTGCCGAGCCACGGCGCGTCAAGACCGGCTTGCAGCATGATGCCCAGCAAGGGATTGGCGCTGCGGCGTGAAGGCTTTATCGTTACAATATCCCGTCTGGTTTTGTGACGTGTGGGGCGTGATCCACGACGGATATGCGCCGTTCGCCGCGGCGGTTGAAGCACTTGAGCAGCATCGCAAGTACGGCGGCACCGTGGTGCTCCTGACCAATTCGCCGCGCAGTCATGTTGGTGTTGAACACCAGCTTGATGAAATTGGCGTGGCGCGCGAGGCTTGGGATGTGATCGTGACATCGGGTGATGTGACGCGCACGCTGATGGCGAAACACCGCAAGCTTTATCATATTGGACCGTCGCGCGACCTGTCGCTGTTTGAAGGACTGAATGTGGCGCGCGTTGACCTTGCCGATGCGGAAGCCATCATCTGCACCGGGCTGGTGCATGATTTTGACGAGAAGCCAGATGACTATGTGTGGCTGGCGGCGACAGCGCACGACCGGGCATTGCCGTTCATCTGCGCCAATCCGGACAAGATCGTGCGCAAGGGTACAAGGCTGATCTATTGCGCCGGGGCGATTGCCGAGGTTTACGAAAAGATGGGCGGACAGGTGCTGATGGCGGGAAAACCCTATGCACCGATCTATGATCTGGCCATGCAAAAGGTTGCGGACCTCCGGGGCAGCAGCGTGGCGAAGGCTGCGGTGCTGGCGATTGGGGACGGCATCGAGACCGATATCCGCGGGGCGGCAAATTACGGACTTTCATCTGTGCTGATCACTTCGGGTATCAACGAAGGGCATGGCGATGCAGTGGTTGCAGTCAAGGACGCGGTACCCGGCGCGCAAGTGGTTAATGCGATGGCGAGCCTCGTGTGGTCCTGATCTTGACTTACGACTTGGCTGAGGCCAACTGCCCTGCATGAATTTTGCTGAATATGCACTTGGCGATGTGATTGCGCAGCGGCACAAAGGTGCCGTTGTGGCAATCGGCAATTTTGATGGCATGCATCGCGGACACCAGGAATTGCTGGTGGTAGCGCAGGAGGCTGCCCGACGCAGCGGCAAGGCCTGGGGGCTTTTGACCTTCGAGCCGCATCCCCGGTCGTTTTTCAAGCCGCATGAGCCGGTGTTCCGGTTGACGCCCAGAGTTTTGAAGACGCGTTTGGCGATGGCTCTCGGCGCTGATTTTGTGCTGTGTCTTGACTTCAACGAGGCGATGGCGGCGTGCCTTGCAGAGGATTTCATCACGCGCTTTCTGGTGCAGCAGCTCAGCGTTTCACATGTGGTGACGGGGTATGATTTCCATTTTGGCCGAGGCCGTAAAGGAACGTCGGATTTGCTCCGCAGCATGGGTGGCGTGCATGGGTTTGGGGTGCGTGTTGTCGACCAGGTGACAGATGATGGTGACGGACGTGCACCTTTCAGTTCATCCTCGATCCGCAGTGCCTTGCGGCGCGGGCATGTGAAGGCAGCGGCACGCGAGCTTGGCTATCACTGGATTGTCATGGGCGAGGTTGTGCATGGCGACAAGCGCGGGCGGACAATCGGATTTCCCACAGCCAATATCGTGCTTGATCCGGGGGCGGAACCGTTTCGCGGGATCTATGCGGTTGAGGTGCGCGATGCGGCCAATACTGCGGTGCGCTGGACGGGGGCCGGGTATTTCGGTGACCGGCCGACGTTCAATACAAACAGGACGTTTCTGGAAGTCTATTTGCTGGACCAAGACATCGACCTTTATGGGCGGACGCTGATGGTTTCGTTTGTTGACCTGATCCGGGGGGACAAGACTTTCCGTTCGGTGGATGAACTGGTGGTGCAGATGCGCGATGATTGCGTAGGAGCCCGGCGAATTGTTGGCGCACTGGGGCAAGATGATCCGTGTAAGGAGTTTGTGATCGGGACATTGCAAGCGGAAGGGCGGGTGTAACTGACCTCACCCCTTCGCTTCGCGAAGTGCCCTCTCCCTAAAGGGAGAGGGGTAGATGAGGTTACTCCCCGTTTTCGTTGGGATCGAGCAGGCGGTGGAGGTGGACGATGAAGTAGCGCATCTGGGCATTGTCGATGGTTTCTCGGGCCTTGGAAAGCCAGGCGAGGTGAGCGGTGGCGTAGTTGGGATAGAAGCCCACGACATCGAGCTTGCTCAGGTCCTTGAATTCGATGTCGGTGACGTCGTTGAGTTCGCCGCCCAGCACCATATGCAAGAGTTGTTCCTGGGGTTCCGGTTTTTTCGGTTTCATGATTGCTCCAAGCGTTTGATGAGTGCCTTATGCCGCGATGGTGCTGCTGCAACAAGTCCTGGCTGCTGGCGGGATGGTTGGTTGTAGTTGAACAGGTCTCCCCGCAAATCGGTGACGATGCCTCCGGCTTCGGTGACCAGCAATTCGCCCGGAGCGAGGTCCCAATCGTTCTTTGGACCGACTGATACTATGGCATCCAGTTCGCCCGAGGCCAGCATGGCGAAACGGGCGAGCAGGGGCATGTCGCCTGCCGCGACAGTGATCGATCCGTGGCCTTCAAGGCGCGAGGTGAGTGATTTCGACCCCATGATGCGGAGGCCTTTCAGCGAGTCACTTTGCTCAGGCAAAACGAGCCTTTCGCCATTAAGAGTTGCGCCTTTGCCCAAGGCAGCGGAATAAAAGCGACCGAGCTGCGGGTGGTAAACGCAAGAGAGGAGGGGGCGGCCTTGTTCCACAAGACTTGCGCCAATGTTCCAGCTGCTGCCACCGCGCGAATATGAGCGCGTTCCATCGATGGGATCGACGATCCAAATGCGGGCAGCGGTGAGCCTTGCCGGATTGTCGGGGGACTCTTCCGAGAGCCAGGCGTAGTCTGGTCTTGCCTTTGTGAGCGTGGATTTCAGGAATTCGTCAATGACGAGATCACCATCAGTGAGGACTGAGCCATCAGGCTTGTTCCATACGGTGATACCCTGCTTGAGTACAGCCAAGGCCATCGCGCCTGCTTCGCGGACAGCGGATTGGAGGAGGGCGAGGTCTGTCACGTTGACATGCCCTCTCCGGCGTCGCTGCGCTGCGCCACCTCCCCCGCTTGCGGTGGAGGAAAGTTGCGGCTACTTCCCTGCAATTGTCATGCCTTCGATGAGGATTGAGGGGGCGGAGAAAGAGCTGCGGATATTGAGGTCGTTCAGGGGGATAGCGGACTTGAACATGTCCTTGAGGTTTCCGCCGATGGTGACTTCACTGATCGGAAAGGCGATTTCACCATTTTCGATCCAATAGCCCGATGCGCCGCGGCTGTAGTCGCCGGTGACAGGGTTGATGGTCGAGCCGATGAATTCGGTGACAAGGAAGCCCTTTTTCAGCGACTTGATGATGCTTTCCGGCGATTCACTTCCTGCTTCCAAATGAATGTTCGCGGTGCCGGGGCCGCCGCGCGAACCCTGGCCGGTTGGCTTGAGGCCAAGTTTGCGGGCGGAACGAAGATCCAATGTCCACATGGGAAGCATGCCGGCATCGATGATGTTGCGCTTGGTCGTGGGCAGGCCCTCGCCATCGAACGGGCGCGACGACTGGCCCCGGCGGCGGTGTGGGTCTTCGACGATATTCACCTGTTTGTGAAAGAGTTGCTTGCCAAGATCGTCCTTCAGGAAGCTGGTGCCGCGGGCAATTGCGGCACCGTTGATGGCACCGAGCATATGGCTGACAAGGCTGGTTGCGACGCGCCAATCATAAATCACTGGCACGGACTGTGATTCCAGTTTGCGCGGACTTAGCCTGCGGACAGCGCGGGTGCCTGCGGTGCGGCCGATCTTTTCAGGTGTTTCAAGGTCTGCGAGATAAATGGCGCTGTGGCCATCGTAGTCGCGTTCCATGGCGGTGCCGGAGCCAGCGACCACGGAAATACCCAACCCGACATTGGTTCTTGTGTAGCCTTTGGCAAAGCCGTTGGAGGTGGCGAGGCCAAAGCTGCCACGTCCGCAATAGGCATCAGAGCCTGAGCTTTTGGTGACGCCCGGAATGGCGAGCGCCGTTTGTTCGGCTTCCTCGGCCATGGCCTGCAGCTGTTCGGCGGTGATGGCGTCGTTTGACATGAGGTCGAAGTCGGCTGCATTGGTGGCCAGCAAATCCTTGTCGGCGATGCCTGCAAATGAATCAGGCGGGGCCAACCTTGCCATGGCGATCACGCGCGAGACCAGCGTGTTCAAGGCATCATTGGTGAAGACGCTGCCGGAGATGGTTGCCGCGCTTTGGCCGACGAAGACCCGCAGGCTGATGTCGCGGTTTTCAGACCGTTCGAGTTTTTCGATCTTGCCGTGGTTGATGGAGACCTCGGTGGAAATGCCCTCCACGGCCAATGCATCAGCTGTTGTTGCGCCCTGCCTGATGGCGCGGGACACGACGTCGGAGGCGACGGTGAGGAGTTCGTCAATCATGTGAGGAAAAGACCTGTGAGGAGTCCAAAGAGGATGATGAGACCGAATGTGCGATTTGCCTTGAACAATTTCAAGCAGAGTTTTGAATCATCACCTTTGAAGGTTTTGACTTGCCAGGCGGCATGAAGGGCAGCGGCAGCGAGTGCCACGTAAACGGGCCAGGTTGCGCCAACAAGACCACAGCTTGCGAGGATGAGGGTGAGTGCAATGGTGAAAAATGCGATGAGATATCTTGGTGTAGCAGAGCCAAACTTCAGCGCGGTGGATTTGACGCCAATGAGCACGTCGTCTTCCTTGTCCTGGTGGGCGTATATGGTGTCGTAGCCGAGTGTCCAGAAAATTCCCGCGACGTAAAGCAGAATTGGTGCGACCGACAGGCTTTCATGAATGGTGGTCCAGCCCAGGAGTGCACCCCAATTAAATGCAAGTCCCAGAATCACTTGCGGGAAATAGGTGACCCGTTTCATGAAGGGATAAATTGCGACAATGGCGAGCGAGCAGATTGCGAGCACCACGGTATAGCGATTGAACTGAAGGAGAATGACGAGGCCTGCGAGCAGTTGCACGACAAGGAAAGCAAGCGCCGCCTTGGTGGTGATGCGGCCTGACGGAAGGGGACGTTGGCGGGTGCGTTCGACTTTTGCATCGATGTTGCGATCAACGATGTCGTTCACTGTGCAACCAGCACCGCGCATGATGACGGCACCAGCGAAGAACATGAATGCGTACCAGAAGTTTGGGGTCGTGCCTTGCGCCATGTGGGCCAGGGCCAGGCCCCACCAGCAGGGCAGCAACAGAAGCCACCAGCCAATCGACCGGTCGAGGCGCATGAGCTGCGCATAGGGCTTGGCCTTCTCCGGCAAGTAGCGCGTGACCCAGTTATCGGGTGCGGCATCAGCGATGCCGGTGTTGATGCTGGCGTTGATCATGGGGCGCGTGATACACGAGCAGGATGCCCAAGACCACACCCCGGCTGATGGTTGATGCCGCTCTTGTTGCCTTGCAGGAGGTCGCGCTGTCGCGCGAGCAGGGACACTATCTGACAGGCGTGCTGCGCCTGGTAGCGGGCGATGCGGTGCATGTGTTCAATGGCCGCGACGGGGAGTGGGTTGCCTATATCGTGACCGTTGCCAAAAAGCAGGTGACGTTGCGCTGCGAAAGGCGATTGAGCGATGTGAAGCCGCCGCCCGATGTGGATTTTCTGTTTGCGCCGTTGAAACATGCGCGACTTGACTATGTCGTGCAAAAGGCGACGGAGCTGGGTGCCAGGCGATTACGCCCGGTGATGACGGCGCGGACAGTGGCAGAACGGGTCAATATTGACCGCATGCGGTCCAATGCCATCGAAGCGGCAGAGCAGTGTAACCTGGTATTTGTGCCGGACGTTCTGGAACCTGCCAAACTGGGTCAGGTGCTGCGTGAGTGGGACATTGGGCGGCGGTTGATATTTTGCGATGAGACGGCTGAGATTGCCAATCCGGTGGCTGCACTTTCCGGTTTGACCATGCCTGCAGCAGTGCTGATCGGGCCGGAAGGCGGGTTTACGGACGAGGAGCGCCTGTTGCTGAAGTCGCTGCCTTTTGTCAAAGGAATAGGGTTGGGGCCGCGCATCATGCGGGCTGATACGGCGGCGGTTGCGGCATTGACCCTGGTGCAAGCGGTGCTTGGCGACTGGTCATAAAATGTAATAGCGCTCATCACCTTTTGTGACTTGCCGGGTGGCAGGGTCATAGCTAGATGAGACGCTGAATTGAAGGAACATTGCTTGAGCGGACCTACACCAGAGACGGCGGACTCCAAGGCCATTATTGAGAACAAGATGCAGCTTGTTGCCTATTTCGAGGCGGGGATGAAGCCGCGCGCGGATTGGCGGATTGGCACGGAACATGAGAAATTTGCTTTTCTGACCGATAGCCTGCGGCCCGTACCCTATGACGGTGCACGCTCGATCAGGGCGTTGCTCGAAGGTTTGCGGGACCGCTTTGGCTGGCAGGGTGTTTATGAAGGCGAGCACATCATCGCGCTGGCTGATCCCAACGGCATGGCCAATATCTCGCTTGAGCCCGGCGGGCAATTTGAACTTTCAGGCGCCCCCCTGAACAGCGTTCATGATACTTGTGAAGAAGTCCATGACCACCTGAAGCAAGTGCGCGAAATTGGCGACGCTCTTGGCATCGGGTTTTTGGGGCTTGGCGCGTCGCCCTTGTGGACGAGGGCCGAGACGCCGGTGATGCCCAAGGGGCGCTATGGCATCATGGCACCCTACATGGACAAGGTTGGCACGATGGGTCGGGACATGATGTTTCGGACCTGTACAGTGCAGGTCAACCTTGATTTCGGTGATGAAGCGGACATGGTGAAGAAGCTGCGGGTGTCGCTGGCATTGCAACCCGTGGCGACGGCACTGTTTGCGAGTTCACCGTTTCTTGAAGGCAAGCCCAATGGATTTGTTTCGTTCCGCTCGCATGTGTGGACTGATACCGACAAGGCGCGGTCCGGCATGCTGCCTTTTGCCTTTGAAAGCGGCATGGGGTTTGAGCGCTATGTGGATTATGCACTCGATGTGCCGATGTATTTCGTGATGCGCAATGGCCAGTACATCAATTGCTCCGGCGAAAGTTTCCGGGCTTTTCTTGATGGCAAGTTGCCGCAGCTGCCAGGGGAGAAACCCAACATGAAAGACTGGGCCGATCACCTGACGACGATTTTTCCAGAGGTGCGGCTGAAGCGGTATCTGGAAATGCGCGGCGCAGACACAGGTCCGTGGCGGCGGTTGTGTGCGCTGCCTGCCCTCTGGGTCGGCATCCTGTATGAGCAGGGTTCACTGGATGCGGCTTGGGACCTGGTGAAAGACTGGACTGCAGACGAGCGGCAAGCCTTGCGCGATGCGGTTCCTGCACAGGGACTTGGCAGCATGATCCGTGGACGGAGCATTCGGGACATCGCGCGCGATGTGCTTGCCCTGGCGCGCGACGGGTTGAACAGGCGTGAGATAAAGGGCTGCAAGGGAAATACCGAAGCCTCGTTCCTCGATACGCTGGATGAGACGGTGGCTTCGGGCAAGACGCAAGCTGACCTCCTTCTCGACCTGTACAAGGGCTCTTGGAATGGCGATGTCTCGCGTGTGTTCAGGGATTTTGCCTATTAACCTGTCCTCAATGATTAATGGGGAGATGCAGCTTTGATTTCATTCTGCGGTTGTAAAGTCATACTCTCTTAAAGACTGACTTTGTATTGGTTGTCTGTGGGTTCCGTCTCGGGATCCTTCCGGAACTGCTTGGATTCGGGGACACAGCAAGATGACAGGGGCAATTGCGTCACGCACTGCGGGCATCAGGCTCGCGACAATTGTTTCTGTATTGTTGGTGCCGATTCTTGTTCTTGGCTATTTTCTCGTCACATCACTGAAGCAAGACATCAATTTCACCCAGCGCGAAATCGACGGCGTGAAACTTAATCGGCTGTTGCAACCGATTGTGACCGGTGCTGCACTGAAGAATATCCGGGTTGAAGACCTTGCTGCGTTTGACCAGGAAGGCCGCGTCCTTTCTGCAGCGACTGGCAGCGGCAAGTTGTTTGAAGAAATATACCCTGCCTTGCAGGCACCGCGGCGTGACTTCAGCCAGATCAAGACCATGGCGATGGACATGATTTCTGCCAGTGGGGACTCTTCCGGACTGATCCTCGATCACGACAGCAAGACATATCATCTCGCTGCTTCGGTTGTCGTCAATATACCAGATTTCTTGCGCAGTTTTGCCAATGCAGAAGACAGCAGGGCAGATGCCTTTTCGCCGACCGCAACGGAGCAGCAACGCATGTCGTTCATGCTCAGCATCGGCGCGTGGAAAGAGTCCTTCCGCCGCCTGGGAAGCGAGTTGAAGGCAGCTGATGCATCCGCAGGGGCTGCGACTTTCAGTTTGAACGAGACGACTTATCCGGAACTCAGCACGCATGTCGGCAATGTTGATCGTGCGTTGATGGCCAATGGTTTCGACCAATACATCACCCAGGTTGGCGCGCTGCCGGAGTTCAATGGCGAAAGTGCGCATATCCATGGTGACATTTCCGCCCTGTGGTCAAAGGCAGGTGACGCACTGGAACAGGGATTGAAAGCCCGCAAAGACAATCTGGAACAGCGGATGAATGTTTCCGTTGTCAGTTCGCTTCTGGCTGTGGCTTTCGGCATTGGCAGTGCGATATCGATGTTCCGGACAACGTTGCAGCGACTTGATTCGGTGGAAAGCGCCAATACAGAGCTTGAAACCTCGCGGGTGGAACTGATGTCCATGTCGAACCAGTTGCAGGTGGTCAACGAAGGCATTACCAAACTCAACCGCGAACTGGCAGACAAGATGAAAGCGCTGACACTGGCGCAGGACGAAAACCTGCGGCGCAGCAAGATGGCGCAACTCGGCCAGCTGACAGCGACTGTGGCGCATGAACTGCGCAATCCGCTGGGCGCGGTCAGAACCTCTGCCTATGTGCTGGAGCGCAGGGTGACAGTGGATGATCCAAAAATCCGCTCGTCGTTTGAGCGGATCAAAAAAGGCATCAGCAGGTGCGATGCGATCATTACGCAGCTTCTGGATTTTTCGCGTGGTGGCAATATTGTCGCCAAGCCGGGCGATCTTGATGCTTGGCTAACCGGGATTGTCGAGGAAGCAGCGCATTCAATGCCGGAAAACATAAGTGTGAAGCTGCAACTGGGGCTTGGGGCGAATGTCGTGATGTTTGATGCCGGGCGGATGACGCGGGCGGTGAGCAATGTCATTTCAAACGCCGCAGAAGCCATGGTCGGCAACGGTGACTCCATCGAGTTGGCAACAGCAAATCCGCAGATCGTCATTGTGACGGCGTCAACGGAGCGCGGTGCTGAAATCAGAATTTCCGACAATGGACCGGGTATTCCAGACGATGTGAGGGCGCGGATTTTTGATCCGCTGTTTACGACCAAGAGTTTTGGTACCGGGCTTGGACTGCCAGCCGTCGACAATATCATGCAGCAGCATGGTGGAGGACTGGACGTGCAAACTGCAGAAGGCAAGGGCTCGACGTTTACAATGTGGCTGCCGATGCAGGGTGCAATGAACTTGGCCGAGAGGGCTGACGCGAGCGCTTCGTCACTGCTCATTTGAAAACGAACGGGGGGCCTATCTCGATCGAAAGGCCCCCCGAACAAACTGGTATCCGGGTACGCAGTACCTGATCCCGGACAACCCGGACACTTCTCCCGCCGGGAGAAACGCGTGCCGTGGATTTGAAACTAGTGTCCAAGGGTTTCGAAAGCGTTTCCAAAACAATGTTTTTGGTTAACAAGGACTTTCGCGGTTGTACTTGAACGGCGCATGTTCCGGAAATTAATGGAATATTTCAATCTTTACGGGAAACAGGGGGGGTGCACTGGTACAGCCCGAATGATTTCGAAATAAATTTGCGAATGGGGTTCACAAGTGCCAATCGACTTGCTACACCGCAGCCACTCACGCACAGCCGCAAGTGTTCTTGGCTTCGCAAGAAGCGTCACTTGATCGTGCATGGAATTTTGCCGCGGGATGGAGCAGCCCGGTAGCTCGTCAGGCTCATAACCTGAAGGTCGTCAGTTCAAATCTGGCTCCCGCAACCAAAATAAAGCCCGCTGTCTCAA